>DATKYR010000080.1:0-7532 GCA_035528395.1 Sedimentisphaerales bacterium
TTTGACAATGCCCATTCCTGCTGGTAATCTTTTTTCAAAATGATAATTTACATGTTAATAGAGGATAAAAAATGCAAGACTACGAAGACCTTAAAACAATGGTTGCTGAGATTGAAGACGACCTCAACAAGGCTGAAAGCGAATCCTGGTAGCGATCCTTGAATAATAGCGGGTCGAATGGCGCAGTCTTGTTTTTCAGCAGCTGCTCGGCCAGCTGCAGTTGGTCTTTGGGCATCTGACCATCGGTGATGTCCTCAAAGCAGGCTTGGGGATTCCGCAGCTCCTGAGCATAGTGCAGCCGGATAAGCAAAAATCCCTTCTGGCAAGCCTTCAAGGCAACCATGTATTCCCTGTTGTGCATAGTTATCTGCCCGATCCCGACTTTTTTCATCTTGTGCATGGCCTTATGGACGATGCGGAACGCTTCCTGGGTCATAGGACCATCTGGGGCGACATAGTATGCGGCATCTATGTAGACAGGATCCAGCTCGGACTGATTAACGAACTGGATAACCTCAATTGTCCTGGTGCTTTCCAGCTTAATCTTTTGCAGGTCCTCTTGCTCAATAGTGATGTATTTGCCCTTCTCGTACTCATAGCCTTTGGTGATCTCGGATCTGGCCAGCTTACCATGTTTGGGACAGCAGGTATCCAGGTGGATTCTGCTCCGGCACTGCTTGTGCAGTTGATTTAAGGCCAGCTTCTTAGCGCTGCCGACGGCAGTGTAGAGCCGGACTGGAAAGCTGACCAGCGAGATTCTCAGCTGTCCTTTCCAAGTAGTGGTTAGTGCCATGATCTCATCTGCCCGTGCACGTGAAGCACAACTGCCTCTCTATGTTCATATGGTAGTTGGCTGATTGCAGAACATAGCTTTTGCATCTGTTCATCCTTGATAACGCGCTGTTGGCCCATCCGTCCCGGCGAGGAGCCCCACACCAAGTTCTGGGACGATGATTATAGAGATGTTCAGCACTTAACAATGGGATGTTAAACCTCGCTTCGGCGCCGTAGGAAAACATGGGTCAATTTCTGTCACGGAAAGAGTCATTAAAACTCTGAAATACGAATGGCTCAAGCGAGTTCCGATCATTAAAGGATTTGATCACCTGACCATGCTGTGTGAAGAATTTGAATGTTGGTATAACAGCTGGCGTCCTCATATGGCATTGGAAGGTTTCCGGCCTGATGATATTTACTACAACAAGAAGCCAAAGAAACCTAAACGTGATTCAAAGACAGTGCCGTGTCACATCGATCAACATCTTTTCCGGGAAACAAGAATCACTGGATATCGCCTAAAGGCCGTTGCGTAGTTTTTATCCTCCTGTTTCCGTCATCTGGATGCAGGAGAAGTCCATCTACAAATCATATATCCTTGATTCTACACAGCAATTTTGAACAAATGGTCATCTTTGAGTATATTGATTAGACAAAACTATCCCATTTATGAACTTTTCTAAGAAGCTTTATTCATCATTTGGAGGTTCTGCAGGGGTCCTATTGTTCCTTGACAAGCGCAGAGGGTCTTACGACCTGGCGGTATGATGCTTTTAGCACACTTGTGTTTATATGCTTTCAATTGCAGGCTGACAATCTTTCCGGCAAGCAAGGGTGTTGCTCTAAATCCTTCCCAGTTAATGTGTTCGAGTTGCTCTCGAACGATTCGTGTGACCGGATTCTCCCATACTTTTGCCGTGTTGGCGAGAACCGTGCCTACGCCAGGTGAGTCCGGGCGAGTAAAAGTCATAACGATCAATGGATTGCCCTTCCTTATTCCAATTTACTATTGATTTACTAATCCAGACGTCATCCCAAATATTAAAAAAGGGAAAATGATTAATTATGTTTCGTATTACTTTAAAAAGTTCACTTCCAATTTCTGCTTCCAATGGAGGTCTAACTTTCTTTATGTGCTCAATGATCCATTTTATTGGCTCATAATTCAATAATTCTGAATAGACTGCAAAGCCTTCTTTTGATTTCGAGAATCTATACCAGCTATCCTTTTCCCAAAACGAATCATCCATGATTTCTTCAAAAATATCGTAAAATCGATTATAGGCAAGTGTTAGAAATTCTAATTCTGCTTTATTTGGTCTTAATTCATTTTCCATTATCTTTTCATATAACTACAGGTATGACATATGACTCTTTTTTATTCATTCTTTTGCGCCCAACTATGTATATATGGTTTTAGGCAATAGATTAACAATGAAGTCGCCGTTTAAGTAGATTGATAAGTTAGATTTGGCAACACACTTTTAAGAATACACAAGAACGCTAAATCCATAACATCGATTAAAGGTTCTGTTCCGAAATGGTTCACATAGCGATTAAAATCTTTCCATTCTCTCTCATATCTTGCACCTCCATGCACAAGCTCTGAGCGAAGATCATACAACCATCTTGTTTTTTGAGCCCACAAAGAGTTAGAAGTACAAGTTTCAACTCCTTCTATTATACACCTTTCTACATCTCCTCTTTTACCAAATAATGCGTCTAAACTTATAAAGTAGTGAATAAACGAATCAATACCATCAGAAACCATAGCATTATTTACAAAATGAGCCGCTTTTTTTACCCTGTTTTTAACGTCAACTTCAAGATGTTGCAGAGAGGTATACCACTCTTCAAGAACTTTAATAGAATCTGTTCTTAAATCATAGTCATGAATATAATATGGCAACAAGGTGCCAATCTCAGATGAGATAGATCCACTAGGAGATTGATTATCTTTACCTTTAAACTGCATACACCACTGATATGGTTGGGCTGCTGATTTAGTTAATCGATGTTTTTTTTGTATTCTAAGTATGGCAAATACAATTGATAAAAATATTTTAAATTTCAGTTTAGCTTTAAATTTGAATCCATCTGAGGTGCCGGTACCCAGGCATACTAACAATGATTCATATTTAAGCTTAGAGAAACATGTGGGTTTACCATCAGAGAAAAAACCGGTTGAAGGATCCCAGTATTGAGTTTCTGGATATTCTAATTTTAAATCTTTCCAGGACTGCTTATCCGTTCTTTTTAATAGAAAAATGTTTTCATTTTTAATTTGTATACTTTCAGTGATTAACCTTGGTAATGGATATACTAAACACCAATGTCCTATGCTGTCTACCATTTTAGCCATTATAAAATCCCATAGCTTTTTCGAAAACGTATCTACATCATAAATAGACCTAGCTTCAAAAAGATTCTTTTTTTTTCGAAGAATACCATCCATAGTATGAAAATAATTAGGATTTGCACAAATAATGCAAAAAGCATTCTTAATAACTTCCGACAATTTATCTTTATCTCCAT
The DNA here is from genome assembly GCA_035528395.1 of Sedimentisphaerales bacterium. GTDB lineage: Bacteria > Planctomycetota > Phycisphaerae > Sedimentisphaerales > Anaerobacaceae > NIOZ-UU13. Next base: position 3,313 of record DATKYR010000080.1, read on the forward strand.
CTTGTAATTGTGGATATTTTTCAATACTCATTGAAGCAATGTTATCGCATAGTTTAAATCCTTTATCCGTGTGCCACCATGTTATTCCTATTCCTCCACAAAAAAGAAATGGTGATTTATCACCTGAAAAAAATTGAGCCTTGTAACTTTGAATATTTTCAGGTTTTATCAACCTGATTTCTTTTGTGAATGCGATTAATTGACTCAGAATCTTTCTGTCGTACAAAATATCTCCTCACACCTTAATCCTATCTGTCCTGAATTTATCGAGGGGAGCAAGGTCGAAGGGTAAATTTTCCCTTTTCCTTGTGACTTATACCTGACTCATCAGATTCCCCTATTTATCGATTCTCTTATGTTCGTAACCAGTTAATCTGCCCACCAGATTTTACTAGTCTGCAAATCCACATCACACTCTCCTCGACTTCTTTCTCCGACTCCCCAACTTTTTTTCTTATGTGTTTGCAGATTCCAATTGTCCCACTTGTACTCAGTTGGGGTGGCGTTACACCGAACGTTCCGTGTTCTGCTGAACAAGTGACACAAAGCGATGATGACGGCACTGCTCTGAAGTCCCTAAGATAAACACAAACATTGCCATAACAATATCTTGTCTGAATTGTTCCATCCCTCGGCACAACCTGTCCAATAAGCCCGAATTCCTGTTCCAACACATTCCTTATCTCCACATAAGGAACATAAAGGGGTTCCAATGCTTGATTCCACGTATATAAAAGATCCAGAATATTCAATCCGATACCCTTGGCAACGCAAAAATCCAGAATGCGCCCGAGTTGCGTAACACTCCAGTTCAAACCGCACAACACAAGGTGGTTTATCTCTACATTTAAACCTACATCTCTAGCAGCACTAATTGCAGAACCTATTTTCCTTGCATCTATTTCACAATTCGAAGCAAGCCTGGTCTTTCCCTCAATGCTCTCCAAGGAGAGGTGAATTGTGGTCACTCCTCTCTCAGCCAATAATGCCGCCTTGTCCTCAAGCAAAGTTCCGTTAGTTGTGATGTAGGCCGGAAGCGCCGAGTCCCTCACTGCATCCAACACGTCATTCAAACACGGCGAGATCAACGGCTCTCCTCCTGATATTGCTATTGCCTCAACTCCACTCTTTCTTACTTCATTCAAAGCTGCGCTAATATGCGCAGCACTAACATTCACAGGTCGTTCATGCCAAGAATTGCAGAAGAAGCACTGAATGTTACAGCCGGTATCCAAGCGCACCCTAAAGCTTTTCAGAAGAATATCTCCCTCCGTAATCACTCGTTTTTTCCTTTTCTATAGATGAAATAACCCGCTATAATGGTCGCGCTTATGCCTACTACGACAGCGACAATATCACTCCATGGTGATGCAGGTATATGAATCTTTATAGCAATGTAGAATAGAAGCCCCCCAAAAATGGCCTGGAGCGGCCAAAGTCTAAGGATACGAATTGCACCTGGAATCCCACGAGTACGACATTCAACCCTGTCTAATACTTGACTCAACTCATCAATTTGCTCGTCTACGTGCTTCTGCCATTGTTCAAGGCTCAACAAACGTCCATCTTCCACCAACAGTAATCTCATGCGCCCCAAGAAGAGCACAGCTTCTGCAAGAGCCCAAGAAGGCTGTTTTTCCGGAACCCCCACGTGAACCCAATGCCCATTTTCTGCCTGTGTACCGATCAGGTGTTCGGTAACATCAATGATTCGCTCAATGACGTCGTAATGTTTTATAACTCCAAGATATGCCAACCCCACAAGGCCATCTGTAAAGAAATGGTAGGGCAATAATCTTCTTAAGTCGCCTTTCTCCACGTATTTCAGATCTTGCCGCTGATTATTTTCTTTGCTTCCAGGAATATACTCAGCCATAAGATATGCGATAGCTCCTCCAATTTCCGGTGAATCCATCGGATATCGAGTGCAACTTAGTCCAACAATGGCTAATGCAGTGTGGTCGATTGTGCTCTTGCTGTTCGGATAGTACCCCCACCCGGCATCCTTTTCACGACACGAGACAAGCCCATCAATTATACGTTTTGTGAGCTCTTGTTCCTGCATGTTGCCGAGTACTCTGAGTAACATAGCCGCACAAGTTGTGTTATATTCCGTGTGCCCGAGATAGTCTGATGTCGCGCCATTTTGCATCACGACCCCTTCTAGCCAAACAATTGCCCTAGCAAAGATGTCAGGGTCTACCGGTACACCAGATTCCATTAGAGCCAAGAGGCTATAGGTTGTTGCTGTGGTCAACCCAACATTTTCAGCGATAGTGGATGATGCCCAACTTCCGTCCTCTTGTTGCCGGCTCACAATAGTCGAAACAACGTCTGTTATTAAATTTCTCCTGGCGGTCGGAATGTTAGCGTAAGTAATCAGGCCGCAAGCTGTCCCGTATGTTCCCGGCGATCCGCTCTCGTCAAGATACTGACGCCATCCTCTTTTTCCATCAATAGAAACGAGGCTTGATTCCAAAAGTATCCTCACACGCTCAAGGCATCCATCAATCTGTTGAAGTAGTACTCTAACTTCCATAATTTTTATTCCTTTAATTCTTGGTACGCTTAAGCTCGCCACCCATTAAATCTACGCCATACCGGTTTATCATGATACTAATCCGCAAAGGCCCAACTGATGTCCTAGCCCAGTTACAAATCCAAGATGTCTCGCTAGTTCGCTTATCTACGATAACAATTATACGATCGATTTGAAATTGTCAAGAAAGAAATGAATATAGCGTTTAATTCCTCAACTTGACAATAAGTGCCTTGCCGGTTTTTCCTGCCGACCAGTTTTTTAAAAAACTTATTTTTTGGGCGAGGAAGAAGAAATGAAAGGTGTACTTATGCGTGGAAGAGAAGGATTCACGTTAATAGAACTTCTGGTAGTAATCGCTATCATCGCGGTATTGATGGCCATCTTGATGCCGGCACTAAATCGGGCCCGGGAGCAAGGCAAACGTGCTACTTGTCTTAGCAATCTGAAGCAGTTGACAGGTTTTCGTTATGCAGGTAGGCAATGCGCTGAGTTTTGTATTCCTCTGTTTGAACCCACTGATTTAGCCACTGTTGTTGTTGACGCTTTGTCATCTGGTCGTAATTGTCCGGACGCGGTTGTTCCGGTTGTGCAGTTACCAGTGACCTTGTACCTTGTCCAAAATATATCGATTTGTTAAAACCTTCAGGAGGGACAAACTTTCCCGTAACAGGCCGTCCCGTCCCGCCGAGGGTTACTGTGGATGTCTCGCCGGCCTTTACCTCGACCGGCGTCCGGCTGGTAATGGATGCCGAACCTTCTCCAGTACGAGTTAAATAACCAACTTCGAACCAGGCCGAAGGAACTTTGTTGAAAACAAAACGACCGTTTTCATCGCATACGGTTTCATAATTGTTTTGTCCCCTGTTTTTAGGCGGCAGTAATGACATCCATATCTTATTTCCGTCTGCTTTGCGACCTTGTGCCAATTGTCCTTCTATGCGCCCCCAGGGCTCCAACGACCTTTCACATCCATTGGTAATGAACATTGATGCCAAGGTAATCAAAATTATTTTAAGGGTTAAATGAATCTTATTTTGGTTTTTCATAATACCTGCTCCCTCAATTCAACGATAATATGTCAACTATGAGATAACCAAAAGACGTTGTTGGGGAGTATTATAACCTTGGTCAGTAATTCCTGCAATGAATTTAGAATTAAGGGCCTAGCCTAAAATAAGGACATTGAATCTGATTTTCACGAAATATTTTTCTAAAAATGGCGTTCTTCAGCTAAAACTGATATTTATTAGGACTCGATTTAAGCAAAATCAACATTTGTGGAGTCAAAACGGAGAGTGCGCCAAGGCTTTAGGTTGGAGCCTGAAGGTCGTATGTTCGTAACGCGCCCCCGATATGAACCCCTGGAGATAAAATCCAGACCCATTTTTCAGCTCAAAATCACGGTTTCAAGGCCGCGTGCCGCCCATCAAGAAGCCGTCATTCTCAACAAAAAGCATTTGCATAGCGTGCTGGACGAATACATCCATGGCGGGTGCGATCTTCTTCCCAGAGTCGTCAAACTTGGCCATCGTGAACTCGCACCCACGCGGAACATTGATTCTTCATCTATAATCTCACAGCAAAAATTTGAAGATTCACATATTGCAAAATCAATTATCGGATACCAAGTTCATAGGCTCAACTATGATGGTTGCCTTTACCGACATCTGCATCGTTT
>DATKYR010000081.1:0-23994 GCA_035528395.1 Sedimentisphaerales bacterium
AAGACCTTTTAAAAGAGAATTTCGAGATGAAAGCAAGGTCGTAGGTTCGAAACGCGCCCCCGCTATGAACCTACGACCCAGATAATGACAGACAAAACCAGACCCATTTTTCAGCTCAAAATCGCGTAACTGTTGTCGGTATTCAGGCGGCAGATATTGACATCAAGGCTTTCAATACCTGGGTAGAAGATTCCGATTTTGAATTTCCTATTGGCTTGATTGAAGGTGACGTGGACGAAATAAAATTCAACTGGAGCACCCAGGTCCTGCCCTGGCTGATTCTGACTGACAAGAAACACATCGTCCGTGCTGAGGGATTCAATATTAATGAGTTGGATGAAAAGCTTAAACAAATCAATAGAGAGTAAGACTATGAGAAAAGTAATTTTAATTCCGAGTTTTTGCCTGGTATCATATGCTTAGTCCTTTCCGCCCTGGAGAGTTATACTTGAATTCGCAATGCTTTTTGGATGGTCATATACGATTTGGTGATAAAGAAGTCAAAGCTGTGTTAATAGACTATAACTGTGACGGTCATTACGGTTCGGGCCAGGTAAGCTATGAATGGGTGGGTACTTTGGGCCCGCGAGAATTGGATTACGACCGAATTGGATGGGATGTTGACGGTGATGGTAGGATTCATTATACCGAACAACATTTTGTCGGTAGCTGCACGATCTTTGAGGACCGGGTATACCGTATTGGAAGTTCACCTGATGGTCAGATAGTAACTGTACAGGAGCTTCAAGTTCCAATGGGTTATCTACAGATGCCTGCGAAAAGAGCTATTGTTAGTTTGGTTGGTGAACTGGGGCCAATCAACCTAAACATGTCTGACGGGGTCGCAGCCGTACCAGCGGGAACCTACTGGGTTGATTACGCTCGCATTGAAGAACCAGATGATAATGGAGATCTTCAACGAATTACTAAATCCGGTATATATTACGAAAAACCTTGGAAGATTAGTTCTGGTATAACGACCAGAATAAAACGAGAGATGCTTATTGTAACTGAGGAAGACCGGCAAAGGTACAAGGAAAAAATCAGAGCAATGAGTGCTTCGGTTACAGCACAGAAAGTGAAGTCAATTCTTAACAAGCCCCTCCACAAGATCAATGAATTTGGCCTCGAACTCGATAGCATAAAAGTCCAAAACGAAAATATTTTACTATGCTTTTTTGACATGGAACAGCGACCATCACGGAATTGTATCCTACAAATAAACAAAAAAGCAGAAGAACTCAAGAACAAAGAAGTGTTTGTTATCGCAGTCCATGCCTCGAAGGTTGACCAAGCAAAGCTTGATGAATGGGCGAAAAAGAACAACATAGCCTTCCCGGTCGGAATGGTTGAAGGTGATGATGAGAAAGCACGCTCAACCTGGGGCATCCGTTCGCTTCCATGGCTCATCCTAACGGATGACAAGCGCGTCGTGCGAGCGGAAGGCTTTGAATTGAATGAGCTTAATGAGAAAATCAAGGAAGTAAGCGATTAAGAAAGGAGAACACAATGAAAAAGTTCACAAGTAGAATCTTAGAGATGACGATATTGATTGGGCTGATACTCAATTCCTTATCGTGTTCAAAGGATCCAAATGGAGAAGAGGAATCTTCTCGTGCTGCACCTGAAGAACAGGCGTCTTCTGCAGCAGCAAGCTTAAATGAGGTCTTGCCAACCAACTCTACGCAAATCTCGCTGGATCAAGCTGAAAATGGCGTAGTAATCCGGCTTATTGGTGAAGGTGATAATGGTATATGGAGACTGAAAGATAGCCAAAATGATATTGAAGTCAAAAAGATGGACAACGATATGATAGCCATCAAGGCAAGTATTACCATCCAAGAGGGAGGTATCGTACAAATCAAACAAGTTAATACACAGATAAAAACGACACCAGGAGAAATAGTTGTTCTTGCAAGAACGAGTAATAGAACAATATCTTTTGAATGCCCATCAAACTGATGCCAAAACAAACGCTTCAGGAATTTGTTTCCCTGATGACGTAAGGTCAAAAGCTGTCAGTGCGACACAAAGATTCAGAATTCACACTTAGTGCAAAATATACACCCTTGTGTCATACCTACGGTTTTTAACCTCATGTATTACAGACACTAGCTCAGTTTTCGCAAAAATTGAGATTTTTCCACATTTTTCGAAAATTGCTGTAACGGTCTTGTGGCTTTGACGTCTATCGTGTAGACGAAGTGCTTTTTAGTAGTCTGAAATGTGAATAAAGAGCTTAGTGGTATAAGTGCTTCTTTTTTAAGAGGATAGACAGATGTTCGCAGTGGTCCTATTTACGCTTGACAAGCGCCGGATGTCCTGTTTTCCTTTGATCTGTCTTTCCCTCGGGGGTATGATCATTTCTATGGTTGAAGAATCAAAATGCCTATCAGTCACTGTATGTTTTTTGCGAGGAGTTCGCTATGAGCGGAAATATCATTTCTGTATGGGGCTTTGTCTTGCTATTCTCAGTTACGGCATGGGCTGATGTCCCCGAACCATTGAACATAACCGGACGGGTTGTGGATTTCAAGGCTCAACCTGTAGAAGGGGCCGAAATTGCAGTCTATGAAAATTTCTATGATTATTCCACTAGTCAGAAGTCACCAAAAGTTCTGGCCCGGACAGAGACCGGCGCCCAGGGCAAGTTTGAAGCTCAGGCACTTGTTACTTACCAAGATAAGGCCTTTATCGTCGCGCGAAAGCCGGGGCTGGCAATGGGTTGGGACCGCGTAAATGTGGCTCACCGCAAAGGGGCTTTAGGAAAATACCAAATCGTTCTGGAACCTCCCTGCCGGATATCTGGCGTAGTAAGGGACGAAAACGGCTCTCCAGTAATCAATGCGCGAGTTCGAGTTGATTGTATGAGCGATTATTTAAACCGGCTCGAACAGAGGCGAATTTCGACTCCGGAAGAATGGTTTACTGCCCAAACGGATGCCCGCGGCAAATTCCAATTTGAAAATTTATCTGCAGACGTTAGAGCATATTTTCTAATAGAAGCATCTGGATGGGCTTCGAAACACAAAACCAGTTTTACCCACGGTGGTATGGGTTACGAGGCGGGCCGCGGGGATATTCAACTGATTTTACCCTCCGAGGTTTCCGTCCAGGGCCGAGTGGTTGACGCCGAAACGGAACGGGCAATAGAAGGGGTTACTTTGGTAATGGATTGGTATCGCGATCAACCTTGGGATTATATTCACCAACCGGTTGTTTCTGATGAAGATGGGCGTTTTCGATTTGATGGTGTGCCTGTAGAAAAACATTTTCTCAGAGCTACCACCCCTTTTCAGCAAGGAAGTCCTTGGGCAGATAAGATTCTGGTTGTCGAGACCGACGCCAAAAAGTCCAATGAATTTTTGGTGAAATTGGATAAAGGGGGAGTTATTGAAGTTTTAGTAAACGAGTCAAGAAATAAAAAACCGGTAGAGGGTATTAAGATTATTGTGTTGCAAAGAGAAAAGCCCGGTTACGCGGGATTTTATAAAACCGTCCAAACCGGTCCCGACGGTAAAACTCAAATCCTGGCGCCTTTGGGTAAATGCGAAGTGCGTCCTCGTGTGAACAAAGGCTATGTTAACAGAAGACAAAGTAAAGAAGTTGAAATAGTGGCCGGAAAAACTGAACGGATTACTTTTTCGCTGGAGCGTAAACCTCAGTTAACCGGACTGGTTCAGGATGAATCCGGCAAGCCCGTGGCCGGGGCTATTGTGAAATTCTACCCTTCGGGAGGTAGTACTTTTGCTGATGCAAGCGGCAGATTTACTGTTGAATACGAACCCGACGATGGAGATAAATGCCTGATCGTTCGGGACGAGCAAAGAAATCTGGCTGGTGCAGTAAAAGTAGAAGATGAATCACGCCCGATCCAGGTTACTCTTGGGCCGGGATTGATAGTGAAAGGCCGCGTAACCGATACGAATAGCCGCGCTATTCCTGCAGCCAGAATTTCGTTATGTGTAGCTATATCCCACTATCTGTGCCCTCTGGGTCCGGAGATTTTGACCGATGCTCAGGGGCAATACGAATTTGCAGCTATTCCGTTAGCTGAAGATATTTTCCACTACCGGTATTCCTTGGATGCATCGGGATATGGCCCTTTTCATTATAAACGTGTGCCAATAGCAGCAAAGCCGGGAGAAACCTGTGAGTTGGATACGATGATATTGGACCAGACAGATCAATCCATTTCCGGTATCGTTGTGGACGGTGAAGGTAAACCCGTCCCAAACGTACCCATGTTCTTACAGGGCGACTCCCAACCAAAACGGAGCAGTACAACCGGTGAAGATGGCACATTTGTCTTTCGACGTATTTGTAAAGGTCCGCTTCGGATTCAGGCTAATTATCCCAGCTTTCCCGGTGGAGCTGGGTATCTTAAAGCTAATGGCGGCGACAAAAATGTGAAAATAATTCTGGGACAGGAAAGGGCTCATGTTGAAGGGAAAACCTTGATAGATCACGAAATACCAAGTTTATCTGATTTAGGAGTTAATCTCAATAAAGAACAAACAGAAAGCAAACAATTGCTGTTGTGCTTTTTTGATATGAATCAGCGGCCTTCGCGACACTTGCTAAAACAACTCCTTCAACAGACAGAACAGTTGTCTCAAAAGGGTCTGCAAATCATTGCAATTAAGGCGGAGCAGGTTGATAAAAAGACGCTGGACAACTGGGTAACAAAGAACAATATTACTTTTCCGGTCGGAATGATTACCGGCGACGCCGATAAAGTAAAATCCAACTGGGCCGTGAACTCCCTGCCCTGGCTGATTCTCACAGACAAGGAACACGTAGTTCAGGCCGAAGGATTCGGCATTAATGAACTGGATGAGAAAATAACCCCAAGAAGTTTGTTCTTGTGGGGCATTGATGAAATTTTTTGATATTTAATTGAAAAAGCGGTAAGATGGCATAGTTGGGCGATGGTATATTGTATTATATGGGAATCCCAGTTCTATTGTTTAAATAATGTAAGGACCGAAATTATGAACATATACCACTATGCAAAACTTTTTATGATTTTTGTTTTACTTTCTTCTTTAAACGAGAGTGTATATGCGGTATCAACAAATGCCTCAAATGAACTATTACACTGTTTAATCAAGAAGAATTCTGAGGCACGTAAGAAGGTATCTTCGTCATCGTATCTTGTTGAATTCCATTCGGAAAGAGAAACCAAGAACGGTAAACGGATAGATCATGGGCATGGATTGGTCAAGTGGAAAGGGAATTGTCGGTGGTCCACTTTTGAAAATAATGCCCAGATTCCTCAAAAAGCCTGGCAGCAAAAACAGTCTGGAAGAATCGTTCTAAATGATCGCTATTTAGCGTATTGGCCTTCTATAGGAAATCCTTATGCTTATCGAGTGGACCATAACTCTATCGGGATGATGACAAAGCAAAGCCAAGCTCATGCGACGTTTCATTCTCCACCGGATTATCAATTATTAAATATATGCTATCAAGGATTTGAGCAGACCTCCTTTGTAGAGGAAATGAAGCTACATCCTGATCAGATTAGATGGGAGGCCGTAAGGAAAAATGATGGTAATATACGTGAAATCAAGCGGTTTTCACCATATATGCATGATAAATCCAAGCCTGATGCTATTTGGACTATAGATGGCGATAAAGGGTTTCTTGTAACTGAAAGAATAAGTTTCACAAGAGATGGAAATATCTCAGAGCACATAAAAATGGAAATTAAAGAAATTTTACCAAAAATATGGTTTCCTACCGCCCTTTCTAAAAAAAGATTTGATCATAAAAATAACCTGAAGGAGATTGTTGATGCCAATCAAATTGTCACCCTTAGAGAAATCCAATTAAATATTGCGATACCGGAAGAACAGTTTGAAATGGAAGCACTTGGGCTTCCAAATGATATTACAATATTTTGGTCAGATCAAAATGATGAGTCAGTTGCCTGGGTATATGAAGGAGTCAAACTGGTTCGAAGGTCAGAGTTTCTCAAACGGCAACGCATTCAAAAACGAGAAGAACATAAAATTACACAACAATCACTTCTTGGCAATAAAGCTCCTTCTTTACAAGTCGAAAACTGGGTTCAAGGAGAATCCATTACTCTTGATAAATTAAAGGGACGCTATATTCTCCTAGATTTTTTTGGAGAATGGTGTGTTCCTTGTCATAAAACATATCCTTTACTTGTTAAGGAGGATAATTCAAGAAGTTCTGAAGATCTCTTCATAATCGGAATCCATACACCCGGATCAAACCCAAAGGCTATTAAGTCCCTTTTAAAGAAATATGGCATTAAGTACTCTATTGTAATTGATAAACTGGTTGAAGGGAAAGAGTATATGGGAGAGACGTTTGCTGCGTATTTGGTTAAAGGGATTCCCCATGCTGTATTACTAGATAGAACTGGTAACATTATAGCTCATGGCAGTGTTGAGGAAATCATTAAAGTTTTAGAGAGGAATTTATCATCAACAGAGAACTAGTACTCTGTCCACGCTAAATCATAACTGAAACACCCTACGGATACGCTTCATTTGGCTGAGGCTGTTGCGATGGGGGCAGCATGGTTTCTTACCTGTGACAAGGAGATCCTAAGAAAGACGCGCAACAAAGCGAATGAACCAGGAGTAGTCGAGGGTGTAACTGTCGGGCGCCCGTCGGAACTCCGTGCGAGAATGACATTCGACCCAGTTTCCGGCCTCCGACTTGAGCCGAATAGCCCTAACCAGAGCACCTACAGTACGCCTTCGCCAGCTGTGGAGCTCCCATTATTCAGCCAGCATAAACCCACAGCGAGGAACTTCTGAAACAACCTTGCGCTTTCTACCACGTGGCAATAAGTGCAGGTTCAGGGAGATAAAGGGCAGACATAAAAAAGCCCCTGCTTTTCACTCCTCCTCCATATGAAACAAGCAGGGACTTGAACGTACCATCCTATTTCTCCTATTTTAACCATCTTTACAAGATTGTCAATGATTTTGAGCAAAATAGCCAGTATTTTTCATCATCACCTCGATATGGAATGACCGTTGGCAAATCAGTGCGCCGGGCGTTATGTGTTTCTGCCCTCGAGCATCGGCGGTATGCAGCGAAACATCGCCGCTCTTGGACAGGAGTAGCTTAGCTATCTCTTTACAGTATCTGGGTGGTCTGGGCCGAAGGATGCCTCGTCGATTTTCAGTGCCCTGCGATAAAGCGGCTCGGCCTCGGAAAGACGGTTTGTATTCCGAAGTAATTCAGCCAGATTGTTGAGGTCTGTGGCTACGTTCGGGTGGTCGTGGCCGAAGGAGTCTTCATCGATTTTCAATGCCCGACGCATAAGCGGCTCGGCCTCGGAAAGACGGCCGGTGGATTTAAGCAATAGAGCCAGATTGTTGAGGGCCGGTTCAGATTCTAAAACCAGGACAACGTAAGAGCATCCAGAATCAACGGGTTACATTAGCACCCGGTGATAAAGATGAAATAGCGGTAGTTAGAAGTATATTCCGTAACTTTGTAAAAAAACGCTGCATGCCAAAAGATATCGCGGAAATACTCAACAGCGAACAAATACCTTCACCCGGGCACAAACAGTGGACAAGCGACAGCGTTGCCTCCATCCTCAATAACGAGCTTTATATCGGAACAATGGTATACAACAAAACCACTCAAAAACTGCAATCCAAGATAAAACATAACCCTAAAGATAAATGGATTCGGACCGAAGACGCCTTTGAAGCAATAGTTGAAACAGAGCTACTGGTTAAACCCATCAAATGGCGTGGGGGGGGTGTTTATATGTGATTAACCTTCCATTTATGATTCTGGCGTTGCGCAGTTCTTTTTACCGCGAGCGATTTTATGCGTGCTTACGGATAAAGTCGATGCCCACAATTACAGGGCAGGCTGACACCAACCAGCTTAGCGGGCAAAACCCATATCCGAAGACATCCGAAAACAGCACCTTTGTCTGAGAACTGCCGATACAGCAAGGGTTTACGAAGAAAAAATATTAACAAAAATACAAAAAAACTGTAATATTTTACTGACAAACATGTCTAAACTTATATAGCAGCCATATCAGGGTGGGTTTTATCCCACCGTTTATCTCTGGAAGAGAGGGATAATTATGAAATTTATGTATAAGCTCCTAATCATTGTGGCTTGCTTTATACCGGTCCAGGCTTCTGCTGTAGAGAAACTTAGTGTCTCAGAGTTGCTCGACAGATACGCAGCAAATCAAGACAAACTCAAATCTTTTGTTGCCAGAACCGAGACGAACATTACAGAAGACATAACTAAAGACGGGACAGAACCATATTCAAAGGTTAAGCGAGAGATTGTTGAGTTCCGGTATGAGGACGATGGAGGCAACTTCCGTGCCTACTATTGCCCAAAGCGTGTTCATAGTGCAGCAGATGGGTCTCTGGTCCCGGCAGATAGGCACACCAGCTATCTGTGGGATGGCAAACGCTACATCGAGCACTACAGGGGACAAATTTTGGATGAAAGTAATGTTTTCGTCTCATTTGCCGCGAAAGATATGAAAAATGCGTTCGCTATAGGATATCTTGGTGCAGGTTCGATTCTCGGCTTTTTATATGGTGATGTCGAACGGTTTGATTCGATCTTGAGGCAAACTGACTCAATATCCGTGCGGGATGAGCTTGAGCGGGTCGGCTCAGGGAACTGCTATGTCATCGACGCAAAAACGAAGCACGGCACTTATACAATATGGCTCGACCCCAAGCACGGCTACGGCATTGCGAAGGCAAACGTCCATAAAGGACCAAAAGACCTTCGATGGGGACGAATGCTGGATAGCTACAAGTTTGCGCCATATGACAGTGACACATTTTCCATCCGAAACGTCCGCTTCGAAAGAATAGAGGATGTCTGGATTCCGATGGAAGCAGATTTCCAGATTGATTCCAAGGGGCCCAACAGAGCGTCAGTTATCCGCATACACCATAGGGTCACAGAACTGCTCCTCAAGCCTGATCATGATGCGTTGGGCTCTTTTGTCCCGGATATTGAAAATGGCACAGGTGTCAGAATCCAAGAAGCACCTGGAGTCAGGTACACGTGGCAAGAGGGAATGAAGTTTGTGGTGGACGAAAGAGACGGCAGTATCCGATATGTTCCCAAAGAATGGTCGATACTGGTCGGCGTGGGTAAGCCGCTGCCCAACTTCGAAGGCATCAAACTCAACCTCTCTGCTAAGCAGACTAAAGATATGGCAATACTGTTTTGCCTCTTTGATATGAACCAACGACCATCGAGAAACTGTATAAGACAATTGGCCCAAAAGGCGGAAGAATTGAAAGAAAAGGACGTAGCTGTTGCGGCTGTGCAGGCCTCTGAAGTTACCGAAAAGACACTTAACGAGTGGAAAAAGAAATCCAATATCCCCTTCCTGGTGGGAGCGATAACAGCGGATATCGAAAAGACCCGCTTTTCCTGGGGTGTCCGTTCTCTTCCCTGGCTGATTCTCACCAACTGGGAGCAAACTGTCGTTGCAGAGGGCTTTGGCATTGATGAACTAGATGAGGAACTCAAAAAGATCATCGATACAGAACAATCGACTGATAAAAACGAAGCGAAGCCCAACAAACCAGCGTCTCAAACGAGTCGATCTGATTCGGCGAAATCCTTTTTGGATGCAAAGGCGATACTCGCTGGCTGGGAGAGTACCTACGGAAGTATAAGGACGATGCGTGTTTCATACATTCATCAGTTGGTAGATTACCAGCCTCCGGCCAACAATCCGGACCAACCACATCCTGTTAAGTACAATCATGTCGAAAGGGTGGAGGATCAGGGACGACGTTATCATATGCGTCTGTCAATGACCGAAGATGGCTTTGATAGACCTGAGAGCCTTATGGAGCATGCGTTTGATGGCAAGACTACCCGGGAGTACTGGGGCGGAACCACACATGGTTCGATCGTTCTTGGCCTGACGGGCAGGGGTGTAGAGAAGCAAAACCACCTCAAAGAGTACATGCGTCTTTTCAAAGAACCCACACCGGCTTATCTAAAAGACGAATATCCCAACGGTGTGCCTGCACTGGCTCTAACGTTGAAGTTGGGAATGACCAGAGGAATCGTAATCGTACGGCCCAAGCTGGAATCCGTAGCAGGCCAATTGTGCCACGTAGTCGAGGTTACACTTCCCGGAAGAAGAGATCATAAGGGAATACCCCAACAAATCAAGGAATTGTTTTGGATGGCCCATAACAAGGGGATGTGTCTGATGAAATATCAATGGCATCAGTATAATAGGCTTGAAAGCGAGATTGAAGTAAAACAAATCGCTATGGCAGAGATGGACGGCACTGCTATTTGGTATCCAGAAAAGGCCTACTACACTGTTGATGATAAATTTGGATCGATGAAGTACGAGCTTACGGTAACAGAATTCATACCTAATGTTGAAGTGGACGAGAAAACTTTTCGATTCGATTTTCCGAAAGGAACGGACGTATTCGACAGAGTCAGGGGAATCGCAGGTATTGACCTACCCAAAGAACCGCCGTCGCTTGTGGGCAAGTCAATACCTGAGCTTGACGGTATCAAAATCGACATTCCTCTGGAGGACGCGAAGGCCAAGAATTTGCTGGTGTGCTTCTGGGATATGCAGCAGCGGCCGTCGAGAAACTGCCTTCGGCAGTTGAGCAAAAGAGCACGAGAGCTTAAGACAAAAGATATTGTTGTGGTCGCAGTTCAGGCCTCGAAGATTGATGAAAACACACTTAATCAATGGGTAAAAAAATATAACATCCCCTTCACCGTCAGAATGACTCAGGGCGACGCCGAGAAAACACGTTTCACGTGGGGCGTCAAGTCACTGCCCTGGCTGATTCTAATAGACCGAAAACATATAGTTCGCGCCGAAGGATTTAACGTCGACGAATTAGATGAGAGATTAGGGCAAATCGCAGGTACAGAACCGGTGATGGAAAATAACGAATCGACTGGTCCAAAATTGCGGACGGTGCGTTTTCCTATGTCTCGTAGTGTAGGGCGTCTTTACGTCGGCGAATTGCGGCTGTTGGATCCACATTGGTGGATGGGCTGGCAAGATGCCGGGCCAGCGCGGGGGGATGTAAAGGTGCCTGTGGATAAGGCGTTGCGTCTTGATGTGACCAAAGAAGGTTTGAAAGAGCTTTCAGCCCTGGCAGCTTGTAAGCCGGATGATATACAAGTGGTCAGCTTCAGTTATGCGGATGTTGACGACGCCGGGCTGGGACATCTGGAGCGATTGACAGGTTTGAAAATGCTCGTTTCGCCGAGAGTTGGTGACACAGGCCTGGCTCATATTTCAAAGCTAACGTCACTTATAAGTCTGACTTTGCGTCGCGGCACATTCACTGACGACGGACTAAAATATATCAGTAACCTAAGCTCTCTTCAAAGGCTCGATCTGGCTTATACGGAAGTTACAGATGTCGGGCTTGTTCATCTTCGAGGCTTGAGTTCATTAAGATATCTTGGTCTTGATTACAATAAATCAGTTAGTGATGCTGGCTTTGTTCACCTAAGAAGTTTGAATTCGCTGGAACGCATGACGCTATATGGTACTAACATTACGGGAAGCGGCTTTTCTCATCTTGAAGGGATTAGCTCATTACGAGAAATTCTGTTGAATCACAGCGCGATTACGGATGAAGGGTTGGGCGATATAGCTAAACTGAAGTCACTCGAAAAGTTGTCTCTTTTCAATACTAAGATAAGCGACGTTGGCATCGTTCACCTCCAAGCCTTAGGCTCGCTGCGCGAACTGGGTCTTTCCGGCACCAGTGTTAGTGATGCAGGGCTGGATTATATTGGGAGGCTGACTTCGCTGGAGAGTCTGGACCTACCCGATTGGACTACAGATGCGGGATTATTGAAGCTAAAAGGTTTGAAAGGACTCAAGCAACTCGATCTTGGCGGAACGCAGATGACCGGCATTGGCCTGGAGCCTTTGAAGGCATTTGAGTTACTTGAATCTCTAAGGCTCCCGCGAGGAGTTAGCGATAAAGACCTTGCTATAATCAAAGAATTCACTTTGCTTGAGGAGCTATCGATTCACAACTCCCCAATCACCGATGTGGGGATGGGTTATCTGACGGCATTGAAGTCGCTCAGGAAACTGACGCTATCTAATGTTGAGGTCACTGATGTCGGATATGCTAAGCTTGGTGAATTGAGCAACCTTGAGGACTTGACAATATTGGCTAACAGGAATCGGCAAGAATACGCCATAGGTGACCAGGGTCTTGCGGGCGTGGCAAAACTGAA
The DNA here is from genome assembly GCA_035528395.1 of Sedimentisphaerales bacterium. GTDB lineage: Bacteria > Planctomycetota > Phycisphaerae > Sedimentisphaerales > Anaerobacaceae > NIOZ-UU13. The sequence continues at coordinate 12,259 of DATKYR010000081.1, forward strand.
GGGCTTGAAGATACTAGACCTCCGGGCGCCAAACTTAACTGATGCAGGATTCAAGCACCTGGGTAAACTGCGTTCACTACAGGAGATGGAGCTTAAGGAGATAAAGATAACCGATGCAGGATTTGTTCATATCGGCAGGCTAAGGTCTCTCAGACGACTATGGCTTCCGAGCAGCGATATCTGCGATGCAGGTTTGAGACACTTGGCGGAACTGAACTCGTTACAAGATCTGAGTCTTCAGTTCTCGGGCGGTAATACTGCAGGGCTGTTGCATCTTAAGTCTTTGCGGTCACTAAGCCAACTAATTGTCAGCGGTGTTACATTCACTGAGGACTCGCTGCAACATCTGAAAGAAATCTCCCCTGGACTGCGCTCAGTCCATATCGGTACCGGAGGTATCAGTGAAGAAGATGCCAAACGGATAGAACAACAAGTACCCAATTGTAGCATAATTGTTTTCGCACCTCTTTCGATTCGACGCCCACTGCCACCTAAGCCGATACCTCCCCATGCTTTGGTTGGCAAGGCTCTTCCGAAATTCGTGGGCATTAACATTGATTTTGGTCCCAGCCAAGCAAGGGACAGGATGATTCTTATCTGCTTCTTTGATATGGAGCAGCGACCGTCACGAAACTGCCTACGGCAGTTGAGCACAAGAGCACAAGAGCTTAAGGCAAAAGATGCGGTTTTTGTTGCAGTTCATGCCTCAAAGGTTAATAAAGACAGGCTCGACAATTGGGTGAAGGAGAATAATATTCCTTTCCCTGTAGGGATGGTTCAGAGTGATGAGGAGAAAATCCGTTTCGCCTGGGGCGTGAAATCTCTTCCTTGGCTGATTCTCATCGACAAGAAGTACATCGTCCACGCAGAAGGTTTTACACTAAGCGAACTGAGCGAAAAGCTTAAACAAATGGACGGAGAATAAAACATTTGAATACAGGATTTGCCTGATTTAGGAGGTCATTATGCGATACTTAACGAGCACTGTTGTGAAATTGGTGATTCTTGGTATAGGTATGGTCGCATTGTATTCTGGGCGAACCGCATTTGCAGAAGCTAAAGGAAGAATTGTACATTTCCCCGAAGATAGATCGATGGGAATGCTCTATGTTCTGGATTCGGAAAAGGTGGACACAAGCAGCTATGATGACTGGCAGGTGCTCTGTGAGGCCACTGGGGATGTAACGCTGCCGACAGGCAAGGCATTGAGACTGAATTTGAGTAAAGAGGCTGGCCAAGATTTAGCACCTTTATCTCTGTTAGGGCCCAATGACCTGGTGATGCTCTTTTGCTATGGCGTTGAAATACCTGATACCGAGCTAAGACACATATCCCATCTGACCGGTCTGCAGGAACTCTATATGAGAGATACGGGGATACTGGGTACGGGATTAAAGTACCTGGCGAAGTTGAAGTCATTAAAGAAATTGCGTGTCGATAATACCCATGTCGGCGACAACGAGCTGGCCTATCTTTCGGGTTTGTCGTCTCTGGAAAGTCTTAATCTCTGGATGACACCCACAAGTGATGCCGGCATGATTCACGTCGGAAAAATAGCCTCTTTAGAAAATCTGGTTTTGAGCCGTGGTGTAGGCGACGAAGGGCTTAGTTATCTGAAGAACTTAACTTCATTGCGATATTTGTTGGCCGGGAGCCAATCGACAAGCGATGATGGACTGGCGCATCTGGCGAATATGACGGAGATGGAGAGTCTGGATCTTCGTGACACTCAGGTGAGCGATGAGGGTTTGGTTCATCTTAAGCAAATGAAAAAGCTTAAGAGTTTGACCCTGTATAAAACACATATTACTGAAAAGGGACTGATCCATTTGAAAGATTTAAAGTGCCTTGAATATCTGGTATTACCCTTTAAAGTCATCGATAATGACTTGATGTACCTGTCGCAATTACCTTCACTCAAGAGCGTAAATATTAATAGCGACTTGATCACTCCAAAGGGGCTGGCTGCTTTGTCAAAGATGAAATCTCTTGAGCAGGTTGCGGTTAATGGAACCAATAATACAGATGAGATTGTTAGCCAGCTTTCAGGTTTGTCTGGACTAAAAGGTCTGAACATCAGAAGAGGCATGACGGACGAGGGACTTATGCAATTGAAGAACATTAAATCCCTGCAGGAGCTTCGCTTAAATGGAGCACAGATCACCAGTAAGGCTTTTGAAGCTTTGGTAGAACTTCCTTCACTGCGAGTGTTATCATTTTTGGACATGGAGATACCCTCCAAGGAATGTTGGATAAATTTAGGAAAGCTCACTTCGTTGCAGCGTCTGGATCTTGATACTATCCGGTCCAGAATAACCGATGGAAATATTGCGTGCCTGACAGGTTTACGTTCCTTGAAACATTTAAATATCAGCCCAGACAGGAAGCAGCCTGTAAATATTACAGATATGGCTTTGAAACACATTTCAAAACTCCAGTCGCTGGAGCGTCTCACACTTCACAGGATAGGTATAACGGATAAAGGACTCAAGCATTTGGAAGAACTCGATTCATTAAAATGGATGGACCTCCAGGGTTGTAAAGTCACTGAAGAAGGCCTGCGGCGACTTAAAAAGAAACTGCCTGCACTGCGTTGGTACTTGTAGACATTTATCCTGGTAAGTAGCTGCATTGGAAGCTATAGGTCATTCAATGGTCTGGATTCTCTTACCAGCCTTTTTGGCTGCTTTTGTCCTGACAATTATAATCCTGATTTCTCGTAGCTCATCCAAGAATACAATTAAGAGGGACGCCAAATAAAACTAAACGCTTGCTTGAAGCTTTTGGTCTCATGTATTACAGCCGTGCGCTCAATTGTTGCATAAATTATAAGAAATTATGCACTTTTTTTCATATTACTGTAACGAATTTGTGCTTTTAGCGTCTATTGTGTAGGTGATCCAAATTTATGATTCTAAACGATTTATACGGATTTATTTGCCTGATGAATCAAGGAGGCCAAAAATGAGAAGTGCTAATAGAACAATTTTAATTGTACTGCTGCTTTATACAGGATTTATGCCGGTCGATTCCGTGAGAGCTGTACAGCAAAGACCTGTTGACAAACAACCCAGCACAGGGGAATTGATTCGAAAATCTCAGATAAAGCAGGTAAAATTTACCGAAGTGCCGAGTATAGAACGTGTTATTCACTTGCCGAAGGCTCGTTCTTTGGGAAGGCTAATGATCGAAGATGAGAATTCCAGCGTGGGTCTCCCGCCCTTCGGGTATCCCTTTGAACAAATTAAATGGGAGCATTTTGGCCAGGCCCGGGACGATGTAAGAGTACCCACTGGAAAACGCATTCGGCTAATTCTGCATTCCTGGACGTGGCAGAATCCACAGACTTTATCAGCATTGAAACAATTGAAACCGGATGATATTTACTCGCTCATTCTAAGTCCCAAATGGTCTTCAGGCGGCAGAAAACCCAGCAACAATTGTATGCCTTACATTGCGCACTTGACGGGATTAAACACTCTGAATCTTGATGGAGCTAATATAACGATCCGAGGGTTGGAGTACCTTACCGAACTAAAGTCCCTTGAGCGATTGAAGTCTCCTGCGGGTCTGGGAGATTCCGGAATGATTGTGGTTGGAAAACTCAGGCCGCTGAAAGTTCTCTATATTTGGGAAAATAATTCCGTCACGAATGAAGGATTGGAACAATTATTAAACTTGAGATCGTTAGAGCTTTTAGTCTTGAAATCTGTACGTATGACAGACGAAGGGCTCAAGGTTCTCTCCGGCCTTCCTTCACTGAACCATCTGATTCTGGATGGTAATTTTACCAACAATGCCGTCCTATATCTTAAGGATATTCCTTCCCTGAGAACACTTAAGATTGACACACAACGATTTAATGACCAGGGTATGGAAAATATCTCCAGTCTCACTCAGTTGGAAAATTTCAATGCGCACTGGATTGAGGGCATAACCGATAGGGGAGTTGCATATTTGAAAAATATGCCGTCATTAAAATCTTTAGACATCGGACATGCTAAGCTTACCGACAGGGCTATGCTGAATCTGAACCAAATCCATACGCTCGAATACCTGCAACTTCCAAATTACGGTCTGACAGATGCAGGTCTGAAGCATGTCACTGAATTACAGAATCTAAGAAATATCTGGGTCGGGGGCAGTTCAGGTTCTCCATTGACAGACGAGTCCTTATATTCTGTCAGTCAACTTAAAAACCTTGAAGTGTTAGGTATCGGAGGTGCAGGTTTGACTGATGGAGGGATGAAACATGTCGCAAAACTAACTAATCTTAAACGGCTTTCCATATTTTTTTCTAGGCAACTAACGGACAAGGGCCTGGCTGAGCTGGCAGAATTAGAATCACTCACAGATTTTAATCTTGGAAGCGGAACAAAAGTATCTGTTTCCGGATTGAAGTCTCTTAATCGTCTCAAGAAGTTAAAAGTTCTAAGGCTGAAAGGCATTCATCAGGATAATTCGGTTATGGATATATCCGGATTAACCAATCTGGAACGTCTCACCATCCTGCTTCATGTCAAACGCAAAGGCAATTCAATTGTTAGTGATTCATTTCGGAATGAAGATTGGGCTTGCCTGGCAAATCTTACCGGCTTGAAAACGCTACAAATTTGTAGTGTGGGAATAAATGATGGAGGAATGAAATATCTTTCCGGGCTGACTAATCTTAAATATCTAAATATTATCTGTCGTGGCGAATCAAGAATAACAGATGAAGGTCTTAAATACCTGGCAAACATGAACGGCCTGTACCGGCTTTATATCAAAGATGGACACTTTACCGACAAAGCACTTGGATATCTTGATGATTTACCGTCGCTCTCCTGGCTGGAACTGACCTCTGATACCGCTTTCAGCAGAAAAGCTATCAGACGTTTTGAGCAGAAGAATCCGAACCTTGAAAAGTTGCGGCTTATGCCGTGACCAGGAAGGAGCCGACTATCGTTCAATATCAAAACGCAGACAAGAGATTTCTGCGGAGGGTGTTGGATTCGGTAAGCTGGATGAGAAGATAAGGGAGGCCGGCGATGGAAGACAATCGATTAGGAGTACGAATCTTAGGAGTAAAAAAATGCAAACGACTAGAAAACAATATGTTCTAACGGCGTTGTTTTTGATTGGGGCGCAGACGCTGGTAAACGTGGCCAAGCTGGCCTTTAAGCGCCCGGCTTTGTCTTTGCGATTGATAGGCGTTGTGGAATCCAAAAGTTTATTGAAATGGAGGATTAAAACAATGTTGAACAGACAAATACCAAAAAGTGCGAAGCTGGGAGTATTAGGCACGATCGTAATCATTATAATTGCGGCTATACTACTTCCTATGGCCAAAGCTGAAAATTCAGAGAAAACCGATGTGCAGGTTAAGGTTGAGCCTGTAGTTGTAGAATGGGAGGATATCGGAAAGGCCGTACCGGCTGATTTCAATGACACTATTTCATTGGCAGAGCATATAACTTTGGGTTCAATAGGGCAGGATGTAGAAGGAAAGACGTTCATTACATTACTTCGGGACAGGGAAAAAACCAAGAACCAGCAGTACCGATTTGTCCTGGTCGGAAGGAACGGCACACTTGTGGAACCAGCCAGCTACAGCACCCTTTTGTTCGCAGACAAGCTATGGGAAAGGTTCAGCTTTGACATGCCATATCACCACAAACAAATAAAGGAATTTCGGCTCCAGAGGTTTCCAAAGAACCTGGCTCGAAAGGCATCGTTGCCGGTGGTCAAGCCCTATGAACCTCACGTCAACGGCAAGATAGTTGCACGCGCAACATCAGGTCCGCCGGGTCGAGGCGCGCTGCGTTTTGATGGCCGAGGCGACTATCTGTATGTGCCTGATAGTCGAAGCCTGTGGATGAAGGCTCCATTTACCGTTGAGATGTGGATCAAGCCGGAGTTTCCCAAAGAGCAGTTTGAGGACAGGCCAAGCTGGGACTTGATTGGCAAGGGCTGCATTGGCAAGGACTGGATCTTCGGCAGGGGCAAGGTCGAGGTCGAGATGCGGGGCTTTGGGATCACGCTACACCGCTTCGGCGATGACCCCAATTTGCTGATGGTCGACTACTGCGCTGCCAATGCCGGTAGAGTCTACACCAAGCCTTACGGGAGGAGAGACTTCGACGACTGGTTGCATCTCTATCACGTCTTTCGCCCCGACCGCTACACGCCCGGCCACACCCATCCCTTGGTGATCGGCAGGTTTCTCACTACCGAGCACCCATTTGCCGGCCAGATCGGTGAGGTTCGTATCTGGGCCGGTGTACGCTCTCGTGACCAGATTTCACAATACAGGAACAAACCGCTTACCGGCGACGAACCAGACCTTGTGGCATGCTGGACCTTCGAGCAATCTGGAGGTCAAATCGCTTATGACGTTAGCTCCAACCGCAATCATGCCCGCTTAGGCAGGACTACAGATGCCGACGCCGCCGACCCAACCTGGGTAACCGTCACGGATCTACCCACCACCGGCAGCACAATAGACGAAGCACCCGGCAGTGAAATCGATGACCAGGTGCTTGCCCGCTCGACTGTGGGCCCAGTCGGCCGGCACGCCCTTTCCTTCGATGGAATCGACGACTACTTGTACGTCGCGGCCAATCCAACATTAACGCTGAAACCTCCGTTCACCATCGAAATGTGGCTAAAGCCAGATTTCTCTGAGATCCAGCGGACAAAGGACTCCGAAAAGCTGTTGCCCTACCTGAGTTTGCTGCGTAAAGGCAAAAGGCTGTTCTTCCAAGAGAAAAGACTACAAGCTGGAGGTTTCCTGACGATGTTCGTAGGACCATCGTCACAACCGGACTGGAAATGCTTGGCAAGCCTCTATCTGGCCAACGCGCAGGGCCAGGCCTACCAAGTCGATGGCTCCTTCGGGGACAAATTGCAACCGGCACGTCCAGGCTGGCTTTATGTCTCTATGAGTTGCACACGAGAAACCTACATACCTGTACCTGATCAGCCGATTCTGATTGGTGAGAACATAGTGCCAGGCGGGTTCCCTTTCAAAGGCGAGATCGCGGAGATTCGCATATGGAGCAAAGTCCTCACAGATGTAGACTCCCTCCGGTACGGGTACACGTCGCTGGCGGGCAGTGAACCTAACCTTGTGGCATGCTGGGACTTCAAACGCCCTGGAGGCCAAATTGTGTATGACATCAGCCCTAACGGCAATCATGCCCGTCTTGGCAAGACTACAGAGGCCGACGATGCCGACCCCAAATGGATTGACATCAAAGCAACTTCGGATCTGCTCAGCCAGAAAACCGATGTGCAGATTGAAGATAATAAAGGCAAAAGATGTGGTAGTTGTAGCCGTCCAAGCCTCAAAGGTTAATGAAGAAACGCTCAACGAATGGATGAAAAAGAACAATATCCCCTTCCCGGCCGGAATGATCGAAGGCGATGAGGAAAAAACACGTTTCTCGTGGGGCGTGCGTTCTCTTCCTTGGCTGATTCTGGCCGACCGTAAGGGCATCGTCTGGGCTGAAGGATTTAGGATTGAGGAAATTGGGGATAAGATCAAAAACACTGGAAAGTAGCTGTGATTCTGAAAGGAAGACTATTATGTTCGTGAATTTCAAGAAATGGGAGCATGTGTGCTTGGCAGCAGTAATTATCTTCTGTATGAGTTCTGTTTGCCTATCCGCGCTGAGCAAGGGCAGACTCGACGTTAGGCCCACCCCAAAGGAACTCGTTAATCTCTACAAAAAAGCTGTAACTTGTTGGGATAAATCAGTGGCGATGCGCGTTGAGTTAGTGCATTCGTGGGTAAAAAGGGGCACAGACGAAACGGATATTCGGCACTGGAGATATGATATAACGCATCGCCGAGATGGTAACAGATGTGAGTGGTTTGGACGCTGCCAATTTAAAGGTGAATTAGATGGTGATGACTATTCATTCAACAAACAATTCAAACGCATGGTGGGCGATGATTTTTTCTTATATTACACCAAGCTGGATTCTGAGGAAGAACCAGAAGACGCATTGATGGGAAGCGATGTCAAAGAAAAGCTCTTTCTTCTGCAGGCACAGGAGCCTGATGGCGGTTTTCTGCAGGGCCGGATGGGTGGTATCGGTTCTGCCCCGAAAATAGTTGAAGTGATGGGCGAGAACGACAGTCTGAACCTTATTGGGCAAGAAACGCTGAGCGGTACTTCCTGTTTTATACTTGAGGCAAAAACGAAATATGGCACGTTCACCGTATGGATTGCGCCGGAAAAAGGATACAACGCCTTGAAATATATCGTGCGCAAGAGTGGTCACGATATTTTGCGAGATGATATTCATATTGAAGACCAAGGAATTACGGAGTGGGTAGAAGTTGTCGATTCAATTGATGTGCGAAAGATAGATGGTGTTTTTGTTCCAATTTCCGGCAAACTTACGGGCAAGACAAAAGCTGGGGACGAGTGGGAAAGCACAACCCACGTCAAGGCTAAACGTAGTGAGATTGTTTTGAATCCTGATTTTAAGGCTTTGGGAGCATTCAAAATCAGTTTTCCGGAAGGAACTGAGGTTACTCACGAGGACATTCCCGGACTTCGATTTCGCTGGACGAAAGGAAAGTTTGTTCCAGATATGAATAAATATTTCATTAAGAATCTGGTAGGAAAGCCTCTACCGAGTTTTGACAGGATTATGACTGGCTTTGATCTGGAGGGCACCGCAGGAAAAATGGTCCTAGTTTGTTTCTGGGACACGAATCAGCGGCCGTCTCGGAATTGCATTATGCAGCTTGCCAAACAAGCTCAGCAACTCAAGCAAAAAGGCGTAGCTGTTGTCACAGTTCAGGCCTCAAAGGTTGATGAGAAGAAACTCAATGAATGGGTGAAAAAGAACAACATTCCCTTCCCGGTCGGAATAGTCCAAGGCGATGAGGAGAAAACACGTTTTACTTGGGGGATTAAATCTCTTCCTTGGCTGATTCTGACAGACCGCAAGCATGTTGTGGTCGGCGAGGGATTTGCTTTGCAGGAATTGGATGATAAACTAAAGACAGATTGACGGAGACTAACGTAATGAAGCGAGCACTTTTGATTCTGTTCTGGTATATGTTTGTTTCGCATCAGACAGCTGTGTGTAAAGCACAAGATAATGCCGCGGGGCTGGCGCGGCTTAGGGCGGACCCCAATGCAAGTACTTTCAAGATGACCTGGCCCGGAGCAGGTGCCGACGGACTCATGGCACCGGCCGGACTCATTCACCGATTGCCGCCGGACGGCACTTGGGCGCGGTTTGAGCAAAATGACACCTATGTTACGATCGCCTCCGTTGGGAAAACGATGGTGGCACAACAACCCTGCCGCTGGATCGAGGTCATTCTTGAAATGGGCGGTCGTGTCTGGAAGCTGCTGATTCCGGAAGAGCGTTTGAAAGGAGAGCGGAACATACTTGAACACGCGCTGAGTGTGTGGCACTGCAAAGGCCGGGAGAAGGCCCTCAACATAACCGGCATGAGTCCAGGAGATGAGTTTGGTGATTTGACATTTATTCTGACTGGGCCCGACCAAGAGGTTCGGTCGCTTGGGCCACAAGTGGTCGAAACAAAGCTGGGGCGCCTCGAATGCACTGTGTGGACCGGTCGACAACTCACGACATTTGACGAGCAAGAAATTGATGCAACCTTTCGGCAGTGGGTACACGAGAAGGCGCCCTTTGGTGTGCTGCGAAGTGAAATAGAATATGCCATCAAGTTTGACGGTCGCGTCTTTCAGAATAAAGATTCGATAGCATTGGTGGAAGTTGGCACTGGTGCTGATTCTCGGATATCGACGGCCAACCGGTCGATAGAGGAACTTACAGCGCGGCCTTTTGCCCCAGCAGCCGGCTGGCGGTGGGCCCTGCCGCCGAAAGATTGTAACTGGGGGTCCTTGGCGACCCGCGGATTGGCGATGAGCATTCACAGAAGCGATGAGGAGTTTCGGTTCACGTTTGCTCATCCTTCGGTACCGGTACCAGGAGGTGCTGAGTATCGGGCCGTAGCGTTTGATCGTAATCAACGCCGCTATGAATTCTCAGGTGTATCCGGAGGAGGGGCCAGCGGTACAGTAGGGCTGAAGATCTTCACATTATCACATGAGATACTGCCCCACGATCAGGTCAAATATGTGGGTATCGAAAAGCAGAATCAGGAAACGAGCAAGACACCGCCTTCGCTGGTGGACAAATCATTGCCGAACCTCGTAAACGTGTTGTTCAATTCTGTGCCTGCGCGGGCAGATGAGAAGGCACAAGCCTGTTGCCGATGCGGAAGTCCGCGCCAATCTGTATCGTACAGTAAAAACCGCCGACGGCAAAGAAGAGAGAGAATGGCTGCCCGGCATTGGGCCCTTGCAGGATCTGGGCACAAGAACCGACCGACCACGAAATCCAGACCCATTTTTCAGCTCAAAATCACAGTTTCTTGAGGACGTTTGCGGCTCAAAGCCCACATTTGCGACGGGTTTCCTCCAAACGGCAGTCGAACGGGCAGAGGAACTGGAAAGAAGAGGCGTCACCGTTGTCGCTATCCAAGCGTCAAAGGTTGATGAGAACGCACTCAATCAATGGATGAAGAAGAACAACATCTCTTTCCCGGTCGGAATGGTTCAGGGCGACGCGGAGCGAACCCGCTTCACGTGGGGCGTCACGTCGCTGCCGTGGCTGATTCTGACGGACAAGGGACACGTTGTCACCGCCGAGGGATTTTCGGCTAATGAACTGAATGAGAAGATTAAGCAGTGATCAACTATAAGGGAGAATGACAATGTACCCCCACAAAATGACAGGAGCGTTCCTTGTATTTCTTGTTTGTTTTTTCAATCATGCAGCCGCCCAGCAGGCAAAGCAAGTCACCTTCAGGGGTAAGATAGTTGACCGCGTGGGCCGGCCGACCGCCGGGGCGAAGGTCACTGCCTATGAAATGCACTTTGACGGCATAGCCGGAGGTATCCTGCCAGCGTCTGACTGAGCTGAAACAGCAGAAGCATCAGCTCGAAGCCAGACTCGAGGAGCTCGACCGGCTGGTAGTATCTCACCAATTCCGCGAGGAAATCCTGCCGTTGCCTTCTGGTAAGGCCGCTGCCGACCTTGCCCTTATACACCAGCCTGCCCTGGTGCTTTTCACCAAGCAATAGCACCCTTATGGTCTTTTCGCGCCGCATCGGAACACAACCGATAACCTCAAAGTCGGCGGTGTGAGCGACCTTGATCTTGAGCCAGTCGCTCGAACGCCTGCCAATAAGATAAGGGCTGTCTATACGCTTGGCCATCATCCCTTCAAGCCTGTGCCGCACGATACCGGCAAAGAACTCCACACCATGCCCGACTACGCAGTCTGGTACGATCAGAAGAGGATGGCCAAGTCTGCCCACCAGTTCAATTAGCCGCTGGCGTCGTTCGATCAGCGGCTGGCCTGTAATTCGTCGCCCTTGGACATAGAGAAGGTCAAACGCCATCAGCCTGACCGGCATTCGCTTGCTCAATATCTCGATCCTGGTTGGATCCTGAAGATGGTCCCGCTGCTGAAGCTTCTGGAAAGATGGCCTTCCATGCTGCAGCACAACTATTTCACCATCTATGACCGTCCCGGCCGGAAGACCTCTCAGGCAGGCTAACTCCGGGTATCTATCGCCTATATTCATAAGATGGCGATTCTGCAGCCGTAAACGGTCATCTTCAATAAAGCTAATGCAGCGGGTACCATCCCACTTCACTTCAAAAAGGTGCTTATCGCAGTTGAATGGCTCG
>DATKYR010000082.1:0-5518 GCA_035528395.1 Sedimentisphaerales bacterium
GCAAGGACGGATTGAAAGTTTGGTGCAAAAAGTGCTACCGTGAGTATAGCCACAGACGTTACATGAGAATCAGGGGACCTGTGAAAAAATACTTCGTATATGGGGAAAGCCATCGGACCATTGATGGCGTGAAGCAGAAACGCTGTACCAAATGCAAAAAGTGGAAAGACGAGAGTAAGTTTGGCAAGGACCGTTACGGCAAAGACGGATTGAGGTATGATTGCAAAGACTGCGTGCGGGCATATATGCGAGAGCGTTACAAGAAAGAGGGGAAGGGCCTGAAAACATATTATAGATATGAAGAGTGCCATCGAGTTGTTGACGGGGTGAAACAAAAGCGATGTTGCAGGTGCAAGAGCTGGAAGACCGAGAGTGACTTTTACAAAGCACACATCAACAAAGACGGATTGGCGGTGTGGTGCAAGGTATGTGCAAATAAAGCCACCAACATGTCTCATAAGAAGCGGCGGACGGCTATAAAAAGCTAATAAAGAATAGCGAAGATGAAGATGCGTATTCAGAACAAAAAAACTTTTAAGAGGATACTGCTGGCCACAGCGATGGTTGTCGTTTATTTACTCTTCATAGTATGTAGAGATAAATCCGTTGGCCACTTCAAGCGTGGGACTGCCCTTGCGAAGAAAAGCGAACATGACCAAGCCATCTTATGCTTCGACAAGGCCATTAAGATAAAACCAAGGTTTGCTAAAGCCTACTGCAATAGGGGAATTGCTTATGATGCTAAAGGCGAATGTGACAAGGCTATCTTTGATTTCAACAAGGCCCTTGAGATAAATCCATGGTTTACCGTGGCCTACTACAATCGTGGGAATGCCTATGAAGCTAAAGGGGAACATAACAGGGCCATCTCAGACTTCACTAAGGCCATTGAGATAGACCCAGGGTTTGCTCCTGCCTACGGCAATCGTGCGATTACCTGCTACAATAAACGAGAATATGACAAAGCGTGGGAGGATGCGCACAAGGCCCAGAGTTTGGGGTATCAGGTTCACCCAGAAGTTCTCAAGAAGCTTCGTGAAGCTTCAGGAAGAGATAGATGAATTAAGGTAGGCAATCGTTAAAATGGTGCGGTGATATTAGCGAGAAGTGCTCAATCATACCCCCAAAATTTCTTTTTCGCTTGCAAAACAAATGTATTGTTTTAAGGTATCGATATAGCAATGAGAAGAATCGAAAGGGTATAAAATGCCGGAAGAAAAAAAATCTCGTATTCCTTGTCAGTGTGGCGAAACTTTTTCGTATGGTGAGGAAGATATCTATGTAAAAGATGATGAGCAAGATAGCGGAATCGGTCATGTGAGATGCCCTGTATGTAATGCCGAACACGACATTGGTGTTCTTGACGATGACATTGAGCAAACACATACCATATAAGAATCACAATAATCAAAGCCCTAAAGAAAATTCACTAAATCTCAAAAAATCTTTTGCAATCCCCACAAGCGCACAAAAGAGCCCCCACCTTCTAAGAAAGGTTTGGAAAAAAAGAAGGGCGGGGGCAGAGGTAACTAATATATAATTATCGACCTTTTGTATTTGCGAGTTCAAGAGAAAACAAGAGAAGTGAAGATTATGAAAAAGTGCCCCTTCCGCTTTAGAGAAAATGGGAGGGAAAGCAGGGGCATGAGGACTAAGATGATATTTTAATTATACAGTTTCTTTTCAACCATCACCGCACCCAAGCCGAGCATTGCCTTTTAAGCCAATATCCCATAGAATTACGGCTATGGAAAGGGCCGAAATTAAACGTATCGCTGATTATGTCAAAGACCTCGAAGAAGGTTTGTACGAATGGGATTATCGTGGATTAACTACGCAAGGCCATTTGACCACACTTTACGGCATTATCGAGCAACTGATGCAAGCAGCTTTCGAGGCCAAAGACCAGCAACTCAAGCCACTACTGGCAACGTTGGAATACAAGGCTCGCAAGTGCAAGGAATGTATTGAGGCAAGGACAGGAGTGAGGAACTGAGGAACAATGGCAAAGAGCAAGAAACAAAAAGGGGTTGCATGGTCTAAAGATGAAGTGAAGCTGCTAAAGAAACTTTTCCCACGTGGAAGAGCAAGGGAAATAGCTAACCAAACTGGGCGGTCTTTGGCAGCAGTAAGGCAAAAAGCATATAGCATGCGGATTAAAACAAGAGAACAGAGCCTCTGGTCAGCCACTGAAATCAGACTGCTCAAGAAACTTTACCCAAGTGAGAACACGCAAAGCATAGCTGGTAAACTTGGGCGGTCTCGGATTTCGATAAAGCAAAAAGCATGTAACATCGGCCTTAAAAAAGCAGCAACAGCTCCCGTTTGCGTTTGGTCAAGACAAGAGGAAGCCCTGCTTATGAAGATGTATCCAGGTAATAGCGTATCGGATATAGCGAACCAACTTGGACGGAGTGTCTGGTCGGTAGCACGCAAAGCACGTAAATTGGGACTTAGAAAATCGAAGCCTGTCTGGTCGAAGAGAGAGCTGAACCTACTGAAGAAATTATATCCGAGTAGAACGGCACAGCAAATAGCCGACCAGATTGGAAGATCGGTACAAGCGACAAGATTGAGAATAACCAAGTTGGGCCTAAAGAAAAGAAAGTAAAAGGCAAAGATGTAAACTGAGAAGTGAAGATGAAGCGATGCCCAAATGCAAAAAGTGGAAAGACGAGAGCGAGTTTAGCATACATCGCAAGAACAAAGATGGGCTGAGGGATTGGTGCAAAAAGTGCTACCGTGAGTATAAACGCAGATATTTAAGGAGAAATAGAAGTAATGTGAAAAAACACCTCGTATATGAGGAGAGCCATCGGACCATTGATGGCTTGGAACAGAAACGCTGTAACAAATGCAGAAAGTGGAAAAATGAGAGTAAGTTTGGCAAGGATGGTAAGAACAAAGACGGATTGAAATATTGGTGCAAAGACTGCGTGCGGGCATATATGCGAGAGCGTTACAAGAAACAGGGAAAGGGCCTGAAGACATATTATCGATATGAGGAGAGCCATCGAGTTGTTGACGGGGTGAAACAAAAGCGATGTAGAGGGTGCAAGAGGTGGAAGGCCGAGAGTGAGTTCTACAAAAACAGGTCGTGTAAAGACGGCTTGAAGTTCCTGTGCAAGGAATGTTCAAAGAAAGCTAACCGAAAGTCTTATAAGAAGCGGCGGTTGGCTGTGCGGAACTAAGGAGCCGAGACCAAAGTATCCAGCCATTTTTTCTTTGAAAAATAGGCAATTATGGCTTGACACCGCAGGAGCGATGGTTGTACAATTATCTTATCGCGAGAGTTTCTAATAAATGGATAGTCTTTGCATAGAGCTTTTTGATATATTATTTATTAGAGCACTTTCGCAGGGCTGAGGGTATCTCGCTTTTTCCTCTCCCTCCGCACCTCAGCCCTGCTTCCTTCATATGGATTGGATTTGGGGCCTTGTTTTTCCGGCTTCGGAAGCCAAATGGAGTGAACGGTGTTCTAAAAGAGAGGACATACATGGAGGACGTAATCATGGATGAGGATTCCCACATCAAACGGGCGGTTACACAGCGCTTGGTAAAGGGACTTGGCATTGGTGGTTTGGCTATTGTGGCATCTCTTGGATTAGCCAGCAGAGTTCATGCAACATATTTTAATTTGGACTATGCTCCTGCTTATGCTGAGCGCTATACTGCTGGGGATTATCTTGATAGAGGTTGGTACTATCTCTTGGATGATGGACAGTATTACTACCTTGATAAAGGACAGTATAATTTGATGGGAGAATTGGGCTATCTGTTGGGGCATCCTTGTTATCCAAAGCTGTATGAAAGAGATTTAGATCAGGCGGTTGGATTTACTAATAGAGTAAATACTGGTTGGTTTAGTTTCGGTGGTGGTCAAGTTCCAATCAGTGAGTATGCCGTATGGAGTTACCATTTCGATGCGGGGGATTACATCGACAGAGTGCGGTATTATTACTTAGATAATGGACGATACTATTATCTTGATAGAAGGCAATACAATTTGTTAGGAGGATTGGGCTATTCGTTTGGACGTCCTTACTATCAGAAATGGTACAATTGGAGCTATTATCAGTCCACGGGTCAATGTGCTATTCCAGAACCTTCCACAATTGGATTTCTGGGACTTGGAGCCTTAGGAGTTTTGGTTTTAAGAAACAAGAGAAGGATTGGAGGAGCAACCTAAACTTGTTAGCGTTTTTTCAGTAGTCCTTAAACCTTCTCATCCATTGTGGCCAGTCGGACGATTGAACCCCGCCGGCTGTGGTCCAGGGACCGGCTGTGTTGTATCGACGGCTCCACTTGAGCGTGAACAACTCTTTGAGCCCCACTCTTCTGACAGTATAGTCCACAAAAGCGCCGTTTATGAATCCATCGTGGCGGTTGATGCAAAAACGGTTCATTGCATTTGCGTCACTTGCCCATCTGTCTCCATCGTAGCTCGGGGGGGTATTGGTATGCTCTGGCCAGCCGCAAAAGAACCAGCCGTCCAGAAACATCGGTATATTAGATCCACCCTTGACATTAGGAGTTCTCCAGTAATAATCAGCCGGCTTTCCGTACAATGGGTCGCTCCCTGGCACATAAAGGTAGCCATTTATCCCGTAGCTGCCGTACGTACCGACTGGCCCCCACTCTTCGTTTGGCGTCATACCGATCTTGCCCCATGATGTAAATTTGTCGCCACCTACTACAAGTGTGCTAGCGGACCCGGGCGGGTACGGGACTTTAATTTTTGTCGCCATCGGGCAGACCCGTATCTTCTCCTCCCGATAGTAGTAGTCGTACAGGACATTTATCCAACGACCGCCCGACTGCGTGCGTCTGGGAAAGAAGCCGTTGTTGTCCTCGGTATACATTGCAAAGATAGTGGCCCATTCTTTGAGGTGAGCCTGGCAAATAACCGATTTTGCTTGTTTCTTTACCCGCTGCAGCGCTGGCATCAATATTGCCATCAATAAAGCTATGATAGCAATAACGACCAACAGCTCTATTAAAGTAAAGCCATTTGCTCTGCGCATAACTTTTGCCCTTCTCTTTCAAAGAGAGATAATTAGTTTCGCTGGTATGTTTGTCTGCCATAATTATAACACAATCAATCGTGGTAAAGCAAGCTGCTGGCTGAACTTTATGTCATGGATTCTGACAACCTTCAAGACAAGTTTGTCCTAAAAGATATCTCAAAAAAGGCTGAATTTTGAGTGATTTTTCCTTGCCCCATTTGGCGATATATATTATTGTGCTATTTAAGCGTTCCAAGGGTGGAACCGACCTCTGTCCAGCACGTCAAACCTAAGCCCTTCTTAATAATAATTCAGGCTAATTTATTATTTAAGGAGATAAGCTTATGGCATCTCAAGGACTCCTGTTCTCAGGTAGTGTAAATATGTTTCTGTAAATTGGTGTTAACCACGCATGTGTCTGGGTGGAAGCGAGCGTAGCGAGCTGGAACCCAGACACATGCGAAATTCGCTTGAAAAGGTGGGCTCGTCCCGTTCTCCTATAAGGTTTTATG
>DATKYR010000083.1:0-4285 GCA_035528395.1 Sedimentisphaerales bacterium
CTTGGCATTTTGACTGACTTGGTCACACTGGCCTTGAGTGCCTCCATAAGATTCAAAACCTGCACACGTTCTTCCTCTACGGCAATCGACGGTTCAATTCCTTCGATCTTGGCCTTAATTACCTCAAGCAGAGAATCCTGGTACCGATCCTTGAATAATAGTGGTTCAAATGGCGCAGTCTTGTTTTTCAGCAGCTGCTCGGCCAGCTGCAGTTGGTCTTTGGGCACCTGACCATCGGTGATGTCCTCAAAGTAGGCTTGGGGGTTTCCTTCCGGAATCTCAAATGCCTGCACGTCGCGTTGAAAGATCGCAGGCAGGGCTATTACGGCCCCACAGGCCTGTCCCACCTGGCCGGCCTCGGCTCTCTGGAGGAACTTTCAATTTCCAGCGGTGATGCATTGTCCGAAGCAGACCTTGCCTGTCTGGAGCCATTGGGCCGTCTGAGGGATTTGACCATCTTAAGCCAAAACGTGACCGACCGAGGTTTGGCGTCAATCGGCAAGTTAAAACAGTTGGAAAGGTTGACCTTTCGCTTTTCGGCTTTGGGCGGTACAGGTGTAAGCAAGAGCGGACTGAACCAATTGAACGGTTTACCGAATCTCCGCTTCCTGCAAGTGAACTTATGGGGAAATGCTGCTAAGACAGACCCTGCCGATGAGCTGATGCTGGACCTGTCGGGACTAAAAAAGATGAAGGACATGAATCTGTCCGGGCTACAATTACAGGACAGCGACCTTGCATTCTTGGAACACCTGCCCTTGCTTGAGATTTTGTCGATTCAACCGGATTCCCTGACTGGAGCGTTCTTACGCCACCTCAGGGAGCTGCCTGAACTGAACCGTCTGTATGTCAGCGGACTTTCGGACTGTACGGGCGAGGACCTGGCGCATCTAAACGGCTTGCCCAAACTTAGAAATCTGACAGTGAAAGGCGACATAACAGATACCGCCCTGGCGTCTCTTACAGGCCCTTTGCCCCTGGAGTCGCTCACAGTTGAAACCGACGAACCTATCCGGAAGCAGACGGTGACCGATCTGACAAAAAGTCACCCCGTGATTGAGTTTATTCACATAAACGAACTGCAGAAAGTGCAGACTCGACCTGTCAGTACACCAAAACGCACCGGAGTTAGTCAAACTCGTGTCAATCAGCGTACGCAACAGAATCGCCCGCGTAGTAGATAACCCTGAGCCATCTGTATAATGTCTGCTGGTCAAGGGACGGCAACTGGTTTGTGTTTCGTAGAAACTTCAAGCTTGCTGATAAATGAAGACCCGAGCTTGTCTTGTGTTTCCGCGTACTTGTCCAGCAATTCGAGGGCGGTTGGATGCTTTTTGGTTTGTGATTTCGACTTGGGCTCGCTGGTGGAGCCGGCTGGTTTCTTTGTTTTGCTGTCCATAATCACCCGGCCGGTTTTGTCCACCACTTTCCCATCCTGCCAGGTATAGTATATCGGCAGGTGGTTCATTAACACACGCGTCCCATTCTTAAGTTCCGGATCATTGCTCGGATTCTCTAACGGATCATCAAATGAACCCAGCTTATTATGATCGGGGTTTAACACAATCTTTGTTCGCTTGTAGTGGTAATTGTCCTTTACAAAATCTCCTTGTGCGACGCGTAAATCACAGCCTGAATCTGCTTCCATAGGCACCCAAACATCGCCGACTTTTTCGAAGCGAACATTTTTTAAGTATTGCTTTGCGCTATCCCCTTTAGCCATTAAATGGCGATCTGAATAATCACCTTCACCGGCTTCGTACAGCAATTTTGCCGGGTGAAACCCGTGTTCCGGATCCAACCAGACTTTGTATCGTCCATGCTTTGTATCAGCTTCGATCACGAAACAGTCAGAATCTCCAACTTTTTGGGTTTTTTTCTGTACCCCAATACGATCTGCTTTGCGGAGTATTGCATCCAGCCGTTCATCGCTGCCAATATACCCTGCCAAATACGAAACACCAAAATGTGCGTGTAGAGTGATGTTTTGACCTTGTGGACGTGGTCTCCGCATGGCTTTTCCTGGTCTATCTCCAACCCTCTTGGTATTTTGGTAATTCATTTCGCTGTTGACAACAGCAATAGTGTAGTGTGGTTTGTCCTCAGTAAATGTCATAGACGCCCAATCTCCCCAACGATATTCGTACTCATACAGCCGTTGGTTATCATATCGGAGTTGTCCGCGAGAAAAATACTTTCCTGCATGTGAAACTCTACCGCCTCGGAAACTACCTTCTGTAGTTTTTTCATAATCCGCAATAAAGCTTGAAGTTGAGTCGAGCGCCTGAGTGTATTTGTCGATCAATTCGAGGGCGGTTGGATGCTTTTTGGTTTGTGATTTCGACTTGGGCTCGCTGGTGGAGCCGGCTGGTTTCTTTGTTTTGCTGTCCATAATCACCCGGCCGGTTTTGTCCACCACTTTCCCATCCTGCCAAATAAACTTTATACTTGGGGGGAAAGAAACAATATTTGCGGTCGCCCCATTTGGAATATCATCAGGAATGAAGGACTTCAAGGCGTCATGGTCCGGATTCAAAACAATATTTGTGATATTTATACTTTCGTCCTCTGTTCCACAATCTCCATTATCACAGATTGTACGTTTTAGTTTGCATTGTTTTGGAAACCACAAATCTCCAATTTGCTCAAAATGCAAGACCTCAAATACCATATCAATAGAATCTTTTTTCCCCGCCCGTCTATTTTCAAAATAATCATTTTCTTTTCGATGAATGTGTATTTTAGCAAGATGATAATCATGGGTTGGATCAATCCAGACTGTATATTTGCCATGTCCTTTCACTACCGCCTCTATAACATAACAATCTACACCTCTTAATTTCTCCTGTCTTAGCTCAAGGGATTCAGCGAGATCTAACACTTCGTCTATCCGCTTGCCGTTATCGCCCCGCGGGTACCCCATTATCTGGCCAGGAACAATACTGCTGCCTTTCACGGAATTCTTGTATGATTCTAGGACACCTCCCGGATCTTTCCCTCGGCTTAACATCACATGACCAGGATCAGACGGGGTAGCGCGATTATAAAAATAAACGTTTTTCCCATCCCACAGAGTGCTGTTATAATGCGCCTGATTTTCAGAGACATTGGGACTACGAATGTCCACTTTGCCCCACAGAGCATTACGTGTTCTACTCCGATTACCATCAAATCTGCACTCAAGTTTACTATATCGTTTACCGTTCCAATTACGTTGAGGATAATTAAATGTGTTTGTTGCCTCACATTCGAAAATAAACGAAGTAAAATTCTTTCTCGCTTCTGTAAATCTACGTAATAATTCCTTCGCATCCGGAGAATCCGATGCGGCTATGGGGATTGATATGGATATCACACCTAAAATATATATCAGCAAAAAACGCTTTCTCTTATTCATTTTTTTCTCGTTCTTGTATATAAAGTTAAAGTAAGTCGTTGGGTGTTCTCTCCCGGAGCGCTATAACTACAACTAACCGTATATATAGACGCAAAAGAGACGCTTTTGTTACAAAAAAAACGTGAATTTGATATTTATGCCTCCATTTTAGAACCGGCAAAAAGCATATTTTGTTTATTGGTTCATTGGCAGTGTTCTTCTTGCTGGGTTAAAGCATGTGCGAGAAGCTGTTTGTTGGTGTTTTTTTACGAGATTCCTGGCTTAATTAACCTTGGCCGAGGCGTAAATCCCCATCCTGTTGTTATAGTAGGGAGATTCGAGCGAAAAGAGTCGCAAAAGGATTTTCCGGATTTTTTAGAGAAACTGCCGGTTATGATATTGACCAACGCCGGCATAAATTTCCACATCCTCGGCCCTCCTAAGTTTTAAGCCGACGAGATACCAGCCATCTGATAACACCAACACCGATAATCAACAAGCTGATCAGGATCAACACCAACACAGGGGAGGTACCAGATTCCGATAGTACCTCTGAGATTTCTCGTTTAGCCTCCTCATTACCAGTCTGCGTATCCGGAATGATGGCCGATTCTTCGCGAGATAACTCCGTTGTTTTATCAGTTGCTGCGGATTCAGCTTTAGCTTCGTTTCCTAATTGCTCGATCTCGCTATCCAAATCAGCAATGAACTTCTCATCTACCTTAGTCACCAGCCTGCCGTCTTGCCAAAAATATTTAATAGCTGGAAATTCTCTATGAAATACGGGCAGGCCATTTGGAATGTCTATCTTGAAAGCTCCCAAGGCGTCAAAATCAGGATTTAACTGAGTATTACTGATTTTGTATTCGTAATTGAGAACCGTTGTATTTCCATCAGTTTTCTCAATCG
>DATKYR010000084.1:0-6470 GCA_035528395.1 Sedimentisphaerales bacterium
CATAAAACCTTATAGGAGAACGGGACGAGCCCACCTTTTCAAGCGAATTTCGCATGTGTCTGGGTTCCAGCTCGCTACGCTCGCTTCCACCCAGACACATGCGTGGTTAACACCAATTTACAGAAACATATTTACACTACCCGCTTACAAGGCAGTCAGCTCGATTCCTTAAGGCAGTACCAGGGCTGACCATAGGGTGCCGGAACATGCTATTTGAAAGAGACTGGTGCAGGTATATAAAACATTCAGGGCTCACACCTAATCTGAACCTTATATTAACAGGGTATCAAACTAAAAAGACTTTAGCCTTCAGAATCTCGCACAACGCCCCTCAGCTTTCACTTTGAAACGTCCATCTGGACATGTTAACTATCAAGCAAGAACTCATAAGAAGTTAAAGTGTTATGTTTGTATACTTTAGCTCAAAGAAAGTTTCGGGACGTCTGTCCTGAGCGTCATTTTTCGCTTGAAAATCTGACTTCAGCAGTATATATTTACCATAGCGGTTACACCCTGATTTTTGGAGCCAAAGGTGAAGGCTCTCCAGCGTGCCCGCCGTTTGCGGGACACCGACGGGGACGGAGTCCAAGAAATACCCATATTCTGAGCCGCCAGTGCCAAGGTGTTCGAAGCCCGATAGACTCCCTTTGAACGACGAGAGGCTTGGGATGTTATACGGAAACCATATAAGAATCCTGATAAAAGGGAGAATTGATCCAAGTCATTTCCAAGGAACTACTTATGGGCTTCGGGCAAAGGGGTGTTATACGGACACTTAGAGAGGCCTGGCGTCTTATGCGGAAACCATATATACATTGTTAGGAATAAAAATGAAGGATTCAGAAGGTTCAATATTTTCGGAGTCTTTGAACAGACATCAGCACGTAAAAGATTTTTGCGAAAAGAATATAGAGCTTAATGAATTTTTAAACCTCTGTTTAAATGTTTCATGGGCAATTACAAGCAAGATAATAGAATCAAATAAGGAAAATAAAGAACTATTATGGCCATCCCTGATGCTTCAGACACTCCATGGATATTTCCGAAATTCATTGATTTTTTTAATGTCAAATAGTTTGGATGAGGGTATGGCGATATTAAGAATGGCTGCTGAGCTTACTCGAGACATTAAATGCATTTTTGAAAATCCCAATTTGTCTGACTTATGGTTAAAGCGTGATGACGACGATTTAAAAAGAGCCTCATATAGGAAAAAATTTAAGTTCACTAATTCTGTTGAGGGTAAAGCTGCTTTTAAAGCATACAAGCTTATATGCAAATTTGGTGTTCATGGGCACCTAACAAGTCAGATTGCCTGTAAGCCTGAAAGCACTTTACTAAATGATGAATATGTAGTCTTGAAAGTTACTGATGAAGGCGTTTTTCAGAACATAAGAATATGGATTGCTTCCCTTATGTATCTTTATAGCTATGTTTTTGATTGGAATAAACTACCAAAAACCTCTGAGTTTGAAGAGTTACATAAATATTTTTTTTCACTTATGCGAACTGGCGAAAAGTATGTATCAAATTCATAACAATGGAATAAACTCGGATTTTAAAAAGCTAGCGCTTTTAAAACCGGTTATTCCAAACGTTGGGTAAATCAAAATACATAGTGAGTATTCTATGCCTGATTCTCATTTTGCATTAAAATATGCCAAATATATAAATGAATTGTTGCATGATTTTTTAGTCAGTACATGGTGTTTTAAACATGAAATAATCGAGATTTCAAATATTGCCACTGCCTTATTAATAACCTATGACAATATTAAAGATGACACTTATGAAATCTTTTTAGATGTGGATTGGGATAATTTTATTTCGAGGATGAGTAAAGTTAAACCTGATTGGGCACATTTTTCATATGAGGTCAAGGAAAAATTTTCTGAGCATCCTGATAAAACAATGATGGGGTGGGAGGGGCGAACAATATACTTTATTAAAGGCGGTAAATTTCCAGAATTCTGGTCAACGGAAAAAGCTCATATCGATGGAGTCGCGTTATTGTCTGGTTCTATCAGTATGTATGGTCCAATGGTTTTAAATGAAATAGAAAATGTATCGAAAATTATCCCCACTGGACAAAAATATTTTAAAGAATATGAAGATTTCTATAGAAAGGCTATAAACTTTTTATTTATGGATCATCTCGGTGAATGCAAGCTTCAGCAAAGAACAGAGCCTGGTAACGAGGGACTGGAAATTAGAGATCTTATTTGTTCAAATAAATCAGAAAGAGGTTTTTGGGCTGATATTAAACAAAAATACTCCTGCAGCGAAGTGTTATTTGAGGCAAAGAACAAAAATGTACTGGATCGTGATGATCTTCGTCAAACCTATTGTTATTTAAAACCAGCTTTAGGTTTGTGGGCTTTTATTATTTGCAGATCTGAACAAGCTGATATAGTGAACGCTTACAATAGAACCCTATTTAAAAATTTTAACCAATATAGAGGCGTTCTTATTCTTTCTGATGAGGATTTCCTTAGAATGGCAAGGTTAAGGATCAGAGGGAAAGATCCTTCAAACTATTTAGTTGAAAGAATGGCTGAATTTATCAGAAGTATTTAATTTAAACATACGAAAATACCCAACCACGGCATTAAGGCGACAGCAAAAAACAGCCGCGCCTTATGCCGATCGTTGGGCATTACAATGACAGACGCTCACGAAATTTACGCTAAATTTGTTGACGAACTACGTTACGTAGATGACGTCGTACAAATCATCCTTAAAGGGCATCTTGTAATGGAGGATGTAATGACTGATGCGATCTGTACTTTCGTCCACCATGGATCTCAAATTGAAGATGCTCGCCTTCAATTTCATCAGAAACTCAAAATCTGTCGCTCTATGTCACTTTCTGATCAAGAAAATCGCATGTGGGATATGATCGCTGCAATTAACACTTTAAGAAATCAGCTTTCACACTCACTAGATTCAGAGCAAAAGCAGGCTCGCTTCACTTCTCTCAGTAGTCACTTTTCACGAGAGTTTCCTCATCTAAAGGACAAGGTTTACGATGAAATGTCTCCCGAAGCATCAATATGTCTCATGGCGATTTCGACAAGCCTCGGTTACCTTAGAGAGTTCAACGCGGAAGTTCATCGATTTAGGACGCTGGTTAATGCTCATGATCAAGCCCTGAATGAAGGTAAGCTGAATAGCACCTAACAACGGCATTCAGTCGGACCCTCGTACCTCGGTCCGCTGATACCGAGCGTTAGAGCCACGATATGATCAGAGAAATGACCGATACCGATATTGACAAGGCAATCAATATTTGGAAAGATGCTATGCCACTTGCTCACAAGAACATCCCTCAAGAATACTGGGACACACTCCTTCCAAACATTTTAGATGAACTCAAGAATGCAGATGAAAAATATGTCTATGTAGAAGATAAGATGATAGTAGGTTTCATTGACACCGGCCGATAGTACCAATACCGGATATATGGTCGCTTCGGGGAATCCGAGTGGTTACGAGGCCTTTTTCTTTCGCCGGTACGGTCCGGAAGTCTATGCCGGTGGCATTACTCAGGATACTAACGTCACCCCGCGAATCAGCCTCGGTGAACCCGGTCCCTGCCATGAGGACCAAGGATAACTATATATATGAATTGTGCGTAGATAGCGGTATCCCCGGGGGCAGTGGCATCATCACGCCGTCATGCATGATGGCAGAGGCAGTTCGCTCGCACGCGTACCTGACAAAGGTTCTTCAAGAACTGGATGCGTGAGCAAGAAAGTGGGGCTGACTGCCCCTAATACCTGATTATGAAGGCACTGTGGGGCAGGTTGCCCTATGAAAAAGAACGGGAAATGGGAACGTAGTCCTATGGGAGTTTCCGTTCCACGGACTTCTCCTATCAGTGCATGAAGGATCGAGGAAGGGAAGGAATTCTATGGCTGTCCCGTCGAATAACTCTATCCTGACAGGAAGTTGTAGCAATGACTGATGAAGTTTCTGATTTCGTTATCATCAGTCTTTGACCCATTTAAATAATCCCATTTTCATGCGCTGTATAACGTCAGAATTCTTCGAAAAGTCACCTCTTTCAGGAGTTTGAAAACACCATAATTTTAAGGTGACATTAAGCTTTATCGACTTATGATGACCTTTACAATCAGGGGGCCAGTCGTTCCATATTTTCTACTATCAGGGCTTGACCTTATCTTGTGGCATAAGACGTCTCACAACTAAAACCTTGTAGTTGTGTCTATCAAGGATATTTGGTAACTTAGTCAAATATAAAAGTCTGGCAGTATTGCTGTCTCCATCGAAAATCTAGGCTTAATTGGGAGAACATCAGCCATGCAAAACGGTGAACTACAACACAACTCAAAATTCCGTGCGCACTGTTGTTCATGCGGCAGATATACTGAGACATCCACAGTGGGCATAAGCCGCCGTAGGTTTCTTGGTGGCTTTGCTAGCGTGGCCGCACTGGGCGGTCTAACATTTGCAATAACGTCGCAGACTCGTGCAGTTTCCACACAACCGGTTTCATCAGGAACAATTTTGCCCCGAGGTGCTGCGTTGCGAATCAAGCCGGTTCTTATCTATCAAATTGAGAAACGGCAAGAGAAGAGTAGTTGGCGGAGTTATGGTGGACTCCAAACGCAAGGGAAGGTAAAGGAAGAGGCCAGGAGAATTAAAGCTGAATTGAAGAAACTGGCATCCGAAGCAGAGTTTCCCATCGAGGTCTTGCCTATGGCACTGGTGGATAGCGATCAAAAAGCAGATGAGGTGGTAGGCACCGACTGTGATATACTCTTGGTGTATCCTGCTGGCGGTTGGCAAGTATATAGAGTTGTCGCCTCCAAAACGCCAAAAATAATGTTTTTAAGGCATAAGTCTGATCATCACTACCTCTGGTACGAAATCGCCCATTGGCGGTTATTGCGCAGAAATGGTGACACCTTCGAAGAACCCAATATGGATGTTGACGATATTGTAGTCGACGACTATGAAGAGGTTCTCTGGCGGTTACGGGCGCTGTACGGGCTGAAGAATGCCAAAGGCACGAAGATGCTTGCCATCGGAGGGCTAGTTGCCTATAGCGAACCTGGCCAAAAGCTTGGACCAGTTCATGCAAAAGAGGTCTGGGATTACGACTTCGAAATCGTTTCTGAGGTGGAATTCGCCCAGCGGTTAGGAAAAGCCCGGACGAATAAGGACGTCATGAATGATGTTGAGCGACAAACGAACGAACTGCTCGCTCTGCGTAATATCACCCTTGAGACCGATCGGAAGTTCGTGGTCAACTCATTTTTGGCCTTGGAGGTTTGCAAAGCGCTGATGAACGAGTCGGGAGCGACAAACTTCGGATTTGCCCATTGCATGGGAAGATCGGTTATCGAGATGCTCGACACACCGCCTTGTCTAGTACTGGGCATGGCAAATGACGAAGGATATACAGCCTACTGTCACACTGATCTGACGCACACTTTGCCCGGTGTGCTGATGCGTTGGATCGCCAGCAAGCCAACCTTCGTGTGCAATTCGCATTTTCCGCACCATGGCATCTTCACGGTGGCGCATTGTTCCGCCCCCAGGAAAATGAATGGTAAGGATTACGAGCCAGCCAAGATTATGACCCATTTCGAGTCAGACTATGGTGCAGCGACTAAGGTCCAGTATACGAAAGGGCAGATCGTCACGGTCATCATCCCGAATCTAAGATGTACAAAGTGGCAAGGATTCCGTGGAAAGGTGCTTGACTCACCTTCTCATCCAGCCTGCAGGTCCCAGATCGACATAGAGATCGACGGTGATTATCGCAAGTTGCTTATCGAAATGCAGGGATTCCATGTACAAGTGTGCTATGGTGATTATCTTCGCGAGGTAGGCTATGCACTAAAGAAAATAGGGAAGATTGAATGGCAGGATTTCAGCAAGCATACGTGATCAGGATCATTTCTTAATTGGTTATTCAAGCTGCCAACGATCGTTCCATATCAGCCTAGTATCACGGATGATTACAAAGGTCTATCAGTGCCAAAATGCCAAAGTGTTTGATTGAAAGGATTTTATTCGTTGTCCTTACAATCAGAGATGTCCTTCATGTATGCAACTTTAAAATATTGCGATGAAATACTTCAAAGTATACAATACGAATAGAGTGAAGAAACCAGGTGACTGAATCCTTCTCTGCAACAGTGCCCGGGCCGAGAAAAGCGAACACGCGGCTTCTCGGGCAATAGAAAAAAATCACACTTCACCTTGCATAATAACTCCTCCTCTATCAAGAAGCTCCAAAGTTTCCACAAGTCAGGGGTAATTCACCTGTGAGCATCTCATAAAATACTACACCCAGTATGGACGGTGCTGCGTAGTGCTATCATCACATCTGGGTTTATTTCACGCAAAACATTCAAGTCCCGAGTTATCGTGCGTGTTGATACAAAAAACACTCGGTAGGCCAGGTCTTCACGTGTTAGCAAAGCGCCTTGGCTCAA
>DATKYR010000085.1:0-5765 GCA_035528395.1 Sedimentisphaerales bacterium
GCAGATTTCAGCTCTATAATCGGGACCTTAATCCCGGAAAGGAACTGAGTAAATGGAAAAATCAAAAGACGTAGTAAAAAAAATCAAAAATGCAACCCGTCGAAAATTCTCTGCCGAGGATAAAATCCAAATTGTCCTGGATGGTCTGCGGGGCGAAACACCAATATCGGAGATCTGCAGAAGAGAAGGGAGAGAACTCGGATGAACATCCTTTTGGTCTACCCCGAGTTCCCAGATACGTTTTGGAGTTTCAGGCATGCGCTAGAGTTCGTGGGCAAGCGGGCCCGTGGGAGAAAGGTTGGTAGTTAAGATGAAAGAACATACTATCTTCATAGTAGAGGGTAATGATATTGCCTCTTTTGCTTCTATTAAGGATGCGCAACTGGATTTAGAGGTTATCGATGTTGAGAACGATATATATGTAGGATATGATCATGAGGGCAGGCTTTTGAAACTCGCCGTTGACGGCAGGAAAAAGCGTGTTGTCATCACATTAGCCGAAGATAAACCGTCACATGCTAAAGAGTTAGAAGCAGTGATAAGAACATATCTTGAACAGGTAGGTGAGCCCCTTCCCAATGATCCTGCATATGATCTTCCTTATCTTGTAGGAGTTTGGAATAAGTTTTTGGGGAATCAAAGGTGGTGGGGACGGAGAAGAAAGAAAGGGAGGAATTAGAGAAACTAGGTGTGCTTGTCAAGCGTAAGTGGGACCACGTCCGGCTAAGTGCATCTTTTTTCCATCGCGAGCAGATGGCTCAGAAGCGAACGCTTATTAAGATTCCATATCACCATCATGCATAAATCGATAACTTAGATGGACTGGGCGCCGCCTCCAGAGTAGTGTTTTATCTCAGCGAAATCGTTAAGAAAGAAAGGAAACTGAATGATGCGTGTAATTATGGCCCTGCCTCTTGCAGTACTCATGGCTTCTGTGCCGTTGGCTTCGACATCCCCGCGAGCCTCGGCGGCACCGCTGACAGCCATCCGCCTTGCGCCAAAGCCCGTTGACCACACCACGGATCGCCGCGCGCGACGTCAGCCCACTGTGCCGTCGACCTACAAGGAAATGCCATTCGTTGAAACAGCAGCCGAGCCCGCGCTCACGCCCGCGGAGAAGCAGCGGGGGTACTTGCTTTTCCACCGTCCTATCACCGAGCCGGTGCATCCGAATTCCAAGCCTCGCGACCATGAACGCCTGGAACAACTCGTTGCTTTCGCCACACCCGGAGAGTTTGAGCCGCTGACGTTCAGCATCTATCCCGTCAGAAAACTGCAGAACCTCAAGGTGCGTTGCTCGCCGTTGACATGCGATGCCGGCGAGATTCCTGCCGCCGAGGTCACTGTTCGCTTAGTAACCTATTGGAATGTCGGATATCCGCGCTATACCTCTCGGTCCACGTACCGGCATACGCCCGAACTCCTGGAGCGCGTTAGCGTTCACTCGTCTGCGCCGGGCGAGTGCCAGCGCTATTGGACCCAGGTTCATGTGCCCAACGACGCGAAACCGGGCTTATACCGAGGAACCGCATCCGTCTGGGACGACGGCTTCGAAAAGGCAATTGAGATCCCCATATCATTACGAGTCCTGGCGTTCAAGCTTCACAAAGATCCCGCCAAGCATTACTCGGCCTACTACTACGTGCGGAACCGGACTCAGTACGCGGACAAACCCGAGTCGTTCGTTCGGAAAGCGGCCGCCAACGAGTACCGGGCGATGGTCGCGTACGGCCTGAATATGACGCCGACCCTGTATCTTGGCTGCGATGACGGCAAGACGATCCATCTACCTTACCCTGACGAACTCGACCGGATGCTAAAGGCAGGCCTGACCGGACCGATCCCCGTCACGGCCGGCAACGTCATCTCACGTTTCTACCGCGACACAACTCCCGGCGGTGAGCGGGGCTCGCATTGGAACATCAGCAAGCTGCCGCCACCGGAGTTCTACGAGAGGATCACAGCAGCGTTCAAGGCTTTCGAGATCGAACGCAAGGCGAAAGGGTGGCCTGAATTCATTTGCTGTCCTATTGACGAGGTGGCTGCGTCGCGTAAGGAGTTTGGCGCGAAGGTTTACGCGGCGGTGAAAGCAGCCAGGATTCGCACGTACGCGACTAAAGATCCCACGGGCGCCGATGCCGCCCCGTATCGGCCCTACATCGATATCTGGTGTTCACAGCCGTATTCGGTTCCCTACGAGAAGATCATTGGTCAAGATCGATACGAGTACTGGTGCTACCCGAATCACAACGCTGGCGAGATCAAGGATCGCCGAGTGATGTGCAAGGGCGGGAGGATGACGTACGGGTTCGGCTTCTGGCGCAGCGGCTACACAACACTAATTCCGTGGAATTGGAACTGGACGCCGGGCGACGATCAGTTCGATTACCTGCGCGGCTCGCGTTCGGGGTGCGGCCAGAGGATCGACGAGGACGGTGAAGTGATTCCGGCCGTCTACTGGGAGTGTTTTCGGGAAGGCACCGACGACGCCCGATATATTTACACCTTGCAGCAAGCCATCTTCCAACGCGAGGGCTCGCCGAACGCGGAATGTCGCCGCGCCGTAGCCGGTGCAAGGAAGCTTCTCCATGACATGTGGGACGCCATCAACGTCCAGCAGAAATACCTGGCCGACGGCATGTGGCCCTCAGAGGAATTCAACACCCGCCGCTTGCTACTGGCCCAGGCGACCAGCGAGCTACTTCAGCATCCAGCGGTCAGGACAGGCAGTGCGCCGTCCGTGCTAGTGATGAACACATCGCCGCGGCCAACCAAGGCGGACACGTCGATCATTGACAAAGCGCTGCGGGCCGGGAACATCCAGTCGACGGACTTGGGCGTGGACTTCGCCGCGTGGTCAAACGGCACCAAAGAAGGCACAATCGAGATCACCGCTGTGGCTGGCCACAAGGAGCGGAAGGAGCAGTGCTGGCGGGTCAGTATCGACCATAAGACGGACGGTGGCGAAGGTGGTCAATATCCCGTCGGATGGCCTCGCATCGCCCGACCATTCCGAGACGGAGAGTTGGACTTCAGCGCCTACGACTATCTATCGCTGCTGATACGCGTCGATTCCAATCGCGACGAGGTGGCCGACGACTCGACGCGACTCGGGTTATCCCTCCGCTCGCACAGCCCCCCCCAGCGTCTCTTTGAAACGCGAGTCGACCTGGGAGACCGTCAACGCCAGTGGATTCCCCTGCGTTTCTCGCTTGGCGAACTGATCGACCAGGCAGGCGTTGGCCGGGACCCGTGGCGTTCGGTCTCCCACGTCCAGTTGTTTGTTGCCGAGAGCGATTATGCCCACGGCACGAATCTCACCTTCCAGGTCAGGGATATCAAGCTGCTGCGATTCACATCACCGACGATCCAGCGTGTGTATACCCCGGCGTACGTCACGCTACCGCGCAATCGTCTTGCGGTTTTGTTCGGCATCCTGGGAACTCGAACCGTTCGGAAGGGTAGCCACACCATTACGGTATCGCTTGCATCAACCGACGACCGCACGCGCATGGAGCAACAAGACCTTGCCGACGGACGCGTTGTCATTCTCGATACATCGACTCTCGTTCCCGGACGCTACCGCCTGAATCTGACGATCGCCGCTGCCGACGGTACGACGTGCGCGCACGAAATACAACCAATCGAAGCCGTCGACGGCCCACTGGTCCTTTGAGTGAGCCCTTAGCTACAGGCGATGACAAACGGACCGCAATGGCGGTCCCTAAGCTGTTTTCTTCTCTTGAATCACTATATCCCAGGTGCTATAATCACTTGTGTATTTTGAAATCAAATTTCCTATCAGTCATTTGAAGATAATTCGGCTATTCACATTAAATAGTAGAACTCAAGTAGTGAAAAGGAGTACGATATGAAAACCAACCTCTATTTAATTGTACTTGTACTATTCTTAACAACACTTTGCATGGGCCAGCAATCAACCACTGTTTTGTTGTTGGGCGAAAAGAATCCACCGCAAAAGCCGGTTGAACCCGGTACTGAGTCACATCAGTATTACCAAGACGGACAAGTGATTGCAAAATGCTTAAATACTATTTCTGGGATCAAAACATATAGGTTTGAAAAATGGCCGGATAAATCACAACTACCTGCTAATATAGATGTGATTGTGGTATTGAGCTATAATGCTGCAACGAGTCTTTACCAACCCGGGAACTTGGATGTTTTCCAGCAATTGATGGAAAAAGG
Organism: Sedimentisphaerales bacterium; assembly: GCA_035528395.1. GTDB lineage: Bacteria > Planctomycetota > Phycisphaerae > Sedimentisphaerales > Anaerobacaceae > NIOZ-UU13. The sequence goes on from DATKYR010000085.1 coordinate 4,210, forward strand.
TGTTGGCCTCGTGGCCATTCACGCCGGGTTATTCAATCGCTCTAACGAAATCCAGCATAGACCGACCATGGGCTACCATCTCATGAATCTCGGCGGGATTATGAGTGTGCAGATGCAAAAAAGTGGACTAACTCAAGATACACTAAAGGTACAGAAAATCAAGCCGGACCATCCCATCTGTCAAGGATGGAAAGAATACACCTTGCATGATGAATTCTATATTCGGCCGACGCTATTAAGAGGTGCTCAATCCCTGCTAAAGGTCCAAATCGATTTCGACGGTGAGACTGTGCACAATATCGTTGCCTGGACGTATGAACGACGACAACAAAACCAGGGACGTTCTTTTGGATTCATGTTGGGACATTACCACACCTTGTACGGCAAAAAAGAGCATATAACCTTGGTGTTGAATGGTATCCTTTGGGCCGCTCAGAAAACACTTCCTCAAGGCGGATACAATTGCCAGCTCACTGCCAATGATTTTGAAATTGAGTAAAAAATCAAACAGGTGGATGCTTTACAAAGAGAGCCAACTCGAACAGGTCCACTCCATGCTTCTCTGCAAAACCGGAGCCTTTCCATCCGCTTGAGCGTTTTAGTCCTGTCAGGTTCTCGGTTAAACCATGCGTGGGGTGGACAAATAGGTGGTTTCTTTTCGCTTAATACAATGATTTGACTTAGGCGACGGGATCTCGGTGCCGAGGCAGGCGGAGAACTGGCAAATAAGCACTATCCCGAGCACGGGCGTGGTCCGGATCGAGGCGGACCGCCCGCTTCAGATGGGACTGAGCCTCGGCAAATTTCTGCTGTCTGCCGAGTGCCATCCCCAGCATGTTGAGCGCGCCCACATGGTTGGGATCGATCTGAATCGTGTGTTGCAGTTCCGCCACGGCTGCCGCCCCGCGTCCCTTCTTCATCAGGATTCGCGCCAGGTTGAAATGCGCGTGCGTGAAGTCGGGCCTCAACTGGATGGCCAGTTCGAATAGTATTGCAATGCGCAAAGAATTGATTTGTCTAATATTTTCTATTGTACTGCTGCCTCTGGCCGGTTGTGCCGCAAAGAGTGTAAAGCAGGGCAAAAAAACAGAAGCAATCGACACTAATAATTGTCTTGGAGAAATGGTAACCATCCCTGCCGGAAGCTTCTTGATGGGTAATAACGGTCACGAGGGATTTGTAGGTACTGAGGAATTCCCCCAACATTCTGTTTGCCTTCCAACCTACCAGATAGGCAAATATGAAGTAACACGTGGTCAGTATCGTAGGTTCATCGAGGCAGGTGGATATGATGATCCGAACTACTGGTCACCTGAAGGTTGGAAATGGAAGGAGAGCGATATAATCGTTTATGGAGGAATGCACGGCAAATTTAGGCACACCATCAGACCAAACAAAGAAACAAAACGCAATCAGCCGGAGCATTGGGAACCAGAACAAGAGTGGATCGGACATGGGTACAACCACCCCATCTTTATCCAAACGGATGATCATCCTGTTGTGGGTGTGACATATTATGAGGCGGAAGCTTACTGTAGATGGGCGGGTGGAAGATT
>DATKYR010000086.1:0-20720 GCA_035528395.1 Sedimentisphaerales bacterium
ATGCTCCGGCGAAGATCATATGGGACAAAAACTTCAACACCCGCTCGTTTACATCCTCGTTTACACGCATTTCGCAAAGTGTGATGGTTATACCTTTCGCCGGGTTTAACTATAGGGTGCTTTTTACGATTTGTCCCGGGGTGGTTTCCACAACTCAAAGGTGTTTTTCGATCGGCAGTCTTCTTTTCAAAGAAATCCTGCATAGCTTCCTTGGGACTGAATATATATTCTTTCAAGTTAAAATCCTTAATTCGCGGTTTCAGGATTTTTTGGCATTTGGAGGTAAGAGGTATCACCTTGACACGTTCAAACCTGGTAGTCTTATGTCGGCCAACAGGTGTTTGATCTCGGCCAGGAACGTATAACCAACAATCAGGGTCATCATAGAGGATATCAAAAGGCCTCATATCACAAACTTCATATGGTCGCATGGCGGTATACCAAATAAGTTGCAGCATATCCCCAACTACACTATTCACCACACTGACGACCTTCCGGAAGTCTTCTTCTGTAACACGGACACGCTTAGGATTATCAGGGGCTTTTGTATCACCCATTTTTAGGGATTTGACTTCTTCCAGCCCCTGAACCTGTTGAGCAGTAATTAACTGACGCCCCATTCCCCATTTCCAGATTTTACGAATCCATTTGATTGTGTCATTTACACCGCGTCTAGTATAGCGTTTCTTTTTCTTTCCGGAGACATACTTATATTTAGTCAAAGCATTTTGTACGTCATATAACTCGTCTGGCCCAAAATCACTAACGGGCCAGGCATGATAGGGCTCCAAAAATTGTTTGGCCCTCTCAATAAATCTAAGATCAGGATGCTCCTTATTGCTCCTGACAGACCTTGTTGTTTTTTTTGCATAAACAATATACTTGTCCACGAGGTCGCCAATCATTATAATTTGAGACGGATTAGTAATTTGTTTGATTGCGTCATATGGACTTTCAAAGGAGAGTACTTTTTGCGGTTGTTGCTTAAACAAATCGAGCCACTTGCCAAACGCAGCATATATCTCACCCTCCGTGCGTTCGTCTGCTGGCCCGAAGCTGATCATTGTTCGTTTGCCGTCAGGTTTATAGAAATTGACAACATAGTATTTCCCGTTAAACCGAAGCTTAGGAGTTTTGCGTTTTCTTGCCATTATCAGTCTCCTTGATTGACTACAAGAATGTTTTATGCAGAACTTATGCAGAATGCAAGAAAAAAATGGGTATACAGATGAATAAAATGGTAACACAATGCACGGAATGTAACTTTGGCAGTGATATAACTACTTTAGAAAAAGGCAGTTAAGGTAAGAAAGTGGTTTTTTTGTTAAAAGAAGCGTGATGGGCAAAAGGGCTGAGCGTGCGTATCACACCCGTGAGGTCACAGGTTCGAATCCTGTATCGCCCATTAGTATGGGCTGGAGCGGAAAAAGACTCACTTAAACGATATTTCCAGAAGAATATTTAAGGGCTATACAATGCAAGCTCTTAATAAAGACGAAAAAATGGAGAAAAAATATTTAAAAATGCACCGGTAGCTCCTCTTTTTTGCTTTTTTTTTGCTAAACAAAAAGGGGGTGTTATTCTATGCCGGCTCTCTTTTAATCCACTATTGTTGAACGAGCAGCGACGTGCATCTAATTTTTTGACAGTACCGGGTTGTTAGTACCGGCGGCCGCCACCACCGCCGTAACCGCCGCCGCCACCGCTACCGCCGCTGCCACCGCCACGGCCGCCACCGCCACGACCGCCGCCGCCACGACCACCGCCACCACCGCCTCTGCCATCACGGCGGTCAGTTTTGGGGCGAGCTTCATTGACATTTACAGCGCGTCCCATCAAGTCCTTGCCATTCATTTCTTCGATAGCCTTTTGCGCTTCCTCCTTAGAGGCTATTTCAACGAATCCGAACCCCCTGGATTCACCGCTGAATCTGTCCTTTATAATGTTGACAGATTCGACTTGGCCAAAAACTTCAAAAGCCTGACGCAAGTCATCTTCAGTTGTCTGGTGTGACAAATTTCCCACATAAATATTCACTTCGATTTCCTCTTTTTAAACCTTAACCCTAATTGTTTATTTCAGCATCCGGCCACCATTACTCACCGCATTGCTACATCCATATATTTTAACAAATGTCCTTAGTAAGCACTCTAACAAAGATTATTATTCTCTACAAGCTAATATTCCTGGACTTTCCGAAATATGAAACTGAATTTATGCCGATTATAGGCCAAAACAGCGCCTTTGGGAAACTAAAAAAAATAAAAAAGTGTAACATTGAAATATATTCGCCTATTATGACGCAGTTTCTTTGTTCCCAGATTGATAGTCTTGCCGGCATCAGCTATTATTATTTCCGGTTGGCTTTGCTAAATAAAATTACCTCTGAATGTTACTCAAGCCTTTAGGCGTACAAAAAAATCCTTGGGAAAATGAGAATTTGGTATTACATTATGGGCAAAATTAGGTCCTTAATAAAGAACCGGAATTCGACCCAGCAACGCTGGGTTCTGATCCATACCCGCCGGTGGCGGGTCGGAATTTTATGTAGAGGCGTCTTTGGATAATCCGACAAAAAAGCATATCCCGCTGACCAGAATCCAGAAGCTTATCGGCGAAAGGATGTTAAAATCCAAGCTGAGCAAGCCCTGTTTTTACATTGGTTCGAAGGCGGATATTACTGAGCTTATGGCCATTCGGCCCAAGCTTAGAAAGTCGTTGGGCGTCAAAATAACGACGAATGCTTTTTATATTCGTGCTCTGGGCCTAGCGGCGCAAAAATATCCCCTTGCGGTAGGCAGATTTAACGGTGACAATATAAGGATAGCCGAACGTGTGAATGTCGGCTTTGCGGTTAATGCCCCGCAGGGCCTTGTTGTGCCGGTAGTGAAGGATGCCGGGGAAAAAATATTGCCGGAAATTGCCCGCGAGGAACAATTACTGACTGATAAAGCACGTGATAATCAATTAACACTTGAGGAAATAGAAGGTGAAACTATAGCGTTGAGCAATCTTGGCGTGTATGGTATTGATTCTTTTTTGGGGATTGTTCCGCCGCCGACCAGTACTATACTGGCCGTAGGTAATGTAATTCCAACAATTGTCTGCAGAAATGGTAAAATGACCGTGCGAAAAATTGTCAGCCTGTCTCTGGCGGTTGACAGGAGAGTCGTGAACGAAATTTATTCCGCTGAGTTTCTCAGTTTTATTACAGAAGAACTGCAGAACCCGCAACGGCTGGTTTGACGAGACATTGAAGTTTTATTGAGTTAGGATGTCACCCGGAAGACTATTCTACTATCACCGTCTCATCAGGCTGTATGCCAAGTCGTTTGTATCTATTCGCGCGGCTTTTTTCGTCACCGAGGTTAATTTCCCGAGCGAGTTTTCCCACTTTGAGCGCATGTTCTCTGGGAACGACCAGCACCCCGTCACCATCTGCTACAATTAAATCGCCGGGATAAACAAGGACGCCGGCACAACTAATTGGAAAGTTGTAGGATTCGGCAATGAGCCTTCCGGGTCGAACTCCGCGGGAACTATGTCCGTTTTTACAATAGACTGAAATCTTCTTTACCTTCACAATCTCATCGGTGTCCCGGGCGCCGCCATTTGTTACGACTCCTGCGACACCTTTTTCCGCCCAGCCGAGACTATTATTGGAACCGATAAAACCGCATTCGGGGATTCCACCGGCATCGATAACGACAATGTCTCCCGGTTTTGCCGTTTGGAGCCAGGAATCGGGGGCTCTTTTATATTGCTGAGATTTGAATTTTTTGAATCCTTCAAGGTCAGGGAATGAGTTTTGTCCGACTCTAACGTCGGTAGGCACATGGCGAACAGTAATGGCAAATCCTATTACTCTGTGAGAAAATTTTTCTACATCCCGCCAGAGGGGCCGGATACTCTTGTCCATTAAACCTATATCCTGCAGGCCAATCAAATCCATACCATCGAGCACATCCGTGAGCCGCAGGTCCCTGTACAATTCGAGGATTTCTTTTCGTGCCTGCTCGCTGTCATCGAAACTTTTATTCTTTAGCAGTCTGACGCCTATAGGTGTTGTGAGTTTCGGTGCGTTTGATTTTTGCGCTTCGGTGACAGGAATGCCGGATAACAAAATAAGTAATATTAGTGTGAGAAGACTGACGCATTTTGATTTACATTTAGTTAAGTGATACATAGCGACCTCCTGATAATGGTTTATAAAATTTTTACTTCCTAATTCGCCGGACACAGGTTACACTAAAACCTGTCCAAAAACAATGCAAGTATTTTTTTATAGTGCTCTCGATTGAAAATTCCCGTTTGTGCGCGGGTAAGCAGCTTTACAATAATAGTTTATGATTTTACACGCGGGAATTTACTACCCTTCAAGGGTATAAGAACCCGCAGTTAGGAGTGAGAAAAATGAATCGGGATTTTAGAATTTATTTTGTCTGTATTGTCACTGCGATAATGTTAACGTTAACGGCACCGGATGTAAAGGCAGTGAGTTTGTATAAAGTCGAGCCGCTTTGGGCGGATGGTGCCCCGGGTGCGAAAGGCGATGAGGACGGCGACAAACCTTCGCTGACGATTTACCTGCCGCCGGATGAAAAAGCGACCGGGGCAGCCGTGGTTATTTGTCCCGGCGGCGGTTACGGACATCTGGCTATGGACCATGAGGGGCACCAAATAGCAAAGTGGCTCAATTCGTTTGGTGTCGCCGGTTTTATCCTCCAGTACCGCCATCGCAACAGCGGTGCCGGTTATGGTCATCCGGCGCCGTTACAGGACGCCCAGCGAGCGGTCAGAATGGTTCGCAGCCGGGCTAAAGAGTGGAACATCAACCCCGGTCGTATCGGGATTCTCGGTTTTTCAGCGGGGGGACATCTGGCATCGAGCGCTGGCACACATTTTCAAAAGCGTTACAGCGAAGCAAAAGATGCAATTGATGAAGTCAGTTGCAGGCCTGATTTTATGATACTTATGTATCCGGTCATTTCATTTACCGAATGGTGTGCTCACAGCGGTTCCAGGAGGAATTTGTTGGGTAGCAATCCTGACAGAGAGCTTGTTGAGAGTCTGTCCAATGAAAGACAGGTTACGGCGGAAACGCCGCCTACGTTTTTGGTCCATGCCAACGATGATAATGGTGTACCGCCGGAGAACAGTATCTATTTTTACCTTGCTTTGCGAAAAGCCAACGTCCCTGCTGAGATGCACATCTACGAAAAGGGCGGCCACGGATTTGGTCTCGGCAAACAGAATACAGCCGAATCAAGCTGGCCGGTCCGATGTGAAGATTGGATGCGAGGACGGGGACTTTTGGATAAGAAAAAATAAAATTAAGCAAAGATGGTTCTGCGTCTAATTGGTATCTGGCTTCTCAGTCTTTGTCTGTGTCAATTCTGAGGATTGTGTTTCTGAATCAGATTGTGGGATTGATTTGATTTCGATTGGAGGCTGGGTCTGATTTTCATCAGTATCGTCAAGCTGATTTTCCGGCTCTGGTGACTCTTGTGAATCTGGTTTTGGTAACGGGACAGAAGAAATCGAGAGCTGATCTTGCTTTACATCGCCGGCAGGCTGTGTGCTCGGCTGTAGTGGCACCTGTGAACCAGGCTGTGGTGATAGGGCAGAGGGAGCCGAGGGCTCGTCTTGAATTTCACTGATAGTAACAGGCTGTGCATCTGGGGGTATCGATGGCTGGAATTGGGCGTGGATGATTTCGGCTACTTTTCTATAGTCTTCAGAGCCGTGGCAGTTTTGCTCGTACTCGAAAATTGTTTTGCCGTAGCTGGGTGCCTCAGCGAGCTTGATATTTTGTCGGATATAAACCGGTAAGATTTGGGCCTGCGCCCAGGGGCAGTTGGTTCCGCGTGCCTTGTTGAGAAATTGCTCGATGTCGGCCCTGACTTCACTTGGGAGCGAGGCTCTGCTGTCGAACATACAGAGCAAAATCCATTTGACTTTCAGATTGGGATTGATTCTTTTGTTCACAAGCTCGACGGTCTGCAGCAGTTTTCCAAATCCACGCAGTGCCAGGAAATGCGGCTGAAGCGGGATGAGGACATCATCGGCGGCAGCGAGGGCGTTGAGGGTAAGCAGTCCGAGTGAAGGGCCGCAGTCGATAAGACAATAATCGAATTTATCCCGGCTTGATTGAATGGCCTCTCGCAGGATGGTTTCTCTGCCGACTACGCTTACCAGCTCGCTTTCGGCGCCAACGAGGTTGATATTTGCGGGCAGCAGCCAAAGATTCGGCCTCATGAGCAGAATTTGCTGTTCAAATTCAGCAGACTGAGTCAGGACCTTATAAGAGCCGAACTGGACGGTTTGCGGCTCAAGACCGAGGTGTATTGTCAGATGCGCCTGAGGGTCAAAGTCAACAACGACCACCTTCGAGCCGGCCCCAGCAAGGGCTGCTGCGAGGTTGACCACTGATGTGGTTTTTCCTACGCCCCCTTTCTGGTTTAATACTGCTATGGTTCTCATGGTAAAGAACTCGAAGTGCCTAAAGTGACAGCTTTGCTGTCATTCTGAACGCAGCGCAGCGAAGAATCTCTTTTTCGTTGACCAGATCCTTCGGCTTCGCCTCAGAGCTTGCCCTGAGCTTGCCGAAGGGATGACACTTACGTGTCACTTTAGCTCACTTTAGGCACTCCAAATTTTAGTTACTTTCTTTTTTTAAGATGGCATCAAGCACGCCATTGACAAAGGCCGATGATTTATCGGTGCTGAACTTTTTGGCAAGCTCGATTGCCTCATTTATTACAACTTTGGGCGGGATATCAGGACAGAATTTCAACTGATAAACCGCCAATCTCAAGATGCTTTTATCTACAGGTGAGAGTCTTGTGAATTGCCACTTAATTGTCGAGGCAATTATCGGCTCGTCGCACTGTTCTAAATTTTCCCACGTTCCTTTTGTCCAATCCGAGGCGAGTTTTCGTACAAAATCATCTTCATCAGATTCTTTGAAGAACTGGTCTAAAAACTGGAATAGGTCGGGGCCCTGTATATCGAGCTGATATAAAGCCTGCATTGTCAATTCTCTGGCCCTTGTTCTTCTATCCATTTTCATCGTAGGGGCAACCCCGCGTGGTTGCCCTAATCTCTAAAAGGGCAGACACATAGGTCTGCCCCTGCAGATCAACTTATTTGTTCCATCACGTTGGCCATTTCCATAGCTGTTAGTGCTCCATCTGCACCGGCGTTGCCCATTTTTGTCCCGGCTCTTTCAACTGCCTGTTCGAGCGTATCGCAGGTCAGGACGCCAAATACAGTCGGTGTGGGTGAATCGTAGTTGATTTGTCCGATACCACGGGCTACCTGCTGGCAGACATAATCGTAATGGGCGGTCTGGCCTCGAATGACCGCGCCGAGGCAGAGCAGCGCAACGTATTTGCCACTGTTGGCGAGCTTCTTGGAAGCCTGTGTAATTTCACAGGCGCCCGGCACCCAGACTACGGATATCTGTTCGTCAGCGGCACCATGACGCTGCAGGCAGTCTATCGCGCCGGCAAGCAGTTTTGAGGTTATGAATTCGTTGAACCTGCTGACTACAATAGCGTAATTGCCCTTGCCGGCCGTTACCCGGCCTTTTATTTCTTTAATCATAGCTTCACTTCTCCAAATTATATCTGTGCTACGTGACTCAATTCACGGGTAGTTACGACACGCCTGGGAACCCCGCAAAGCGGGAACCCTGGCAGCTATACATTATAAGACTCTTGGTGGCTGGTTTCCAGAAAAACAGCCCGGCACCACAAGAACAGCAGCTTATACTGTTTTAGTATCAAAAGCTAAGCTGCTTAATTATAAGGGCTTATACGCCAAATTACCAGCAAAATTTTAGTGCCGGTAAAAAGGTCTTAAGCCGACAAAAAACCGCTAACCTGACTGTGTTTTGTGGGCGATAACCACGCTGGATGAATCCTTAACTGTCGGGAGATAAATGGGGTAAGGTGCGATTATGTTTTTTGAAAGTATGGAATTTGGCCCCTATGACAAAGCCGAGCGGAAGGCACGCAGGGCTTTTGAGCTTTACGAAGACGGCAAAATGCCACAGGCCCTCGATGAGCTGGAGACGGCGCTTGAGATAAACCCTTCCAACAGTTCGTGGCATTTCAACAAGGCGCTGACGCTGGATGCCATAAATCGGTTTGAGGATGCGATAGCCGAATATGAAGTTGCCCTGCAGCTAAATCCGAATGATTTAGAGATATTAAATTCGCTGGCGGTCGATTATACCCGCACGTGCCAGTATGACCTCGCTATTGATACTTTTGAGCGTATCCATGACCTTGACGCGGGTTTTGAGCCGTGCTACTGCAATCGGATAATAACCTATACCGAAATGGGTCTGCACGATTTGGCTGAGCAGATGTTTTACCTTGCTCAGCAGATAAAACCGTACTGTGGTTTGTGCTACTATAATATCGGGAACAGTCTTTTTGCCCGGGGCCAGTATAAAAAAGCTATTCGGTGCTGGCTGCGAACGGCCGAGCTTGAGCCGAGTCATCCACAAATCAACTACCGAATCGCCCAGGCTTATTGGTCGGACGGCCAGACTGCGCTCAGTCGTGAATATTTCCTGGCGGAGCTTCGCATCAATCCGGGCGATATTGATGTTATTTTCGATTTCGGAATGTTTCTGCTCGAAACCGAAGATATCGAATCGGCAAAGGAAAAGTTTAACAGAATACTTGAGCTTGAGCCGGATTTTGCACCCGCCTTGTTTTATCTTGGAGAGATTGCTTTCAACAACGGCGATTATGAACGGGCGGTGGAACTATTCAATCAGGCACTTCAAAAAGACAATACTCTTGCAGGGCCGTGCTACAGGCTGGCCCAGTATGCGCTAATGAGAGAGCAAAATACAAAAGCAAGAGCTTATCTGGTTTCGGAGCTGGAAACTTGTCCAGAGGATGTAGAAATCCTGGTTTCTATGGGGTCGATGTTTTTGAGAATTGGCCAGTTCGATAATGCAACGCACTGTCTGCTGCGGGCTGTTGATGTCGATTGTGCTAATGCGGATGCCTATTATTATCTTGGAGCTGTCAGGGCTATAAAAGGGTCGTTTGGGGATGCTGCGGAATTTTTTGCCCACACGCTTGATATCAACAGTGAGCACATTCTCGCATTGAGAGATTCGGCTGTTGTTTACTTGGCAATGGGCAGATTGGCCGACGCTGCGAAGAACGTTGAGGAGGCATCTTCATTAGCAGGTGACGACCCACAGCTAAAAGCACTTGGCCGACGTATTCATCTGGCCCAGGTATGGCAGCGAATATCGGATTTTCTTTGTCGATTTAGAGTTCGACCTATCTTCAAAAAACTTTCTCGCTAATTTTTTCAAAAGCTCATATTTTAACCATCCTTCATCAAGGTTGCTTCAAGCTTTGAAGGGCCTGATTTTATCGAAGGTTTCGTCAAGTCAAACAGAGTCAAGAAGTTAAGACGAGTCCTGCGGTTTTGTCGGATATCTGTTGGGTGGGAGTTTTTTGGGAAACAATTTGCAAAATTTTGTCGGATAAGTTAGCCTATTGCATTCGGCCGAGTGGCGGAATGGCAGACGCTGGGGACTTAAAATCCCCTGCCCGTAATGGGCGTGTGGGTTCGAATCCCACCTCGGCTATTGTCGTAGTGTATGAGACGTAATACGCAATGCAACATATGCAATACGATATATTCGGTTGGATTGCGAACGATATATCGGAGTTAAATAATGGTGAACAAGAACCATAAACTTGTAGATGTAGAAAAACCCAACCTATATCGCCAGGCGTTTCCATATACGGAATTTCCCAGGGTAATCTTCGATGACGAAAAAGTTGAGTATGATATACCGGAGGAGATATGGATAACCGATACGACGTTTCGTGACGGTCAGCAGTCCCGGCCGCCCTATAAGCCTGAGCAAATCCTCAAGATTTACGACTTATTGCACGAGATAGATGGTGGGGCCGGGCTGATTCGCCAATGTGAGTTCTTTCTGTATTCAAAGCGTGACAGAAAAGCGGTAGAGCTGTGCAAAGAGCGAGGTTATAAGTTTCCTGAGATAACAGGCTGGATAAGGGCGGTAGCAGCCGACTTTAAGTTTGTTTCACAAATGGGACTTGGCGAGACGGGCATTCTTACCTCGGCAAGCGACTATCATATATTCCTGAAGCTGCGAAAGACGCGGGCCCAGGCGATGACCGCGTATCTTGATATTGCCAGAGCAGCATTAGACAGCGGTGTTACTCCACGTTGCCACTTTGAGGACGTAACGCGAGCGGATTATAAAGGTTTTGTTCTGCCTTTTGCCGCTGAATTGATGAAGCTTTCCAAGGAATATAACAAGCCGGTCAAGATACGTCTTTGTGATACGCTTGGTTTTGGTCTGCCGTGGGCGGCAAGTTCTCTGCCGCGGAGCGTTCCGAAGCTTGTCCACGGACTTCGGCAAATCGGGGTTCAACCCGAATGTCTCGAATGGCACGGTCATAACGATTTGCATAAGGTTCAGGTGAACGCTGTGACGGCGTGGCTGTATGGCTGCAGCGCAGCCAACGCTGCGATATTCGGCTGCGGTGAGCGAACGGGCAATCCGCCCCTCGAAGCATTGGTTGTTGAGCACGCCCAGTTGAAAGGAATGACTGAGGGTGTTAATTATGCGGCGATAACTGAATTAGCTGAGTACGCCGGAAAAGAATTAGGTCTTGAGATTCCACATAACTACCCGTTAGTTGGAAGGGATTTCAATGTAACGCGGGCGGGTATTCACGCGGACGGTTTGTTAAAAAACGAGGAAATATACAATTGTTTCGATACCCAGAAGTTACTCAACCGCCCTGTGGGTGTGGCGATTACCGATAAGGCCGGTGCGGCGGGTATCAAACACTGGGTAGAGACCAAGTACGAGATTCAAATCCCCAAACATGACCCTCGCATAACTAAAATCAAAGACAAAATCGATGCCGAATATGCCGCTGACAGGGTATCGGTGATATCCGACGAGGAGATGTTCGAGTGGGCGCGGGAAGCTTTTGGTGGTGATTTGCCGCCGTTGAGAGAATAAGTGGATGAGTAATACCAAATTTAGTTAATGATTGCCGATTGCTGTAGTTTGTCATTCCTGCGAAGGCAGGAATCCAGGCTCTCTTTGAGTATTATATGCAATTCTTTCGGGAATTTTTAACTGTAATTGGTATAAATTCATTTTACACATAAGCGCATTAACGAATTTACGCTGATTATGCCGGATAAAAAGATCAAGGCAGTACTGTTCGACCTCGGCGAGACCCTGCTGGACTTTGGTAAGATTAAGCCTGGTCAAATCTTTAGACAAGGGGCGAGGTTGTCGTACGATTTTCTCAAAAGCTGTGGCCAGCCGGTCGGCAATTTCCGATATTACTGCTGGCGTAACATGATAGCGCTGCGCATACGGCATCTGCTTTCTAATATAATGAAGAAGGATTTTAATTCTCTGTTGTTGATAAGGGGGAAAGGTACAAAAAAAGGTATCCATCTCGATAAGCAGCAATGGCAGCATTTTGCATGGCTTTGGTATGAACCTCTAAGCAGGGTGGCCAAGGCCGAGCCGAAAATAAAAGAGACTTTAACCGCACTCAAAAATTCCGGACTTAAGCTCGGCATAGTTTCCAATACTTTTGTGAATGGCTCCTCCTTGGAGAAACACCTCGAGCAGGAAGGCATATTGGATTTCTTTACGGTCAGGGTCTATTCGTACGAATTTAATTTTCGTAAACCGGATGTTCGAATTTTTAAGATTGCCGCCGAGAGGATTGGAGAAAAGCTGGAGAACATATTGTACGTAGGTGACCGCATTGATACGGACGTTAGACCTGCTTTAAGCAGCGGTATGCAGGCTGTGCTGAAAACTGCTTATACCAATGTCGGAGCGAAAATCCCCAAGGGGGCCTGGCGAATAAACCTGCTTTCCGAACTGCCGGGCCTGATAGAAAAAATCAACAGCGGCTAAACTAATTAACCACGGAGTTGCGGATAGAAAGAGTGTGTCCGCCAGGTCAAGTACTATCTACTACATATTATTCCATTCCGTCTTTTGTTAATATGTTTATAGATAATTATTGCAGCCCCACAAGGTACAATCCCCAACATGGTCATCTCAGCTTTTTCTGTGATATTTGCCGGGTCAATTAAAATGTAATCGTCCGGGATATTCGGATCAAAAATACTCTCGTCAATTTCCACATCATATTCAATGCTGTGCACGACTTCTTTATATCTGCAGTTCTTGAACATCGTCATAAGCCCTTGAAAAAAGCCCTCACCCTCGATTCTCATGGGCAGCAAAGTCTCCTCATTCACCCACAGATGTATGTTAACAGCTTCAAGGTGAAGAAGAAATCGTGTAACCTGCGAGAAAACCTTCACGTCTTTCACTTCAAATCCTTCTGCAATCACTCCATCAATTTCCCTGCTGCCCAATCTTGTGCACCTTTCAGAACCAAACAACTTCATGATTCCATCCGTATTCGCAGGATTGATGTATTCGACCAGTGACAGTAATTCTTCATTAAAATCAAAGCGGCAATACACTTTATTCAGAGGAAAAACGATTAGAACTGACTTTTCCGAAATCGAACAGTAAGCCAGCATGACTAATTCGCCGTCAACATATGACTCTTCCACTGCTCCATGATCTGGTGAGAAGTATCGCAAGACATCACATTGAAAAAAAGGTTCCTCTTGGCCCACTTCAGTAAGAACGCGGCGTGCCTGAGCTTTATAAGAACTTACTTTTTCTAATCTCTCGGCCACATCAGCCCAGACGATACTTGTGCCATTAATTGAATTATTGAATTGATGTAAGCCTATTATTACTATAATTATCGCCGCCGCGGCTATTTTGCTTACTCTGCTTTTCATAATTGTTCTCCAAATGGTCGGTCTTGAAGAGACCGAGCCAATTACTTTTTTATGAGCTGCAAGCGCATCGTCGAGATTTCTTTTGGACATCTCGGCTCGAGGCTCAATTCGCAGCCTGTTTATTAATTTTTCTATATTCTCTGCAGGTCTCATCATGTCACCTCACCATTTAATATTGACCTCAGTTTATCGATTCCATATCGGTATCGGCTCTGCACGGTGTTGACGCTGACCTTCTGCAAACCGGCGATTTGCTTGAACATCAGGCCGGCTTTGAGATGCAGCACTACAACCTCTCGCTGTTCATAAGGCAACAACGCAATTGCGCGAGCAACCCTTTCGAGCCGCTCGTTGCAAACGGCCGCCGGCTCGGGACCTTTTTCGTCGCAGGTAAATAAAGCGGCCTTGTTAAGAGATTCGGGATTTCTGCTTCGCTTTCGAATCAGGTCGCGGGAGCGGTTTGCCACACAGGTTGCAAGAAAACTTCGCAGGTTGCCTTCGAGCCTGATCTTATCTGCGGATTCCGCGAAGGCCACGAACGAATCGTGCAATACATCCTCAGCAGAGCCCATATCATTTAAAAGAGCCGTCGCGATCGTCAGGAGATAGACCTCGTACTTTTCGTATATTCGGCGCAAGGCATCAGACTCGCCGCGTTTGAATCTATAAAGTAGCAGTCTATCCTCTATCATTTTGCCGTTTCAAAGCTCCGGAACTTTCGGTTCTCAGTATTATCACGTTTTGCATGCAGACCATAGTCTAAAAAACTTTTAATTTTTCCATTTATATTTTTTCACGGGCGCATAAAAAAAGGCCGAGCTAAGAACCAGCCCGGCCCGAGAATAGACTTGCCATTCCGCTCTTTCGGTCTTTATCGTTGTTTGCGAACGATATGAACGGTCATCGGGCGCGTTTGTTCGGTGAAGGTAATCCCAAACTGCTCCTTGAACCACTTTCTGGCGATTGCGATCGATTCGTCGCTGCGCCAATAGGGGGACACGCTGCTGACGGCAACGCTTCCGGAAGATCCCCCTTCTTCGGGTTCGGAAGGCAACCCGGTTTCGTCGATGATGATGATCTTGTCAGCAGACAGATGATAATCCTGATAATAAACGAAGCCTTCAAAAAGCTCTCTGACCGATGTCCGGCCATGACCGGAAGCCATACCGGGCATCGTATGCCGGGCATCACCCCGAGAAACTGGGGCCTTTACTTCTTGCCACGGCTTTAGGGGGCGTCCGTCATGGTGTGCTACCCAGACCTTGCGTTGCTCGGTGACTTCAATGATCTCAAGCCCCAGAGCGTTCAACACAAAGTCAGCCCGCTCCCTCGGCGTATGCTTGCCTCTGATGATTAGGTCATGGGCGAGTTTCATTGTCCGTAAATCTTCGGAGACGCGCACTGAACCACAGGGCTTGACATTGGGGCGAAGAAAATCCTCCAGCGTAGACTGGACAGGTCGCACCCAGTAGTCAGTGGCATCTGTTATGCCGCGCAGCCGAAGGGGTGCACGTCCAGGGATGTTCTCGTCACTTTCGCGCGGCAGAAGTTCCATTATTTCCGGCAGCGGGTGTTGCCGGTAATAGGCGCTAATTTCACGCATACGCGCGTTCCACTTTTCAAATGATATCGGGTCGATGTCCGGACTGCAATTAACGTTATCTGTCACAGGTGGAACATAGGCACGGATATTAGCAGGGACATTCCGATCATAGGCACACGTGCTGTGTCTCACCTGTTTCAACTGTCCCTGGTCAAGGACGTGCGCATTGATTTCCAGTACCAGATTGGTCTGTGCATCGAGCCAGAAGTCCTCACGTCTGTAATCACTCTCGACAATCCTCCATCCCTTTGCCGGCCTGTTGCTGATTGTGCGCGTGCCTATCTCGGTTACCTCTAGCCCCTTGTCTTTGAGTCGACTCAAGAGGCTTGTGACAGATTGAAAGTACTCGATGTACGTCGTTTGCGCGGGCGATTTACGGATATACAGGATGTCATCATGCTCATCATATCCGTATAGTCTGTCACCGTCATCCCATCCCGTGACATGGCCAGACCTGGTGTATCTTCTATACCCGCCGTCCTCGGTGACCCACTCCCATCTCTCGATGGTATACCGCGTCGAGGTATCCAACAACTCGTCCCGGACATGCGGGCGAAGGCAGGTTGTCCAACCTGACACATGAACCGTCTTGACATTCTGCAGAGCTTTCATCGCGGCGGCATATACGGCATTCGTACCGTTGGTCGAGCCGCCGAAATAGCCTATCGCCACCGATATCGCGATCACTATGACCGCCGCGGTGGATAGTTTGCCTGTTCTACTTTTCATAATTATTCTCCATACGTCAAATATCCAGACAGAGCGTGAAGTTTTCTGTCCGGCTGTTTGTGATTTGAAAATTCGTATTTCCTTTTGGTGCATTGCTTTCCATTTACCAAAATCGAACGCAGGTGTTTCCCGGCCAATGGTCTTTGAGATTAGTTCGTCTAACTTTTTATTGTTTCTATCTGCATTCATAATTGGTTCTCCGGAAAACCATTACGCCTTAAATATTTTGCCATTTTTCGTTTTGCCCTTGAGAGTCTGCCGTTGATCGCCGCCTGCGATATTCCTAATACCGAGGCAATTTGTTCATAAGACAAGCCGTTGTAGTACCGTAAAACTATCGATTCTTTCCCAGAGACAGGCAACTGGTCAATGGCTCGGCGAATCACCAAGACGTTTTCATCGTAGTTGTTATCTTGGGCTACTTGTGAAAGATCATCAGTGTTGATTCGCCTGACTTTGGTAGCGACCATGTCTTTAGCAACATTTCTGCAGATGGAAGCCAGCCACGGAGCAAATCTTGTTTTGTTATTCAAATTTTTCAGGTTAATGAGCGCCCGGGCGAAGCTTTCCTGAGCAGCATCCTCAGCAAGCTGATGGTCTGCCAGAACTGAGTATCCAATTGCCACCATAGGGCCGTAATACCGCCGGCACAATTTACCGAAGCTCTCGATGTCGCCGCCGATAGCAGCTTCAACTAATCTTGTTTCTGTCTTGTCCGGCACGTTCTGAAGGTTAACCTCCAAATCTTATATTGCTGAATCAGCATTCATTATATTGTCTGATTATACGATGAAAATAAGCGCAAAAAATATGCTTTTTCTATATTATATATCTCAGACGGTAACTGAATGAAAATTCGTATATGGTAGGTTGGGCAACTCGCTTGCCCATGCGGGGAATATTAAAGCTGTCCGCATAATCGAGCGTCCAGCGTCGAGCATCCAGAATCCAGCATTGCTTGTCCGCCATAGCTTCAGCGACGGCGGGAGAATCCAACTTTAGCTCACTTTAGGCACTTTAGTTCACTTTAGCTCACTCCTCACTATCCAGCATCAAGTGCCGTGTCTCGGAGATTTTTTTCAAATTCACTTGAAATCAAACTCAAAATTTGGTATAATACATATCTAACTATGGATAGTTCATCGTTCATTGTTCGTAGACAACAGACAACAGACTTCAGATAACAGACATCAGGGGGTTACTAATGGCCATCATCTCACAGAACGCCATAAAACCCGGCTTTTTTGTCACATCAGGCCGAAATAGCGGAGAAAAATAGAGAGTGTGTTTCACTATCAATTATGCAAAACAAACCCAATTATTGAAAAGCCAAATGAATGTAAATTCATATAATACAACGGATTATGAAAATAAATCCAATTGGACACTTGGTGAAAACAAACCCAAACAAAGCCAATTTCTGTATCATTGGCTCTGTTTATTGTTTATAATTCCAGAACTATGCAAGATGAGCCGATACTTAAATTCGGCGCTTCTCAACCGTGAATCATGAATCGAACGGCAAGATATGATATAACAAAGACGAGATATGAGAATATGACTGATAAAGCTTATCAGAAGTGTATTAATCCGGATTGCGGGGCCGAGTTCGACTGCGCCCAGGCGATGTTTAAGTGCCCGAAATGCGGTGAGCTGCTGGATATACGCTATAACTGGGACAAGATTGAGGTTCCCGGTAAATTAAGCGAATTTGCCAGGCGCTGGGCGAACAGAAACAAACCTTTGGATTTTTCCGGAGTCTGGCGGTTCCGCGAGCTGCTGACTTTCTGTGAAGATAAATATAAAGTAACCATCGGCGAAGGCCAGACAATTCTGCAGCAAAACGATGCTGTGGCTGAATATGTCGATATGAAGCCGGGACGTCTGTTTCTGCAATATGAAGGGCTGAATCCGTCCGGCTCGTTCAAAGATAACGGGATGACGGCGGCGTTCAGTCATGCAAAAATGGTCGGGGCAACCTCCAGCGCATGCGCATCGACGGGCAATACATCGGCATCGGTGGCTTTGTATGCACATAGCTGCGGTGTGAAATGCACGGTGTTTATTGGTTCCGGTCGAATCGCTTTCGGCAAACTCAGCCAGGCGATGGATTACGGTGCGCAAACGATTCAGATACTTGGTGATTTCGATGACTGCATGCGCCAGGTTCAGGATGTCTGCACAAAGCTGGGACTATACCTGCTCAATTCGCTAAATCCATTCCGGCTCGAAGGGCAAAAGGCCATAATGTATCGCATCATTGAAGGCTTAGGCTGGACTACCCCGGACTGGATTGTGGTGCCCGGCGGAAACTTGGGTAATTCCAGTGCCTTCGGCAAGGCCTTTTACGAATTGAAGCAGCTCGGCTTGATTGAGCAAATACCACGAATGGCGATTATTAACGCCACCGGCGCCGACACCCTGACCGACTTGGTGAATAACAAAAAGCTCTCCTGGAATGACGGTAAGGTTGACCAGAAAATCATTGACGATTATTACGCCGATTTGACGGCCCGCAACTTTTCGCCGCATACCTGTGCTTCGGCGATAGAGATATCCCGGCCGGTCAATTTGAAAAAATGTCTTCGGTCGATTGATATATGTGATGGCGTCGTGCGTGCGGTCCCGGACGAGGAAATTGTCGATGCCAAGGCGATTATCGGCAAATACGGATTGGGCTGTGAGCCGGCTTCGGCGGCGACAATAGCCGGCTTAAAACACCTTAGAGCGGAGAATATAATCGGCGACAATGAGCGGGTTGCGTGTGTGCTGACAGGCCATCCGCTAAAAGACCCCAACGTAACGGTCAGCTATCACAAAGAAAAACAGGGCCAATTCAGCAATCCACCCATAGAGGCACCGAACGACCTCGATGCGATTATAAAGCTGATAAAAAATTAGATAGCTTTTGTAGGGTAGGGTTTATCCTACCAACATCTCTTTCAATACGGACTCGATAGAAATGGTGGGGCATCCATTCTCCGTAGCATAGCTACTGCGAAGGACGAAAGCCCCACCCTACGGAACTGCTTTTTCCATCAAAATCCGAAGCACGAAATCCGAAATCCTAAACAATCTCGAAATTCAAAATCCCAATTTTCAAAACGAAACCACATTCAAATAATAGCATATTCGTTTGAGATTTTGGTAATTCGTATTTTGAATTTGTTTCGAATTTCGACCCGCCACCGGCGGGTATGGATCGGAACCCAGCGTTGCTGGGTCGGATTTTGAATTTAGCACAGTCGATATAAGCATTTTTACAATAACACTTTGTGTCTGTCGATAAAATCTAAGTTGCGCTGTAGTTCTAAACGCCCTATATTGCTGTGTTACGCAAGCCGGTAATTATAAAGCCGATAGTAAGGGCCAAGGAGCCAATTGTGTGCAAAAGGACCGTGATTTGGCTGGCGCGGTATTGGCCGGGCTTAACCAGGTCTTTTTTATTTGCAGATCTTATTGCGAACGCCGCAATTGGCAGTGTAAACAGATAAAACAATCCCGCAAAGAACATTGAGCTATAAATCAACATGGCCGCTGCAATAATAAAACTCCCAATCAGTGCAGCTCTGTAAATCCACACTGAAGTCGGCACGCCGAAATGAACGATAAGTGTTTTTTTGTTTACCGCGGCGTCGGCAGAAACATCGGGAAATTCATTAATTAAAATCACTAAAAAAATCAGTATGGCAACAATGGCAGCAGGTAAGAGTGGGACAGTATCAATAGTTTCTGTCTGCAAATAGTAGGAGGCATATACCGGAAACAGGCCGAACAGCAGCGCAATGATAAACTCTCCGATATAACGGTATCCAAGCTTGATAGGCGGAGCGGTATAGAAGAAGCCGCCGAGCAATCCGATAATGCCGAGAGTTAAAATAAAGACGCTCTTTGTCAGCAGGACAATGAGAAGTCCGATTGCTGAACCTGCCGCCAGGGCGGTCAGGGCGGCGAGCAGAACTTCTTTGGGCGAAAGAATGCCCTGTTGAATGTAACGGCTTCCCCCTGAAAACGGCGTTGGATTTTTATTGACCCAGTCATTTCCGGAGACATGGTCGAAGTAATCATTGGCCATATTGGCACCGGCCTGCAGGGCCATTATCCCCAGTAGCGCCAGGATAAATAATCCGAGGTTAAAAGAGCCGGTGGTTGCGTAAGCGAGAAAAGAGCCAACCAGGATGGGGGCTGCACTTGCAACGAGGAACTTCGGCCGGCAGGCTTGAAAAAGAGTAATCAATTTTGAATTTTCAGAAAGAGATTTCATAGGTCGTTAGTATTTTATACAGCTTAACAAAATTGAGAAATGAAATTTTTAAAATTGGGGGGAGAATTGGGTTTGTTTGGGTTTGTTTTTTTTTGGCCGGAAGGTGGTTCATTTTCATAATCCTTTGTGATAAAGATATTTGTGTTCATTTTGGGCTTTTCGGAAATTGGCTTTGTTTATTCGGACTGCGAAATCATCTTTTTTTCTGTAATCCTTTGTTATAAATGAGGTTGCATTCATTTTGGCTTTTCGGAAATTGGGTTTGATTGGGTTTGAATTGGGTTTGTTTTGACCAAGTGTCCAATCGCTTTTATTTTCATAATCCTTTGTATAAAAGAAGCTTACGTTCATTTGCAATCCGCCTTCGGCGGACAAGATTGGGTTTGTTTTGCATAAAAAGAGTTGATTTGTAGAGGGTTCTCGACAGATGTAGAGGTGCCTTATAGGCACGTAAATAACTGGATTCTCGATGCTGGTTAAATTGGTTAAACTGGGTAAATTGAATATCTTGGTATCGGGTTATCAGGGCTAACTTTTCTGATTCCATGGTCTGCTGAACTCCGCTATACGATATATGATATCGTATATCATATTTAGGGGGGTATTATACCATAAAACAGGTCAAATTTCAAGTCAATTCGTAAAAAATGTCAGAGAGACGGCACTTGATACGAGAGACAAAAGACTACAGACTCAAGACACAAGACCCCCGGCAGAGAAACAGAGAAGCCTGCACCGGGGGTAAACTCCAGAAGGCCCCCGGCCCCCGACAGAAAAGCAAGTTGGCTAACATCGGGGGTAAACTAAGAAAGAAAGTGAGCATATACCGGGGGTAAACTCCAGTGTTGATTTTTGGGGGTTTTTGGGGGGAATTTGCTTGATTTTCGTTGGCCGGGGTGGTAATTTTGAGTTTTTGAGAGTTTTGCATTTGACAGAGATATTTTAGGGAATGGCTTGAATTGGTGGAAATACAAAGATCCCACTGATAGTGTGATTAAGACGATTGATAACTTACGAAAATAATTGAGTGAAATTAGGTGCTTGTTTTTATTTGTATAGAATGGACTCTATCTTATGAGGTACTATGGCGGAAAGCGAAGAGCTTGTCCCATCCATAGTTGAAGGTTGAAAAAAAGCGATGGCTACTCCAGCCTGATATAAGGTAAGATCAGGCGGAAATATTAACCATTTATTCAAAAAGGAGTAGCCATGCAAAAGACAGAATATCAAATCATCAGC
>DATKYR010000087.1:0-2463 GCA_035528395.1 Sedimentisphaerales bacterium
GGCTTGGTGGCCTGCGGGCAGCAGCGCATCTTCACTCCGATTTTATAAGTCTCCAGCATCGGCTCGAACCACCACCTGCCGCTGCCGCCGCCTGCGCCGCTAAGCCAGTATCCGTTGTTATCGTCACAATACATCTTCCAATAAAGACTCCACTGGTTAAGATTGGCCATACATGCAACGGCCCTGGCCTGTTTCCGAACGCGGTTCAGGACCGGCATGAGGATCGACATCAGCAGTGCGATGATGGCAATCACTACTAAAAGCTCTATTAAAGTAAAGCCGTTTCGTTTGAGCATGACGCTTACCCTTCTCTCTCAAAGAGAGGCAATGAGTTTCACCAGTATGTTTGTCTACCATAATTATAACACCATCTGTCGTGGTAAAGCAAGCTGTTGGCTGATTTTAAATCAGGGATTCTGATACCCCCCAAGACGAGTTCGCCGTTTGAATGGCCTGTGGGGAGCCTTAAACACAACCACATTAAGAATAGATACCCACTCAAACCCCAGAGTTTATCCTTGACGAGAATGTGTCTGATTTGGTATAAGTATAATCAGTGAATATTATATCCGCGTATGAGGGTATCTGCGGATTTTGCTCCTCAAAGTCGCGGAATCATCGTAGTTTATCGAATAGTCGTCGTTATCGTAACCTTTTTATAGGAGGATGTATCATGAGAACTCGAGTAGTCTGGTTGACAGCAGTTTTGTTGATAGGATTCATAGTATTCGGTCCAAGCCACGCACAAGAAGCCGAAAATCTACTGGCTAACGGTGGCTTTGAGGACGGTGTTACTGCGCCGTGGGGCACATGGGGCAGCGTTACCATAGAAGTGGTTGAAGAATTGGAGGACGCAGCAGTTCGCGAAGACCCGATTGAGGGGAACTTTTGTCTGCATGTTATGGTTCCTGAACCACCTGCAGATTACTGGAATGTTGGTCTGTACCCATCAGGAGTTGTTTTTGGAGAAGGCAAGAAATACACTTTTTCCGCCTTTCTCAAATGCAAGACAGGTACACTGCAGATCGAGTTCAAGCCGGAACTGAATCAAGATCCATGGACGGGATATGGTGTGGAGACCTTCACAATGACTGAAGAATGGACCGAATTTAGCGTAACAACCCCTGTTTTTACTGAGGACGTCAGTCCACCGACCGTCTCACTCCACATAGGTTTTGCAGTTGGTGATTTCTGGATAGATGGCGCAAGATGGTACGAAGGCGACTATGTCCCACCTTACCTCGGAGAGAAATCTTTGGCTTCGAGACCCGTCCCGGAGGATGGCGCCCTACATCCGGATACATGGGTTAGTCTTATCTGGAAGCCGGGAAATTTTGCTCACTCACACGATGTGTACTTCGGAGATAATTTTGATGATGTAAATGACGGCCGGTGAGACATTCAGAGGCAATCAAGCCGCGGCGAATTATATTGTTGGTTTTCCCGGTTTTGCTTTTCCGGACGGCCTTGTTCCAGGCACGACTTACTACTGGCGAATCGACGAGGTCAATGATGTGGACCCAAATAGTCCCTGGAGGGGTAATGTCTGGAGTTTTAAGGTTCCCCCTAAAACCGCCTATGCACCCTACCCGGCTGATGCTGCCGAGCAGGTAAACACGGATGTAACTCTGAGGTGGACGGAAGGTTTCGGTTCGAAACTGCACACTGTGTATTTTGGCGACAATTTTGACGATGTGAACGATGCCGCTGGGGGTCTTCCTCAAGGAGTTACGACCTATGACCCCGGCACACTTAAATTGGCCAAGACTTACTACTGGCGTGTCGATGAGTTTGATATTATCGAGACGTATAAAGGCCACGTCTGGAGCTTTACGACTGAGGGTGCCGTCGGGAATCCCAACCCGGCTAATGGCGCTGTGGATGTAAAGCAGACACAGATTATTACCTTCTCACCGAGTGTCTTTGCTGCTTCGCACCAGTTATACTTTGGCACTGATAAAGATGCCGTGAAAAATGCCGATACCGGCTCGCCGGAGTATAAAGGCACCAGAGACATTGGCGCCGAG
The DNA here is from genome assembly GCA_035528395.1 of Sedimentisphaerales bacterium. Lineage (GTDB taxonomy): Bacteria > Planctomycetota > Phycisphaerae > Sedimentisphaerales > Anaerobacaceae > NIOZ-UU13. The sequence goes on from DATKYR010000087.1 coordinate 2,028, forward strand.
AGCTATGACCCCGGAAAACTCGAGCTGGGTGTCACCTACTACTGGCGTGTTGACGAGGTCAATGACGTCAATCCCGATAGTCCGTGGCCGGGCATCCTCTGGAGCTTTACGACAGCCAGCTTCCTTGTTGTGGACGATTTCGAGGACTACGATTCCGGGGACAACCAGATATGGTATTCGTGGGAAGACGGGCTTGGCTATGCCGCGCACGGTAATGAACCAGCCTATCCCGGTAACGGAACCGGCTCTGCTGTCGGTGACGAAAGCACTGCTTCTTTTACCGAGGAAACAATCGTTCACGGAGGCAACCAATCGATGCCATTCTGGTACGACAACAGCATCCTCATGTATTCAGAGGTGGAGAATACGCTGACCTATCCGCGTGACTGGACCGAGGAGGGTGTAGGAGTACTGTCAATCTGGTTCAGAGGCGATT
>DATKYR010000088.1:0-11239 GCA_035528395.1 Sedimentisphaerales bacterium
TGGGCGACCCGGAGAAAAAGATCAAACAAGCCTTTGGTAATGACTTCCAGCTTGAAGAATTTGAGGGGAAGGACATTCTGACTTACGAAGATAAGGGTCTCCATTTCGAAATCCACAAGAAGGACAGGACGGTGATGGAAACTAACGAGCCTAATACAATTACAATCGTGCCCGGGCTGCGCGTTGGTGACTACACCCTTGGCATGAGCAAAGACGAGGTGTTGAAAAAGCTGGGAGAGCCAAAGGTGATTTTGTTCGAGGGAGAAAGGTACACCCTTAACAATCTTCCGAGAAGGTATTTCATGGTTTTTGATGGTATTTCCTTTGGGATCGTTGACGATTCGGTCAAAGGGATTATCGTGCTTAGTCCTTTGTACAAATTCACCAACGGGTTGGGAGTGGGTGACTCGGAGCAAAAAATCAAACAAGCATTTGGTGACGACTTCCAGCTAAGAGAAATGAAGGGAGCAGATTTTCTCGCCTACGAGGACGAGGGTCTCGCGTTTGAAATCCACAAGAAGAACAGGACGGTCATGCAGATCAACGTGTCTCAGACAACGGGCGATCGTGGTGATAGTGACGCACCAAACAGCGGCAAGGCAATAATGCTCAGCGAACAGTCACCAGGGCCAATTACGTTTCCCAAGATAGACCGCAAGCCAAAGCCGGGTCGTTGGGGACGGGGTGAAATGAAATCTCTTCCGAAATATGACCCCGATTCGGGGAATCCATTCCAGGTAGATTTACGGGGTTACGATTTGTCGAAGCTCGATTTACGCAATTCTATCGAGAATCTCATGTATGCAGCCTTCGATGATAGGACGATCTGGCCGGCTCCCAATCAGATGCCCTCCGACTTCAACTGGCAAAAATTCATGGAACTGGGAAAGAATCCAGGCTTAGGCATCCGCAGTTTGCACAAAAAAGGAATCACCGGTCGTGGAGTGAGGGTCGCAATAATCGATCAGCCGTTATTAGTTGACCATCAAGAGTATGTCGAACGTGTGCGTTTGTATGAGGAGATTGATTTACAGGGCGAAACGGACCCGTCGATGCATGGGGCTGCTGTTGCGTCTATTGCCGTGGGCAAAACAGTAGGAGTTGCCCCTGAGGCAGAGCTCTACTATATCGCTCAGTGGTTTTATGACAAGGGAACTCCAAGTTTGCGATCCCTTGCTCAAGGCATTCACAGAATGCTGGAGATAAACGAGCAGCTCCCGAAAGACAACAAGATTCGAGTAATCTCAATGTCGATAGGTTGGATGCCATCGCACAAGGACTATAAGGTAATTACAGAAGCAGTGCAGAAAGCACGAGCTGCGGGCATGTTGGTAGTATGCTCGGGTGTTCAGTCAGTCCACGAGGGATGCGGTTTTGGCGGGCTTGGTCGTTCGCCTTTGGCTGATCCAGAAGTTTTTGAATCCTATGAACCAGGATTATACTTGGCCAAGATATTCCGGGCTCGTCGAATATTTCTTGCTAAATGCCATTTCTGGGTACCCATGGACTCACGAACAACAGCCAGCCCTATTGGTAGCGATGAATACGTCTTTTATAGTATAGGTGGCGTTAGCTGGGCTATCCCTTATATTGCCGGTGTTTATGCTCTGGCAGTACAGGTAGATCCTACTATAACACCTGAAAGATTCTGGGCGTTGGCCGTGCAAACCGGACGAACCATCGAACTGAATGACAATGGCGAGACGATGCCTTTGGGACCAATCATTGATCCTGTTAGACTGATTCGTTCGATTAAAGCAGGTGAGTTTTCTAATTTGATCCGAAAGCAAAGTGACAATCAACGCATACGAACACATCCGCAAACGAACTCTGAAACTAAAACCATCGTACCTGGGGTGCGAGTTGGTGACTACACGTTTGACATGAGCAAAGACGAGGTGTTGAGAAAGCTGGGAGAACCAGAGTACATTCATTTCGGGGAAGATGAGGTTGTTCATCGCGGGGAAGAAAAGTACAACCTTAACAATCTTCCGAGAGGACTTATTATTATGGCCTTTGGTAACATTTCCTTTTGGATCAGTGACGATTCAGTCGAAGCGATTAGCGTGCGTAGTCCTCTCTACAAATTCAGCAACGGTTTGGGAGTGGGTGACTCGGAGCAGAAGATCAAACAAGCCTTTGGTGAGGATTTCCAGCTCGGAGAGGGTAAGGACTTACGGCTCAGAGAGGACGAAGAGAAGGATCTTCTCTTTTACGACGCCAAGGGGCTTGGATTCGAAATCCACAAGAAGAACCAGACCATCGCCGAGATCCTTGTCTATGAAGGTTCTTCGGTAAAACCTATAGAATCAATCAAACCGTTCGATGATGTGCGATCGAAAGACCTGAGCAAACTTGATCTCTCTTCCAGCAAGGGGCTAATTGCCACACTAGCATTTAATCAGCAAACGGTTTGGCCCGAACAAGCAAAAATGCCCCCTGGAAGTGATCCCAAAAAAATACTTGCTGATGGAATGAATCCAGGTCTTGGCGTTCGCGAACTACACCAACAGGGCATTACCGGCAAGGGTGTCAACGTAGCTATTATCGACCAACCCCTGCTCCCGGATCATCCTGAATATGATGGGAAAATTGTGGCCTACCACGACACGGGTTGCGGCCCATCTAGGAGCAGCATGCATGGTCCGGCCGTCGCAAGCCTGCTGGTGGGCACGAATTGTGGAACAGCCCCTGATGCGAAGGTGTATTACGCTGCTGCGCCAATGTGGACAGGAGACACCGCCTATGAAGCGAAGGCACTTGATTGGATTGTTGAGCAGAACAAAAAGCTGCCTGTCACACAAAAGATACGTGTTGTTTCAGTTTCGGCTGCACCTTCAAGCCTCCGTGCGCGTGTAAAAAATCAACATATGTGGGACCCGGCCTGCGCCCGAGCAGAGGCAGATGGAATTATGGTGCTCGATGGCACCAATCATCGCGGGTTCCTCAGTCGCTGCTGGTATGATGTTAGGGATCCGGAAAGTGTGGGCAAGTGTAATCCTGGCGTACCCGAAAGAGAGTATCGGCTGGAGCTGCTGGATCCCGCTTATATCCATGTTCCTGCATCGTGCCGCACAACTGCCAAAAGTGCTGGTGACTACCGAGACAGCTATGTTTACTGGGGAAGTGGCGGAGAAAGCTGGACATTTCCTTATTGTGCAGGTGTGCTGGCAATGGGCTGGCAGATTCGCCCTGATCTGACCCCTGCACAGATGAAGGAGATGCTCTTTGCGTCGGCCCATGTGCAGAAGAGCGGTGCAAAGATCATCAATCCCAGAGCGTTTATCGACCTGGTCCGAAAGCACAGTAGAGATCAGCAGCACATACGAACACGTCCGCAAACGCCCTCTGAGACACAAACCATCGTGCCTGGGGTGCGAGTTGGCGACTATACGATTGGCATGAGCAAAGACGATGTGTTGAAGGAACTGGGAGAACCAGAGGCCATTCATCTCGGGATCGGGGAAGAAGGGGAAGAAGAGGTTATTCATCGCGGGGAAGAAAAGTACAGCCTTAACAATCTTCCGAGAAAATATATTATGGCCTTTGGTAACATTTCCTTTTTGATCGAGGAAGATTCAGCCCTAGCGATTTTCGTGCGTAGTCCTCTCTACAAACTCGGCAACGGGTTCGGAGTGGGTGACTCGGAGCAGAGAATCAAACAAGCCTTTGGTGAGGACTTCCAGTCCAGAGAGGAGGAAGGGAAGGATTACCTCTGTTACGACGCCAAGGGGCTTGCGTTCGAAATCCACAAGAAGAACCAGACCGTCGCCGAGATCGTTACTTATCAGCCAAAAGTTGATCGTCCAGACAGTGCCCAGGTGGCCCTCGTTCGCAAAGCGGCTGCGGAGGGCCGTATTTTGTACAAGGTCACCACGCCCGAGGAATTCAAGGAGATTGCCGGGCAGCCGACCAGGGAGTGGACATACGGTGACGATGTCATATATATGGAGTATCCGGGTATTGAGGTCAAGTTTGTTGGCAAACCGGAGTCTAACACTCCACATACCATAATCTATGTATTGTGCGAACGGATGGGGATTGATATCGGTCAAGACCGCCCCATTGATGACGGAGATCTCGATCAGCAACCGGATCGTCGTTCGAGTCAAGACCTTTCAACCCTCGTTCGTCAAGCGGCTACGGAGGGCCGAATTTTGTTCAAGCTCACCACACCCGAGGAATTCAAGGAGATTGTTGGGCAGCCGACCAGGGAGGAGGTGGGGAACAGGCCAGGCACAAGGGTAAATTTATTTTATCCGGGTGTTTCCGCTAAGTTTTTTGGCTGGCCGGACGAGCCACGCACGTTAGGACAAGTATGGTGCGAAGGGAGGCAAATCGATATCGGCCAGAACCGTCCCGTTGTCCTGCGCGATGAAGGGGATCTGTCGAGGTTTGGAAAGTATAATAATATTTGTGGCGCGGATCTCAGCCGGCTTGATTTGTCGCAAAAGGGTGACCTCCTAAAACGCATGACGTTTGACAGCCTCACCGTATGGCCGGAACCTGGTCGTCTGCCGCGGGGTTTTGAACCAGGCAGACGTATCGAGGAGGGGAAGAATCCCGGCCTGGGAGTGCGCAGCCTCCATCAAGAAGGCATCAACGGCAGCGGCGTGGGCATAGCCATCGTCGATGGAATATTGCGGAGGGATCACATTGAATATGCTGACCGGATCAAGTCGTATCATGTGCGCGAAGCCGAGGGCGGTTCGCATGCACCGCCGGTGTGCAGTATTGCGGTAGGTAAGACCTGCGGTGTGGCGCCAGGGGCGAGTCTGCATTTTTATGGCGTGCTAACGGGGGACAATCGTCGGTATGCTCGAGCGGTTGAACAGATCGTTGGACGGAATCGAAATTTGCCTCCATCCGAGAAGGTACGTGTCATCAGCATTTCAATAGGCGTTTCGCAGAAGGATCATTACGATCAATGGCGGGCGGCCGCAGACAAGGCGAAAAAGAACGGCATTCTGGTTGTGACCTGTGACAAGCAGGATTTCATGCCATATGGCACCTTGAAACGAAAGGTAGGAAAAGACCCGGACGATCCGAACAACTATGGTCCCAGCTATCTGTCTGGTGACGGAAATGCGCTGGTCTATGTGCCCATTGAGAACCGGTCCACGGCCAGTCACCGGGGTAAAGATGTCTATAAGTTTTACACCTACGGGGGCAACAGCTGGGCTGCGCCCTACTTGGCCGGGCTCGCGGCTTTGGCATTCCAGGTGCATCCCGGGATTTCGCCGGATCGGATCGTGGACCTCTGGAAAGAGACCGCAACCCGAACCAAGATCGGTCCGGTTGTAAATCCCAGAGGATTCATTGAGGCTGTCAAACGCCTCTGACTGATAAACAGGGACACACTCCATTTTTTCCTAAACAGGATTCGTCCCTATTATAAGGAGAACCCAAATGCGTACCTATTCACGAAGAGATATGTTGAAACAGGCTTCCCTGGCGGCTTCGGCTGCAGTCGGGGTGAGCCTGGCACGTGTACCGCTGCTGCACGCGGCCGAGCCTGCCAGTGAGAAGCTGGGGGTCGCTGTCATCGGCTGCGGCGGAAAGGGCAAACGGCTCCCACTGTTTATGGCAAGATTACAGCGATTGGTCGCGATGGTGGATATCGACGATAAAATGATCGCCGCCGCACTCGAGAGTATCAAGGAAACCAATGCCAGGCCCAAAATCTATCACGACTACCGACGAATGCTCGACGAGTGTCACAAGAATCTGGATGTAGTCCTGATCTCCACACCTGACCACCATCATGCCCCTGCGGCGGTGCATGCCATGGAACGCGGGATTCACACGTTCAGCGAGAAGCCGCTGGCGCATAACATCCGGGAGTGCCGGGTGCTTGGCGAGGTGGCCAAAAAGAACAAGGTGTACACCGCCATGGGCAACCAGGGCCACTACACCGAAGGTCACCATCGCTTCTGTGAGTACATCTGGGCCGGCGCAATCGGCAAGGTGACCGAGGCCCACTGCACCGTCGGCGAGAGCTTCGGTGGTTCCGGGGGGCGCCCGCCTTCCAGGCCGGTGCCTGCTCACGTGCACTGGAACGAATGGATTGGGCCGGCTCCCTATCGGGACTACCACGACGATCTGCATCCGGTCAAATGGCGTAAGTGGCGGCAGTTCGGCACCGGCGACATGGGATGCCACATTATGGATGGGGCGTTCGATGCCCTGCACTTGAGGGAGGCCGACCACTACACAGTGGAGTGCATCTACCTCAAAGGTGGTAGCAAAGAGAAGTACCCCATAAACATAGCTGTGCGGTGGGAGTTCCCGGCGCGTGGAGATATGCCACCGGTGAAGGTCTATGCCTACGAGAGTAGCCACGCGGTGCCCGATTACTATAGGCAGTTGCGCAAGGAACTGCAGCCGCCAAGCAGAGGTGGAACCATCCTAATCGGCGACAAGGGCTACATGTATACGGGTGCCTTTTGCATCGACACGCGCATCCTGCCGGCGAAGAAACATAGAAAGTTTCCCCTGCCGCCGAGAAAGCTCCCACGAACCGATGGAGCGATCGATGAGATATTCAACGCAATCAGGAATGGTAGCCCCCTCACCAATGACTTCACCACCACGTCCGGCCGGCTCACTGAGTGGATCCTGACCGGTAATCTGGCGGCATTCGCTGGTGTGGGCAAGAAGCTTGAGTGGGACGCGAAGAAGATGGAGTGCACAAACTATCCCCAGATAAATCAGTATGTCGGCCGGACGTACAGGAAGGGCTGGGAGGTATAGTGTTATGTTTGCATTGTTGGAAATAGAGGGGCGCAACCTATTTTTGGCCATTGAAAAATACTATGCTATCTATTCAGTATAACGAGACTGAGGCAATCGAGCCACAACTGAGTACGGGCGGACGCTTTGTGTGCCCACATCAATAATTTAGGAGGATAAGAAGTTATGAAACGAACAACAACAGCGATTATAGCTTTGGTCGGAATTCTCCTTGCCGGCTCGCACCACGTACGGGCAAGTCAACAAGAGCCGTCGGAGAATACCATCGTGCCTGGGGTGCGAGTTGGTGACTATACGATTGGCATGAGCAAAGACGAGGTGTTGAAACGTCTGGGAGAACCAAAGGGGATTTCCTGGGAGGGAGAAAGGTACACCCTTAACAATCTTCCGAGATGGTATTTCATGCATTTTGGTGATATTTCCTTTGAGATCGTTGACGATTCAGTCAAAGTGATTATCGTGTATAGTCTATATAAATTCGCCAATGGGTTGGGAGTGGGCGACTCGGAGGAGAAAATCAAACAGGCCTTTGGCAACAACTTCCATCTCAAAGAGGGGGGGAAGGATTTTCTCACTTACGAAGACGAGGGACTCACGTTTGAAATCCACAAGAAGGACAGGACGGTCATGGAGATCAACGTGTCTCAGGCAACGGGCGATCATGATGATAGCAGGGAGGCATTGACTCCATCGCGCTTAGAGCGATTCGATAGTGTATGCGGCAAAGATCTGCGTACCTGTGACCTGCGCAATGCAGGCGCCATCCTGGACACCCTTGAATTCAACCAGGAGACCCTCTGGCCGACACCGGATCGATTGCCTGAGGGATTCGATCCGAAGGCGCTGCTGCAAGAGGGCATGAATCCGGGACTCGGGGTCCGGGCCCTGCACGCCGAGGGGATCACCGGGGCAGGAGTGCATGTGGGTTTGATCGATCAGCCGCTTCTCATGGATCACCCGGAGTACGCGGGCAAGATCGTGTCTTATCACGACACCGGTTGCGGCCCGCACAAGAGCAGCATGCACGGTCCCGCCATGGCCAGCCAGTTGGTGGGCAATCAATGCGGTACAGCCCCGGGTGCGAAGTTACACGTTGTGGCGGTTCCGTCTTGGAAAGGGGATGCCGGTTATTATGCCCGGGCCCTAGACCGGCTCGTGATGCGCAATCGAGAGGTTCGCAAGGATCAGAAGATACGCGTGGTATCGGTGTCGACACAACCGTCTGGGCAGGGATCGAAATATATCAACCAGTCCCTGTGGGACCAGGCCGTGCAGCGAGCCCAGGCCAATTGTATCCTGGTGTTGGACTGCACCTGGCATCACGGCTTCGTGTCACTCTGCTGGTTGGATCCGCAGGATCGGGAAAGCGTCGAGGCCTGTACCCCAGGCTTCCGAAACGGGATTGTGGAGGTCGATGAGGGGCATATCCATGTGCCGTCCGCACCACGAACCGTTGCTGAGGCTTCCGACGAAAGGCCCTATGGTTACGCTTACGACGGCGGCGGCCGTCGAAGCAGCAGGCCGATGGCTAAGAACGGATATAGCGATACTATCCCCTATACCGCAGGCATTCTGGCAATGGGCTGGCAGATTCGCCCTGATCTGACCCCTGCACAGATGAAGGAGATGCTCTTTGCGTCGGCCTATGTGCATAAGAGTGGTGCCAGGATCATTAATCCCACGGCGTTTATCGAATTGATCCAAAACCAGAGTGGCAGTCAAAAAATACGAACACGTCCACAAACGGACTCTGAGATTCAAACCATCGTGCCTGGTGTGGGAATTGGTGACTATACACTTGACATGAGCAAGGACGATGTGTTGAAGGAGCTGGGAGAGCCGGAGTCCATTCAACTCGGGGAAGACGATGTTGATGTTGTTCGTCGTGGGGAAGAAAGGTACAGCCTTAAAAATCTTCCGCGTGAACATATTTTGTCCTTTGGTAACATTTCCTTTTGGTTCAGTGACGATTCACTCGAAGCGATTAGCGTGCGTAGTCCTCTCTACAAACTCAGCAACGGGTTGGGAGTGGGTGACTCGGAGCAGAAAATCAAACAAGCCTTTGGTGAGGACTTCCATCTCGAAGAGGTCCTGGGGAAGGATTTTCTCTTTTACCTGGCCAAGGGTCTTGGTTTCGAAATCCACAAGAAGAACCAGACCGTCGCCGAAATCGTTGTTTATCACACAGAAGGCGATAGTGGTGATAGTGATGCACCAGACCAACAAGAGCATTCGAAACATACCATCGTGCCTAGTGTGGGAGTTGGTAACTATATGCTTGGCATGAGCAAACAGGTGTTGAACAAGCTGGGACAACCAGAGGGTATGTACTTTGTGATAAATGACGATGTAGTTCGTGAGATTACAGTGCGTAGTCCTCTCTACAAATTCACCAACGGCTTGGGAGTGGGTGACTCGGAGGACAAGATCAAACAAGCCTTTGGTAATGACTTCCAGCTTGAGGAATTTGAGCTGAAAGCCCTTCTCACTTACGAAGATAAGGGTCTCCAGTTTGAAATCCACAAGCAGAATAGAACGGTCAGGGAGATCACCGTTGTGCGCAGTCACGTTGATAGTGATACACCAGACAGTCGAAAGGTGATAATGCTCAGCGAACAGCCACCAGGGCCAATTACGTTTCCCAAGATAGACCGCAACCCAAAGCCGGAAGAGTGGGAAGGGGGCGAAATGAAATCTCTTCCGAAATATGACCCCAATTCAGACAGTTCGTGGCAAGTAGATTTACGGTGTTACGATTTGTCGAAGCTCGATTTAAGTAACTCTATCAACGACCTGCTGTACGCGACCTTTCGATGGCCTGGGTTCTGTGGTAGCCTTGAGTGATTCGGACGGCGATATGCGACGTTCTTCTTCCTAAGAGTGCTTTGCCGCTCCTATGCAACCGTGGTCGTAGGTTCATAGCGGGGGCGCGTTTCGAACATACGACCTTGTGTCGGGGTCTGCATGGCTGACAACAGATAAGTCTCAGATCTGTAAAGAGTTACAGAAATTCGCGGCTCTTGTCTACGGTGCTGAGTTTAGTAAGAAAATACAGATTTTGCGTATACTTCTTAAATGGACTTATCCAGTTGGCTAACGACTACTTCAAGAGTAAAGGTGTCATGAGAAGCATACCGGTGGTGTTCAACAAACAATGCGGGATCATCCCCAAGTATATGTTCTTCTTCCACTGTATGATATAAATTCCTGGTAGCAGAGCGAGTATCCTTTCCAGGTTCCTCCATGGCGTGAAGAAGTGATAGACCGAGAACAGACACACATTCAGCAAAGGTGCCCAACTTTTAAGGCGAGAAATTCTTGGGAGCAAATATCCCCGGAAATACAGTTCTTCCACGACGGGGCCGGCAATGCCATTAAAGAGAACGCCCATTACCCATGTGGCTATGAGAGTGGATTTGGAAGACTGTGCGAGATTGTGGTCTAAGAAGAACCATGCTGGGAGCCAGGAAAAATATTCGCTCTTAAAAGAGTCCTGTATCGGAGGGGCAATTACAAAGTATGAGACCAGAGCCCATGCCATGATCGGGGGAATGAGGACAATGTACTGCCATACGGGCAACTTCTGGCGATATAGGACAATCCCGTTCAATGAGAAGGTTTTGTTCTTCCTTCTCGCTTGATAGAGAATGTATCCGAGCTCAAACGGAATCAGAACGACTGGGATAGCGAGAAAGAGGCAGAACAAGGTCGGAAATCCTTCTCCTGCCAGATGAGGTGTAAGGATAAGAAAGAAGACCAGGATCAAAATTCCGGGCAGTAGATGGAGGATGAAAGAGACCATCAGTGAGTGCTGTTCGGTGTCAACTGTATGCTTTGAAATATGATCTTCCATAATGCTGTCAACCTCTGTCATTGCATAAAATAAAAAAGAACGCCATTTTCACTTGAATCGAAGTAGGTTCAGGCCTGTTTTCGTATCGAGTTTTCTCTTGGCGTTTATAGTAGTCTTATAATCATTTTTATTCAATAATTCCCTTAAGAATGGATAAAAATAAGCCTCTATTTCTAAATTCGGCAGCGTTCTTACATTGGCTTGATGTTTGCTTTACAAGAACATCAGCCATGGGGTGTGGAAAACTCCTGCAGGGATGGAAGCCGATCTCAATAACGTCTATCTGATGACTCCCAACAACGCCCATACCTTTAGCCTTCAAGTCAACTATCGCACAGGCCCCCTGATTCTCCTGTAACGTCTGTGTCTAACTCACGGTAGCACTTTTTGCCTCAGATGAGCGAAGCTCAAGGATTTTGCTTCTGACAGCATTGGCAACCTTTTTAATCTGCTGCATTTGTTTTCTAACTCTTGTCCCTGCGGCTTTGTTTCCTCGCCAACGGTCATAGGCATATCGGGGTAATAGTGCGACAGAAGACAAAAAGACTTTGCTATAGAGGAAACGACAAAATATTTGATTAGAAGTGCCTTGTTTGTTAGACTACTCTGGGTATTCGTTGTAGTTTTACCGCC
>DATKYR010000089.1:0-33845 GCA_035528395.1 Sedimentisphaerales bacterium
CTGATGATTTGATATTCTGTCTTTTGCATGGCTACTCCTTTTTGAATAAATGGTTAATATTTCCGCCTGATCTTACCTTATATCAGGCTGGAGTAGCCATCGCTTTTTTTCAACCTTCAACTATGGATGGGACAAGCTCTGAAAATAAGATACAGGTTATAAATATACCACCAATGATCGAAGTAATCCTGCTTATTGTCCAGCCAGTTTGTAAGCCAATACAATAACAAGCAAAAGCCATTAGGATCGCTACTGTAAGTATTTCAACGAATATACCGGGACGCGTTGGTATCGGCTGGGTAAAAAGACGCGATAATGACACACCTATGATAATTACAGGGACAAAAAAAGTCAAAATTGCCAAAATCCCTGTGATAATCTTTGTAAACAGTATCCGACTCCTGGTTGATGGCTGAGTTGAAAGGAATGTAGAGACCCCTCTGATTCTATCTATTCGCATCTGCATAAAGCCCAAAGAAAAGAATAAAATAGCGAGTAGCACAATCACTTGAAGTGAAAGCCCGCTAGTGTAAGCAGCGAAGATATCTGATTCGAAAAGATATGCCATCGATATCATAAAAACAATAAAGATTGCTGAGAGAATAGGAGAAGCAATGAAAAATATGATATAGTCCTTAATTTCTCTTTTTATAAGTACAAACATTTCTTATCTCCTGTTATCTGCATTCAATAATGGGGTAGAGTCTTGTCAAATGGCTTTGTTTAGTTATTGCTCGGTAATCCGACTCGACAAGTTCCTCGGCAATGCCTTTGAAGTAATTATCGATGCGTTTGATTTCGGCTTTTTCCATGACTGTAATTCTACATATTTTGGAGTTTAAAGTCAATATTATAGTTTTGATTTCTCATGTCGAGCAAAATTCAGGAAGGCGAGAAAAAATATCAGCGAACCATGTTATTAGGAAGAAGGGTAACAGGAATCAGGAAGTATTGGTTAATTGGAGATTAGTTAATTGGAACGAAAGCAATCCTGGTCCCCGACAGGAAATCAAGTAAGCTAACGTTGGGGATAAATTCCCCTGCAGTAAGTCAAGGGAGCTTAGTTCCCCTGTTGCGAGTCAGGTGAGTAGCTCCCGGGGATAAACTTTTAGGATAAACTCCAGAACAGATGACAGAAGGCAGAAGACGGAAGACAGACATGGAGGGAATATCGAATCCTTCGACTCTGCTCAGGACCGGTTTCGCAGGAATGACAATTTTTAATAGATTCCCGCCTTGGCGGATCTTCGACCTCGACTCCGCCCCCGTGCATTCTTGCGAAAGCAAGAACGGGGGCTACGCTCGGAATGACATTCTTGTATTACGTGTTACGTCATCCCTTCGGCTGCGCTCAGGGCAAGCTTAGCGACGACGGCTAAACAAAATCAGCCGAGTAAATCGGCGGGGTAAACAAGAACCCCGCAATAAATTGCGGGGCTAAATTATGTTTGAGATTGCACTTTTAATCGTTCATTGATTTTATCAGCTCAACCTGAGCCCTGGCATCGGCAAGCTTATTATTTTCATGCGGCGTGTCTCTGAAGAAATCCTGGCACTCAAATATATTTCGTACTATGTTCTTCCTGGTAATGATTCCAACCAGTTTTTTCTTCGGCCCTGTGACTATCGGGACCCTTCGAAAGTGATTTTTGAGAAGACACTCACAAACCTCAGCCAAACTATCTTCCGGCTTAAAACAGACAACGTTCAGTGTCATAAAGTCCTCGACCTTACCTGTTATGCTGCCGACATTGTACAGTAGTATCATTATGTCTTTCTCTGAGATAATACCAACCAGCTGCATATGGCTATCGACAACGGGCAGGCCGGTAATGTTATTTTCAATCATAATCCTTATGGTCTCTTGTATCGAAGTGTCCTTTTTAACTGTAATCACATCCTTTGTCATAATGTTTTCTATTGTAAACATGTTTTGTTCTCCGTTTTAAGATTTACGGCCTTCGACATCTGATAAGACAAACAAGGAGAAAAAAGGTTTATTACTTTTAAAAAAGATTAGTCGGTAGCAAATTGACATACTGACGTATATCGACAAAATTAGGGAGTAAATTAATGAGAAAAGGGTTGTGAGCACCTCAGCACTTTGATTATTTCACAGATTACAAGCCGGATAGTACCAACCAATAGCGGCGGGAAGCTTGAACAAAAGAGCCGATTGGCCCGAAAAAGGAGGAAGCAGGGCTGAGGTGCGGAGGGAGAGGAAAAAGCGAGATATCCTCAGCCCTGCGAATGTGCATTAATGAATAATATATCACAAAGGTCTATGCAATGCTATCCTTATTTTGCTAATTTTTGTAGAAAAAAATATAACCCGTAAATATACGAAACCGCATAGCTCGGCCGGCCTTTTAAGGCGTTAAAAAACTCATTTTTTTAGTTCAAAAGCCGCGATATTTTCGGCTATTTTTTTAATAAAGTCAAGCCTCAAATTTGTCGATTCGCAAATCATTAAAGAAAAACAGGAGATTTCAGGGGCGTTGATAATGGACACGAGAAACGAGCGAAGAACAGAACAAAGATTGTGTTATTCATCGCCGGTCTGGTTTGGCGAGCATCCTCAAGAAACACTTGCACAAGGACAGATGGTTGATATTTCCAGCAGGGGCGCTGCGTTTATCACCTATGCCCACGATGGCTGTCCCCGCCTCGGCGAACATATAACCGCTCGTTTTAGGGTGCCTCATTATCGCCCGGATAATTTCTTTGATATGGTAAATTTTACCCGTTCAGCCCATGTGTGCCGGGTTGATAAGGTATATAGCTATTGGCGCCGTATTGCCGTTCAGTTCGCTGAACCGTTGCCTTTCAAACCCGGCGAAAATTACCAATGAATCCAACATACTAACACAAAACGCTCAGGGGCCGTAACTTGTTCGATATAAAGACCGCTCATTATCTTTCAATTTAAAGCACCTCAAAGGCCATCAAACAACAAACTCTTCTTGAGGGGTGTCATTTTAAGACCTATTTTCAGCAATCGGCAGAAGAGCATTTTTTTTCATAATCCCTACTTTTTTTCCTGGACGGCCGGAGCTAAGCAGTTAAAATGCAAATTCGAGATTTTAATCATAGGAGGATGGCATTTTGGCACTCAAACGGAGTTATTTGGCGGCTGTGGCAATAACTTTAGTCGCAGCGATGGTCTGCGGGGGTGAGTTCCAGGCAAATACACGCAAGTCTAATAAGCAGGAGAACCCTGCCATAGCGATGGATGCCGAAGGGAATTTTGTCGTGGTCTGGAACAGCTATCTTCAGGACGGCAGCTCGAACGGCATTTTTGGACAGCGTTTCGACTCTAACTGCAAACCGGCAGGTGGTGAATTTCAAATCAATACTGAAACCAGCGGTAACCAAAGAGAGCCGGCGGTAGCGATGGATGCCGAAGGCAATTTTGTAGTCACATGGTACGGGCCGGGAGAAGACACAGAAGACATTTTTGCCAGACGGTTCAATTCCAACGGCCAGCCTCTCGGCAGCGAGTTCCGCGTCAACACTTATACCAACGACAAACAACTTTATCCACGTGTGGCTATGAATAATGACGGCGGCTTCATTATCGTCTGGGAGAGCAGTAATGTTCCGGGGCAGAGCAACAAGGCAGTATGTGGGCGATTGTATGACAGCATCGGCTCAAGCATTGGACCGGAGTTTGTCATTAACGAGGAAGCATCGGACAGCCGTTATCCGGATGTGGCGATGGACGCAGAAGGCAATTTCGCGGTTGTCTGGATGCGGGATAAAAGCAGCAACTCGATAATAGCCCGCCTGTACAACTCAGACGGCACAGCTAAGATGAAGCCTTTCGAGGTAAGCACAATCAGATTCAGCTCAGTCACGCAGCCATCAATTGCGATGGATAAGGCCGGAAATTTTGTAGTGGCGTGGGACGGTGACCCTAAGCTGGCCGGGCTGGATGATATTCACGTTCGGTGCTACAAATCCGACGGCACCGCAATAGGTGCGCAGTTTATCGTCAATACAACTCTAACAGGGCCGCAACAGAATCCGGAGGTTGCGATGAATAACCGGGGGCGGTTTATAATTGTGTGGGACAGTAAAATTGACCCCGATATTAATGAAAGAGACATATTCGCCCAGCGATATAACAGCTCAGGCGTACCCCTTGGCAATGAATTTCAGGTCAATACCTATATGACGGACGACCAAAAGCGGCCGAGTGTTGCAATGGGACTGAATGGCAACAAATTTGTTATGGCCTGGCAAAGTTACGGGCAGGATGACTCGGGCTACGGTGTCTTCGGTGAGATGGGACAAATGGTCGGCTCTGCGGACTTTAACGTCGACGGATTTGTCAATTTCCGTGACTATTGCATCCTGGCTGATGAATGGCTCAAAAGAGGAGACACGCTGGCAGCAGATTTGATTGAAGATAATATAATTAATGAGCAGGATTTATTTGAGTTTTGTTATCAGTGGCTTTGTCCCAACAATTAGCAAGCATCAGATTTGAGCTTGCCTGGGAAAGAAATTGGTTAAAAAAACTTATGCTTATCCTATTGGGGTTTCTTTGAGTAATGAATGACCGATAGGACCGCTCCATGCGGGTCCTCAAATACACAGAACCGGGCATCAGGGGAAAGGTCGCATCTTATTCCTCATGCAATATCATAAAGCGGAATTGGCTAATTTCAAGTATTGTCTGAGAGGCAAAGTTGATTTAGAATGGTGTTAAGCATATAACAAAATGAGATTTATCATTTTTGAAACTCAGAGATTGCCGCGCGAACCTAAGGTTCGCTCGCAATGACATTCTTTTCGTTGGAGTTTTTTGCGGGTTATCACTGAGAATGCTGGGAATGATAAAATTGCTCAAAGGACGTTAATATAGTAATTATTTATGTCTGGGGCGGGTGTGTCACGGCGCAGGATTTTTTAATGTACCTGGATGGGTTTTAAGATGCCGGATTTTGGATATCTGAAATACGAGATTAAAGGATGGTGGGAACGATTGGCGATACGGGAATGGCTCAGCCGGAGCCCCAAGCTGGTTATTGGCGTGAGCGTGGTCCTGGTAGTAGGGTTGATAGTATTTGGAATATGGCTAACGCTGCCGAAAAAGGTTGTTGAAGTTGAGAATTACGAGAATGATTGGTTCTACGACCTGAAGCACAGAAGGCTTTTTGTTGCACAAAAGGGGCAAATACCGCCGATTGAGGCTCCTTCGGGCCCGCTTGCCAACGGGGAGCCGGCAGGTGTCAGGGCATACGTATTTACTTATAGTAACGAGCCAAACACTACTGAGACCTTTATCGGGTTTCTGGAAACGACCGACCCGAACGTAGATAAGAGCAGTATTGGTCCTATGGATTTGAGAGTCAGCGGTGCGGAAATCTGGGGGAAAGGGAGGCTTATCCGCAGGGTCAAGGATGAGAAATGGGTGCCAGCCAACAGCGAAGAGGGACGGGCTATTCTGAAAGAGACGTTCCGGCAAAACGAAGCCGGCGAGATTCCTCATTACTTCCCCCCCGATTGAAAGTTATTTGCGGCTCAAGGATTCGAATATTTCGGTCATTTCAGTTAGGACGGTTTTTTTTGCCTCTTCCAACGGGCCGGGCAGAAATGTGCCGGCAGCCATTTTGTGGCCTCCTCCGCCGAACTTGGCAGCGATTTCGCTGACATCGACGATGCCTGTGCTTCGCAGCGAGCACCTGATTCGGCCATCCTTCAATTCTACAAACAAGGCCGCTGCCTCAATTGTGCTTATTCGCTGACATTCGTTGATTAAATTCTCTGTGTCTTTGTGTGTGGCTCCGGTCTGTTGGAAATCCAGCTGCGATATATGCTGCGTTGCGAAGCGGCCGTCGAGATGCAGCTCAAGCGTGTTGAGCATAGCAAGCGTTAGCTTGAACCGTGGGTATGAGAAATTTTCGTATAAATTGTGATGGATTTCTGTTGGATTCGCGCCGGCGTCTATTAACTCGGCGCAGCTTCGATAAACCCTGCTGTTGGTATTGCTGAACTGGAACCAGCCGGTGTCGGTAGCTACTGCCACGAACAGCGCCTCGGCGATTTTTTCGGTTACGGACCACTTGGCGAATTTTAGCAAATCATAAACAATCAAGCCCGTGGCGGCTGCATCCGAATCGACCAGCTCTACATCTCCGAGGCCGTCGGCGGTTACGTGGTGGTCGATTACCAGGACAGGTGTCCGGGCTTGCTTTAAGTATTGACCGAAGTCATCAAGCTGCGTGTAACTATTGGTATCGACAATTATTATCAAATCGAATTCGCCGAGTCGCCCTTGTATCAGCTCATCGAGCTTGATATCTTCGCCGAGGACAGGGACCTTTTCTGCGAATAAAAACTCATACCATTCCGGCATTGGCGAGAGCATCAGCGCCCTGGCTTTTTTACCGAGAGCAGCCAGCACATTAGAAATTGCCACGATACAGCCACAGGCATCGCCGTCCGGCCTGGTATGCGTCGTAATTAAAACATTGCCGGATTTGTTAATCAACTCAACGGCTTTTTGAAAATCCATATCAATTCCTTTTTAGCCACAGATTACACCGATTTTATTTTCATTTTTATTGCCACAGAGGGCACGGAGAAGACAAAAAGATTATTCACCATAATCATTTCTGGCTTGAGCACATACAATTACCGTAACGATAGTACAAAGTAAAAACATACAAAGTACACCGATACCAGAACTCACAAAGTACCATAATTTCGAGTCAGAATAAAAGTAAGAATATACGAGACCACCATTAACCCAGCCAGTGACCAAGGGAAAAACAAAAGTAAAGAATTAGGAAAAAATATAGAAAGAATCCAGGCTATCGGTAGTACTATTATAACCAATAACTTTCCTGAGGTAATTAATCCTACCCCGACGATAAAAGGGAGAATATGCCATTGGAACACTGTTGCATACATGAGTCCTCTCATTCGACGAAACCAATACCGACCCAACGGTATAAAAACCAACCAAAGAAGTAACAATAGGATACCCAGTACTTTTGCTATGATTGTATAAATGCTCATATTGTCACCTTATCTGAGCCGAATTTCACTCAATAAGATACTTTCTTGTCAACCTATGTGTTCTCCTTTAGCTAAAACCTTGGATTCCTGCTTTCGCAGGAATGACAAATTATTAAAATCTTTGTTCATTTGTGTCTAAAATATGCTTTGCATTTTCGCAGTCTTTTGCTATTTGTTTGGAGAGATGTTCAGGCGAGTCGAACTTTTGCTGGTGTCTGATAAACTCCACAAAATCCATTGCGAGGTATTTGCCGTATAAATCGCCCGGGTCCTGCCCGAGTATGTGCGCCTCGACCAGCAAAGGATGGTCGGAAATAAAAGTCTTTGCCCTTCCGATACTAAATGCGGCTGGGAGCTTGCTCTTACTTTCACAGAGCTGTTCTTCGGTGTCAGTAATCTCTACGAAGCCGGCATAGACACCCTCAGCAGGTATAATCTGGTTAACGGGGTCAATATTGGCCGTTGGGAATCCTAACTTTCGACCTTTTCCCTTGCCCAGAGTGGTTTGGCCGGATAGTCGATAATATCTGCCCAAGGCTTTTGCGGCATCCGCTACTTTGCCCTTGTGCAGCAAATGTCGAATCAGGGTGCTGGAGACTCTGGCATTTTGTTCATCGGTGAGTTTAATCTCTTTGCCGGGGACAATAACGATTTCAAAATTGAACTTCTGTCCCAGCCCCTTTAGTATCCGGACGTTACCACTTCTGCCGTAACCGAAGTTAAAATCTTCCCCTTCGACCACAACATCCGGCTGAACAGACTTTAGAAGAAACTCATCAACAAAGGACTCCGGGGAAAGGTTCAAAATCCCATAGCTGCTTTCCAGAACTACGAGGCAATCCACGCCAAATTGATTGAGCAGATGTTTTTTCAACGCTATTGGAGTTAATACACCAGGTGCTTTTTCCGGATATAAGATAGCCACAGGATGCGGCTCAAAGGTCATCAGGACGAGGTCAGAGTGCCTTTGGTCAGCGAGCTTTCGTGCAACGTTGATTATTTCCTGATGTCCGAGGTGGACGCCATCGAAATTGCCAATAGTCAGCACACAGCCCTTCTTTAGTTTCGCTAATTGCGAAAGGTCTGAGTTTGTTTCTATAATTTCCACTACTGTTTTACCTTTTTTATGGAGAATATTAGTTTTTCGCAGAGCACGCACGAATGAGGGAGCCGTAAATTGCATTTCGGTGCTCGGTATCTTCCATTTTTTCCGGATGCCACTGGACAAATAATCCGAATCTACCGTTTACAGACTCCATTGCCTCGATGACACCATCTTCGGCATTAGCAATGACCTTTAGATTCTTCCCCAGCTTATCGACCGCCTGATGGTGGATCGAATAGACCATGGCCTCCTGGGTGCCAAGGAGCTCAGCCAAAGAGCTGCCCGGCTCAATCCGCACACGATGGTACTTTCGGCGATGCGCCACCTCTGTTCCCACCTGCGAAGGGATGTCCTGTATTAGCGATCCACCTGAAACGACATTTGTAAACTGCATACCCAGACAAATTCCCAGTATTGGCTTTCCACTGGATAACCACATCGAAATGAGCTGCCGTTCAGAAGCGTACCGCTGTTTGGGCATAACCTTTACTGTTTCGTGCGGCTGCCGGCCGTAAGCCGAAGGCGGGATATCATCGCCTCCTACCAGCACCAAGCCATCCAGCTCCTGGACATATCGCTGCAAAATATCTTCATTCGTAACCGTCGGCAGCACTACCGGCACGCCGCCGTTCTCAGCAATGGCCTTCACATAAGTGAAGTCAACCATAGTCGAAGCTGAACCGTTGTTTTCATCTACCTTATAAACACTCGTAATTCCGACGAGCGGCTGAGCCGGACCAGAGGTGCTCCGGCAACCCACACAAGATGTGAGAATCACCAGCCACAGCAATACAACTATCTTCTTCATTGTCTGCTCCTTTATAGGCATAATGTTCGTTCACAAGATAATATCTTGCTGTTGTGCAAACTCTTTCAATAGAGGCACTAATTTAACCGCCTGAGCTCAAATCCGCAACGCTTTTTAGCCCGTATATTTCGTACTTCCTATGACAAGGCGTCTTTCCGGCAGTCTTTTGATTGTTCGTTACGAGGGATGTCTTCCTGTGTCTTTTCCCCGTAAAAGCCCCGTTGTCCCCACAGGAACAAAGCAACTTTTTCAACAGGCCCACATGCACCGGTTTCATATTGACGTCACTACAATTAAGAGGTGGCTGTCACCGGTTTCTCCGTGGCGTCCACCTCTTTGAAGCCCAGCCGTAGGGAGAGGCGACTGAGCATAACGTAGAGCGAGGGAGCCACGACGAGCGTCAGTACCGTGGCGAAGCCGAGGCCGAAGATGACAACAACCGCCATGTTTCGCCACCACTGGCTGGATTCGCTCTTGGTGGCCCAGGTAAAGGTGTGGAAGTCATAGGAGACGCCGATGGCCATGGGGATGAGTCCGATGATGGTGGTCATCGCGGTGAGCAGCACAGGGCGCAGGCGTGTGACGCCAGCCTCTGCCGCGGCGGAGATGAGGTCCATCCCCCGCTGCTGCAACTGCCGTGTATAGGCGAGCAGCACAATGGCGTTGTTCACTACCACTCCGGCCAGGCTAATAACACCGATGCCCGTCATGATGATGCCAAAGGGCAAGCCGCAGACCAGTAATCCTGTCAGCGCGCCAATGAGGGAGAGGAGCACAGTGGTTATTATGATGAACGGCACCTTAAGTGAGTTAAACTGGATGACCAGCACAAGAATGATAAGTAGAATGGCGATGGCAAAGGCCTTTCCGAGGAAGGCGCGTGACTCGTCCTCTGTTTCTTTTTCGCCGGCATAGCCAATCTCGTAGCCATCGGGCAGCTCGAATTCCTGCAGGCGTTTCTGCACGTCTTTGAGCACTTCGGAACTGAGTCGGCCTTCGGCGTCGGCCGTAAGGGTTACGACGCGTTTCTGATTAACGCGGTTGATGGTGCCGAATCCGCCCTGGTACTCGAAACGACCGAGCGAACTGACCGGCACGGAATTCCCGGATAGGTTTGGAATCTTGAGGCGATACAGGTCTTCGATGTCAACCCTGTCGGCCAGCGGCAGGCGTACGGTGATGTCGTACTCGTCGTTGTACTGACGGTAGGTCCCGACCTTTGTGCCAAAGACGGCCATCTTTAGGAAGTTGCCGACGGTGGCGGTGTTGACTCCGAGGAGCATGGCGACGCGTCGATTGACGGTAAAGGCCAGCTCGGGACGGGTGGCTTCCAGGTCACTGCGGAGGTTGACTATGTTGGGGACGTTCGCGATTGTTCGGCGGGCTTCGTCGCTGAGCCGCTCGAGCGTGGTGAAGTCCTTTCCTATGAGTCTTACGCTGATTGGCGCGCCGGTGGGTGGTCCGTCCCTTTGCCTTTCGACCTTAATCTCGGCGCCTGGTATGTCGGCGATGGCCTTTCGAATTCCGGCGATGATTTCCATTGACGGCCGCTCTCGCACGGCGAAGTCATAGAAGATGAGTGAGATATTCGCCAAGTGGGGGCCGCCGGCGCTGGCCATGATGTCCATACCGCCGCCCGAAGAGCCCACGTTCGTGACGATGTCCTTGATCCAGGGCTCGTACGGCTCGATGCGGTCTTCGATCAATCGAATGATGCGGTCCGTCTCGCGGATGTTCGTGCCCTGTGGCGTGCGGACGTCGATGACGGCACGCTCAGGGTCGCCTTGCGGGAAGAACTCGGTTCCCTTGCCTATCTTGGCATACAGGGTCACCAGGGCAAACAAGAGGCACACAGCCAGAAACAAGGTGAGCGCCGGATTCTCCAGGCCGGCTCGCTGTATGCGACGGTAGCCCCTGACGAACCAATGATCCTTCTGACGCGGTTTGGACGAGCGACCGGCCCAAATCGAGCAGATGGTGGGGCTGAACACGAGGGCCACAAAGAGTGAGGCCAGCAGGCCGAGGGACAGGGTGATTGGTAGATACTTCATAAAGTCCCCCATGATTCCCGGCCAGAACATCAGTGGTAAGAAGGCGCATACGGTCGTGAAGGTGGAGGTTGTGACCGGCCAGGCGACCTCGCGCGCGCCGAGCATTGCGGCCTCCAAGCGGCTATACCCGAGCTGAATGTGTCGGTAGATGTTCTCCACGATGACAATCGCATTATCTACGAGCATACCCAGAACCAGCACGAGGCTGAACAGCACGATCATATTCAGTGTGTAGCCGAGCATCTGGATGAGGAAGAAGGTGATTAGCATGCTGAGCGGTATAATCATCGCCACGATGGTGCTCGGTCGCCAGCCCAGGAACAGCAGGAGCACGCCGGAGACCAGTATCAGTGCGGCGAGGATATTGTTTTCCAGGTCGGCCACCATGTTGCGGATGTACTTGGACATGTCGTAGGTTATGTCGAACTTCACGGCGCCGGGGACCTGCTGCTGCGCCTTTTCTATAACGGCCCTGATGTAGTCGGAGACATGGACGACGTTGGCGCCGACACGCTTCTGGATACTGAGGGTGACATTTCCAGACCCGTTGAGACGTGAGTAGCTGGTTCGGTCTTTGAAGGTGGCTCGCACGTTTGCGACGTCTGAAAGATAGATGGGTTTTCCGTCTCGCACGGTCAGGAGGAGGTGGTCCACCTCTTCGGCCGTGACAAGCTCCGCGGGGATCCGCACATTGAACTTTGTGCCCTGTGTCTCGAGACCGCCGGCGGAGATGTTTACGTTTTCCGAAGGTATGAGTGCCAGAATCTCCGGTATCATCAGGTTGTATGAGGCCAGCCGGTCGGGGTCGAACTCCAGCCGGATTTCCGGTTCCAGCGCGCCGAGCACGTCGACCTTGAGAACGCCGGGCACCGCCTCGAGGGTGTCCTGCAATGTATCGGCAATCTCCTTTAGCTGGACGGGTGAGACGTCACCGGAAATGCTGACGAGCATGATGGGGAACTCGGCGAGGTTTATCTCCTTGATTACCGGTTCCTCGGCGTCCATGGGCAGCTCGCCTTTGGCTATGTCCACGCGGTTGCGCACCCGCTGCAGGGCCACATCGCTCTTTACATCCGGAGTGAACTCAACGTCAATCATCGAGAGCCCCTCGGCGCTGCTGGAGCGGATTTCTTTGACACCACGAATGCCGTTGAGCTCCTTCTCTATCTTCATCGTGACTGATGTTTCGATGTCTTCCGGGGAGACACCTTCATACATCGTGGTGACCAGTATATGCGGGATGGGGATGTCCGGGAATGCCTCACGGGGCAATGAGAGATAGCTGTAGCCGCCCATCAGGATGATGATTAGACCAATGACGGCCACGGTGGTTCGGTTTCGAATAGAAGTGTCGGTGATGAGCATAGCGTCTATTTGTTCTCTGATACAACGTTTACCTTCTGTCCCGGCGCGACAAATCGATGACCGGCGATGATCAGGCGGTCGCCCGGCTCCAACCCCCCCGTCACCTGGACACGATTACCCTTGATGACTCCGAGCTCGACTTCGCGACGCTCGGCCTTTGTGGAATTGACGACATAGACGGCCTTGCTGTCCTCCATTGGAATCACAGCCAGCAGCGGAACCAGGATGGTATCTTTCAGGATTCGGCGCGTGAGTCGGACAAGCACGATCTGCCCGCTCCGCAGAAGCCGTTCCTTGTTCTCCAGAGTAATTTCCATGCGCGTGGAGCGGGTTCGCTGATCGGCCAACTCGCTGATGAAGGTGATAGTCCCGACCAGGGAGATATCCCTGCCCTTGACGTCCAGAAAGACCTCCGCCTTCCGGCCGACGGCGAAAAACGCAATGTCGCGTTCAGGTACTTCCACCACGACCTTAACCTTATGCGTATCCACGACCTCGGCCACCGCCTTGCCGGCATCAACGTACTCCCCCTCCTCGACGAGGAACTCGTTCAGCACCCCGGCCGTTGGGGCAAGGATGCTGGTGCGGTCCAGACGGGCGCGGACCTCCTCGAGTCGGGCCTTGCTGATGGCGAGCTGGGTAGTGGCATTCTCCAGGTCACGACGGGGGGTGGCGTCCTGTTTGACGAGATTTGTCATACGGTCGAACTCGATCTGGTCTCGCTCGACCTGCGTCTCGGCGATTTCAAACATGGGACGGATGAGGTCCGTATTGAGCTGGATGAGCAGGTCCCCGGCTCGGACTTTGCTGCCCTCCTTTTGGGGGATCCGCTCGATGCGGCCCGCGACCTCGGCAGAGACCGTGATGATACGGTTCGGCTCGACGATGGCCGGCAGGTCGAACGTGTCGGCAAGCTGGGGTTCGGCAATTACAGTGATGACCGAGACGTTCACCGGGGGCGCTTCGGCGGGAGGTACATCCCGTTTTTGCGTCGGCATTTTCGTGATTGCGGTCAATATCGCTAACGCAGCGAAAACGATGACCGCCTTTGGGGCGTTCCGACGTAGCCACCCTTGACTTTTCTTACCTGTTCTGCTTTCAGGCGATTGATTGCTCATTAGCTGTACCCGTTTCTTTAATTTAAATGGCGGCTCATAATATGAGCCCTCGTTACGTGTGTGCATTATAGATTCGAGGACAGCGAAATGCAAGAGGTGGCATACGGAAACGGTTAAAAAATCTTTTGATTTATAAACATTCGCACTAATGTACTATCGATTTAGTTTGAGTGCTTTTTGCAAAGCTCCTTTTCCACTTCAGTTGTATAATCCGGCTTATCACCTTTTTATCCTGAGTAAACGAGCTTGCCTGTTTTTATAAGGGTATAGCCCGCCGGTTAATGCTGAAACGGAAAAAAATAAAAAAATATGCAACTTAGTTGCAACTTTGACGTAGTAAGTGTAGAATGCTTTTTTAAGAATATCTAACAAAAAGACAGAATACTGAAAAGAATAAAGAGGAAGAAATTTTTAGAGACTCTTAATAGATTTCTCGACTCCGCCCCCGTGCTTTCTTGCGAAAGCAAGAACGGGGGCTACGCTCGAAATGACGGTTGTGTTGCCTTTGGCTGCGCTCGAAATGATGGTTGTGTTGCCTTCGGCTGCGCTCGAAATGACGGTTGTTTTGCCAGCGACTGCGCCCTAAATGATGGTGGGAGTTAGTTGCTCATTTTGTTAGACGTATTAAGTAATACCAATTACAGTTAAAAATTTCCGAAAGAATTGCACAATATACTAACTGGAAAGGACCGGATTCCTGCTTTCGGGCCTGTTGCCAAAGTTCAAAAGGAACGTTTTGAGATTGCCGCGCGATTCTTCGAATCGCTCGCAATGACCTGAAAACGCACTTTGTGTCATTGCGAGGAGTGTAGCGATGAAGCAATCTCGACTTTTTCAACAAGCCCTTTCGCAGGAATGACAAACTCAGACAATCGACAACTTCGAGGTGCTAAATGCAAACACAAAAAAAGCTTGCAATTATTTTGCATGAATTGGAGAGCCACGCACCGTTTACTTTGTTCGGGGCTTTTACAGGTATCGTCAGCATGCTGCTTTTTAAGAATCTTGAGCACGAGATGAGCCGCAGGATATTCTACGTCTTCCATCCGGGGCATGTTTTCTTGAGTGCAATCGTAATCTCCTCGATGTTTCAGTTTCACACCAAAAGAAGCAAAACAATCTTTGTACTGCTGGTGGGATTCTTCGGTTCATTGGGGATTGGAACTTTGAGTGATTCGCTGATACCTTATGTCGGTGAGATGCTTTTAGGTATGCGCATCGAGACCCACGCACACGAGCATGCAGGTTTCGCTGAACAGGTACATATCGGCTTTATCGAAGGCTGGTACATAGTGATACCGGCCGCAATAGCAGGTGTGTTGATAGCACTTTTCAAGCCGAGGACTAAAGTTCCGCACGCAGGCCATGTTTTGCTGAGCACATGGGCATCCTCGTTTCATATGCTTATGGCAATGGGCGGGCAGATAACAATCTTGAAAGCGGTCGGCAGTTTCGGATTCCTGTTCCTGGCAGTTTTGCTGCCGTGCTGTTTCAGCGATATCGTTTTTCCGTTGTTATTTGTGAAAACACCGGACGATTTGTCGCATATTCACCATCATCATCATTAATGCAATATAGTTATGAAGCCGAATTTAGATTTACAGTCTCGCACGATGTTAAAAGCAGCGAAGCTTTACTGCACCAAGGTCAGAGTAGCTATACTGAAAGTGCTGATGGAAACAGATAAGCCGCTGAGCCAGGAGCAGATTGCCCGGCGATTGGGTAAGAAAAGCTTCGATAAGGTTACAATCTACCGAACCCTGGAAAGTCTTTTGAAGGTCGGATTGGTACATAAAGCCTTTATGGACAAAAGAGCGTGCCATTTTGAATTAGCCCACAACTGTACAGAAAGCCAGTGTCATCCTCACTTTACTTGTACGAACTGCGGCAGCACACACTGCCTGACGGAAATATCACTGCCTATGGCAAAAAGCCCACATAAAGGCTTTGTTATCCACCGCCAGCAGGTCCGCCTCGAAGGCCTGTGCCCGGTGTGCGCATAGAAAAGCCGAAGGCATCTTATTGATTTTTTTCAAACTATACATTTCTTTAGTGTAAAACCTGTTGTTTTTGTCTATTGTCGGAAAGCCAAGTAATAGTACTTTTCATTAATGAAAAGTACTACGTCGAACATTTGAAAACACAATTTTTTTTCGTTACGTGTGCCATTAGGATATGAGTTGAA
This sequence comes from Sedimentisphaerales bacterium, assembly GCA_035528395.1. Classification (GTDB taxonomy): domain Bacteria; phylum Planctomycetota; class Phycisphaerae; order Sedimentisphaerales; family Anaerobacaceae; genus NIOZ-UU13. The sequence continues at coordinate 15,662 of DATKYR010000089.1, forward strand.
AAATTCTTCGAATCGGATTGTGGACGGGGTGAGAGGTTGGGGGTAAAATATCCCGTGTGAAAGCGTATCCGTTAAAGTTTAGGCCGATTTATAAGCAGCGGATTTGGGGTGGGCAGAAGCTGCGAGAGGTTTTCGATAAAGATTTACCGCCGTTTGAGAAGATCGGTGAAAGCTGGGAATTGGCTGATTTGCCGAACGATAAGTCTGTAATCTCAAACGGTGAATTGACCGGCCAAACTCTTATCTCGGCGATTGAAAAATATCCCAAAGAAATAACGGGCGATGAAAACTTCTCAGGGCCTTTTCCACTGTTAATTAAGTTTCTGGATGCCCAGGACATACTGAGCGTGCAGGTCCATCCCGACCCGGAAACGTGCCGGCGAATGGGCAAAGGGGAGCCTAAAACCGAGTGCTGGTATATCATATCCGCCGAACCCGATGCGGTAATTTATAAAGGGCTGAAAAAAGGCATAACGAAAGAGCGATTCACCGAAGCGATAAAAAAAGGCAATGTCGCCGATATGTTAGAAAAGGTGACGGTTGAAAAAGGCCAGTGTCATTTTCTGCCAGCCGGGACAGCACACGCCATTGGGCCGGGCTTATTAATAGCCGAGATTCAGATGCCCTCGGATACGACATATCGCGTTTTCGACTGGAACAGAGTTGACGAAGCCGGCAAGGCCAGAGAGCTGCATATCGAAGAGGCTTTGGAAAGCATTCATTTCGATGCATCCGGTGATAATCGTTCAGTAAAAACGATAGGCCGACTGGTAGATTGCGAATATTTCAGGGTAGATAAAGGACATCAGGCCAAAGACTGCGAGCTGCTGCTTTCGCCCGACCAAATGAAGACGCTGATAATCATTTCGGGCTTCGGAACAATTCTGGGAACTGAAGGCAGTTCTGTTGAATTCGTGGCCGGTGATACTCTGCTTGTTCCCGCCGTATATGAAGGTGTGATGCGATTTGCGGACGATACTCAATATTTAACAGTAACGATTTAATTGATTATTGACTATTGACTATTGATTCCGCCAAAAGACGGCGGATCTTCGATATTTGAAAAGACATTAAGGGCATCTAACAAAATGAGATTTATCATTTTTGAAACTCAGAGATTGCCGCGGCCCCCTGCTTTCTTGCGAAAGCAAGACGGGGGCCTCGCAATGACATTCTTGTTGTTAGAGCCTTTAAAATAACCACTTGAAAATAAAACAATAGGTAATGCCCAACCGAAGATAATAAATGCTCAAAGTTGGTAACAATCTTAAATCAAGTTACATTGCCGTTCTTTTAATAGCAGCCGGGCTTTATGCAGCCACCTGTGCGCCGGGGGCGCTCTGGCAGGACAGCGGGATGTATCAATACCGAATCCGGCATAACGATATTGAGGGCAACCTCGGTCTGGCACTTTCACATCCGCTTTATCATATTATCGGCATCGGGGTAAAACACATTCGGCTGGGCGAATTCGCGTACAGGATAAACCTGATATCAGCCGTTGCGGCGGCGTTTACAATTGCAAATCTGTTTTTGCTCCTGCGAATATGGCTGGGCAGGATTTTACCTGCTGTAATTGCTGCGGCTACGTTGGCCTTGTCGCATACCTTCTGGCGGCACGCTGTTATCGCAGAAACATATACTCTCTGTACGGCACTGTTACTGGCCGAATTGTTAATGCTGCTGCAATATTTTAAGACAAGGCGGATGGTGTTTCTATATTTGTTAGGGCTTTTCAACGGCCTGGCAGTCGCCAATCATATGTTTGCTGTTATTGCACTGGTTTGCTATCTGGTGTTTTTAATTGTTTTATTGGCACGAAGGCAAATCAGATTAGGGCAATTTGGAATTATTGTTGTACTGTGGATTATCGGTGCAGCTCCATACGGGTACCTTATACTTAAAAACATTATTCAGACCGGCAGTTTTACAGCTACTGCGGCCTCAGCGCTTTTTGGCAAAAACTGGCAGGGGAATGTTCTTAACGTTAGTCTCTCGGCCGGGCTTATCAAAGAAAACCTGATATTTCTTGCGTACAATTTTCCCACGCCCAACGTCATATTTTTCTTTGCGGGTCTCTATGGGCTGACAAAAGTACCACGAGGTCATGGCTTTGCGAAAGTTCTTGCGGCGTTGTTGATTCTTTTCTTTGTATTCGCTTTTCGTTATACGGTGCCGGACAGGTACGCATTTTTCATACCCTTTTATTGCTTAGCTTCGGTCCTGGTCGGTGTCGGAGTTAATTTGCTTATTGCTCAGTACAATAGCAAAATTCTGTGTTTGGTGATTTTAATCTTATCCTTTCTGCCAATCCCAACTTATATTATTGCTCCAACCATAGCCCAAAAACAGAAGTTCAATCTTTCCACGAGGGCGGATGTCCCCCGCCGTAATGATTATGTATGGTTCCTGCAGCCGTGGAAGGCAGGTTACAGTGGGGCGGAAGAGTTCGCCGAAGAAGTATTTGATAAACTTGGGCAGGATGCTGTCGTTTATGCCGACAATACGATGGTTTATCCACTGCTGTATATGCAGGAGGTTAAGGGAAAAAGGGTTGATATTAAAATCATATCCGAATATGCGAGCAGTGAAGGTTTATCGTTGTTGAGTGAAAAATCCATAGAGCAATGGTTGTCGGAAGGAGATGTTTATGCCGTCTCGCCAGTAGTCGGACGTAGAGGCAGCGGCATTGTCTGGAAAATAGCCGATTGACAAATCTCTGTGTCGATTAAGGTTTTTTTAACCAGACTTCGCTGTCGTAGCGGAGCATAATTAAATCATCTTTGAAGCCATCGGAGCGGATATTTGGTTTTTTGCCTGATGCTTCCTGCAATATCCATTTCGGAAAGTTTGCGCCGGCCTTGATTGAGAGAGGCGCGCCGCCGCCGAAACGCGGATTTATCTCGATGAATTTGACCCTGTCATCGTCTGTTAGAAACAATTGCAAAGTTATAACACCCGGCCCTGCGCCGAGGGTCTCGACCAACATCGCAGCTTCGCTCATAATGCGAGGATTCTTCACCACCTGTCCCTTGCTCACCTCGCCGGCCCTTACCTCGATGCGTTTTCTTGGAACGACGCAGCGAACCTTCATACCGAAGTCGATATATACATCACACGAATACTCGGTGCCCTGGATAAACTCCTGACAAATGGCGTTTGGTATCCTTTTGGCATAGAATAACAAGTCCGTGCGATTGTAAACGACGGCGTTTCCTCTGCCGGCGTAGCCGTCCCAGGGCTTTAGAAAACAAGGCCAATTGATTTTCTTTTTTGAAAGTGCAGAGCGAACGCTCATAGTAAAAGGGGTATCAAAGCCGTTTTTAGCCAAGAACCGATACGTTTTCCTCTTGTCCTGACAAATATCGATTACTTCCGGGGCCGAAACAAGCACGCGACATCCGGCTGCAGTGAATTTTGGTTTGTTCCGGGCCAGGACTTTCAGGTCCAGGTCAACAGTGGGAACGAGCAGATTCACTCTATTGGCTTTGACAATCGAGAGCAATTGCTTGATATAGCCGGGGTGTGTCGTCGGCTTGACCAGAAAGCCTTCGTCGCACAATTGCAGGGCCGAACTTAGCTCGGTCGTGTCAGTACCGAAAAATGCAGCGTTTATTTTCAGTTGTTTAGCCGCTCGGCGAAAGCTCTCCAGCAGCGAGACACGTCTGCCGATGCAGGTGAATAAGACGCCCAGGTTATTTTTAGTTTTCAATTCTTTTGACATTTCAGTCATGCAGGTCTAAAATAATTGTTTTAGTCTTATAAATCGACCAAAAACAAGTGCCGGTTTAGTATTTGTTTGCTGATTGTTCCTTGTGGAATTTCAGATTAAGCAGGATTGTTAAAAAGGTGTGATTTGTGAGAGATTGGGCAAGGAAAATCAAAGAAAAACAAATTACCGTTGGCGTTTTGGGCCTTGGCTATGTAGGGCTGCCTTTGGCTGGTGAGTTTGCATCGGCAGGTCTGAAGGTAGTCGGCTTTGACGTCGATGAGAAAAAGGTCAGGACCCTGAATTCCGGCCGGAGTATCATTAAACACGTCCCCCATTCGAAGGTCAAAAAAATAGTGAAGGCCGGCCTATTCCGGGCTACGGCCAATATGGCCCGTCTCAAAAGCGTTGATGCCATTTTAGTTTGTGTACCTACGCCACTGACCCAAAACCGGGAACCGGATTTGCAGTTTATTATCAGCAGCACTAAAACAATCGCGAAATACCTGCAGCGAGGCCAGTTGATTGTTCTCGAAAGCACAACTTATCCCGGTACTACGAGAGAAGTTATGGCACCAATACTGGAAAGCAGCGGTTTGAAAGCAGGCAGAGATTTTCACTTGGCCTATTCACCGGAGCGAGAAGACCCCGGCAATAAAGACTTCTCTACAGGCACTATTCCCAAGGTGGTTGGCGGGCTGACCAAAAAGTGCTGCGAAATTGCCTGCAGGGTTTACGATATTGCCATTGTCCAGACAGTCCCTGTATCAAGTCTCGAAACGGCAGAGGCCGCAAAGATTCTCGAAAACGTTTATCGGTGTGTAAATATAGCTATGGTCAACGAGCTAAAGGTAGTCTTTGACAGAATGGGTATCGATATCTGGGAGGTTATCGGTGCCGCGAGCAGCAAGCCGTTCGGCTTCAAGGCCTTTTACCCGGGTCCGGGACTCGGAGGCCATTGTATACCCATTGATCCATTTTACCTGACCTGGAAGGCCCGGCAGTACGATATGCCGACGCGATTTATTGAATTGGCCGGCGAAATCAACACCAGTATGCCGCGTTATGTCGTTACAAAAACGGCCGATGCGCTTAATGAGCACAGCAAAAGCCTCAAGGGCTCCAAGGTGCTCGTTTTGGGCCTGGCGTATAAAAAGGACATTGACGATTTGCGCGAGTCACCTTCGATAGAGCTGATTGAACTGCTGCGGCAAAAAGGAGCCAGGGTTGACTACAATGACCCGTATATCCCGAGAACCCATAAGCAGCGCCGGCACAACCTGCGAATGGCCAGCAAAAAATTGTCGGCAATAATGTTAGCGGGCTATGATGTCGTTTTAATCTCGACCGACCACAGTGATTACGATTATAACTGGATTGTTAAGAACGCAAGGCTTGTCGTAGATGCCCGTAACGCCACGGCGGCGGTTCGCGGAGCAGGAAGAAAGGTAATAAAAGCGTAAAATGTTACAGGGAGTTTCAATGCAGGTTCCACTTCTTGATTTGAAGGTGCAATATGCCACCATTAAGGACGAGGTAATGGGGGCTATAAGTGAAGTTTGCGACAGTCATGCATTTGCCCTTGGTCCGGCCGTGGCCGAATTTGAAGAAAAAATCGCCGCGTATTGCAACAGCAAACATGCAATCGGAGTTTCAAGCGGAACTGATGCTCTGATTGTGAGCTTGATGGCTTTGGGAATAAAACCGGGTGACGAAGTTATAACTACTCCATTCACCTTCTTTGCCACTGCCGGCTCTATCGTCAGACTCGGCGCAAAGCCGGTCTTTGTTGATGTTGACCCCGATTCTTACAACATCGAGGCGTCTGGTATCGAACAAAAGATAACCGAAAAGACGCGAGCAATTGTTCCGGTGCATTTATTTGGACAGGTAGCTCAAATGAAAGCCATCAAGGAGATTGCCCGGCGTCACAATCTTGCCGTCATTGAAGATGCGGCACAGGCGATAGGAGCAAGTCAGGAAGGTATCAAGTGCGGCAATTTCGGTGATTGCGGATGCTTTTCGTTTTACCCGGCCAAGAACCTCGGGGGTTTCGGCGACGGCGGCTTGGTAACAACCAATACAGAAGACCTTGCGCAGAAAATCAGGACCCTTCGCGACCACGGCCAAAATCCCCGATACTTCTACAAAATGATTGGCGGCAATTTCCGTCTCGATGGTATCCAGGGTGCCGTTCTTACGGTCAAGCTCAAATACCTCGACGGATGGAATGAAAAACGAAGGCACAACGCTGTCCTTTATGACAGTCTCTTTGCCGATTCACCGGTCAAACCACCAAAGCTCTATGCAAACAACATCAGTATTTATCACCAATACACGGTTACTGTACCGGAAAGAGACAAGCTGCAAAAATTCTTAGCTGAAAACAATATCGGTTCGGCGATATTTTATCCCAAGCCGTTACATCTGCAGGAATGCTTTAGTGACCTTGGATACAGGCCGGGCGATTTTCCAATTGCCGAGCGGCTTTGTAATGAGGTTTTGTCCCTACCGATTTATCCTGAACTTGTACAGGACCAGGTTGAATATGTAGCCAAAACCGTACTTAAGTTCTATGGAATCAATTAGGACGATAAAATGCTGAAAGTAAGCGAAAATCCACCAATCTTCTGGCCCCAGGTAGAATCGATTCGTGATTTTTCCGGTCAATGGTGGGTTGCCCATACGAGAAGCAGGAACGAAAAGGCGCTGGCGCATGATTTAATCAGCAAAAATATCAGTTACTTTCTTCCGATGAGCTGGAAGGTTCGGCGTCGCAGCCGCAGAAAGATACGCTCGTTCCTGCCTTTGTTCGGCGGGTATATGTTCTTCTGCGGCGAGGAGGAGCAACGGGTTGAACTATTGAAAACAAATCGTGTTGCGAACCTTATCGAAGTTCACGACCAGGAGAAATTACTCGATGAATTAGTCCAAATTGCCCATGCCCTTCAAACCGGTGCACCCCTGACACCGCATAATTACATCAAGGCAGGGGAACGATGCCGAGTCATAGCAGGGCCGCTAATTGGCCTGGAGGGTATTGTGGTCACAACGCGGGGCGCTACACGCCTGGTGTTGCAGGTAGATATGCTCGGCCAGGCCGCGAGCGTTGAGATAGATATCGATATGATAGAGGTTCTGGGTCGTTGATAAACAACGGATTTCACGGATATGCTTTTCATTAAATAATCAATTATCGCAAAACGTAAAATTAAAAGAGACTAAAGTGACTAAAGTGACAGCTTTGCTGTCATTCTGAACGCAGCGCATAGAAGTGAAGAATCTCTTTTTCGTTGGCCAGATCCTTCGGCTTCGCCTCAGGATGACACTTACGTGTCGCTTTAGGCACTCCACTAACGGGAGCTGATACAATGCAGATTTGTGTGGTTGGTATTGGTTATGTCGGATTGGTAACAGCGGGATGCCTTGCAGAGGCCGGCAACAATGTTGTGTGTGTGGACAATGACGGAGAGAAAATTGCCCGTTTGAAAGATGGTGTAATACCTATTTATGAGCCGGCCCTGACTGAAATGGTCAAACACAACGAGAAGCTCGGCCGACTACACTTTACGACCGATTTGAAATATGGCGTGGACAATTCGCTTATTATTTTTCTTGCAGTCGGAACTCCATCGGCAGAGGACGGCTCGGCCGACATATCGGCAATCCTTTCAGTCGCCTCCGATATCGCCGAGAACCTCAGTGACTATCGCATCATAGCAACGAAAAGCACTGTGCCGGTAGGTACACATAAGAAGGTGACGGACATTATAAAATCGAAGACCAAAACACCGTTCGATTATGCCAGCAATCCGGAGTTTTTGAAAGAAGGCGCCGCCGTTGAAGATTTTATGCGTCCCGACAGGATAATCATCGGGACAACCGAACCGGAAGTTCAAAAAATAATGAAACAATTGTACAGCCCGTTTATGCGAAAGAGAAGCCGAATACTATTTATGGACCCTGCCTCGGCCGAAATGACAAAATATGCAGCCAATACAATGCTGGCAACGAGAATCTCCTTTATGAATGAAATCTCGGTACTGTGTGAGAAACTCGGTGCTGATATCGAACGGGTAAGGTGGGGGCTGGGCAGTGATTCAAGGATCGGCTCGGCTTTTCTGTTTCCCGGTGTCGGTTTTGGCGGAAGCTGCTTCCCAAAAGACGTTCGGGCATTGATTCATACGGGTTCTGTGAACGGCATTGAAATGACGATAGCCAAGGCTGTCCAGCAGGTAAATATAAATCAGCAGGAGCGATTTGCAAAACTTATTACAGATTATTTCGCCGACGGAGACGACCAAATCACATTGGCCGTCTGGGGACTGGCGTTTAAGGCAAAAACAGATGACGTAAGAGAATCCCCTGCAATTTACTGTATAAAAAAGTTCCTCGATTGCAAAATGAAGATAAGGGCCTATGACCCTGAAGCAGCCACCGCGGCGATGACGGCCCTGGAAGGCAAAATAGAAACGTTCCAAAATGGATACGATGCGCTTGAGAATGCTGATGGGCTTGTTATCTTCACCGATTGGCAGGAATTCCGAAACCCCGACTTTGAAGCCATTGCAGCGAAACTAAAAAATCCCGTTATCTTTGACGGCAGAAACCTCTACGAGCCCGACGTGGTTAAACAGGCGGGAATTGAATATTACAGTATCGGAAGGGCTCCGGTTTGAAAATGTCTTTTTTTTGAGTCTAAAATAAAGGATAAAATTATGGACATTGTTATTAAAAGTTTAGGTATAGTTTTCTGTATTATCGGAATTGTGTATTTGCTAAGACCGGACATTATGAAATGGCTAATGGAATTCTTTAAGCAGGGCAAACGCATATACTTTGCCGGAGTGATAAGATTTGCTCTGGCCATTGTTTTTTTAGCCAGTGCCCGTGAATGCAAATACCCCTGGGTTATATTTGCTTTTGGGCTCCTTTTTATAATAGGAGGCCTATTGATATTTGCTCTCGGGCCTGAAAAGATTAGACGGATGCTCGAGTGGTATCAAAAGCAGCCGGTTCTAATTTTTCGGGTCATCGCTGTAATCGTCCTGGCCATAGGATTAATAATTATCTTTTCCGCATAAGAACGCAAGAAACGTGAGACGTGATATGAAGATATTGATCACGGGAGCTGCCGGTTTCATCGGTTCACACCTAAGCGAACGCCTTCTTGACGATGGCTGGACGGTCGTTGGGGTTGATAATTTCGATGATTTTTACGACCCTCAGATTAAACGCGGGAATATCAGCGACTGCCTTCAAGACAAAAATTTCCAGCTTATCGAAGCCGACATCCGTGACGGTGCAGCTATGGACAAAACGGTCGGCGACGGAATAAAAATAATTGTCCATTTGGCCGCCCTGGCCGGCGTTCGCCCATCGATTGCCCGGCCGTTGCTTTACGCCGATGTCAATGTCAATGGAACAATGGTCTTACTCGAAGCAGCTAAAAAATATAAAGTCGGCAACTTCATCTTCAGCTCAAGCTCCAGCGTCTATGGCAACAACGAAAAAGTTCCCTTTTCCGAGGATGATAACGTAGATTTTCCCATCTCGCCTTATGCCGCAACCAAAAAAGCCGGCGAACTTATCTGCCATACGTATCATCACCTTTATGGCATTAATATAACCTGCCTGCGTTTTTTCACTGTGTATGGCCCGCGGCAAAGGCCGGATTTGGCCATCCACAAATTCGCAAAACTCATCGAGCAGAATAAACCCATACCCATTTATGGTGACGGCACTATGATGCGCGACTTTACTTATATCGACGACATAATTGACGGCACAGTCGCGGCAATGGACAAATGCGAAGGCTTTAATATCTATAATCTCGGCGAATCAAAACCGATAACGGTCAACGATTTGGTCAGTGAAATCGAGAACGCACTTGGTAAAAAAGCCGTCAAGGAATATCAGCCCCCTCAGCCGGGTGACGTCGAACGCACTTATGCTGATATAAGTAAAGCCGCCAAAGAGCTCGGCTATAACCCTTCAACAACCATCCAGCTCGGCCTTAAAAATTTTGCTGCCTGGCTAAGAAAAAACACATAATTCAATTTTACTTCGACGAATTTTTAGAAATAGCCTTGAAAACCATCACCACCTTCACTATTATTTGCACGCCTAAGTAACGAAGAGCTATGTTTTGAGAAATGATTATGTTGTGTAGAAAGCATTGTAGATGTTATTTCGAGCGAGCCGAGGAATTTGTTTTTTAAATAGATTTCTCCACTTCGCCCCTGTGCTTTCTTGCGAAAGCAAGAACGGGGGCTCCGGTCGAAATGACATATGGTCTTTTCTACAGAACAAAATGATTATACAAAATATTTAGGAGACGACAGAATGACAGACAAAAAAGCAGATTTGGCCGGGCCGGGCATCGGCGACTATGCGGAATTAGAGAAAACCCTTCCACAGGATTATAGCTCTCTATTGAACCCCAAAGAGACGCAGATTGCTACCTATGCCGCCAAAGACTACATTGAGGAAAATCTTTGCAAGGAACTAAATCTGATTCGCGTGACGGTTCCTCTTATCGTGGACGTTGAGAGCGGCGTCAATGACATGCTGGACCGCGACGGTTCACGGACTCCAATCGGGTTCCATATCTCAAATGACCGTGACAAGAATCCGATAGATGCCCAGGTTGTCCAGGCCGCCACCAAGTGGAAACGCATGGCCCTTAAGCAGTTCGGGATGGAAATCGGCGAGGGCCTGCTTACCGATATGCGTGCCGTACGCAAGGACTACTTCCTCGACCACGACCACAGTGCCTACGTTGACCAGTGGGACTGGGAGCTGGCTATTACAGCCGAGCAGCGTAACCTGAAGCTGCTGCGTGAAGTGGTAGAGAAAATCTGGAAGGTCATCAAAGGCGCCGAGGTTCACGTCCAGGAGCTTTTCCCTCAATTGAAAACCGATAAATACCCCGACCTGCCCGACGAGCTTACCTTCATCCACGCCGAAGAAATACTCGAGAGATACCCCGACCTGCCGCGTAAGCAGCGAGAGACAACAATCGTGCAGGAGTACCCCGCCATTTTCATCATCGGCATCGGCTCGGTCCTCGAGGACGGCTACCCACACGAGATGCGGGCTGCCGACTACGACGATTGGGTGACGGAGACAACCTCCGAAGACGGCCGGACAATGCACGGCATCAACGGTGACATTCTCGTCTGGAACCCCGTAACGAAGCGACGGCACGAACTGACATCTATGGGCATCCGTGTCAACGCCGAAACGCTAAAAAAACAATTAGAGCTTTCGGGTCAGCTTGATATGCTGAAGTTTCCTTACCACCAGGCCATCATAAACAACGAGATTCCGCTGAGCATCGGCGGCGGTATAGGCCAATCCCGCACATTTATGACTCTCTTGAAAAAGGCCCACATCGGCGAAGTCAGTGCCACCGTCTGGCCAAAAATACTAAAGGACATGTGCAAAAAGAAAAACATCCACGTTATAGAATAGAAAAAGATGTGATTGCCACGAAGCAGTATATAACGCTGAGCATTGTCACCCAATCGCCGAAAAATGGAAAACTTCTAAGGAGGTTTCATTATGGAAAACCAGAAACCTGGTGAGGAGTTTACGCCCGTTGTTGAGGAGCCGAAAACGACCGGAACGCAGAAATTCGCCGATAAGCTTTCTACAGTGGGATGGAGCCTATTCTTGATATGGGTCGGAATAGCCCTGCTGATGAAGCTTGATGCAAGTATCGGCCTGCTTGGCATCGGGGTCATTACACTGTTAGTGCAGGGTGCCAGGAAGTGTTTCAATCTTAAAATCGAAGGATTCTGGATTGTTATCGGCTTGCTCTTCGTAATAGGCAGCCTCTGGGAAATTTACAAACCGAACCTGCCCCTGGTACCCGTTTTACTTATCGTCGTGGGCGCAGCGCTTCTTGTTTCAGCCATCAGGCGTCTTATGCAAAAATAATCCTATTGCGAAAGTAACAGTCGGGATTCGATGTTCGATATTCTCTCCGTCATTGTAATGAATCCCGCACCAATTGAGCTTAGGCTCACGCCTAACTGGTGCGGGACGACGCGGCAATCTCAATATATTCAGGTTTTAGTTTGACAGGAACAAATTATGCAAACCGAAGGCATTACCGATGAGGACCGCAGGAGGGCCAAACAGTGCCTTGAATGTCCCTTCTGCAAACGCGCTCGCAAAAAGCAAAAAGGACTTATCTTCTGGTTCGTTAAAAAAGTTGAGTCGGGCTTTTGCCCCGCCTGTAAGGCCTACGAGAAAGTCTATGGCCGAAAGGCCCACGAGCCAATACAAGGGACGGATAATACGACATGTAAATAATCGGCAATTTAAGCATGTTTAGCCGCGCAATTTATGTGGTGTTTTCTTTCTTTGTTAAAACAGGTGATGAAATATCCATATAGAGTTAAACCAGTAAATCTTTAATCAGCTTTTTTAGTTCCGGCAGGTCTTCTTTGCAGGTGCTCCATACGATCTTTGTATTAACGCCAAAATACTCGTGTATGAGGAAGTTTCTCATATTTTTCATTTTCCGCCAAAGTATCTCCGGATGGTTCTCGCGAAACTCATCACTGAGGTTGTTTGAGGCTTCACCTACTATCTCCAGCTCCCTTACGACAGCATCTATAATCATTTTGCTGGACGCAAACTTGTGATAGGTTACATTCTCGAGGTACTCTTCGATACTTTCGATGGCTTCTTGAATGTGGATTAAATAGGCTCTGTCATTTTTCATAAACGTACTCAGCCTGGGCGAGAACTTCGTCTCTGAAATATTTGCTTATGGCCTCCGGGGTAAGAAGGTCAACCGTCTTTTTAAGGAAAGACTCAAAGTTATCCTTTATGTCGGAGAGTGCGAAAAAACCTATAACCGCGGTCGGGACAAAGTCTATCAATACATCCACATCGCTGTCTTCGACTGGCGTGCCGTTAACGTGAGAACCAAAGAGCGCTACAGATTTAATATCAGCCAGATGGGGGTCATGCTTGACTGCTTCTAATAATTTGTCTTTAATCTCCTGCTTTGTCATAAAGAAGATTCTAATCACTGTAAAAACACATGTCAAATCAAATTCTGCGCAAGGGAAAAGGCCGGCTTAAAGTATGAACCTGCCTTAACAAAAAATTAGTCCCTATGAACGTGTCTTGAGCAAAGACAGCTACGCCGGAGGTTATGCAAAGTCAGCGAAGACACGGCGAGCGTATTGGGAGCTTTTTTTGAAGGCCTCGATGGTGCTCATTGTTTTGGGTGAGCCGGCTTCTACGGCCTGTTCGAGGACAATGTGCGGTTTTATGCCGATATTTAGCAGATATTTTGCCAGAGCCGGATAGTCGATATCGCCTTCGCCGAAGGTCTCAGTCCAGATGTTGTCCTTGGACTGGCGAATATGCAGCTCGTTGATTCTCTGGCCGTAAAGCTTCAGGACATCGAAGAGCGCTACGGCCGAGTTGCCTGCACCGCGGTATATCCAGTGGGCATCGAGGCACAGCGTTACGCTTTCAGGGTCGGTGCCGAGCATCATGTGATGAAACTCGCGTGCGGCGTTGCGCAATTCGATATCGTGGTTGTGGTAAGAGAGCGTTAATCCCATTGCCTTTAATAGAAGGCCTAATTTCTCAAGGGCCGCGGCCTGCACTTTTAGCTGAGCATCATTCTTGTTCTGCGGCCCGCCCCATTGAATAGGGCTCGGGTTGGTTACGATGATTTTTGTGCCGATGCCTTTTGCCTTTTCAGCAATAGCCAATACAGCTTCGATGCTCTCATCGGCCTTATCCGGCTCGTGCAGGACACTGTTGACGTACAGCGAGCGCATCTGGAGGCTGTGTTTTTTCAATAGCGGCCCAAGGCGGTCGAGCTCCTGCGGATTATTGGCGAGCGGCTCGTAGCCATCCATCCCGCTGGCGGCAAGCTCTCCAAGTCCCTTATCCAGTTCATTATTGAAGTTGCGGTTATCCCGCTGATAAAAGACGGTCCAGGGATACTGGTTGCAGGCGAGGTGCAGCTTGCCGGTCTGCCTGCGGTTGGCTGCGCCGAGTACGCGGGTTCCCATTACAATCGCCCCCCCTGCCATTGCCAAATCTTTGACGAATCCTCTGCGAGAAATTTTATCGTTCGACATGATCGAATCCTCCTATTCAAAAGCTCAATCCTAAAAAGGTTTTTCATACTTGCATTCTACCCGGTTAATCCGCCTGCATCCATAGTCCAGCTAAGAAATAATGCTCAACTTTAATTTTATAGTATTGTCCTATCCTGTTCTGAAACTGCCGAGCGAGCGTGGCCAGATTTTTTGGCAAGCGATTTTGGCCTTTCGGAAATCCGCCTACGGCGGACAAGATTGGGTTTGTTTGGGTTTGTTTTTTTGGGCCGGAAGGCGGTTTCATTTTCATAATCCTCTATAATATATACGTTTGCGCTCATTTTTGGAATCCGCCTACGGCGGACAAGATTGGGTTTGTTTATTCGGACTACGAAATCATCTTTTTTTCTGTAATCCTTTGTTAAAGTTAAGTTTACGTTCATTTTGGCTTTTCGGAGATTGGGTTTGATTGGGTTTGAATTGGGTTTGTTTTTTCCACTTAGCCAATTGTCCAATTTTTCATATTTACTTTTCATATAAGAGTTTACGTTAATTTGAGCGTCCTTGACATTGGGTTTGTTTTGCATAAAAAGTAGGTGATTTGTAGAGAGTTCTCGACAGATGTAGAGGTGCGAGGGAGTGAAAAGTGAGCTAAAGTGCCTAAAGTGAGCTAAAGTTGGATTCTCGATGCTCATGATTGGGAAATCGTTCTGATTTACTATTTACTATTGACTATTGACGAATCACGAATCTGGGCTGGCTGGCTCTAAGTCCTTGCTGCGCTGCAGCTTACGACATGCAAACTGAAATGTCATCTTCGCCTACTGGCGGTTTATGTTAGCCTGCTGGCCCCTAAGGGACAGGCTAACATACTGGTATTTTAACATAGTATCAAATATAGTCAACAAAAAAACGGACAAAAAGTAAATTTTTTTGGCTGCCCTTTTTCATATTGAAATACGAACTCTATCCACTATAATCTCCTTCAAGCGTGCGGAATTCTTTTGATTGGCTTTTCCGAATAATGGGTAGGTTTATTGGGCGTTTCGGACGATCGAGAAAAATCGTTCGGGGCCCCAGAGGCACAAATTTCCCCCCGCTTGCCCCAAATTTGAGCCTCTGCCCAAACGATTTTTCTCTCCAAACAGCTCCAAGGCCCTGATCTGTTTGGTCCACCTACGCATTAACCGGATGAACCACTTTTCGCTCCATAATTGGACATTCGCTATTTGATATTTTGTATTCATTGTTCGATAACAATCAATCGCGGGAAAAATGTTTATACGTAAAGAGCGTACGCGCTTTACGTATGTGACATTTTAAAAAACTCCAAGTTTAAATACTAAAAACTCATGAACGGCCGAGCTGACTTGCGACTTCCAACGTCAGATTTCAGACATCGGACATCTGACAACTCGCAATTGACCTAATCTTTACTTGACACCGAGTCCGGGCGTGTGGTATATTACATATTAGCGAAAAAGGGAAAAGACGTTGATTGCCCTTTTATAGAACAAATGGGGGATGGAGGATATAAAAATGACGACGTCGAGAAATTTACGACTTTTGCGGACAATTCCTTTGATACTGATCGCAGTGCTGCTGCTCGCCCTAGCCATGACAGGCTCGGCGAGGGCACAGGTTTCCCTTCCCCTCCGGGGGGAGTCGGGTGAGATGATTTTAGGGTTGGGATTACTAGAGGCCACCGTGTATTCGCCGGATGGGAAGTACATAGCCATGGCCGGTTCTCTGGGGACCTTCTTATGGGACGCAGAAACCGGCGCTCTTATCCGCACCTTCCGCGGCCATACGGGTGTGGCGGTCATTTCCGCGGCGTTTTCGCCGGACGGGAAGCGGGTCCTGACGGGGAGCCGGGATAAGACCGCGAATTTGTGGGATGCGGAGACAGGGCAGGAGATCCGCACCTTCAGCGGGCATACGGATGGCGTCACTTCCGTGGCGTTTTCGCCGGACGGGACGCGTGTCCTGACGGGGAGTGGGGATAAGACCGCGAAGTTGTGGGATGCGGAGACAGGGCATGAGATCCGCACCTTCAGCGGCCATACGGAGCTGGTCAATTCCGTGGCGTTTTCGCCGGACGGGAAGCGGGTCCTGACGGGGAGCCGGGATAAGACCGCGAATTTGTGGGATGCGGAGACAGGGCAGGAGATCCGCACCTTCCGCGGGCATACGGGTGGCGTCACTTCCGTGGCGTTTTCGCCGGACGGGACGCTGGTCCTGACGGGGAGCCGGGATAAGACGGATAAGAGCGCGAAGTTGTGGGATGCCCAGACAGGGCAGGAGATCCGCACCTTCCGCGGGCATACGAGTTTGGTCAGTTCCGTGGCGTTTTCGCCGGACGGGACGCGGGTCCTGACGGGAGCTGGCTGGCGTGATAACACCGCGAAGTTATGGGATACGGAGACAGGACAGGAGATCCGCACCTTCCGCGGGCATACGGATTGGGTCTTTTCCGTGGCGTTTTCGCCGGACGGGACGCGGGTCCTGACGGGGAGTGAGGATGAGACCGCGAAGTTGTGGGATGCCCAGACAGGGCAGGAGATCCGCACCTTCCGCGGGCATACGGGTCGGGTCAATTCCGTGGCGTTTTCGCCGGACGGGACGCGGGTCCTGACGGGGAGCATGGGTGGGCCGGCGTGTATTTGGCAGATGCAGATGTTACAAACAGTACCGCCGCAACCGCCAGTACCGCCAGGAATCCGCACTCTCCGTGGGCATATAGGTTCGGTCAATTCCGTGGCGTTTTCGCCGGATGGGACGCGGGTCCTGACGGGGAGTGGGGATAAGACCGCGAAGTTGTGGGATGCGGAGACAGGGCAGGAGATCCGCACCTTCAGCGACCATACGGATCAGGTCTGGTCGGTGGCGTTTTCGCCGGACGGGACGCGGGTCCTGACGGGGAGTCGGGATAAGAGCGCGAATTTGTGGGATGCCCAGACAGGGCAGGAGATCCGCACCTTCAGCGGCCATACGGATCAGGTCTGGTCGGTGGCGTTTTCGCCGGACGGGACGCTGGTCCTGACGGGGAGTGGGGATAAGAGCGCGAAGTCGTGGGATGCGGAGACAGGGCAGGAGATCCGCACCTTCCGCGGCCATACGGCTGCGGTCATTTCCGCGGCGTTTTCGCCGGACGGGAAGCGGGTCCTGACGGGGAGCTGGGATAAGACCGCGAAGTTGTGGGATGCGGAGACAGGGCAGGAGCTCCGCACCTTCCGCGGGCATACGAGGAGCGTCTATTCCGTGGCGTTTTCGCCGGACGGGACGCGGGTCCTGACGGGGAGCTGGGATGGGACGGCGTGGATTTGGGATCTGTAGGTGGCCGTCGAAGATTGGTCTGTCCTCTGAGGCTTCCGAAACTCTGCAAGGCGGGAAACCGGAAGTGGTCGGCCACAGCGGGTCGGATGGCACTATCGGCTGGGCCTGGCCGGAGCTCGACTTGATGGCGTAGGGTACATTTATTCATCCGAGCCGGCAGTCTTGCGAATTAAGCCTTGCCAAATCATGCATTTATGCTATCCTCCGGGTTTCATGGATGCAAAGTTGACTCCACGGATTTTCTCATTTTGATCTACCATTGGCTTGGAGAGGAATGACGGAAGACATTCCAATTGATTATTGACTATTTGAGATTGCCGCGTCGGCCTGCGGCCTCCTCCTAATAAACTAAGCAATCTCATTCGGCACGATGTTATCTGTAATTGTTGTAATAGAATGATGTTAGCGTAATTCAGCCAATATCTTAGTTTATTTTATATGCCTCCTGCGAATGCGGTGAGGTGCTCGCAATGACCCCGCACTAATTAGACTCCCGGCCCCCGACAGAAAAGCAAGTGAGCTAACATCGGGGGTAAACTAATAAAAGCAAGTAAGCACACACCGGGGATAAGCTGGCAACAAAAGTGGCCCCCGACAGAAAAGCAAGTGAGCTAACATCGAGGGTAAACTCCAGCATATTTGCCCTTTCGACAAGTTGGCTTTGTTTGGCTTTGAAATTGGGTTTGAATTGGGTTTGTTTTGGGTTAAATTGGGTTTGTTTGGCTTTGTTTTTTCCGAATAACCAAATGTCCATTATTGCATATCTCATTGTTAAAAAAGTGTTTATGTTGATTTTGGTGTACTTGACTTTGGGTTTGTTTTGCATAAAAAGGGGTGGAATTGTAGAGGATTCTCTACAGATGTAGAGCGTTTGGCCGGTTGGTTCAAAGGCACAAAGGCACAGAGAGGGCAATTTAGTGAAGAGTGAGCTAAAGTGCCAAAAGTGAGCTAAAGTTGGGTATTTCATATTCCAGATCTCATATTTCATATTATGGGCTTAGGCCCCCTGTTGTAAGCCAAGGTTAGTGGTTCTTCCCCTGTTGCGAGCCAGGTGAGC
>DATKYR010000090.1:0-9361 GCA_035528395.1 Sedimentisphaerales bacterium
TCGGCTGGAAGAAGTGGAGTAACCAATGGATATATTAGGAACTGGGACTTTGATGATTATCATGTCCTCGGGCCGAAACCATCATTGGCGAAAGCAATTCCAGCATGATAAGTCACATAAACCTTGGTATGAAGCATATAGGTAAGCGTAGTGCGGGAAAACCGCATGCTGATTTTGACGAGGCGGGGGCTGGAAACGGACTTACCGCGCCAGCCCTCGACCCGACGCCGGATGAAAAAAAATGTATCAATCATATAATTCTTTTGGAGATATGGGTATTTTTGTCAATGCCGCTTCGGAAATATATTGCCAAGCATTTTTACAGGTGAACTCTCATACTCCCCTCTATCAACCCATTAAAAGCATCGGCAACGTTCCAGGAAAAGCACGGACAAAGCCCGCAACACCAGGGCACATATTCTTTAGGTATGCACTCCTTCACTGTCAACGTTCTTGAACCGCTTTGAAGTAATTCCATCCTCCTTTGGAAGTGATTATAACGCATTGGGGAATTCCTCGGTATCATCGAACCCGGGAGAGCCTCCTGCTTCGGCGCTGGGTCGCCACGCATCAATGCTATCCCAACTTCCTCGATCGGGATTCGTAGCGTCTTTGATAGTTAAGGAAAATCCGAGACCGTCGGTCTTGTCAAACCAGTTATCCTCGTAGTCAAATTCTAATATGGTACTGTTGGTTCGGTCCTCGATCTTAATCGTCTCTCCCCCGTTGCTTAAGCTGCCGGTGTAGGCGCCGGATGCAAGATTAACACTGCTCGTATCGTAACGCAAAGCAAACGCAGTAGAATTCTTGACGATCAACATATGGGCACCGGCGGCAAGCACAATATTACGGCTGTCGTCGAACGCGTAGGATATCCCATTAGTAAATTTAATCCCATTAAGAACAAGCGGAGCAAAGCCAATGTTTTTCAGCTCAATGAATTCATATTCGTCGTTGTCGAATATCCCGTCCTCGGCCGGATTGTACATGATCTCTGTCACGCGCAGATAACGCTGCTGATCGCTTGGATTGCCGGGGTACGTCAAACTGCTGACGAGGCGGCCGTATCTGTCCAACAAATTCACGGTCTCGCCCCAATTAGACAGATGGCCCTTATAGTTTCCCTGCACGAACCGTCCTTCCCCGCCGCTTGGACTAATAGCACGGCTGCGAAAAGCGCGAACATTCGGAGAGACAAAAAAATTGCCGTCTGCCACGATCACCGTGCCCGGTAGGAACGTGTGCTCCACACCATCCACAAGCCGCCAACCTGATATATCAACGGCATAGGAGTTGGAGTTGAGAAGTTCGATATATTCCTCATCCTGATTGCCCGAGAGAGGATTGAATTCATAGACACCGAATCGGATAACCGGATCGGTTGGCTGCGCATTTGGAATTTTCGCAGAGTACGAGCCGGGGATGTTGTAAGTGGCGAGTCTATCAACGTTATGCCTGACAAATAAGTGAGTTCGTCGTACCCCAAGATAATCATTCTTAATGACATTGATCGCATATTCGAAGGACTGATCTCGCGGATAGCCTTCCTGCCCACCCCATGACCATGGATTGGCCCACTTGTTGTAGTCTAAAGCTACGTCCGCCGACATTACCGCGACGAGTTCGTCGATACGGTTCTCAATGAACAGCTCGGCGTAAGCGGTCCCGGGGGGCTTCAGGAACTCGTCCATCACTGTACGTAGCCTTCGTAAATACATCTCGCGCACCATGTCGTCATTCAGAAGCGCATCAATGAAGTGATTCCAATGGTAGTTCCACTCCTGGCAATCCTGCTTGCCGACGAATGGATGCGAAGGTTTGACGTCCGTTGGCTTACCCGGAACCTGGTCGTCATCTGAGTAGATGTAGTCGTGGTAAGAACTGCCCGTCCAGTTTGAGCCCCATGTCAAATCATGGTCCCATGGCAAGAAGCACCACTCACCAGATCCGTCCGAATCTCGATACAGATAATGATTCTTGTGTGGATGGTCATTTTGATGTGTAAGAACGGTTGCAACAAGATAGTTGAGTGTTAGTGGAAGATTGACCTGGTCGAAGATATTGTTGTGTCGCGCTGTGCCCGAAGCATTGTTAATGCTCCGGCAGAAATCGTCGAGGTCATGGCGTCCTTCCCACCGGCGGGTTTTCTTTTCGGCCCCACCACCTACATTGAACGTATTATAAATCTTGTAGAGAGCCCCATCTGGATCCAATCTTTCTCGCTCCAGAAGCTCCTCTTCAGGTTCTTCGATAAAGATCTGAACACCATAGAATTCGCCGTTGCGTTGCGCCCTGACTGGAAAAGACTCGCTGCCCGGACAGCCACACCAATCGTACGCCTCAAAAGCCAGGTTCTGTCGCAGGTAAGCCTTGTCGCTGTAGGTGCTGTTAAGGTTAAACTCGTTGACCCGTGGAACATCGTCCCTATAGCGGAATTTATATCCCCGGTTAAATCGAAACTTGAAATGCTTCTTTGGTGCACCGGCCGTACTGCCCCCGCGCCGGTGGATAACCACGTTGTCATAGAATTCCTCCAAATAAAACACAGATCCGCGTGTACCGCTATCTGTCTCCGAGGCGCTGACATTTTCCATAAACCACTGAATCACCGGCAGGCGAGAGTTCACAGCCGTATCTCTCACAACAGTGCCGTAGTATTCGGGAGAGTCGTTGATATATGGAAAGAGCGGATCCCGAGACGTCTTGCCGTTCACATCCTTTGCTTCGACATACCAACACACCATGTCACCAGGAGCATATAATTGAGAGTGAATGACTGCGGTATAGATACCATCATTTGCCATCTCGTCGGCGCCAATCCCGTCATCCTGCATAGGGAAGCCATTACCGGGAAGCCATCGACTGTCTGTTATAAAGTTGATACGGTAGATTAACCTTACGTCACTGATAGGAGCATACGTCTCTGTGACTCTGGCGGTAATCACAAGATCTTCGTCCGAGGCTGGTTGAGGTGGATTTTCTGTAACGTCACGGATCGCTGGGCCCACTTGCACGAGAGCTGTTTGATTGGAGGCTCCGGGCGTCGGTCGGAGTAAATAGCCCTCCGTAACTTCCGAGAGGTCGAGCCTTTCCACTTGGATCGCGACAAGCTCCGGCAAAATCAATAAATCCGAGCTTCCAAGGGTAACGTTCAGACCATGCACAGCCAACACATTGATACCCTTGATAAGGAAGTTTTTATAATCGGTGACATCAAAATCCTCAAAGCCTATAGCATCACCATCTGGACGGTTGGCAATGGCGCCGGAGTTCCATGTCAATTCCGATTCGCTCGGCGCATTGGCTCGGGTTACTTCAAAACCGTTCAGGTAGGCTACAAAACCGTCTTCGTATTTCATTCGCAGTATGAGTTTGTCGATCGCCGCTGCATCATCAACTTCAAACCGAATGCGAACATAGACAGTCTGATTCACATTTCTCATAGCGCCAACATCGAGAGCGATTAGGCCGGCATAGTCATACCCGACACCACTCTTGCCATTGATCCAGATCAAATCGTCGAAAGTCAGTTCCGTCCAGGCCCGACCAAGTGACCCGTTCGTGGGTATTAGCGCTTTGGCCTCGTTGCCCTCCCGCAAGAGAATCGTTTCAGTCTGAAGCCTGACACCGTTGCTGCTTAGACCGTAAGAAATGTCCATGAACTGTTGTGGGTAATCCCAATAGGCATGGGCAATCGTTACCCCATCGGGTTCAACAAGAGCGATAGACTCGCTGTCGGCCCGAAGGGCAAAATCTGTGTGTAGCTGACTATCTTGGCCCCGGCGGTCCTTCCCTGATACAAAGACGACTATGTAGCTACCCGGAACAAGCTGAACGGAGGGAAATTCCCACTTCTCGAGGTTATTTATATCATCCGTAAGGTACCATCCGTCCAGATCGATGGTCTCCTGTGTGGGATTGTAAATTTCAAGCCAGTCTGGGAAATCTCCGTCCTCATCAACCAGACTCGCTTCATTGGATGCGACAAACTCGCTGATAACTGGACCAGCTCCACTTGTCCAAGAATTTTCAACCATAATGCCAAGCTCTGGCGTATTAATTTGGCTTTCTTCTTTGAGGTTGCCTCGCGAAGGACCAATTGCTATCACACTGATGCAGCAGAACATCAAGACAATGTTATACAAATGTATCTTAGGAGAGTGATTCATCTCAAACTCGTTCTCAAAACTGCGGTCTCTATGAGAATCAGGAACACTTCGACAACCTCATCCATTCATAATGTGCCGATCTCATCAATTACCTATTTTAACAAATCAGAGCCTTTTATACAACACAGGGACGAAATTGCGGCCATTCTTCTGTGTGGCAAGATCTTGGTTGCCTTCAATCCGGGCCTTGGATCATAATTAGATACTATGCTGTCGTTGGCACATATCTCTCCGTGGAGGATGACGTTTTGTGATACTGGTCCCAACAGCCAGCCAGAAGTGCGCTGAACCTGAGATTACGTTTACGTGGAAACTACTTGAAAAAAACGACAAAATTTGATAAAATTGCATTTATTATGGAACAATATTATTAGCGAGAAACAAACAATGAAATGCTCGCAGAATTCTGTTCTTCAGCCTGAAAAGTCAGGAAGTTTGCTACGTCGAAGATTCATGCTGGATTTGGTTTGCTTCTTAATCCTGTTTGCATTAGCCAGTTCCGGACTGGCACAGATTTCTATTGATGGGGTTTTAGATAAGGGAGTTTACGATGATAAAGTTTCCTTCACAGTCAGGCCTGAGAGAGGTTACGATTATACGGTCGAGTTAAACGGCAATCCGATTGGAACGGGTGTCTCCATAGAAGTCAATGAACCAGAGTATTACGAATTGTACGTGTATCGGCGCGAGCAGTCCTCTGGAGTGGAGCAGAGCAAATTGGTTCGCTTTATAGTCCGTGCAACGGAACGCGGGAATGCGGAGTGGGGGCTGCCACGGTGGAGCCCGTGTCCACCGATCAATTCAGCAGTGGCCGAGTTCGCCGGTGCCAAACTCAAGATCATCGCCCCAGTGGAATATCCCATGGGACTTGAAATCCCAGTAGTTGCTCGAGTGGAGGACGATTTAGGCAATCGCCTCGGTATTAATAGCGTCATTTCGGCTATCGGTTTTCAAGATCACCCGTTACAACTTCTGCGTGGAGTCGGATCTGTTTTTCTACCAGCCGCTACCGAACCGGATATTATTTCATACGTTGCAGAAATTCAGTCTCTTCAGACTCCCAAGCAAATTACAATTGAAGCCTCCACAACATGGCAAACAGTTTCCGAGGATATTACCACTTCCACCGACTGGGGAGAAAATGCCCGGATTCACATTAGTAGTGTCAGTGGAGATTTACTGAAAATAGTATCAAGTGCAACTCTGACTATAGGTGCCGGAAGTGTAATCATAATCGATCCTAATATCGAGATTGCTGTGCAGGGTAATGTAGTCGTCAACGGTACTATGGAGCGACCTGTTGTCTTCACTGCCCAAAACAGTGGGGTTCCCTGGGGAGGTTTGCTTTTTGAGTCAAACTCATCTCGAGGGGAATTAACAGGCGCCATTTTCACAGGAAGCGGTGCCGATTCAAAGTGGTTCAACAACAATCCAAGTCACGGTCACAGTCACCGCAAAGAACAGTGTCTGTTTTACCTCTCCAACGGTGCCCATCTAACCTTGACTGATTGTTATATGGTGGAAAATAATGGTCAGGCCGGACATGGTGAGAACTCCTATTTGACTATGACAGGCTGTCTTGTTCAAAAATGTACAACTATAGGTCAGTACAATGGTGGTGCTGTAATCCTTGAAGATTGCGCACTGATCGAGTTCCCCTCTGCTACTGCTTCCTATACCGACGGTGACAACGATGCCATTTATCTGACAAATGGGGCGCATTCTCTGACTGATTGCCTCATCGGCTGGGCACTGGACGACGGCATCGATGCAGGAGCCAGCTCGGGAGGTTCCGTAACTGTCAATAACTGCTGGTTCGAATCATGCTATCATGAAGGTATGGCCTTGTCGGGGCCAAAGATTATTTGCATTAATGACACAGTCATCTTGAACTGTGGACAAGGAATCGAATGTGGCTACGATGCTCCGGACGTGAATGCAGTTCACTGCCTGTGCACTGCTAATATGGTAGGCACCCGCTTTGGTGACAATTACGACTGGAGCTATAACGGCTTTTTGACAGTGGCCAATTCGTTTCTTCTATTCAACAACAGGGATATCTGGGGTCGCGCCTGGGATAACTGGACAGTGCACTCTTATCAAATGGATATCCAGAGCAACTACCTGAGTGCAGCTAACACCAATTATCCCAACAACTGGATCTGGGATCCAGAGGGTAATCCGGCTCACGGGGACCTGTTGCAGCCATTTCTATCCACACCTGCTACCACAGTTGGAATCGGCTTGGCAACACTTGGAGATGTGTTTGATCTCTCACATATTTCAAACAAGATTCCTGTTCGTCTCAGCACATTCACCACAATTTCTGTATATGTGGACTACACTATAGATACAGAGGATGGACTTCATGACAGCGGCTCTTTGCAATTCATTCCCGGTGAAACAGTCAAACACATTGAGTTCGAAATTCCTCCGATCCAGGACCTTAAGAAGCTTCGTGTAATACTCAGTAATCCGGTCAATGCCGAATTGACCGCATATCAGCAGATAACCTATATGATCCAATAAAAATCAAACCGGCCTCTCATCTTGGAAAGTGATCAATGGTATTCTGTTATCTTCTAACCAGTTTGTTGATTTTGCTTAAAGATTAAGAGCATTCTTTAAGATTTTCGTCTTTGTTTTTGATAGTTTTTTATCTTCCAGAATTTTGAGGAACTCTAAATTTTTTGCTTCAACAATAATGTCGATAAACTTTTCAAAGTCTTCATTGCGGACATCTCTAAGTAAGGCCCGTTCTATAGCTTCATTAGCTCCCGATATATCTGTATTTTCAACCAAGAATTTGAAAATCCTCTGTGCAGCCATTGTGGATGCGCTAAAGCTGAACATAAAGTACTCAATAACTGATAAAGGAGTAAGGCTCATGGGAGCTTTTTTTTGTCCTGCAATCTCAAGTAGCGTTTCCATAGCAGCCAACCTTACATTCTCTGCATGGTCTAAGATGCCCTGTATTATTCCCAACAAGGCGTCGAAATCCCAATCTGATTCTTGCAAGCCAAAGACTTCTTGTATCCTATCTTCCCGAGAGCCTCTCATTAAGCCATCGCTTCGCTCATACATTGCCAATTCCTTCAGATTAATTTTTATAATATGATAGTCTGATCTGTAATTACCTGCAAATGTAAATGTTTATTGGATATTGATGCAAATTTTTGTGGCAACAGAGATTTTAGTATTTGACTTTGAGCTCTTCATAGGTGGCTGGGCGAAAAAAGACTATTCTAAACATACGATGGCGGATGGTGACCTGCCAATGTGCCGTTCCCATTTCCACGCCTTGCCTTCATCGTCGGAGAGAGCTGTGTATAGACTGTGACGGCCGTCTTCCGTATTGTTGTAGTCCGTCAAAAATAGATGCTCTGCCAAATATCAGTTCTAAATGCCCAAATAATGCGTGCACTAAAGCATTTATGAGCCTCCTTGTTGTACATCTACTTGTGAATCTCTCCACGAAACTTTTCCGCTTCACGAGCCAGTTGTTCGGCCAGTTCATGCTTGTCGGCCTCGTGTAGTTTTTGGACTGCCTTGAACATATTATCGACCGCCTCGTTTAAGATGCGAGTGCGGTACTCAGAACTTTGCGAAGGCTCCTGATGTGGCTGTTCATGGCCGGGTCCACGCTCAATCTCCTCAATCTTCCTGCGAATGTCATCTACTTCGCGTTCCAGTCCTTTAGCTTCTTCGTGTCGTCCTTCCCGGCGGAGGAGGTCGATCTTATCCTTCAAATGGCCAATCCGCTGGTGCATTTCTTCAATTGGTTGCAGGTCAGGACGGGGCGGTTCGTGGTCCTGCCCGCGATCCTTCTCCTTGATCTTAGTTAAAAACAACTGCCGGATCATTCCCAATGCTTCTTTACCATGGACTTCAACAAATTGATTTCCGATAAACGAACATAGGAAGAAGACCCCTTGGGGTAGGCGAAGGCTGACTTCAGGTTCATGATTACCGGGAGCGATATTCACGAAGACAAAATTGGCTCGCATCGGTTCATCCCTGTTAGCTTCCTCCACCCAAACATGAGCTTCCACTTCATTTTTCGCTTTGAGAATCAGTAAGTGATTATCTTTCATGGATTCGAGTTCGCCCATGAGTGAATCAATTAGACGGCAGAGTTCCTCTTTGTTTTCCACCATGGCACTAATTCCTGACGTTTTCAAAGCTTGCAACAGGCTAACAGGAACACTGAAGGAAATGTCAGGGCCATCGTCGATGTTAATTTCCCCGCGAACAATCGTTGCGTCCGCAAAAACATCACCGATGAAAACGCTGAATATAAGTGTTGCTACTGCTAACCAACTTGCTTTCATTGTTTTTCGTTTCATTTCTTTACTCTCCTTTTCGGTAGATTTGAACCTACCCACTTAAATAAGCATTTCTGTAACCGTTTTGGCCACACGCCAAAACACGCATTGTTTTCAACAAGCATTAAAAAACCATCGTCTTCACCAAATGGTGTTTCCATCAAATGATACACCATTATTCTCAACATCATTGCGAGTCCGCCAAAAGGCGGACTCGCAATCTCAGTCTGTAGAGTCTGGTATTAACCAAGCCCCCGTATGTTGCTTCGCAAGAAGCAATGGGGGCCAGCTAAATCCAAACTTATGGTGCCGGCCGATACAGCCGAATATCATCAAAGTACATCGTACCTGAACCACCAGCCTGCGGGTTGTTCTTATTGCCTAACCCAAGGGCAATCGTATTGACATTGGCAAGGTTCACTCCCTGGTCGGCAAACGCCTGCAAGTCGATATTCCATTGTGTCCAGGTGGTTATCTGCGCTGCATTAGGATTATCGTGATTGACCACTGCACTGCCATTGAGGGCAACATACAACGTCTCAGCAGCGTTATCTGAATCGCCTCTGAACCAAATCGATAAAGTGGTAACACCATTCTCAGTCCAGTCACGCGGGTAAGTCAACGTCAAAGTTGCCTCAGAGTACCCAACACTGTTGTCGTAGTAAATTGGCAGCGACTGGTTGTCTCCGTGAACGATAGTTTGCTCTGCAAAAGGAGGAGTGTCAGAACCAACTAAAGAACCGTTTGTCGGGTCGTCATATCCGTCTATCCACACGTTAAATATCCTGTTGCTATCGGGGTCGGCGGGGTCAAGGTCATTGTAAGATTCAAAATCGTCCACGACAAGGAAGTTAGCTGTCGTAAAGC
>DATKYR010000091.1:0-24699 GCA_035528395.1 Sedimentisphaerales bacterium
GGTGCTGGATATGAGCTGGTATCTGACCGACTTTCTGCCCAGCAACGAGGCGCCCATAGGCATCACGTTGGACCTGGTGCCACATGTTCAGGAAGCCGAGCTTGAAGCGCAGATCAGCGAGCGGATCAGTGCGAATGTGAAAAAGAAGGTGGCGACCGTTTTGGCTGAATTCGTGCCGAAGCGCCTCTCGGCTATCTTGTGCCGGCAGGGGGGCTGTGATGATGAGCTGCCGGCCGGCCAGCTCAAGAAGGACGTCCGAAAGAGGCTGGTCCGAATGACCAAGCTGCTGCCCCTTTCGATTGTACGCACCAGGCCGATTGCCGAAGCCACGGTCACTCGCGGCGGCGTCAGCGTCAACGAGATAGAACCCAAGACGATGGAATCGAAGCGTTGTCCCGGCCTGTTCTTCGCCGGCGAAGTCCTCGACATCGACGGCCCCTGCGGCGGCTACAACCTCCAGGCCTGCTGGTCCACCGGCGCCCTCGCCGGTTCTTGTGCATCCCGAAGCAAATAATCCCATCTGGGGATAGAATTCTAAGCAGCAGGGTTCGGCGTTTGCGGTGCCTAAAGCTAAAAGTGCCTAAAGTGACAGCAAAGTGCCATTCTGAGCGAAGCGAAGAATCTCTCTTTCGTTGGCCAGATCCTTCGGCTTCGCCTCAGGATGACACGTAAGTGTCACTTTAGGCACTTTAGTTCACTTGCTCTGTATCTTCCAGCAGTTTTCTCACAAAGTCAAGGAACTGGGCTGCGTATGCGCCGTTTGCAACCTTGTGGTCCACAGACAGGGTCATATTCATCAGCTTTCGCACCATAATATTACCATTGTCCGGCACGCAGTTATCGGTTATCTGCCCGATGCCCAGAATACTGCATTGGCCGGGCACCACAATCGGGATGAAGTTGTCTATCCCGAATGCACCGAGGTTGCTCACGGTAATACAGCCGCCCTCCAAATCGGTGGGGGCCAATTTATTGCTGCGCGCCCTTTCAACCAGTGCCTGACTGTCACGTGCAATCTGCCTGACATCTTTTTTATTCACGTCCTTGAGAATCGGCGCAACCAGACCGTCCGGAACAGATATTGCAAGGCCGATATGGATTGCCTGGGCCAGCTTGATAGCCTGGCCTTCCAATTGGCCTGTCATAATCGGATATTTTTCCAGGCCCGTCGCGACGGCCTTGATAATAAAATCATTGTAAGAGATTTTCACATCACCGCTTTCGTTCAGCTTTGTTCGCAGCTTGACCAGGTCGGTGACATCGGCCTTGACAGTCAGATAGAAGCATGGAATCTCACGCTTTGATTTTAGCATCCTCTCAGCGGTAATTTTCTGTAATCTGTTAAGCGGTACCGTCGCGCCGAGTTTTACCTCTGCCGTAGCTGCGAGGGCCGGTTTAGCGGGTTTAGCTGGTTTCGAGGCGGCGGCTTCTTTTACATCCTGCTCGGTAATTTTGCCGGCGGGGCCAGTGCCGGTAAGTGCTGTCAGATCCACACCAAGCTCACCAGCCAGTTTCTTTGCACGCGGCGAGGCCATTACTCTGCCTACAGGCGCGGCCGGCTGCGGCTTCGCCTCTTCAACAGGGGCGGCCTGCTCAACAGGAGCAGCTTGCGGTGCGGCGGCGGGTGCCCCGCCCTTGAGTGAATCGATAAAGCTTTGCGGCACTTCTTCGTCCTCCTCGCCGAGGACCAACATCGGCTCGCCGACGGCAAGGGTTTCATCGACCTCAACGAGAATATGCTTTACAAAACCGTCGGCGGGTGACTCCATTTCGAGAGTTGCCTTATCGGTCTCTATCTCAAAAATCACATCACCTTTTTTGACCTCGTCGCCAACCTTAAGCAAACAATTAACAATGGTTCCTTCTTCCATTGTCTGGCCGAGCTGGGGTAATCTTACTTCTTTTGCCATTTATTCAATCCTCATATATTTCCGTATTTCATCGTTTGTCATCCTGAGCGTAGCGAAGGATCCGGCCCGCGAAAATGAGATTCTTCGCTGCGCTCAGAATGACAGGAGAAAACATCATTTTTTATACAATTGCCTTAACAGCTTCCACGATTTTTTCGACGCTGGGGATACTTGCCGTCTCCAGCGGCTCACTCATCGGTGGGGGCACGTCGGCCGCCGCCAGATTGACCGGCGCTGCATCAAGATAATCAAAGCCGTGCGAGCCGTCACTGAATTCATACTCCATAAACTGACCTGCTATTTCCCTGCCCGCGCCGCAGGTGCAGAAGCCCTCGCTGACGGTTATTAGTCGGCCGGTCTTGCGAACGGATTCAGCTACCGTATCCATATCCATCGGCTTTAACGTTCTTATGTCGATTACCTCGGCGTCGATGCCGTGTTCGGCGGCCAAGATTTTCGCGGCTTGAAGCGAATACATCGCCATTCTGCTGTAGCTGACGATGGTTGCGTCGCTGCCGGGCTTTTTAATATCCGCGACACCGAGCGGGATGATATAGTCTTCCTGCGGGACGGCACCGAGCTGGCCGTAAGTCGCCTTGTGCTCGATAAAGACCACGGGATTGTCGCTGCGGATGGCGGCTTTGAGCAAACCCTTTGCATCGTAAGGAGTCGAGGGCATCACGACGTAAAGGCCCGGTGTATGCATAAGCCAGGCCTCGAGCGATTCCGAATGGTGGGCGGCGATACATCTGCCGACGCCCCCTTCGGTCCGCAGGACCATCGGGACCTTGGCTTTGCCGCCGAACATATAGCGGTTATAGGCGCCGACGTGAACGAGCTGGTCCATTGCAATCGTAACAAAATCGACATACATAATCTCAGCCACCGGCCGCATTCCCCGAAGGGCCGCCCCGACCGCGGCACCTGCGATGGCCGCCTCTGATATTGCGGTATCAATGACTCTTTCGGTGCCGAATTCGGCCAAGAGCCCACGTGTTGCCTGATACGCCCCACCGTAAAGGCCGACATCCTCACCCATCACGATAACGTTCTTGTCCCGTCGCAGCTCATCAGCCTGAGCAGCCGAGACCGCCTGGTTTATGGTCATAATGTCCATATCGAACTTAGACTTAATCTGGCCCTTTGCCTGCTCAGTGGCCTCCTTCTTCGTTTTCGCCGTGGATGAAGCAAGAGCAGCCTGGAAAGCAGCGGTCGCTTCGGTCACCTTTGCACTAAGTGCCCTGTCTGATTCGATAAGCTCAGCGGGATAAGTCTCCTCGACATATACATCCTTTGCCAAATCCGCAACATTGGGCCAGGGACTGTCCAGGCCGAACTGGGTGGCTGTTTCTATTGTGGCAAAGGCCTTATCTTTTATCCGGTCCAACTGTTCTTCTGTGCATAGTTTCTCAGTGAGCAGCTTTTCTCTGAGGACGGTAATGGGGTCGCGCTGGTGCCAGGCCTTTTCCTCGGCCTTGGTTCGATAGGCGCGAGGGTCGCTCCGGCTGTGGCCGTACCAGCGATAGGTCTTGGCCTCGATGATTGTCATCCGGTTGTTTTTGCGCGCTTTTTCCACGGCCTTGCGGACCGCGAGAAAAACGGCCACCGCATCCTGGCCGTCCATAATCATAGCCGGCACATCATAAGCAGCGGCCCTTTGGGCAATGTCCTCGATATTGCTGGCCCTGGTGGCACCTTCGATTTCACTTCCGGAGAACGGCACACTCATTCCGTAAAGGTTATTTTCGATTATCGCCACAAGCGGCACGGCCAGCGTTGATGCCATATTCATTGATTCGTGAAAACTTCCGCAGTTGGTTGAGCCATCCCCGAAGAATGACAGAACGACTTTGCCTGTCTTTTTGTATTTTTCCGCCAGGGCCGCCCCGACCGCCGGCGCCTGATTTCCGCCGACGATGCCGGTTGAGCCGAGATTATGGCATTTATCGACATCAGCGATGTGCATCGAGCCGCCTCTGCCCTTGCAGTAGCCGGTCTCTTTGCCCATCAGCTCGGCCATCATCCGGTTCCAGTGAGTCTGGCGGTCATCTTCGCTGTCGGCGTACTTGTTGCCGATTGCGCCGCAGTGGCCGTGACCCCGGTGGGTCGAGCCGATTACGTCCCCGCGCTCAATAGCAGCGGTGGCACCGACGGCGACGGCCTCCTCGCCGGCGTAAAGGTGCGAGGCGCCTTTGATTATATTCTGGCCCAAAAGCTCGAAAACCTTCTCCTCGAAAAAACGAATCTCATAAATGGTCCTGAGCCAGTCGGTTGCATCCTCGAGACTGATACTGCCATCCTTGATAAGGTCTTTGACCTTTGGTTTCGGTTCCTTTCGAGTATCCTCAATGCAAAAATCCATATTGTAAATCTCCTCAAAATCAACTTTTCAGGGGCAAAAACACGATGCTGCCATCATTCATAGCATTGAAAGCAGGTAGTATAGCACATTTCGCTAAAGAAACGCAACCGGAGGATTTCCATTTTGCTGTTTTTTTGCAGAAGGGGTCCCAAAATGGTAATTGGTGATTGTCAACCATTTACTATTTATCATTTATCATTTACCATTTATCGTATGAGCAACATTAAAAGCGTTATCGTGCTGTTTTTGAGTATTCTGTTAGTCGGCGGGATGAAAAACTACCAGACTCCCAGTCAGATTACAGAAGCTCAGAAGGTGATGCAACTGCCCAAAGTTAAGTTTTATCTGTTCGGAATGGGCAATCGTCAGAAATTCCTCTACCGCGACGGGACACTTTTTAATGCACTTACCGGTGAAGCTGTCCGCCAATGGGAGGTAGCAAAGGAGACGATACAACCTTGCGAGTACACTGTGCGATTGAACACCTCAGACGGCAAAAATATTATCATAACAGAAGATGAGAAGGCCGTCTGGATTCAGGAAGGAGTAAAACGGCTTTCTTTGACCGAAGGAACCGTCAATTTACCAAAATTCCAAGGCCATCCCCACGCATCACTTCTGCGCATCCTGCTGCATGAGATTCTCATCAACATAGTAGATACCAAGCCCGTTCCCAACTTTCTGGTTTACTCAAAGCCCTGGTATCGAGATGCGGCTATGGTGGCAATGTGTTTGCAAAAGACCAATAATCTGCATCTTATCAAGCCCTGGATTCTCAAGCTGGATGAACCGTTTGATCGCAACAATGCAGGCAACCGGGAACCGGACAATCTCGGACAGGTCCTCTACCTTATTTCTCTGGCTGCCGACTCCTCTCACCCGCTGGTCGAGAAGGTCCTTCGTACGATTCCCCAGTTCCGGAAAGGTAAGCACTTAGTCGGCTCAACTGATTTTTCCGAGCATCCTGTTTACCAGACAAAATGGCTGAAGTTCGGTCTTCGGGCATTAGGACTGGAAGACCCTTACGAAATTCCAGCGGTATTCGATTCGTATTCGGTGCTGTTCTGGATGGATTTTAAGAAGGCACATGTGCAAGGGCCTGGTTTTTCTAAAAAAGCAATGACTAATTATCCTTATCTTGCCTGGGCACAGGCACATTTCCATGGTGGGCCGCCACCTATGTCCCTTCAGGAGCAGTACCCACTGACTTGGGAAGCCCACGCCAGCCAAGCGAACTATGCCGGTATGAAGCTTGTCTCGAAAGAATACACGGACCGAAAAATTTGTGCCCCACACTCCTGGCACGCAGCAGAAATGTTCCTTTTTTTACTTGATGCTTTCTGAGGGATTCCAGCAAGACGGCTAAGTAATAGATTGTTTGGGAAATAACAGGTTAAATGGAATGGAGGATTTTGCGTATGAATAATATTAAAAGTACCATAGCGTTGATATTAACCTTCTTATTGACCGGCACAGTTTGTTATGCCGATGACTGGCCTCAGTTTCGCGGGCCTAACCGCGATGGCAAATCAGCCGAGACCGGACTTTTGAAAAAATGGCCGGAAGGCGGGCCGGAGATGCTTTGGTCAATAGGGGGACTGGGCATAGGCTTTTCTTCCGTGGCCGTAGCCGGGGGATTTGTATATACGACCGGTATGATTGACGGCGAAGGATTTTTGTTCGCGTACGATCTTGCCGGCAATCTGAAATGGAAAAAATCTTATGGGCCGGAATGGACAGGGTCGTACAAGGGGACCCGGACTACGCCAACGGTTGATGGCGAACGCGCCTATGTCTTTAGCGGCACGGGGATAATGGTCTGCTTCAACGCCAAAACGGGTGGGAAGGTCTGGCAGGTCGATACTCTGACGAAGTTCGACGGCAAGAACATTCGCTGGGGCATGAGCGGCTCACCGCTGATAGACGGTGACAAGGTCTATTGTACGCCCGGCGGCAAAAAAGGGGTAATCGTTGCGCTGGATAAAATGACAGGCCGGACTATCTGGGCCACGACCGGCCTCGATGAGCTATCGGCATACTGCTCGGCGATCCTGATTAAACGCGGGGCGAACCGGCTGCTCATAAATTTGATTCAAAAGTCGATTGTCTGCATTGACGCCGATACGGGCAAACTCATCTGGCGGGAACCATACGAGACACCTTCCGATACCGGCGGCGTTACGCCGGTCTATAAAGATGGATATCTGTATGTTACCAGCGCTGTCGAGCGCGAGTTTAAGAGGGGCGGAGTAATGTTGGAGCTTTCGGCCGACGGGACGTCGGTCACTGAGAAATGGAATGACCAGACTCTCGACTGTGGCCACGGTGGGGTTGTGCTGGTCGATGGCTATCTGTATGGCTTCAGCTTCGAGGGTATCCCAAAAGGCGATTGGGTCTGCCTCGATTGGGAAAGTGGAAAAGTTATGTACGAAGCCACATGGAACGGCAACAAAGGCTCGATTATCTACGCCGATGGTATGCTGTACTGTTATGATGAAATTACCGGCGATGTGGCTTTGGTGAAGCCTTCTCCGAAGCGTTTTGAAATAGTCAGCTCTTTCAGGGTTACCGAGGGCGACGACCAGCACTGGGCCCATCCTGCCATATCAGATGGCCGACTCTACATCCGCCACGGCGATGCCCTGATGGCCTACGACATAAAAAATAAATAGCACACAGTGCCACACAGACAATAAATCACTAACGGTTCATTGCCGGTCTGGAATCAGGACTGGCCGGATGCTAATTTCTTACGAAATGCCTCGGATTCCCAGTTGTTTATAAAATCCTCCTGCCGCTTGTTCAAAGTGAGAATCCCGCCCATCCGATACGCATTGGTACGGATGAAAATCGAGTACAGGACAATGTCCCGCACGGTCGGCGCAATCTTTTCGGTACCGGCGACAAAAAGGCCGACGCCTTTAACCAGAAACGCCGCGGAAATCTTTCTGCCGGTACCGATCTGCCGTTTCAGTCTCCCAACAATACTTTTCGAAATGCCCTCCAGCATTATATCCGAACGTGACCTTTTACTTTTTTTCAGCTCGACCCACATCGCGGGCCCGTTTGCGTAAACGAGCTCGTCCGGGGTCAAAGAGCCGTTCAGCATTTTCTTCGCATCTTTTTGACGCAAAAAATCGGCAATAGCATCATTGTAATAATACCATATCGCAGCGGGCTTACCGGTGGCCTCAAAATATGCCTTTTCAATGCAGAGCTTTACATCGCTTATTATTTCCCACTTGACGGATTTGGCGCTTCCGGGCTTCGGCTGTTTGAGCTTGCTGTTGCAGCGATTCATCACCCTGCGCACGAGCCGCAAAGCGCCGTTGGCGGTTTTTGTTGTAATAAAAAGACCGTGCTTTTCCAAGAAAAGAATCGCAGGCTTCTCACCGAATTGCTTCTGATAGCCATCCACCAACCCGGCTATCCTTTTAGCAAGCATATAGCCGGGGTCGGTATAAGGGACCCAAAGCGGCGGGAAACTTTCATCCTTGAAAAGCTTTTCGAGCTTTGCCTTTCCATTTTTCGCGTTTACATAAGCACCTGCGGCACTCGGATGCAAATGAATCACGCACTTGTCCAGACAGGCGTGCAGGTGGGCCTCCACCGAAGGACGGGCAATTATTTTAACGTTATCATCGCAGGCAAGAAGCAGCCTGTTTACCACCTCGGGCTCGCGCGTGGATGTGTCCATTTTAGGCAGTGACTTATCCTTTAGTATCGCAAGCACCGGCTCAAGAAGCATCCTTCGCCAGCCTTCTTTTGCGTTCATATCTTTCAGGGCCGTGCCACTGGCCTTGATATACATATACCTGCCGTCTGCCGTTTTCACAGATGTATTGCCGCCTCCGCCCTGAACAAGGGTGGGGTCTTTACCGGTGACATTCGATATTTTAATAAGCTCTGCAAGCGCTTTGTCCATTCGTTTCGTTCCTTTCGTACTTCTTACAATATCTTTATTATGTATTCCGTCCCTTCCCCGTTTTTCGGCCCCCGGCAAGAGGCCTATCTTGGTGTGGCATCGGGCAAACCGCCGTCCACGGGAATTGTAGCGCCGGTGGTAGGTGTCTGGCGCGTGGCAAAAAACAGCACCGCATTGGAAACATGCCGACCCGTAACCTTAGCTTTCAGGAGATTCCTGTTTCGGTAATACTCCTGCAGCTGGTCTTCATCGAGTCCCCGGGCCTTCATTCGGCTGGGGCCGATTTCTTCCCATAAGCCGGACTTGTATTTACCCTCGGAAAATACTGCATCCGGGGCCACCATATTAACGCGAACCCCGTATTGCGCCAGCTCTATACTGGCAATTCGTCCCAACTGGTGGGCCGCAGCTTTGGTGACGCTGTAGGCGCCAAAGCCGGCGCCCGGGCTGGGAACGTTCTTAGTGGAGACGATAATAATGTCACCACCGGTATTCTGCAGTATAAAGTGGTGGGCGATTTCACGAAGCGTCAGGAAAGTTCCTTCCACATTTACTTTTTCGAGCCTGCGAAAGTCGTCGAGGTCTATATCTTTCAAATATGATACCAGCGGGATACCGGCATTAACAACCACAATATCGATTCCGCCCCAGGTCAGAATGACACTTTCTAAACCCAGGACGACAGACTCTTCATCGGTGACATCGATTGGAACTCCTATCACACGGACGCCTGCCATTTGCTTCAGGTCAGCTGTGAAATCGTCAAGCTTCTTTCCCGGAAGGTCAGTGGCGACCAGATGGCAGCCCTTTTCTAACAGCCCACAGCAAACGCCGTAGCCGATTGCCCCGGCTGCACCGGTTACCAGCGCAACCTTATTCTTAAGAGGCATATCAGGCTCGATCCTCGATTCTCGATTCTCGAGGCTCGATTTTCTTGCTTTACGAGTATCCGGAATCGAGGATCCAGGTTCGATGTATAGTATTCCAAGGTCACGAACACATATCATCTCCGGTTTACAATTGTGCTTGTCGGAATAATCTGAAATGGAGTCGCTTAACCGTTTGCGAATCTTTTCCGGATCAGCACTTTTAACCGGAGCATATAAAAAAAGCGGTGGTTTCTGACTTTCGAGCAAAGTTCGTAGGGTGGGCTTTAGCCCACCAATTTTTTTGCGGTGGGGCAAGCCCCACCCTACCTGCTCGGCATTTTTCGCAGAACCGGCAAAATCTTTCGCATCTTTGCCTGTCAGAGATTTCAAGATGACAGGCTCATAGGGTATGTCCCGACTGTCCGTTTCCTCTGCCAAAAGCCCGCGAACTATCGGTGCTATTCGAGCTAATTGGCTCGAAGAATGTTTATCTAATTCACAATTGTTCATCCTTTTCCTTTTCAGTTTCCACTAAGCTACAGACAATGTCGTGAGCAAAGCCTGCCCTGAGCGCAGCCGAAGGGTCGAAGGATCCAAAATCTCAGTTGACTTTGTCTATTTCATTTGAATCGAAATGTTATTCAGATCTCCCTTTATTATCTTAATCCTTTCAATAGATGCTCCCTTCAGGATAGCTCCAGTTAACTTCGTGTGTCGGATATCTGCTTCATCAAGTTGTGCATCTGTAAGATCTGCGTCCCGAAGGTCTGCATGCCTCAGATTGACCCCTTGTAGGTTGGCCCTTATCAATCGAACTCCATGTAGATGTCCATTCTGTAGATTTGAACCTACAAGAGAAGCAACCTCAAAATTTGCTTCATGCGCCTTTACGTTATTCAGGAAAGCACCTCTAAAATCAGCATGCTGTAAACTGGCATTCTTTAAACTTGCCCCTTGCAAATTGGCTCCTACAAGATTCGCCCGATATAGATTAGCTTTGTCAAGATTCGCACCACCCAAATTTGCTTTCTCAAGGTTCGCATTTTTCAGATTTACTCGATCGAGTTTTGCGCGGGTTAAGTTTGCTCGACTCAAGCAGGCGTTTTCAAGACATGCACTTGAGAGTTCCACATGAGCAAGGTCGCATCTTTCAAAATTTGTGTTCTCCAGCGCCGCTCCAATTAACCTGGCATATCGAAGACTCCCGTCCTGGAGCCAACCTTCGGCTTTGAGCTCTCTTATAGCACGATGTACATCTGATACTTCCGTACCTCCGAGTTCACGAATCCAATACTTCTTTTCCCTTTCAATAGTTCGAACCTCGACCAGCCTGTCGATAATGAGAACGGTAATTGATATTCCTATCAGGCTTGTTGCTATGTTTACAATAAAATCGATTGCCGCAGTTCTAATTTGAATAATCGATAAAATACCAACCAAAAGACCTATCAATCCGATGAAAGAGGCTACGACAAGATGAGGGTTTCGTCGCCATGATAGACGAAGCCACTGGATTGTTTTCTTGCTTTTCAAATCTTTCACTTACCAAACTGTCTAACTATTGTTTATCTGGTTTTATATCACATCAAGTTCATTAACGTTGCTGTACTACATCTTTGTGCAGTCGCTGGTTCAGAAATAATAATTTTCAATTACAATTCTAACTGTATTCTTATCGTTTTGTTAAGAGCGGTAAAACCGCAAGCTCAACAGAGATTGCTTTTCGTCGCCAGAGCGGCAACGAATAAACATAAAAAACAAATGATATTAAGGTCGGGATCGTCGGAAAAGGCAAGAAAAAAGTGCCCGCCTATCGGCGGATAAACTCCAGAGTATAAGCTAATCGAAGGCTTACGATGCCTTATCCACCAGGCGGCCGTTGACGTACCTGTGCAGGACACTGGATATTAAGGTCTGGTAAGGTAATCCTTCCTCCATTGCCTTTTTCTGGATGTGAATCAGGTCCTTCTCTGACATACGGATGTTCACACGCTTGTCTTTGCGAACAGTCGCCCGGGCGTAGTCCTGATAACGCTTTATTTGCTTCTTAACGCCATGTACACTGCGCCAGTCGCCCCTTTCAACAGACTCGACAATTTCTTTCTCTTGCTTACTTAGTTTCATCCTTATCACCTCCAAGGTAATTCTTCGTCATCTTCCGGCTGGGAATAATAGTTTTCAGAAATACGCTTTCTTCGGTTTCCACATAGGGAACAAGAAATACATACCCTTCCACATTCACTACGAATATTTTTTGGCCGGAATACTGCTCTTTGTTGGGATGCTCAAGCACATCAAGCAATCCTCCGTGAAGGATATGGAAGACAATCTCTTCAAAAGTAATATCCCGCTGCTCTTTGAGCAATTCGTTCTTGTCAGTACTCCAATCGAAGTAGCGCATGATCCATTTATATCATAATGTGTGCATTTTGGCAACAGATAATATCTTACGATAAGCAATTTTTTTTGGTTCTTTTTTCACACATCACATAAGCTAAAATCCACACGACAATCTACATTAAGACACTCTTACGGCATCACTTACGGAGCTTATTTTATTGGTGAGTTGAATGCTCATTACTCACCTCTCACGCTCTTCGTTTTTGAGAGTTTCGTACAGCTCAAGGGCCTCGGCCGGCTTCATATCTTCATGAACAACCTTGCGAATCGCCTGCATCATCGCCTTGGGCGCATCAGACTGGAAAATATTGCGCCCCATGTCCACGCCCGATGCACCCTCCTGCACCGCATTGTACGCCATTGTCAGGGCGTCGAGCACGGGGATTTTCTTGCCTCCGGCCATCACAATCGGAACCGGACAGGAAGCCGTTATAGTTTTGAATCCGTCCGGAACATAATAGGTCTTTATAATCTGCGCCCCCAGCTCGGCACAGATGCGGCAGGCCAGGCGGAAATATCTCGCATCCCGGACCATATCTTTGCCCACCGCCGTCACCGCCATAGTAGGAATACCGTAACGCAGCCCCATATCCACCAGCCGGGTCATATTATGCACCGAGCGGGTCTCGAACTCGCCGCCGATAAAGACCTGCAGGGTAATCGCCGCGACGTTCATCCGAATCGCGTCCTCTATATCAACGGCCAATTCCTCATTCGAGAGCTCCTTGAGTATGCTCGGCCCGCCGCTGCAGCGCATCACGACCGGCTTGGTCAATGTAGGCGGTACCGAGGTTCGCAGAATCCCGCGGGTCAGCATTATAGCGTCGGCGTAGTACATCAGCGGCACGATGGTCAGGTCAATTCGCTCAAGCCCGGTCGTCGGTCCCTGAAAGTAGCCGTGGTCAATCGCAAACATTACCGTTCGGCCGGTATCGGGATTAAATATCCTCGAAAGCCGGTTCTTCATCCCCCAGTCAAGAGAGCCTGCTCCCTTGAGAAAAAATCCATCAGCCTTCATTGGAACATCTTCGTAGTATTTTTTTTCTCCTTTTGCGGAGTCTTTTTCAGGCATAATTTTTCCTTTCTCTCAATCTGCTTTGTTTCTTTTCACGGCCCAGATAGTTCCGGTGACAAAGTAAATCAAAGTCGGCCAGATAAGTATATTCTTGAAAGTTGCGAAGTTCTGTTCGTATTGACCGCCACCGGTAACGAACACCCAAATCGGCAGAATAAAACACGTAAGCAGCGCCGCGGCTGCAATAATCCCCGAAGCCCACAACACGGGGTCCTTGCCGGTATCGCTTTTTGGCCCGGCCTGCTCATCCGCCTTCGGTTTGCCCGCCGCTGATTCGGAACCGGTCTTCTGTGGAACCTGTCCCTCAGCCTGCTCATCGAACTTCTCACGGGCGCCCGCCATCGAAGCAAAGATGATATAGAGCACCGCTGTCAACACCCAGACCGGCACAAACAAGAAGAACAGGTGCAGAATTCCGGTCTGCTCGAGGATCAAAGCCATCGCAATGGCAATGCCCCAGCTAAGCAGGGCCGGCCAGTTCACCAGCAGCTTCTTTCGTGAGGCCCAGAATTGGGTCAAGCTGATTTTGGGAAAGATCCAGTGCTCAACAAAAACAATCGCCCCGACCGGCATAAGCAACAGGCCATAGTAACCGACGAAATCCAGCAGTTTCGTAAATACAAATGGAGAGCACGCGATTGCTGTGGTAATGGCCCCGGCGATGAGTGTTACCAGCCATCGAGGCCAGCCGGGAGTTACCGCCTGAAAGGCCAGTCCCGCCCGGTATAACGTCGGATTCGAAGTCGTCCAGCCGGCAATGACCACGGCAATAATTCCCGATACTCCGAGGGCCTGCGAGGCAACACCGCCGGCATCAAGCTCACCCATAGTCTTACCTAAGATAATCGCCGTCGCCGCACCCATAATGCCCGCACAAATCCACGCCAAATAATGACCGAGAAACATTCCAAAGGCCGAATACAAACCATAAGATGCCTTCTTAGCGTAGCGCAGAAGCGCCATATCCGACAGCCCGCCGTGCATCGCCAGATTACAAATCCACGCAAAGGCGGCCACCTGCCAGAATGTGATTTGCGGATTGCCCGCCGGCGCCACGCCCGTCCAAATCGACTCGTTTGCCAGTGTCCAGAAATCCTGAAAACTGCCGATTTTATGGCCGAGCTCCTGGGCCGCCAGACCGGGAAGCATGGCAATTCCTCCGGCTATGAACATCAGAAACATCCAGGGCGAGCAGACCTCCGCAAATTGTGCCAGCTTCTTGAAGCCCAGAATCGCCAGAGTAACCACAACCGCACCGACGCCGATGACAACCAGAACGAATCTTATGTCCGTCGGGAACCATCCCGTTTGCTCCTCGATGCCGAAGGGGATACGAACCGCCGAGGCCGAAACCGTAATCATACACCCGGCCAGGATGCAGAACAACACGGCATTAAGAACATTATAAATCGTTGTAGTAACCGGCCCGGCGACCTTCCGAAGATACCAGTACAACGTCAGCCGGGTCCGAACGGCTATCGGAGCACATACGAATGTCCACGTCAGCACAGCCATCAGGTTACCGAGAAGCAGCCCTACAAATACGTCAAAGGCGCTTGCACCCCAGGCGACAAACAGCGCTCCTATGACGAACTCGGTACCTGCGACGTGCTCGCCGGCAAAAATGCCCGCAAAATGTTTGCCGGGCTGAAGCTTGTTCTCCGAGACCGGCTCACGCTCAAATTCATAAAGTAAATCCAATCCCTTTATAGCACCACTTTCGCTGTCTGCTGCCATTTGTTCCCCTTTCCCTTTATAGATTCATTTAACCTTGCCTTTTGTTTGTCACCTTGGTCTCGTAGTCCCTGACTTCTTTCAGCCAGTCCGGTCCCGCCGGGACATCCTGCTCTGTGCAGTAGTAATCCCAGACCGCCCCGAAGGGCATTGTCTTAAGCTCTTCAAGCATCGCCAAACGTGCAGTATAGTCACCGTCCAGCTCTATCTCGCGGAGCTTTTCCGCCGGCTCTAACAGGGCGATTAAAAGCGCCTTTATCATACAACGCGTCCCTATTACCCAGGCCGCTATGCGGTTAATGCTGGCGTCGAAAAAGTCGAGGCCGATGTGCACCCTTTGAAGATAATCGCCCCGAACTATTTGTTCAGCGATGGCGCGCAGCTCGTCCGAGAGAACAACCACGTGGTCACTGTCCCAGCGCACGCCCCTGCTGACGTGAAGCAGTATTTCATCCAGAAAAGTCAGCACCGATGATATCTTGTCGGAGACAACTTCCGTCGGATGAAAATGTCCCGTGTCCAGGCATAGAAGCGTTTTATTTTCGATGGCATAGCCTAAGTAAAACTCGTGCGAGCCGACGACGTAACTTTCCGAGCCTATACCGAAGAGTTTGCTCTCCACGGCATCCAGAAGGCAGTTTCTGTCCATCGGTTCGGCGAATATCTCATCGAGTGACTTTTTAAGCCGCTGGCGAGGTCCTTTTCTGTCAACCGGTATGTCTTTATATCCGTCCGGAATCCACAAGTTTGTGACACAGGGTGTGCCTAATTCCTTTCCCATCGCCGCTCCGATTTCCCGGCACACAATGCCGTGCTCCACCCAGAAGCGCCGTATCCCTTCGTCCGCGCTGGACAGTGTGAAACCGCTCTCGGCCTTCGGATGCGAAAAGAATGAGCCGTTAAAATCCACTCCCAGGCCGTTCGCCTTCGCCCAGTCAATCCACGCCGTAAAATGCTCAGGGGACAGCTCGTTACGCTCGACCTTGCCTTTGGTTTCCCCGTACATCGCGTGCAGGTTCAGCCGATGCTTACCCGGTATCAGGCTCAACGCCTTTTCCAAATCCGCCCGCAGCTCATCGGGCGTTCGTGCCTTGCCGGGATAGGCGCCCGTGGCCATTATGCCGCCGCCGCTGAGCCCCTCATCACTTTCAAATCCCCCGACATCATCCCCCTGCCAGCAGTGCAGGGATATCGCTGTTGCGCTTAGCTGTTCCATGGCCGTCTCTGTGTCAACGCCCAGCTCGGCATAACGCTGCTTTGCCTGTTCGTATGCTTTTTCAATTCCATTTGTATCTGCCATTTTGCTTCGACCCTTTTAAGCTTAAAAATATTCGATCACTATGCCATGTTGAAAACCTTTGCGAAATGTCATTGCGAGGCCCGAAGGGCCGTGGCAATCTCTTTCGCAACGGGCGGAAAAAACCATCGTTATCTTTGAGATTGCCTCGCTTCGCTCGCAATGACAAACCTAAACCTTATGTTTTTAACAGAGCACACTCACTACTCGATTTTCAGAGAATCTTTGTCCGGCAAATTGGGAAACGGCGCATGAGGCTCGGCCTGATACCAGAACGCAACCGAAGAAAGGTCGTCTTTCAGAGGCAGATACCTTCCTTCGCTCTGCCAGCCCAGCGCCTGCATCGTTACCTTCAGGTCACTTTCAAACCTGACCGGGTCCATAATATGCCAGCGGTACAATCCGAAACGCGGCTGCGTCTCGGACTCTATAACCTGCGGCATCCCCGTGTAGGGACTGCTGAATTCCTCATACCCCTCGCCCTCGAACTTGCTGAAACCATAAGAGCCGCAGAAGTAATCCTCCGTGCCGGTCCCGCAAATCGTGGGGAACTTACTGTCACCATCCATAAAGAACTTAATTTCTCCTTCACCCCACCAGCCGGGACTGTTCGAGCCCCAGACCATATATGTCCCGACGTAGTGGCCCTTTCCCCGCACCCCCTCAAGAATGGTATAATCCTGCTTGTCAGGAAGCGGGTTTACCCGGCGAAACTGGGCGTGCAAATAAGCCGCATCTTTCGGGACATCGGTCAGCGTGTAGTCGATTTGATAATACAGCACCATTGGCTTGGCGTCGATATTCGTCATAGTAATCTTAAAGCTTTTGCGAAACGGCATTACCCAGTAACAGTTGAATCCGCTCTTCGGGTTGACACAGACCGCCAGGGAGTTGACTCCGACATATTGACCCATACCGCAGGCGAAAAAGTCCCCCGCAGGGCATTCCACAGAGGGTTTTTCTTCCCCGTCCCAGTAAATTCTCAGAATGTTAAAGCGAT
This sequence comes from Sedimentisphaerales bacterium, assembly GCA_035528395.1. GTDB lineage: Bacteria > Planctomycetota > Phycisphaerae > Sedimentisphaerales > Anaerobacaceae > NIOZ-UU13. Next base: position 16,573 of record DATKYR010000091.1, read on the forward strand.
TGTTTCCGGTCGGAGTCATCCATATATGCTGGATGGCACCGCAGCCTTCGACGTCGGCCATCACAAAAGTTTGGCCTGGATTAATCCTGACCGAAGGTGACACTTTCCAGCCCTGCCCTAATTCGCGTGCTGCCCTCGCTCCGGTACCTTCCGTTGCCATTCCCCCTTTGCCCTTTTCGCCGGTGAAGTTCTCCGGACTAACCGAACGCGTCTCGGCAGAGGACAGACGCGCCAGATTTCCCATACCCATTTCCAGCCCGCTGAATCCTGATTGCTGCTCTTCACAGCCGGCCATCAAAAAAGCAACCAACCATAGCGCACAAACCAACCAAACATTACATCTTTTCATTCGCTTTGAGAATCTTCTGATTAGTCTCGTTAGCGGTTCCATAATTTGTCCTTTCTAAGAATTTTTAATACATTTCCAGAAGTTTCTTTTCCGCCTGTCTTGTCCACAGCCCATTATTAAGATACTCAGCAACTTGTGGCATCTTTTCGCTCATCTTCTCGAGCGGTACCAGCGGCAAATCTTTACAGGCCGGGTAAACAACAATCTTACCTGCTATCGAACGGTTCTCGACCGCCCGTATGCCGTCGGTCGCACCTGCAAGCCCGCAAACAGCCGCGACACTGAGGTTCGTATCAAGCCGGCCGGATTCGGCTTTTTGCAGCATTCGTTTCATATCCTCCAAAGTCGAGCCGCTGGTCCCGATGAAATACAATTGCTTTTCTATATAAGTATCAAGGTCAATCTCTCCGGTAACCGTCGCGGGAATACCGGCGAAGATGTTTATCAGCCCCCGCTCGGCGGCGCTATGCACCGAGGCGGCAACCAGAGCAGGTATCGGCGCCATCAAAGCAGTGTAGTCAAATGCCTCGGTAATCTTGTCTTTCAAGGGATTATATGCCTCATACGTAACAGCGTATTTCCGGGCTAAAGGTCCGGCGATTTTTGTCAGTGTCGCCAGCCGATTGTCATCCACATCGGAAGCAAAAACGCTCACGCCTTCAACGCCCTGACAGATATTGCGAATTACGTGCATCATACCCATAGGCCCGCCTGCGCCGACAATATTAATCTTGTCACCGGGACGAATTTCATCGGTATCGGGAATCACTTTCATAGACTCAGCCGGGTCCGAACCTGTAGTGCCCACTATACGAATACCACCATAGTGAACCCGTCCAACCGTAGTAACAACATCTCTGCCGAATCTATCGCCACAAAAGACGATATTGAGAATACCATTCAAAGCAACTTTTGCAAACAATGCTTCGACAACCTTGGCATCAGAGCCGAAATAGATTATGTCGTCGTAGCCGGCATCGATAAGCGCCGATATGCTTGCGGCCCTGTCTGCCGCTGCCTCCAATTCAGCCGGTATTGGCGCCTCTGAAAGCCAGGTTATTTTAGCCGGTCTTCCATAGCGACCAAACAGATTCTGAAAACTGCCTTCGCTTACCTCCGTATCAGCAACGATGAGCATCTGGCCATCTGTTTTCAAACTGGTGCGTTCGGCGGATACATAGGCATCTTCAACGCATGCCCACGGCTCTACGAGAGCTACAGCCGAGCCGGAAAGCTCCTCGCCGACGGGTAAAAGCATCGAGTTGCCTTGCGGTGTGGTTATGACCCTTTCGTCCATCAGCACGTACTCGGCGAGAGCTCCTTCAAAATTGTATCCGAACGCTGCGTTGGAAGTGGCAGTGCGTATCCAGCGATAGTCCGTCTGTACAAGGAAACGCTCGCCGGGCTTAAAATTTTCCACCGCGGGGCCAACCGCCTCAATTCTGACTACGGTTTCATGGCCGGGTATTGTCGGTGCTTCGCCGGGGACATAGCTGGGTATCTCTTTAAGTATTTCAAGATCAATGCCGGAAACTATTTTGCTCTTGCGGACATGTGAGGAAAATTGCTTAAGCAATTTTAGGTCGGAAAAACAAAGTCCGACCGCCTCGACCCGGCAAAGAATCTGATGCCTGCCCGGCGGAAAAACCTTCTTGGACTTATTCAGGACAAGCTCATCCGGCCCGACTAACTGCACAGCATATTGCGTTTTCGGCAAATCCACCACAGTTTATCATCCCATATTTTTTATTTCACGTCTTATGCAAAGTACATCACCAATGATAAATTCGAATATCGAATAGTCCCTAACTGTATCCAATATTTCCCTGGAAGTAGGGTGGGCTTTAGCCCACCGAACAAAACTCGGTGGGGCAAGCCCCACCCTACCAGCTGTCATTGCGAGCCCTTCGCTTTGCTCAGGATAAACTCCGCGAAGCAATCTAAAACGCAACGAAAGAGATTGCCGCGGCCTGTTTCACAGGCCTCGCAATGACAGCCGCTATCAATTGCTAATCATGTCTAATATTTCCTTAGCGGTTACATCCTCACTTAAAGCGCTAAGTTTATCTTCATACTGCGGCTCAAGTGAGCGTCCAAGCTGCTGAAAGAATTCGTTTTTGTCCGCAACGCTTTTAAAGTTTTTCTTTGCCCAGTCGCTTGTATAGCCTAAGCCGCATTTTTGTTGAAGCACCGAATGAGCATAAACGATGTGGGCACCCTTAAGGAATACCGGCACTAACGGCGCCATCTCCGCCGTATCGAAGTTGTCCACAAATTTCTGCCCCGGGCTGTTCATCTCCGTGCCCTCTACAACAGGCAGATGCAGCTTTTCAGCAAGCTCAACCACGCGGTATAGATTGTCCGTTTTTTCATTTTTGGCCCCCGGCGTATAATTGCGGTCGGGAATGACGTTGATAGCCGCGGCGCCGGAACTCATAGCCACTTCCAGAAGCTCCTCGATGTCCTTTTCTCCGTTGCTGGTACCATCCAGCCAGGTATGAACCGGTATCGCGCCGGCGGCCAGAATAAATTGGTTCGTATCAGCCATCATCGGAAAGGAACCTTTGTCCGGCTGTATATACCCGACACCGCCGCGCTTCATCGTCCTGGCTCGAATTGCATCCAGCAATTTTCTGCCCTGGGGCAATGCCGAGGTTTCAATCTCAACACCTAATCTCTCAGACCAGAATTTGGAGAGCTTATCATCATCGGGAAATATTTCTTTTGCCTTACGCGCATAGGCCAGACACATATGCCTCTCGGTAGCGTTACCGCCCGGCGTCAAAACAAGCACGTCCTTTTCGTAATCCAGCTCCACGGGTTTTAAGTGCTTATTGACCCGCCCCATCAAATCCCGATTCCTCTGTTGTGCCGTCCGGCGAAGCTTAAGCAGAAACCGTTTCTGTTCACCCTCCAATTCGGCCTTCGGAAAACCAACGCCCATGTGGTATGAGATGCCCGGCTCACCGGGTGAGTTTATTACTCTGGTGGCAAATTCCGGCACAAAGACCCGAGTCTCCAGACCGGCACAGGCCTTCAGACCGAGCATCCTTGCCGCGGCAAGAAATTCTTTTAGGGCATCCAATACATCAAAATCCACCACTTCTGCAACGGCCAACCCCGCCTTGCGGGCCAGCCAGGCGAATTTGCTCGGTGAATAGCCGTAGGTGTTATATGAGAAAAAGGTATGACAGTGCAGATTGACATCCGTGCCGGCCCTGGGCAAATCGATTTCGCCCGCCTCGACTTTCTCACAGAGTGCCGTCAGGGCCTGCTTTCTTTCGTTAGGGTCGAAACTATCCAGTCTGCTTTCGAGTTCTGCAATCAAAATGAATCTTTCTATTGTTGGTTATTTCCTTATGCACTTACGAGCCATGCACTTTTTTGTATTGTTCGTCCCAAAGTGAGGCATCCTGCGGCTGATATTCTTTCATCTCAAATGAATTGCGGACAATCTCTCTGGCCTGGGCCAAAGATTGTATCTGTCCTGTGGCCTTGGCCTGCATCAGGATATTGCCGCTGGCTGTCGCCTCAATCGGGCCGGTGATTACCTTCTTGCCAAGGGCATTGGCCGTGAACTGACAAAGCAGCTCATTTTGTATGCCGCCGCCGACAATATGCAATATCTCAATCGTATTTCCCGTAGCATCTTCGATAGCTTCCATAACAGTGCGATATTTCAGGGCCAGGCTTTCCAGTATCGTTCTTATCATTTGCCCCTTGTCGTCGATTGAGTTTTGGCCGGTCTCTGTCAGGTAATCGTTAATCCTCTTCGGCATATCGCCGGGCGCAAGAAATCCGCTGTAATCAACATCAATATGACTGGCAAACGGTTCGGCTTTTTCCGCCAAAGCCGCCAGGTCCGCATAGGACAGGTCGGTCCCCTCGCGCTCCCATTGCCTCCTGCATTCCTGCATGAGCCATAGTCCCATTATATTTTTGAGAAGCCGAATCGTATTTTCAACTCCGCCCTCATTTGTGAACTCGTATTCAAAGGTTTTATCATCGACAATTGCCCGCGGCACTTCAACGCCCATAAGGGACCAGGTTCCTGAAGAAAGATACGCCCAGCTGGAGTCCCCTGCAGCAGGCACGGCGACGACGGCTGAAGCAGTATCGTGCGAGCCGATAGCAATAATCGGAATAGGCCCGCAACGGAGCTCTATTCCAATCTTACCGGTCAACTGGCTCACAACCGTCCCGGGCTCGACGACTTTCGGCATGATTTGAATCGGCAAAGATAGTCTATCCAGGACCTCTTTGGACCATCGGCCTGTCCTCATATCCATAAATTGTGACGTGCTGGCAAGACTGTATTCTGCGAAAATCTTGCCGCAAAGAAAGTACGAGACCAAATCAGCAATGAAAATCAGATTATTAGCTTTGGCTAAGGCAATCGAATAATTCAGGCGCATTGCGAGCAGTTGATAAACGCTGTTGAACTGCAAAAACTGCACGCCGGTGTTTTCATAAATGTCGCGTTTGCTCATCATCTCAAACGCCCTTTCCTTCATCCCGTTGGTCTGACTGTCGCGATAGTGATAAGGATTCTCAACGAGTTTGCCATCGACGTCCAGCAGGCCGAAATCGACGCCCCAGCTATCGACGCCGATGCCCCATACCTGAGCGCCTGCCGCTCTTGTCGCTTTGCTGATACCGGACTTAACTTCGTAAAACAGCCTGTCAAAATCCCAGCGCAGTGAGCCGTGCTCTTCAATCGGCCCATTATCGAAACGATGGATTTCCTCGAGAACAAGTTTACGTGCCGAAACCGAGCCAAGCATTACTCTGCCGCTCTCGGCTCCGAGGTCAACGGCGATATATTTTTTTATTTCCGCCATCGTCAGCTCCTTATTACAAGTGTTTAATTCTGAAGAAATAACTTTATAACCCAGATTCTCTGCTATTGCAAATCAAAATCGAGGTATGGAAAAAGGAGATTGAGAATACACCTCAAGTGTATGGCAGGACTAATTCCGGATTGTCCTGCCGACTTTGGGGGGTTTTCGGGCGCGCACAATCTCAGTCTTGGGTAAAATAAAGACACGATGGGCACAATATGAATATGTCTTTTGTTGCCAAGAATGGCTGGAATTTAACTTGTCGTAAGTGATTAGTTCTGCTGGAAGCGCATTTTGGCCTCACCGATGAGATAAAAACTGCCGGTAATACAAATCAGGTCCTCTTTGCTGACGGCGCTTTTGGCAATCTGCAGTGCCTGCCCCAGACTGTCGGCCGTCTGGTACATCTTGCCGCATATCTCGGTGTATATTTCAGCCAAATCTTCCGGCGACATTGCTCTTGGCGAGTTGCTTCGGGTAAAAACTACTTTATCAGCGCCGTATTGTAATTTCTGGAGCATTCCTCTGACGTCTTTGTCAGCGTTGCAGCCGAAGATTACGACCATAGAATCGTAAGGGATATTCTGGCCTATCGCGTGAATCAAAGCATGAATGCTTGCGGCATTGTGCGCGGCGTCGATCATAATTCTGGGGTCGTCCCAAATCATTTCCATTCGGCCTGCCAACGAGACCTTATGAAGTCCCTCAGCGGCCTTGCCGTTGTCTATTTTGTAGCCGGCCGATTTGAGTTTATCCAGCATAGCCAAGGCCAGGCCGCAGTTGATTGCCTGATGTTTGCCGTGCAGCGGCACCCGAAGATGCTCAAATTTACTCGTAGGCGTCGTTAAGCAGATTCTCGTATGCGGGCCGTGCTCCCGTGACGTTTCAAAACGATGCGAAAAATCAATATCGCTGCCGGTTACGCTCAAAGGCGCTTTGACAGCGGTGGCCTGTGATTTTAGGACACGCATTGCCGAGGGCTCCTGCTGAACAGTAATAGCCGGGACACCACGCTTGAAAATGCCCGCTTTCTCCTTTGCGATGCTGTCAATAGTGTCCCCGAGCTGGTGTTGATGGTCAATACTCAAACTGGTTATGCCGACGACCTGGGGCTTAATAACGTTTGTGCTGTCGAGTCTGCCGCCCATACCGGTTTCAATCACGGCAATATCAACCGCCCTATCGAGAAAATACATAAATGCCAAGGCTGTCATAATCTCGAAGAAAGTGGGGGGGTCGGTCTTTGACATCTTCTCAACCGGAGCGTAAACGCGGTTAAGTAAGCCACACATTTCCGAGTCGCTAATCATTTTTGTATCGACCGTAATCCGCTCGTGCAGGTGTACCACATGGGGCGACGTGTATAGTCCGACTCTATAATCGTTCGCTTCGAGCATCCTGGCTAACATCGTGGCTGTTGAGCCCTTTCCCTTTGTGCCGCCTATATGGACTGTATGGATTTTTTTGTGTGGATTGCCTAATAACGAAAGCAGTTTCTCCATCCTGCTGAGGTTGAACGTAGTGACGTTATAGCGCAGACGCTCCTGCTTCTCGTAATCAGTCCTCGCAAACAGGTATTCAAGGGCCTGCTCGTAGCTCCTAAAAGCCTTTTTGCTTTTGAACCCGGCAACCTTGGTGGAGGATTTTTTCTTTCGTTTCTTTCCGGTTGTCTTTATTGGTTTTGCCATACAAATTTAACTATGACAATTATAACGGTCAAAAGCACGATAGTCAAGACGGAACCCAAAAAACACCACGAATATAGCCGGGCAAAGGAATATAGGCCATTGTAAATAAAGAGGTTACAAAAAACTTAACTTAAGATTGTTATCTTTTAAAAAGCATCTTTCATCAGTATTTCTGAATATATAACCACTTTTGCTTATAATAAGGCGATATTCGCTACGTTTAGCCATTGGCAGGCCAGCTTTCATATTTTCTGAGTGGTGAATCTGAGTTACTGTCTATATAATTGCCGGCGTGAATACAACAAAGCCAAAACGAGCTTTTAATTTTGCTCTGCAGAGCTTAAACCAGCTTCTTTGGCCGGCAGTATGTATCAATTGCGGCGAAAACATCTGTGAAACTGATAACAACCTGTGCAAGAATTGCTGGTCCCAGCTTCTGGCCTGCATGAGTGGCGATTACTGCCGTCGCTGCGGCCGGGATGCCAGCAAATTTGCACTGCTGGAAGGCGCCTGCCCCGATTGCCAGGGTAAAGAATTTCACTTCGACCGGATAGCCCGCAGCGGAGTTTATAGCCAGGCCCTGCAAAAAATGATATTGGCCTTTAAAAACGGCCGAACTGAACTGGATTCGGCAGCAGGATTTTTGGCCAATTCCGCTTTGCAGGGAAGTGGCTTTTATAATGATATAGAACTTTTCGTTCCCGTGCCGCTGCACTGGTCGAGACGATTAGCTCGCGGCTACAATCAATCGCAGGTTTTGGCCAGAAAATTAAATCACTCCACCGCCAAAATCAGCACAGAGCTTGTCAGAATCCGTCGGACAAAATTACAGCCGGCAATGGCGAGTCCCGCCGCGCGCGCTAAAAATGTCGCCGGTGCCTTCGCCGTTCGTTACGGACACAATTTCTCAAATCGAAAGATTTGTCTTGTCGATGATATCAAAACAACCGGTGCAACGCTGAACGAGTGTGCAAAAACACTGAAACAAGCCGGCGCTTCAAAAGTCTTCGCGTTGGTTTTAGCCGTCGCGGGTCAAAGTATCAGCTAATTAGTTCTTGTTGCGGAAACAGTATTTGTCATTCCCGCGGAAGGGCTTGTTGAAAAAGTCGAGATAAACTATGAAACCGGAGCCTCCCGTGTGGGTTATGATATGGGCTCGTTAAACGGCCCAAAGTTTTACGTGGTCGTTAAGAAACGCCACAATAACCTTTATTACAGGAGGCTCACAATGGAAAAGTATATCGGATTC
>DATKYR010000092.1:0-49529 GCA_035528395.1 Sedimentisphaerales bacterium
TTTGTCACCGTTGTACAACTGTATATAATCACTTTGCACTGTTTGTAAGCCAGAAAAGGCTGAAGAGAGGTGGGCAAAGCTGCCGCAAAAGAAAGCTGTAGAGCAGTGATATGGCACCGCGAAAATAGCCCCATTTTCAGGTGACATCTTGTCACCATTTTGACACCACAAATGTTGATTTTTCCTATATCGAGTCCGAATAAATGTCAATTTTTTGCGAAAATACAGATATTTCTTGAAATATTTAGTGTGAAATCGGATTAAGTATCCGGGAGGTCTTTCACGACGACCATATAGAATAGATACTTGGCTTCATAGAGTTTTCAAAGACCTATTCCAAAATAAAAAAGAGCTGACAATTCTCTTGAGCTGCCAGCTCTTTAATCATTCTGAATGTTCTGTCACTTAATATTGAGTTATCCTTGTTATCTACTCACCTTCGGGCTCTATCTGTAGAGGTACACAAGGAGGTATCAGACCCACACGCTTGGAAGTGATCGTATACGGTAAACATGCGATTGGCTCTTGGCTATCATCAGGGAGTCCGTCGTCATCGGCGTCCGCGGATGGGAGATAAAATGCATGGGTGCCTTGGCCTTCCATAGTGTTCTCGTCAATCAATTGCGCCTTTGAATAGATAACCGAGATGTATACTATTTCGGGCAACATGCCAGGCACAATGGGGCTGCGAACGAAGTCCGCAGCCCCGAGCGATTCGCAATGCAATGCTCTACGTGACTCAACGTCTATTCATCCACTGGCTCAGGTGGTGGCAGCTCACAGACAGGAACCACCGGCATCCGTTTGTAGGTTCCCGAGACGGGATAGCACCCGTAAGCAGGTGACTCACCGCCAAACGGATCCTGGTCGGGGGCGTACAGGGCCGCGGTGTAAAGGTCCGATGCGAATGTATTCTCGTCGGTCAGAATGAACTGGCCGCTGACGACTTGGATATAGACCACCTGACGGGCTGACTCGCCCTTCGCCGGTTCCGCTAGTCCGTACGACATGATGGTAAAGTCATACGTGTTCAATCGCGTTTTGACGTACATCCCGCGCATGTTCGTCGCGGCGATGGTTCCCGGGAACATGCCCCCGAAGCTGGGGTCGTGTGCAATATCCAGGGCGCAGACGAACCGGTCGTTGTCCGGGCCTAACGGCGTGATGGTGAGGAGAATGGTGTGTCCATGGCTGTTGGTGCCGAACCAGGTGCCGGCCAGCGGCCATTCCTCCGCGGTGAGCTGTTGCATCATGCCCAGGGAGTCGTAATTGGCCCAGCTTTCTACGAACTTGCCGTCGGCGAAACGATGGATGCTAATTCCAGCGACAGTTATTTGTCTTCCTGTTGGGGGGATACCCATAAACTCACCTGTATGTGTGGCACTCCAGGTCCAGCGGACCGCCACGCTATCGGCTTCCGCGATCATATCCACAGTGACGTGGCTGTCGGAGAAGTACGGCTCGAGCATCGCACCAGCCCACTGTTTGAAGCCTTCGGGGCCCTTCACTTCCCCGGGCCAAGCCGGGTCGTGCATAAGGTAATCGGCAGCGAAAAGCTCGTCGACGACGGCCAGATTTTGCTGGTTCATGACTTCATCTATCATACGCTGGACGAGGACCTTGTTCGTCTCCGGGTCGCCGGTGTCGCCAGTTACCTGCGATGGCTCACCCCAGGTGTAGGTTTGGCGGGTCGGAGCCATCACACCAAGCTGTTCCAGCGCCCCCTGTACGTCTTTGCTCCACCAGGCTTCCACTATCTTGCCATCAGCGTAGCGATAAATGGTGATTCCCGTCCACCTGGCCTGTATACCGGTAGGTGGTATGCCGAGAAACTCACCTGTCTGTGTCCCGGTGACTGTCCAGCGGCTTGCCACTTTGTCTGCTTCTGCGACTATGGCCTCAGCTGTAACATGGAAGTCCGGCATACCGGCGCGCACCGCTGCGACAAATCCTTTGTAGCTCTCGAGATCGCCAACATCAGGAGCGGTCGGATCATGGTTTACAAACTCGGCAGCGTAAACCTCGTCCGCGATGTCCATGTTCCCCGTGTTCCAGAACTCCTCAGCACGGAGCATAATAGCCTTGTTGGCTTCTATGTCGGCGGTGACTGTTTGAAAAAAACCGCTTAAAGCAATTAAAACAATACAAGCTATCGAAATGTTCTTGATTCGTGAATACATTGTTAATCTCCTAAAAATTGTGTTAATTATTTCTTGACTCTCTATAGCTGGTCTTTCAAAGCTTGTCCCCGCTCAAGCAGGGAACGGTTAACATTTTTACGCCGCACTAAGTGCAGCTTTGCTCGTAACAGTCTGCTTGTTGAAGAACCGGCTCTTTGGGCTCGTTGGTCCTACTTTTATAAGCGGAAAAAAATACGAAATATGACGCACTGCTTGAAGTTTTCTTTGAAAACTGTTATAATATTTACATATAATCCGTTTATTGAAAACTGATAATATTCACGTAACACCTTTTGTTTTCGGAGGTTATCGAAAGTTGAGCAATTATCTCTGCTGTAAAACTCAGCAATTGGTTAGCCTGGCCAAGCAAGGTGATAGATCTGCACTCGACCAATTGTGCGGAGTATACGGCGAACGGGTGCTACGGATAATACGGCTTCGAATGGGCAGCGAGCTTCGCTCCAAGCTGGAGTCGATGGATCTAGTCCAGGACGTTCTTATGTGTACTTTGAAGGATTTGGGAGACTTTACATACACAAACGAAGGCGATTTCCTGCGGTGGTTAGGGAAGATAGCAGAGAACAGAATTCGCGACAATCTGGACAAACTCCACGCCGGCAAGCGCGACATTCACAAAGAAACACCGCTGTATAACGATGCCTCAAGATCGAGAGATGAGCGCGCCCGAGTTCTTGAGCCCGCTCACAACACGACACCGAGTGTAATATTATCCAGAAGAGAAGAACTGGACAAACTTGAAAAGGCGATAGACAAGTTGAAACCCGAATACAGGAAAGTCATCGTTTTGGCGAAGATCGATGGGCTCTCTTACGAAGAGATAGGGGATAAACTGGGCAAGAGTGCGGATGCGGCAGGGCATTTGCTCTTACGGGCCATGGTAGCACTTACCGATACCTTCTGGACGATTTGATGGCGAACGCAAGTAACGACGATCGAGCGCGTAGCTTTGAAGAGGCCGTTTGGCAGTTCCTCGCTGCGCGCTTGCGTGGTGCGGCGCCCGACGTAGAAGAACTCGTGAGGAAATACCCAGAGTTTGAAGATCGAATTCGACGGAAGGTAGACGAGTTTCAGAAAGTCGACTCACTATTCGATTCCCTTGTGCAGGCAGAAGCGAGCGACTTTGACGTTGCGGCAAGCGCACATGATCTTACCGGCCAGAAGGTTGGCACCTTTGAAATAATAGAGATAATCGGCCGAGGGGGCATGGGCGTAGTGTACCTGGCTCGTGATACCAAGCTTGACCGGTCTGTTGCCATCAAGAGTATGCCGGTTGAATTAGTGGGTGACTCAACTGCCCGGATGCGATTCCAGCGTGAGGCCAAACTCTTGGCCTCATTGAATCACCCAAATATCGCTGTTATCCATGATATAATTGAGCAGGATAATGATTCTGGTTACCTGGTTCTTGAATATATCCCGGGCCAGACGCTAACAGAACGGATTGCTCACAAACCATTGAAGCTCCAAGAGGCCCTTTCAATCGGCCAGCAAGTCGCCGAGGCTATCTCAGCAGCACACGAAAAGGGTGTTGTCCATCGGGACCTCAAGCCGGGAAATATTAAGATCACACCAGAAGGCAGAGTCAAGGTGCTGGACTTCGGCCTAGCCAAAGCAACTGTAACCGAAGGCAGCAGCGAGGTTACTGACACTCAACCCGGCCATATAATCGGCACGCCGGCTTACATGTCTCCGGAACAGGCCCGCGGTCAGCCAATCGATAAGCGCAGCGATATCTGGTCGTTTGGCTGCGTGTTGTATGAGATGCTGACCGGCAAGGTCCTGTTCAAAGGCGAGACAGTTTCCGACACGCTGGCCAATATCCTGAAAACAGAACCCAATTTCCAACCGCTGCCGGAGAGCACGCCGGCAAACATTCGAGTTCTGCTGCGTCGCTGTCTGGAGAAAGAGCCACATCGCCGTTTGCGCGATATGGGCGATATTTCCATCACGCTCGAAGATACAGCGACCGAATTGCAGCACTTAACGCTGCGAACGGAAACCGTAGAAACAGACCGCACTCAACCGACGAAGGCAATTGTCGTACTGCCATTCGAGAATCTTTCTAGCAACCAGGAGCAGGAATACTTCGTGGATGGCATGACAGACGCCTTGATCGCCGAACTCGGCAAGATCAAAGCCCTCAGAGTCATTTCTCGTACTTCATCCATGCATTTCAAGGGCACGGACAAGAAGGTGCCGGAAATCGCAAAGGAACTCGGTGTCGATGCCATCATTGAGGGTTCGGTGCTGAAGGTGGGAAATGACGTTCGCATCACAGTTCAGCTGATCGATGGAAGGATCGACACACATCTCTGGTCGGAGAACTACACGGGAACTCTGACTGACATCCTTGCGCTACAAAGCGAGGTGACGCTGGCCATCACGCGGGAAATCGAGGTTGCCGTCACCCCTGAAGAAGAGAGGCGAATCAAACGGACGGAACCGGTAAACCCAAAGGCGCACGAGGCATATCTCAAGGGCATCTTCTTCTTCGAGAAGAAAACTGAAGAAAGTTTTAGAACAGCCGCTGACTACCTTAACCAGGCTATCGAGATAGAGCCAAATTACGTGGAAGCCTATGCATGGCTTTCGGCCGCTTATTGGATTCCTTCATGTTACGGATACGGCGCAGGGCATGAGAGCTTCTCCAGAGCCAAGATAGCCGCGAATACGGCGATCAAGTTAGATGAGACATGCGGGGAAGCCCATTCTGCTTTAGGCTGGATCGCTCTGATGTATGACTGGGACTGGCAAAAAGCCAAACTGAGTCTGGAACGAGCCATCGACCTTAATCCAAACCTCAGCTACGGATACTTCGGTTTTGCCTGGTATTGGGTCGTAGCTGGGCGTTTCGATAAGGCCATCGACATGATGCAAACAGCCGTGACACTTGATCCACATTCACAAGTGCTCAATAATCAACTTGCGAATATGTATAGGTTTTCCGGACATTTTGAACGAGCTGTAGAACAACGTGAGAAAACGCTGGAATTGGCCCCAGGTTTTGTGATAGCACTCTCTGATCTGGCGGAGGATTATCTATCCATGTCCATGTACCCGGAGGCGATCGCATCTGTCGAGAAAGCCATGAGTCTCGCCGGCCGCACACCGCTTTTGATTGCGATGCTTGGAAGAGCTTATGCTATTTCAGGCAGGAAAGATGAGGCCGAGATCCTGCTTCAAGAATTAAAGGATAAGGCCAAGAGTGAATATGTTTTGCCGATATACTTCGCCGCGCTCTACGGAGACCTCGGAAATGCTGATGAAGCTTTTCGGTGGCTCAAAAAAGTCTATCAAGAAAGGCATTTCGGTATGTTTTCGCTCAGAATACCTTCGTCGTTGAAGCCTCTCCGCTTGGATCCAAGGTTTGACGACCTGCTGGAACGAATGAACTTTCCAGAGTGAGAGACAGTCTCTGAAGATCAGCACCCACTCACGTCAGAGTCATGATACAACCTGATCGAACTCTACGAAGCCTGGAACAAGCCGGAAAAGGCTGCGAAGTGGCGGGCAGAGTTAAGAATAGTTGATTAGTGGATTGGAATACAGAAGACAGAAGTCGGATTACAGAAAACAGAAGAAAGACATTGAATGAATATCGAATTTCGAACCCCGACTGACACCATCGGGACAGGCAAGGAATGTCGAATGTCGAAGTACAGAGGACGGAGGCGGGGAAGGACAAAGCATTCCTCGCGTTTGCACCCCCGCCCAAAGGACGGGGCTAAATATAAAAACTAAATATTTTTGATGGTGTTGAAAAGGGATGCATAATTTGAGAGATTTTACTTGACGGGAAATGGTCTGATTTGGTACAAATAAGGTTGATTGTGTGCCCGTACAGTCGGGTATGTGAGGATTTTCATCCTCCGAAGTGCGGGACCTTTGTAGTTTTTCCGAAGAGAGGAGGAGTTATAGTAGAAACTTTGTGCTTCGTGATTAAGATTTGTGCATTTCGATTAACAATTCATATTTTGAAGACAACGAGTGTTTTGGTTTGTGGCCAAGGCGTAAATGGTTATTTTTAACTTTTTTTAAGGAGGACTATTATGTGTAAAAGATTGATTTATTTATTTTCTTTTGTTTTGGTGACAAGCCTGATTATAACGGGCTTAGCCGAAGGTGCCGACCCAAGTCTTGTCGCATGGTATCGTTTTGACGGCAACGCCCTGGACAGCTCCGGCAATGAACTCCATGGCACCGAAATGGGCAACCCGACCTATGAGGCCGGCGTTTTTGGCCAGGCAATAAGCCTCGACGGTGACGGCGACTATGTAGACTGTGGGGCTCCGCCGGAGTTCGATATCACCGACTATATCACTTTCACGTACTGGATCAAGGTTGTCGAATTCGACAAGGAGTGGAACACTGTCCTTTCAAGAGGCGACAACTCCTGGAGGTCGTCGAGGGCAGGCCTGAATAATTTTATGGAGGCCGCTGTGGACGGTACGACTGGGGGCTATACCTACGGGGTTACGCCCGTGGACGATGGCGAGTGGCACCACGTCGGATGGGTGTACGACGGCACGATGAACTACTTGTATGTAGATGGTGAGGTGGATGCAACTGAAGCGTCCACCGGACAGATCACTGTCAGCAGCTTTCCTCTCTATATCGGAGACAATTCTGATGCAACGGGCCGTTTCTGGACCGGCCTGATTGACGATGTGCAAATATACAACAGAGCATTAAGCCAGGAGGAGGTTCAGCGTGTTATGCAGGCCAGTGCCGGCGCATTTCCACAGGCCGCGGGCCCCGTTCCGGCTGATGGTACCCTGCATGAGGATACATGGGTGAACCTTAGCTGGCGGGCGGGAGATTTTGCGGTCTCGCACGATGTGTATTTGGGCGACAATTTTGACGATGTCAACGACGGCGCCGAGGGCACATTCCAGGGCAATCAGGCATCAACGTTTTTTGTTGCCGGCTTTCCCGGATTTGCTTATCCGGATGGTCTTGTCCCCGGCACGACTTACTACTGGCGAATCGATGAGGTCAATGACACCGAGCCGAATAGTCCGTGGAAAGGTGATGTCTGGAGCTTTTCGGTTCCACCAAAGACCGCCTATGCACCTGACCCGGCTGATGCTGCCGAGCAGGTAGACCCGGATGCAGACCTTAGCTGGACCGGAGGTTTCGGTGCGAAATTACACACCGTGTACTTCGGAGACAATTTTAACGATGTGGACAACGCCGCCGGTGGACTTCCCCAGGGAGTTACAACCTATTCTCCCGGCACACTTAAATTGGCTAAGACTTACTACTGGCGTGTCGATGAGTTTGATGCCGTCGAGACGTATAAAGGCGACGTTTGGAGCTTTACTACTCAGGGCGCCGTCGGGAACCCGAATCCGGCTAATGGCGCTGTGGATGTAAAGCAGACACAAATTATTAGCTGGTCACCGGGAGTCTTTGCTGCTTCGCATCAGGTCTATTTCGGAGCAGATAAAGAAGCCGTGAAAAATGCCGATACCGGTTCGCCGGAGTATAAAGGCACAGGAGACCTTGGTGCTGAGAGCTATGACCCCGGAAAGCTTGAGTGGGATACCACTTATTATTGGCGGATTGATGAGGTTAACAATACCAACGCCGACAGCCCATGGACAGGCATCCTCTGGAGCTTTACGACAGCCAACTTCCTTATCGTGGACGATTTTGAATCTTATAATGACCTTGACCCCACTGACCCCGATAGCAACAGGATATTTAATGCGTGGATAGACGGATACGACGACCCGACAAACGGTTCTTTAGTTGGTTACGATAATCCTCCATTTGCCGAGCAAACTATCGTTCACGGAGGCAACCAGTCGCTGCCGCTTTACTACGACAACAGTGTTGGGTACTCTGAGGCAACTTTGACGTTGACTTATCCGCGTGACTGGACCGAGAATGGTGTTAGCACATTAACGATTTGGTTCAGGGGCAATTCGGATAATGCTGCTGAGACGTTGTATGTTGCTCTCAACGGCAGTGCGATCGTTACTAATGATAATCCTGATGCAGCACAGATAACCGCCTGGACGGAGTGGACTATCGACTTGCAGGCGTTCGGCGTGAACCTGGCCGATGTCAATACGATTGCACTTGGCCTTGGCAACAAGAATAATCCGGCTGCCGGCGGTTCAGGTACAATGTACTTTGACGATATTCGTCTGTATCCTCCGGCGCCCTAAGCCGTGTGATTTAGTTGGCCCCCATTGCTTATTGCAAAGCAAGATATTGGGGCGTGGTTGACCCCGTTAGATAACGTCGTATTTTTCATATCTAACGGGGTTGATATAGCAGATTTACATCAATTCGGGGCTTATACTGATTGATTCGGTATAAGCCCCTTTTTAATTGAAAGCACCCCTCCGGAGGCGGGCTTTCAACACAAGCGGATCTTCGACCCTTCGTCTGCGGTCAGGGCAATTTTTTTCGCTCAGGACTTCTACTTTGCTAAAGTTTTCGATTAAAGATTTACGATTTATAAGAAAAGAACCCTCCAATAAATTAAGGATGTAGTTGATATTTTGTGAAGTTTATTCTTGACGTGTAAAGACAAATCGGTTTTATTAACGGGCATGGGTGGTGGAGGCAGAATCTGTTGAGCTGTAACAACCTATAAATAAAGGGCTTGTGTATTTTAAGGATGGTCGAAAGGAAATATCTTAATTTTCTTGGAAAGGACTGAACGATGCGAACTGTCAAACTTTCATTGATTTTTCTCATGTGTGCTTGTGTTTTAGTGGTGACCGGCTGCAACTCGGAACTACAGGACCTTCGGATCCAGAACGACACACAGCGAGAACAAATAGCAAAGCTTGAGAGCGAGCTGCAAGTTGGCGCGCTGCAACTTGAGCAGCTGAGACGACAACTTGCCTCTGCTCAGGGAAAGGGTGATATTGAGATAGAGTCGCTGAAACAACAGATTGCCGCGCTTGAGGAAGACCTGGCTAAAAAGCAAGAGCTGATTGCTTCGATGCAGGGAAAACTTCTTTTAGGCGGAGCGGCACTGCCGGTGGAACTTAGCACAATGTTAGAGGACTTTGCCAAAGGTTCCGATATGGTGACTTACGATGCGAGCCGGGGCATAGTAAAGTTCAGGAGCGATTTGCTTTTTGAAAAGGGCAGTGACACGGTGGCGTCTTCGGCAATCCAAGCTGTTAAATCCCTTTGCGGGATTTTGAATACAGAAACGGCCAAACAATTCGACGTTATAATCGCCGGTCATACCGACGATATTCCCATTCAAAAGCCTGAGACGCGTGCAAAACATCCGACCAACTGGCACCTGTCTGCGCACAGAGCAATATCCGTGCTGAATTTGATGACCGGTAACAATATTGGGTCTGAGCGATTGAGCGTACGAGGCTTTGGTGAATATCGGCCGGTCGCGGCAAATAAGCCCAAAAAAGGAGGCAATCCGCAAAACAGACGAGTAGAAATTTATATTGTTGCTCAGGGAGTATAATTTCCAAGATTCGATTGCTCATTTAGGATTGGGAATTGGAAATCGAAGAATATTTTTAAATGACAGAACGCACATTAATTATCATCAAGCCTGACGGTGTGCAGCGACACCTGATTGGTGAGATAATCGGACGATTCGAAAAAAAAGGCCTTAAGCTTGTTGCTGCAAAATTTGTGCAGCTATCTGAAAAGCAGGTCGGTCAAGTCTATGCGGTTCATCGCGAAAAGCTATTTTTTAAGCCTATGGTAAAGTTTCTTTCTTCGGCACCGGTACTTTTAATGGTCTGGGAAGCTGAGGGCGTTATAGATATGACCCGCAAGATGATGGGGAGTACTTTCGGCTTATACGCTGAACCAGGTTCCATCAGGGGGGACTTTAGCTGCTCTGAAAGATACAATCTGATTCACGGCTCGGACAGCCCGGAATCCGCTCAGCAGGAAATTAAGCTGTTTTTCACACCTAATGAAATAATCGATTACAAACTGGCAAATTCACCCTGGCTTTACGTCAAGTCAACCAGCCCCAAAAAATAACACATTTCTGCTTCGGTGGGAATTTCCGGTACGAGTGGTCTGTAGGGCGACCAAGCCATCCCCAAGCTCGTCCCGATATTTCGGGACTCGCTTGAGGCTGCCACCCATCGGCCAAAAATGTTCTCAACGTGGAGAAAACCACTTCTGGCGAGCATTTTTGGCCTGCCGCCTTGGCCTCGAACTTTTCGCACGGCCTCATAACGAGACGGTTATTCGGATAAGCTCTATAGCTGTAAAACAGGGAGATAAAATCAAAGAATTCCCAGATAATCCTTGATTCAACCGCACACTATTATTACAATTTTTGTTTTGTTCTCAAATATGATAAACAAACAGCCTTAACCGAAAGGAGGGCACCGATGCAAAAGCCCATATCAACACTGTCAACACTAAAAGGTCCAGTTATTCTTTTTGTTTTATTCTCCTTTGTCTTAGTGCCTCAATCGGTCAGCCGGGCCGGGCCTCTGGCGAAAATCACTGTCGAGGCGGGAGATTACACACGAATCGATACGCCGGTGACGGCGTGGCTGGATAGTGTACCGTTGGGCTTTCCGTCAGATGAGATTCACTTAGTAGAAGTTAAAGGTTCACAACGCATCGAGGTCCCTATGCAGCTCGAAGCGGGCAGTCCTCCGCGGTTGTGGTGGGTACTTTCGGGTAAAACAGAAGCAGGAAGCAAACGAACGTATGAGCTGGTCAAAGGCAGCAAAACGGCGGGGTCCAGCGTCAGTGCAAATCAGAACAATAAGGTTTTGTGGATAGAAAAAGATGGTACGAAGGTCCTGAGCTATAATCACGCCCTTGTCCCGCCACCACCAATAGAGGATATGGGAGAAAAGTATAAACAAACCCGCGATCTGTACTACCGCAGCGGATTTATTCATCCGTTATGGTCGCCGACGGGGTCGGTGCTGACAAACATTCATCCGAAAGACCATTACCATCATGTTGGAATCTGGATGCCGTGGACCAAGACAAAATTCGAAGGCAAGGATGTCGATTTCTGGAATCTTGGGGCAGGCCAGGGAACGGTTCGATTCAAGAAATTTCTTTCGACGACAAGCGGGCCTGTCTATGGCGGTTTTCAAGCGGAGCACGAGCATGTTGCATTACAAACCGATGAGGGAGAAAAGGTAGTGCTCAATGAAATTTGGGATGTTCGTGTTTACAATGTGGGCGGACCGGGCGAGGGCTACTGGCTTTGGGATTTTGTATCGGCGCAGCGGTGTGTAGCGGATAGTTCGCTTCTTTTAGAGAAGTATCGCTATGGCGGGTTCGGCTTTCGAGGTGCAGCGGAATGGGCCGGTGAGAAGGCGGCGTATCTGACCAGTCAGGGCAGGACCCGTAAGGATGGTCATGCGACGCGGGCGCGTTGGTGTGATACTGCCGGCGTTTCCGATGGGCAGTGGAAGGGTTTAACACACTTTAGCCATCCGGATAACTTCAGACATCCGGAGCCGATGCGAATATGGCCTGAGTTCGAGCAGGAGGTGTTCTTTAACTGGGCGCCGGTACAATTGGATGACTTTGAGCTGAAGCCCGGCAAGGACCATATCTATCGCTATCGTTTGTACGTGCACGAAGGAAAAGTCGATGTTGAGAACACCGAAAGGCTCTGGAATGACTATGCTCACCCGCCGAAGGTCGAGATTGAAACTGTTGAGTCGAGCGATGCGATTATGCTGTTCGGCGGCACGGACTTTGCGCATTGGACTACCGAAGGTGACAAGGAAATTGGATGGAGGCTTATTGATGGAACTACGGAGAGTACGCCTAAGAGCGGCAGCATAATGACGAAGCGGGACTTCCGGGATTTCAAGCTGCACGTTGAGTTCAAGACCCCGCAAATGCCGCCAAACGTAAAAGGCCAGGGCCGAGGCAACAGCGGCATATATCTACAGCGCCGGTATGAGGTACAAATCCTCGATTCCTATGGTCTGGAGCCAAAGAACAATGAATGCGGGTCAATATATACATTCAAAGCGCCGGATAAGAACGTCTGCAGGATGCCGGGCAGATGGCAGAGTTACGATATTATTTTCCATGCCGCGAGGTTCGACGGCAACAGGAAAACCCAAAACGCCCGTATCACCGTATGGCATAACGGTGTTTTGATTCATAACGATGTTGAGCTGGAGAATAAAACCGGTGCGGGACGACCTGAAGGACCTGAACCAGGCCCCATTCTGCTACAAGAGCACGGTAACGAGGTATCGTTCCGCAATATCTGGATAGTCCCCTTGTAGTGGTCTGTAACACGATAAATGCGTGGTGGTTACTGGTAGTTGTTCTAAGCCATCCCCAAGCTCGTCCCGATTTTTCGGGGCTCGCTTGAGGCTGCCACCCATCAAATTAGATGTTATAGAAATAGTGGTGGTATTTTCGCAGAAAATTTGAATTGCGTATCAACTTCCGCCGGTTATAATGTAAAAACGATTTTGGCTCCTCGGCAGGGACAGATAGTCTTTGTTGAGCGTAAGCTCCTTTAATAAAAACGGTTATATTGAATTCGCAATCTAACCGGAGGAAATTGCAATATAATAATGCTCGAAGTCATTATTTCCAGATAGTGAAGGATTCATTTTACGGAAAGCTTCTGACAATTTTTGATAAGGAGAAAGACAAATGGCAAGACCTGTAACACTTTTTACCGGCCAGTGGGCGGATTTACCACTGGAAAAATTAGCCAAGAAGGCGGCGAGCTGGGGTTACGATGGTTTGGAATTGGCTTGCTGGGGCGACCATTTCGAGGTTGACAAGGCCCTGAGCAACAGCAGCTACTGCAAGGCCAAGCGTGCGCTTCTGAAGAAGTACGGCCTAAAAGTGTACGCGATATCGACACACTTAGTTGGGCAGGCCGTGTGCGACAATATTGATGAGCGTCACAAGGCAATTCTGCCGCCGGATGTCTGGGGCGACGGCGAACCTGAAGGCGTCCGCAAGCGTGCAGCCCAGAAGGTAATCGACGCTGCCAAGGCCGCGAAGAAATTGGGTGTAGATGTCGTCAATGGATTTACGGGAAGCTCCATCTGGCACATGGTTTATTCGTTCCCGCCGAATCCACCAGAGGCAATCGAGGAAGGTTACAAGGACTTCGCGAAGCGCTTCCGGCGCATCCTCGACGCCTTCAAGGCAGAGGGTGTGAAGTTTGCTCTGGAAGTACACCCGACGGAGATTGCGTTTGATATTGCCTCGGCCGAGCGTGCCATTAAAGCCATCAGAGGGCACAAGTCTTTCGGCTTCAACTACGACCCGAGCCATCTCGCCTACCAGGGCGTGGATTATGTTAAGTTTATCCGCACTTTCGGGGACCGTATCTTCCACACTCACATGAAAGACGTCTGGTGGGGTCACGGGGATGGGACGGTTGGTGTCTTCGGTGGTCATACCGAGTTTGCCGACCCTCGCCGCTACTGGGACTTCCGCTCGATTGGTCATGGTGATATCAATTTCGAGGAGATAATAGTGGCGTTGAATGATATAGGCTACCAGGGGCCGCTTTCAATTGAGTGGGAAGACAGCCGAATGGACCGTGAACACGGCGCAGCAGAGGCCTGCGAGTTCATAAAGAAGGCGGACTTTAAGCCCTCACAGGTTGCCTTCGATGCGGCGTTCGAGAAGAAATAGCCCCAATGCTTTTTTGGCTGCACCGCCGTGCTTTCTTGCCTGCACCTGTTGGTAATGCAGGCACAGGTGTGAAAGCAAGAACGGGGGTAACGCAGGCACAGGTGCGAAAGCAAGAACGGGGGCAGGAAAGGTTAATATGACTGTCAAAAATAGTGTCAGCGCTCCGTCGCCAAGGCTTTGGAGCGTTTGTGACCGGCGTCAGTTCCTGAAGGGAGCGGCCGGCACCGCTGTGGGGGCAGTGGGATTTCCGTATATTGTTTCTTCGTCGGCTTTGGGCAAGACCGGCAGCGTGGCGCCGAGCGAGCGAATTACTATGGGTTGTATTGGTGTTGGTTGGCAGGGCGGCAGTAATATGAACTCATTTCTTCGCGAAAAAGACTGTCAAATTGTCGCCGTCTGTGACGTTGACAAAAACCATCTGCAGAGCGCAGTCAACCGAGTCAATGAGGAATACAAAAACAAAGACTGCGCTGCGTACGCGGATTATCGTGAGCTGTTAGCGCGCGATGATATCGACTCAGTATCGCTTGGTCTGCCCGACCATTGGCACGCGATTCCAGCTATAGAAGCTGCGAGGTCGGGCAAGGACATATTCGGTGAAAAGCCCCTGTCGCATAATCTAAGGCAAGGCCGAGCTATGTGCGATGCGGTCGAGCGTTACGGCCGAATATGGCAGACCGGCAGCTGGCAGCGTTCGGAGGCCAACTTCCGCTTTGCCTGTGAGCTGGTCCGCAATGGCCGTATCGGCAGAGTGCATACTGTTGAGGTGGGGCTGCCTTCGGGACATAGCGACTTCGGCGAGACCAAGGGGCAGGAAGGGGTTTGTCCGCCGCCCATAGAGCTTGACTATAATTTCTGGCTCGGGCCTGCGCTATACGGGCCGTATTGTCCGGCGCGTGTGCACAAGAACTGGCGGTGGGTCCTCGACCACGGAGGCGGACAGTTGATGGACTGGATCGGTCACCACGTCGATATCGCCCACTGGGGCCTGGGCATGGACTACGGCGGCCCGTACGAGATAGAAGGCTCCGGGGAATATCCGAAAGACGGATTATGGAACAGCCCGACAAAGTATCGGCTGACGGCGAAATATCCCGACGAGATTACGATGGTTATCGCCGGCGGGCACAGTGACATTCGCGACGGGACAAAGTGGACAGGCGAAGACGGGTGGGTCTGGGTTACTCGCGGTGATATAGATGCGCAGCCCAAGAAACTGCTCGAAGAGAAGTTCGGACCTGATGAGATACACCTGTTTCGTTCGCCCGGACATTGGCGTAATTTCCTCGACTGTATCAAAAGTCGTGAGACCACGCTAACGCCTTGTGAGGTTGCACACCGCTCAGCGACGCCGGGCCACTTAGGGCAGATTGCTATGCGGCTGGGACGCAAGATACGCTTTAATCCCAAAACCGAAGAAATACTCGATGACCCAACCGCAACGAGCCTGCTCGGAAATGCAATGCGCAGCCCGTGGCACCTGTGAAATTGACTATTGACCATTTATTATTGACTATTGGAAATTGATTATCATTTGTTAATTGTGAGATTAGGATTTTTCTTATGAAGGAAAAAGGGATTAATCGACGTCAATTTATTAAAAGTACAATCGGTACTGCGGCGGCGGCTATAAGTTTTCCGCATATTGTTCCTGCGTCTGCTTTTGGTAAGGCAGGCGATATTGCGCCGAGTGAGAGAATTACGTTGGGCTTCATCGGTGCAGGCAAGCAGAGCAAGCACCTGATGAGCTCTTTTTTGAACTCGCCCGGTACGCACGTTCTGGCCGCCTGCGATGTTGATAAACTCAAGCTGGCGCGTGGGCAGAAAATCGTTGAAGACCACTATGCCGAAAAGAACGGAGGTACGTATAAAGGCTGCGATGTATACGGAGATTTTCGTGAGCTGCTTGCCAGAGATGATATTGATGCAGTGGTGATTTCCACGCCTGACCATTGGCACGCCATTACGGTTATCCAGTCTGCTATGGCCGGCAAGGATATTTACTGTGAGAAGCCGCTTTCACAGACTATCGTCGAGGCCCGGACAATGGTCAATGCGGTCAGGCGTTATGGACGGGTCTTCCAGACCGGAAGCATGCAGCGTTCGGACTGGCACTTCCGTTTAGGGTGCGAGCTGGTCCTCAACGGTTACATAGGCCGGTTACAACACGTAACCGTTGGCGTAGGTGGCCCTCCCCAGGATAAACCACTGCCGGCAGAGCCGGTACCGGATTATCTGGATTGGGATATGTGGCTGGGCCCGGTGTTGTCGAGGCCGTATAACTCGGAGCTTTCGCCGCATCTAAGCTGGGACGGCTTTCCTAATTGGCGCAACCACAGCAGCTTTGGCGGCGGTGGGATGACCGACTGGGGGGCACATCACTTCGATATCGGCCAGTGGGGTATGGGTATGGACGAGAGCGGCCCGGTTGAAATTATTCCCCCCGACGGTGAGGATTACAAGGTGCTTACCTATAAATATGCTAATGGTGTTACGATGACCCGCGATAAGGCCAACGGCGTTTTATTCACCGGCACCAAAGGCGAGGTCGAGGTCAATCGTGGACATATCCGCACCCGGCCTGAGAATCTGAAGGACCAGCAAATCGGGCCCAATGAAATACAGTTGTACGAGAGCAGGAACCATTATGTCGATTGGCTGGATGCTATCCGCAGACGCAGCAGACCGATTTGCGATATAGAGACCGGCTGCCGTTCAGTAAGCGTTTGCCATTTAGGCAATATTGCGTACAAGCTTGGCCGGCCGCTCAAATGGGACCCTGAACATGAGGTGCTGATTGGAGATGCCGGAGCCAGCCGGCTGCTTTCGCGGCCCATGCGCAGCCCATGGCACCTATAGAAGTGAGTGGTGAGTAGTGAGTAGTGAGTGGTGAGTAGTGAGTAGTGAGTATTCAACTCGCCAATTAACCAATTAACTACTCACCAATCAGCTAAAGGACTAAAGATATGAAAAACAGAAAAACTAAAAACTCAGACATAATAACTCGGCGTCATTTTTTGAAAAGTGCGACCGGTGTTACCGCCGGGGCAATAGCATTTCCTTATATCGTTTCTTCCTCTGCATTGGGTAAAGACAGCAGCGTCGCACCAAGCAACCGCATCGTGATGGCCTGCATAGGCGTCGGCGGAATGGGCACCGGCAATATGAACTCATTCTTAGGCAAGAAAGAAGCCCAGGTTGTCGCAGTGTGTGACATCGATAAGAGTCACCGCGAAAAGGCCAGGGATAACGTGGACAAAAAATACGGAAACAATGACTGCAAGATGTATTCGGATTTCCGCGAAGTAATTGGGCGTAAGGACATCGATGCATTGTCACTTGCGATGCCCGACCATTGGCATTCGATTCCCGTAGTTATGGCTGCCAGGGCCGGCAAAGATATGTACGGAGAAAAGCCCCTGGCGCGGACCATCCATGAGGGCCAGGTTATGGTCGAGACGGTGCATCGCTATGGCAGGGTCTGGCAAACCGGCAGCTGGCAGCGTTCGGTCAGCGATTTTCATCGCGCCTGTGAATTGGCTCGCAACGGCCGGATTGGCAAGGTGCATAAAGTCGAGGTAGGCCTGCCTACCGGAAGCGGCACTGATAATAAACCGATACAGCCGGTGCCTGAGGGCGTGGACTGGGACTTCTGGCTGGGCCCGGCCCCCTGGGTGCCGTTCAGAGGCGTCATGCACTGGGACTGGCGGTGGATTATGGATTACTCCGGCGGGCAGCTCACAGACTGGGCCGGACATCATATCGATATTGCACACTGGGGCCTCGGGCTTGACTATACAGGCCCGGTCGAGATAGAGGGCAAAGGTGTCTATCCCAGTGACGGCATCTTCGATGTGCCAACCGAGTATAAGTTCACCTGTAAGTACGCAGACGGTCTGACAATGGTTGTGGCCAATGACCGGCAGCAGCCGATGGGCATGGGAACCGTCTGGTATGGTGAAGACGGCTGGATCCACGTCAAACGAGGCAAGCTCGAGGCCAGCTCGGAAAGTATCTTAAAGGAAGTCATTGGCCCCGATGAAATCAGGTTGGAAAGAAGCCGAGACCATCACCAGAACTTCTTAGACTGTGTTAAGTCTCGCGAAAAGACCATTACACCTATAGAGATAGCGCACCGCTCCATCAGTGTCGCACTGCTGGGGGAAATAGCAATGCTCACTGAGAGAAAACTGCGCTGGGACCCGGAAAAAGAAATCTTTCTCAACGACGATGAAGCCAACAGGATGCTTTCTCGGCCAATGCGCAGCCCATGGCACTTATAAAAGTAAAAAATATAAATAGAAAGGAGCAAAAATGATTCGAAAGGTAAAAGATACCAAAATTTTATTGCCTGCTATCTTGTGTTCATTGCTTCTGGTGAGCACTTTGCAGGCCCAGTCGCCTGCGAAGCTGCGGGAGGTAACGGCCGAAGAAATGCAAAAAATAGAAAAAGCAATGCCGCAAAGTGCGACCGTCAGGGTCACCAGCCCGCGGAAACTGCTGGTTTTCTGGCGGTGTGAAGGATTTTTCCACACATCGATCCCCGTGGTAAACAAGGCGCTCGAGATTATGGGCCAAAAGACCGGGGCGTTCGATGTCGTAACCACCGACGATTATTCGGTGTTCACACCCGAGAATCTCAAGCAGTTTGACGCGGTGTGCCTGAACAATACGACGGGCCTGAAGTTCAATCCCACAGAGACTCCGGAGCGGTGCAAGGCCCTGATGGATTTTGTGAAAAACGGAAAAGGGATAGTCGGTGTCCACGCGGGCACGGATAATTTTAACGAATGGCCTGAGGCACAGGAAATGATGGGCGGAAAATTCACCGGCCATCCCTGGACAAGCGGCGGGACCTGGGCGATTAAGATTGATGAGCCCGACCATCCGCTAATGAAGGCCTTTAAGGGGAAGGGGTTTAAGATAAAGGACGAGATTTATCGAACGGATGCACCACTGTATTCACGGGACAAGCAGCTTGTTCTGATGAGTCTGGATATGAGCGACCCGACTACCCGTAACGTCAAAGGATTCAAACCAACTGATGACGATACCGGTACCGGCTGGGTCAAGACCTGCGGCGAAGGGCGCGTGTTCTACTGCTCATTGGGACACAACGACGAGATATTCTGGAACCCGGCGATATTGCGGCATTATCTCGACGGTATCCAGTTCGCATTTGGTGACTATAAAGTTGATACGAAACCGAAACCTATCGTTAGTTCAGGAAAGGGAATAGAAATGGCGACATTACAGGAATTGCTGGAAAACGTAAAGACATATGATTGGGGCCAGAGCCGATTGGCGCTGACTGAGGTGAGTGATACCATAAAAAAGGCACACAGTTCGCCCGCGGAACTGAAAAAGATTGAGAAAAGTCTTCTGGATGTCCTCATCTCGGATTCAACGCGGGCCGGCAAGCAGTTTGTCTGCAGGGAACTGAGCATTATCGGTACCGAACAGTCCGTGCCGGTGCTGGCTAAAATGCTGACCGATGAGGAGACCTCTGATATGGCGAGGTATGCCCTGGAGCGGATACCCGGTACGGCAGTCAACGACGCATTGCGAAGAGCTTTGAGGGCAGCAAAGGGCAAACCACAGGTCGGCATAATTAACTCATTGGGTCAGCGCCGTGACAGACGAGCGGCTCGTGCTCTGGGCAGACTTATTGACGATTCCGACCCAACAGTAGCTGCCGCCGCTGCCGCCGCCCTTGGCCAGATAGCTGACTCCAGGGCCACCGAAGCGCTGGCAGCGGCAAAGGACAAAACAAGCGGCAAATTGCAAATGCTGGTTTTGGATTCTTATTTGAAGTGCGCCGACCAGCTTGTGGCCGAGGGCGATAAGGCCAAGGCTTTAGCTATCTACAAAGAGCTCCAAAAAGAGGGTAATCCGGCGCCGATACGTACTGCTGCACTGAAAGGCATGATAAGCTCAACGAAAAAGTAAAGATAAAAATGAAAATCAAGTATGCAATTCGTAGTCTTGTCTTGCCCCACCAATTTCGTCTCGGTGGGCTAAAGCCCACCCTACGGCTTTTGTTAGTGTGCTGCTGTGCTGTTTGCTTTGGTGCAGCCGAGCAGCAGGATGATGCCATCGGGATAGTCCTAAACATTCTTAAGAGCGGCGACCAGGAGATGCAGGCCGTGGCCATAGCAATGGTAAAGGAGATGCCGGGGACAGAAGTAACAAAGGCTTTGGCCAAAGAGCTGCCGAACCTTTCTGCTACCAGCCAGGTGCAACTGTTGTCCGCTCTGGGCGACCGCAGGGACGCCGCTGCCTTGCCGGCGGTTATCACCGCTGTGAAGGCCAAGGATGAATCTGTTCGGATTGCGGCCCTCAAAGCAGTGGGGCAATTAGGTGATGCTTCGAGCGTTGGCTTATTGGCACAAACGGCGGCGGCGACCGGAGGCGCCGAACAAAAGGCCGCTCGCGAGAGTTTGTATCGTTTGCGCGGTTCGGAGGTCGATGGAGCAGTCTTGGCAGGGATTCCAAAGGCAAAGCCAAAAACGAAGGTGGAATTGATTAAGAGCACAGGTGAGCGGAATATATCCGCAGGTGTGGGCACTTTGTTAAAAACCGCAACGGATTCGGACCGCAAAGTTCGAGTCGAATCGTTCAAGGTCTTAAAGGTCATTGCCGGCCCGGAGGATTTGCCGGCACTGGTCGAGCTTTTGTTGAACCTGCGAAGCTCATCCGAGGCCACTGAGGCCCAGAAAATGGTAGCCTCTGTTGCCCATAAAATCGAGGACAAGGACCGCCAGGCCGAGGCGGTGCTGGCTGTGCTGCCTTCGGTTAAAGATGTCAAAAAACAATGCTCTCTGCTGAGCGTGTTAGGCAAAATAGGCGACAGCAGCGCTTTGCCCCGGCTTGTCGAGGCGCTGAACAGCGACAATATTGAGAGCAGGGGTGCCGCTATCCGTGCGCTGGCAGAGTGGCCTACTTCTGAACCGGCGGCTGAGATGCTCAAAGCAGCGCAGAACTCCGAGGACAGAGCACACAGGATACTGGCACTGCGCGGTTCTATCCGCCTGCTTGGGCTTGATAGTAAGAGAGCGCCCGAAGAGACGATTGAAATGTATAAGAAAGCAATGACTCTGGCGCCGGATGCAAATGAGAAAAGAAGTGTGCTTTCAGGGCTGGCCAATACGAAATCTCTCGGCGCACTGCAAATGTCAGCAGATTATCTCCAGGACAAGACTTTATTCAGAGAAGCGGAATTTGCGGTGCTTAAAATCGCTGAGGGCATCTACGAAAACTTTCCCCAGCAAACCAGGGATGTATTAGAGAAGATTTTGCAAACCTCGAAGAACGACCCGTTGCGTCAGCAGGCGCAGGAAGTGATAAATCGGATTGAAGGATTGAATAAGCAGGTGGAGGGTTGAACGAAAAAGAATTTTAAAAAATTGGATTGAGGGATTGAAAAAGTAAGTGGAGGATAAAACAAAAAAGAAAATTAACCTCAATCTTGCAAAGGATTTTTCAATTAAATAAAAGGAGACAAAATTATGTTTTTGAAGATGTTTAGTAGTAGCGTTTTTTTAATTAACGAGCGTAAATTTATCACGTGTTTATCACTCCTCATTTTGTCTGTGCTGTTGTCCTCCTGTGCCGGCCCGTTAGCCGTTGACCCGGTCATCGAGGCGAGAGATGCGATTGAGAGTGCCGATGCGGCCATGGGTGACTGGGAAGGAAACTGGAAACTTAAAGACGAAAGCGATTCCGGGCGGGTTGTAACACAGGTGATAGCTTTAGGAAAAGGCAATTACAGAGCAAAAGTACTGGAAGAGTTTGATACCCGCGAGGAGCCGATGGTGGTGCTTGAGGGCCGGCGCGACGGTGCCGCAGTGCGCTTTGAAGGACAAGCCGAACTAAGCGACGGCGGTACCCTTGAAATCAAAGCGGCAATCGAAAATGGCAAGCTCAACGGTAGTTTTGAGGGGGATGAATTCGGCAGCATTGCATTGAATAAGGTGATTCGGGTATCGCCTACTTTGGGGGCTGAGCCTCCGGCCGGTGCGATTGTCCTTTTCAACGGCAAAAACTTCAAGCAATGGAAACATACAAACAAGAAACCAGGCGCTGATTCTGTGAAATGGTCACTTGTGAAGGGCGGCGCAATGGAAGTCGTGAAGGGTACCGGTTCAATTGTAACCAAAAAGAAATTTACAGATTTGAAGCTGCACGTGGAATTTCGCACGCCATTTATGTCCGATGCTCGCGGCCAGGCGCGCGGTAACAGCGGGGTGTACCTGCAGGAGCGATATGAGGTGCAGGTGCTTGACAGCTACGCCCTCGAAGGTGAAGACAACGAGTGCGGCGGAATATATAAGATAGGGGCGCCTCTCGTAAATATGTGTGCACCACCGACGCAGTGGCAGACTTACGATATTACTTTTTACACCCCCGGTGCCGACAGGACAAACGCCCAGGTGACAATTGTTCACAACGGCGTGACGATACATGATCAATTAAGTCTTCCAAAGCCCACCGGCGGGGCCCTGGATAGTGACGTGACCAAAGCCGGCGGTATATACCTTCAGGACCACGGCAATCCTGTACAATATCGTAACATTTGGCTAATTGAGTTGTAACCGGCTGAGCTTGTTATGTGCCGGTTTTAAGTATTTATTATCAACGTGTTTTTTGACAATTTATGATGGCGTTTATTTATTAAGGAATACTGATATGAAAGACCAGAAAGAAACTACCAAACAACAGAGCAGCAAAATATCTCGGCGTGATTTTATGGGCGGTGCCGCGGCGGCAGCGATGGCCTTCACGATAGTGCCCAGCCATGTGCTGGCCCAACCGCCGAGCGAGAAACTCAACATCGCCTCTATCGGTTCTGGTGGTATGGGCGGCGGCAATACGAGAGCTGCTGCGGGTGCCGGTGGGAACATTGTTGCATTGTGCGACGTGGACTGGGACAGGGCGGCAGACACTTTCAAGAGATACCCCAAGGCCAAAAGATACAAAGACTTCCGAAAGATGCTCGACAATGAGAAGAGCATCGAAGCGGTGATTGTCGCCACGCCCGACCACTTCCATACCGTAGCTGCAATGGCTGCTATGCGGCGCGGCAAGCACGTTTATGTGCAGAAACCGTTAACCCGCCTGGTGTCGGAGGCTCGTGCTTTGACCGAAGCCGCCCGGAAGTACAAGGTGGTTACCCAGATGGGCAACCAGGGACATTCAGGCGATGGTGTTCGTGACATCTGCGAATGGATATGGGCCGGTGTGATAGGTGACGTGAAAGAAGTGCACGCCTGGACCAACCGTCCCGTCTGGCCCCAGGGCATAGACAGGCCTAAAGAGGAGCACGATATTCCGGATACGCTCGACTGGGACCTCTGGATCGGTCCTTCGCCAATGCGTCCGTATAATAAATGCTACGCGCCGTTCTCTTGGCGCGGCTGGTGGGACTTCGGCGGCGGTGCCCTGGCTGATATGGCCTGCCATGTGCTGGACCCGGTCTTCAGTGCCCTTAAGCTGAAGTACCCGACAAGCGTGGAAGCCTGTGCGACGAAGGTCAACGAGGAGACATTCCCCCTTGCGTCAATTGTTCGATACGAGTTCCCGGCTCGCGAAGGCATGCCTGCGGTCAAAATAAACTGGTATGACGGTGGTATGAAGCCTCCGCGGCCGGAAGCACTGGAAGAGAATCGTCCGTTAAATCAAGCCAGCAGCAACGTACTCTT
This sequence comes from Sedimentisphaerales bacterium, assembly GCA_035528395.1. Classification (GTDB taxonomy): domain Bacteria; phylum Planctomycetota; class Phycisphaerae; order Sedimentisphaerales; family Anaerobacaceae; genus NIOZ-UU13. Next base: position 23,519 of record DATKYR010000092.1, read on the forward strand.
TATGGGCACAAAGGGCGTACTGAGATGCGGTGAGTACGGCGATAACCCACGGCTTCTGCCGCTTTCGCGGATGCGGGAATTCAATAAGAACAAACCTCCGCAAACGCTTCCGCGAATCAAGACCAGCCACGAGGGCAACTGGATCGAGGCCTGCAAAACTGGTGGACAGGCCACGTCTCACTTCGATTATGCCGGTCCGTTTACCGAGACGGTCGTGATGGGCAATCTCGCTATTCGCCCGGAGAATGTCGGTAAGAAGCTGTTATGGGATGGAGATAATATGAAAGTTACCAACGAAGAGAAGGCCAACGAGTACGTTAATATGCACTATCGAGACGGCTGGTCTCTGGAGATGTAATCTAACTGACAATGAGTCTTTGTTGGCTTTAGTACAACGAACAGATATTAGTTAGTTGTGGAAAGGTAAGCTGAAGATGAAGAAAGAAGAAGACAACCGCAAATCAAGAATTTCAAGGCGTGATTTTATGGGCGCTGCGGCGGCGGTTGCGGCGTTTACGATTGTGCCGCGGCATGTTTTAGGCGGTCGTGGTCGCAGCTCGGCCAACGGGAAACTCAATATAGCCGGCATTGGCGTAGGCGGTCGTGGTGCCAGTGATTTGAGTGCTTTGGAGAGCGAGAACATCGTTGTGCTGTGTGATGTGGACTGGGACAAAGCCTCGGGGACATTTAAGAGATACCCGCAGGCCAGAAGATATAAAGACTTCCGCAGAATGTTGGACAAAGAGGCCAACAACATCGATGCCGTAGTCATCGGCGCACCGGACCACATCCATGCACCCGCAGCGATAACGGCGATGAAGATGGGCAAGCACGTCTATTGCGAAAAGCCGATGGCGCATACAATCTACGAGGCCCGGCGGATGGCGGAAGTGGCCCGCGAAACCGGCGTCGTTACCCAGATGGGCAACCAGGGACACGCAGGCGAGGGCCTGCGGCTGACCTATGAGTTTATCAAAGATGGTGCAATCGGTACGGTGAAGGAAGTCCATGTCTGGACCGACCGGGCCGGCGTGCCTGAGAGGGCCTGGTGGCCTCAGGGTATCGACCGGCCCAAGGGATCATGGCCGGTGCCTGAAACATTGGACTGGGACATGTGGCTCGGGCCTGCTCGCTGGCGGCCGTACGCGAAGTTTCCAAATAGTAAAGGGGAGCTTGTGTCGTATTGTCCGTTCAACTGGCGCGGCTGGTGGGACTTTGGCTGCGGTGCACTTGGTGATATGGCTGTGCATAATGCGGACCCGGCCTTTTTCTGCCTGGACCTCGGAGCGCCAATCGCTGCCGAGGCCGAGGCAAGCCCGGTCAATGACGAGACCTTTCCCGTGTGGTCCATCATTACATATTACTTCGCGGCCAAGGGTAAGCGTCCCGCTGTGAAACTCGTATGGTATGACGGCGGCAAGTTACCTGAGCGTCCTGCGGAGCTTGAAGAAAGTCGCCGGCTTGGAGGTAACGGTATTTTGTTCGTCGGCGACAAGGGCAAACTTCTTGGCCCCAGCCACGCCGGTGTGCCGAGATTAATCCCCGAATCCAGGATGAAAGAGTATGGAAAGCCGCCCCAAATGCTTCCCAGGTCGATTGGGCACCACGAAGAATGGGCGCAGGCCTGCAAGGACAATAATCCAAAAGGTGCTTTAGGGGGCTTTGCGTACTCGGGTCCATTCACCGAAGCCCTTCTGGTAGGTAACTTAGCTGTACGGCTCGGCAGAATGGTAGAATGGGACACCGAAAAGATGAGATCGCCTAATGCGCCGGAGGCGGACAACTACATTACCAAGTTTTATCGTGCGGGATGGTCCGTGTAGTCTTGATTAAATGACTGAATGGTTAATTGGTTAGCGCCAATTAACCATTCGCTAATTTTTATAAGCAAAAAACACAAGATATAGGAGGAATATCCTATATGAGGAATCTGGAAATAACTGCTGAACGGCAGGATAGAGGTTCTGTCGAAAGTCACGCCCAACAAAACAGAGGTGATGGATTGTCCCGGCGTGATTTTATGGGTGGCGCGGCGGCAGCGGCGTTCACGTTTGTTCCTCGTTCTGTTCTGGGAGGGGCCCGTCATATTCCGCCGAGCGAGAAGCTCAATATAGCAGGTATAGGCATAGGCGGCCGGGGAGCAGGCGACCTCGACGCCCTCAGCAGTGAAAACATTGTCGCTCTGTGCGATGTGGACCAGAAGTATGCGGCTGCAACTTTTAAACGCTACCCTAACGCTAAAAAGTACCGGGATTTCCGCAGGATGTTAGACAAAGAGGACAAGAACATCGATGCGGTGGTTATAGCCACGCCCGACCATACACATGCTGTTATATCTATGAAGGCAATCAAGATGGGCAAGCATGTGTATTGCGAAAAACCATTGGCCCACTCAATCTATGAAGTCCGGAAAGTTACCGAGGCGGCCCGAGAGGCGGGCGTTGCCACACAGTTAGGCAACCAGGGCCAGGCGTCTGAAGAGACTCGCCTGGTATGCGAATTTATCCAGGACGGAGCAATCGGTACGGTTCGCGAGGTCCATTCCTGGTGCAACAGACCAATCTCGCCTCGCGGTATTGACCGGCCCAGGGAGACCCCGCCCGTGCCTGAAGGTCTCGACTGGGATTTATGGCTTGGCCCTGCGCCGGAGCGGCCTTATCATCCCTGTTATCTGCCGTTTAGCTGGCGCGGCTGGTGGGATTTCGGAACGGGAGTGTTGGGCGATATAGGCTGTCATCAGTTCGCTCCGATTTTCCGGGCTTTGAAGCCGGGCTATCCGACGTGTGTGGAGGCATGCTCCAGCGGGGTGAATTCCGAAACCGCACCACTGGCATCTATTGTTCGCTATGAGTTCCCAAGCCGTGAAGGTATGCCCCCGCTCAAGCTGACCTGGTACGACGGCGGCTTGATGCCCACCCGGCCGGAAGAGCTTGATGAAGGTTTGCGTTTCGGCAATGCCGATGATAATCTGTTTTTGGGTGACAAGGGCAAGATGCTGGGCCACAGACTGTTACCGGAATCAAGGAGCAAAGAATACGGCAAACCTCCGAGGATTTTAGCTCGTTCGCCCGGTCATCATAAAGAGTGGCTCAATGCCTGTAAGGGCGGCCAGCCGGCCGGCTCTAATTTCGATGTTTCAGGGCCGCTGACTGAAGTGGTTTTATTGAGTAATATTGCTTTGCGTATGGGCCAGATGTTGTATGAAAAGGGCCTTAAGCTGCATTACGACGGCCCAAATATGAAGATTACGAATCTACCTGAGGCCAACAAATACATCCGCGACGAATATCGTGATGGATGGACGTTATAGAGTAGTGATATGTGACATACGATTTGAGGGATTGTCATTGCGAGGCCGCAGAATGCAGCCGTGGCAATCTCATACGTTTGAATTTAGATTGCTTTGCGGAGTTTATCCTTGAGCGAAGCGAAGGACTCGCAATGACATCCGTAAATTGAGCTGCGACGAAGCAGCAGGTTAAATGGGTGATTAACTACTCGCCGATTTTGTGAGCGATGGGTAAAAAATAATTATTAAGATGCAAGAGGAATGTTCTTATGAAAAACTCCGAAAAGCCAAACGAAGAACAAAACAGAAAAATATCACGACGAGATTTTATGGGCGCTGCAGCAACGGTGGCGGCATTTACGATTGTCCCGCGGCATGTGCTTGGAGGTCCCCGTCATATTCCACCGAGCGAGAAGGTCAATATAGCCGGCATCGGTGTAGGAGGCCAGGGCGGCAGCGACCTTCGCGCGTTAAGCAGCCAAAACATTGTGGCTCTGTGCGATGTGGACTGGCGACATGCAGCCGGGACATTCAAGCGTTATCCCGATGCGAAAAAATACAAAGACTTTCGCATAATGTTAGACGAAGAGGACAAGAACATTGACGCCGTGATAGTTGCCACGCCGGACCACGTTCACGCGGTGGCGTCGATGGCGGCCATCAAGAGAGGCAAGCACGTCTATTGCGAGAAACCCCTGACGCACTCGGTGCATGAGGCCCGTATGATTGCCAAGGCGGCCCGCGAGCACAAGGTCGCTACGCAAATGGGCAATCAGGGGCAGGCATCTGAGGGAACGCGGCTGATGTGCGAATATATCTGGGCCGGTGCAATAGGGCCGGTGCGCGAAGTGCACGTATGGACTGACAGACCCTTAAATGGTCTTGATAAAGTATATTGGCCTCAGGGCGTGGGCAGACCAACGGATACCCCGGCAGTTCCTGAAACGTTAGACTGGGACCTGTGGCTCGGCCCGGCACCGCAGCGCCCTTATCATCCTGATTATGCGCCTTTTAAGTGGCGCGGGTGGTGGGATTTTGGAACCGGAGCGCTGGGAGACATCGGCTGCCACAGTATCGACCCAATCTGGCGTGCACTGAAGCTCAAATATCCGCTAAGCGTCGAGGCGAGCTGCACTCTGGTCAACACAGAGACATATCCGGTAGCATCGATGGTAACGTACCATTTCGGTGCCCGCGAGGATATGCCGCCAGTCAAACTGACCTGGTACGATGGCGGATTAAGGCCGCCGAGACCGGAGGAACTGGAAGACGGTCAGCAGTTTGGCACGAACGGTACTCTGTTTGTCGGCGATAAGGGAAAAATGTTCGGACACACGCTGATACCGGAATCGAAAAGGAAAGAATTCGGCAACCCGCCCAAGGTCATCCCCCGCTCTCCCGGGCATCATCAGGAATGGATAGATGCGTGCAAGGGAGGCAAGCCTGCGGGTTCTAACTTTGACCACGCAGGGCCGCTGGCCGAGGCGGTACTTCTGGGCAACGTCGCGCTGCGCCCGGAGATAAAAGAAAAGCTAACCCGTACCGGTCTGCTCTGGGACAGCCCCGGCTTTAAGTTTACAAACATGCCCGAGGCTAATGAATTCCTCCGCTGCAGTTATCGCGAGGGCTGGGAGCTGTAGTGGTCTGTAACACGATAAATGTGTGACTCAGCCATCCCCAAGCTCGTCCCGATACTTCGGGACTCGCTTGAGGCTGCCACTCATCAAATTAGATACTACAGAATAGTAATTTTGGTGAAATGGTTAATCAGGCACTTGCCGAGTCTGTAAGCAACAAGAGACAAGAGGAATATTGTTATGAAAAACAGGAAAAACCTGAACAAAAAACAAAGCGGAAAGTCGCCGACGCGCCAAAGCCGCTATGGCGACGGCGCAATATCTCGGCGTGATTTTATGGGCGCTGCAGCGGCAGCGGCGGCGTTTACTTTCGTTCCGAGGCATGTGCTGGGAGGTTCTCGTTATATTCCGCCGAGCGAGAAGCTAAACGTGGCTTGTATTGGTGTCAGCGGTATGGGGGGTAGCGATGTAAGCCAGGTCAGCACGGAAAATATAGTGGCATTTTGCGATGTCGATTGGAAACACGCAGCCGGCACTTTCAAACGTTTTCCTTACGTGAAGAAATACCGTGATTTCCGCAGGATGCTGGACAAAGAAGGCAAAAATATCGATGCGGTCACGGTATCGACGCCGGACAATATCCACGCCGTCGCAGCTATGATGGCTATCAAGATGGGCAAGCACGTCTATTGCCAGAAGCCCCTTGCGCACGATGTTTTTGAAGTTCGTCAGCTTACCGAGGCGGCCCGGAAGTATAAAGTAATGACGCAGATGGGTATTCAGATTCACGCTGAAAATTCCGTCAAGCTTGTAGTGGAGATTATTAAGTCAGGGATGATTGGTAAGGTGCGAAAGGTGGATATCTTCAGTAACAAGAACTGGGGCGGAGGCACCCGGCCTCAAGAGTCCGAGCCCGTACCGGAAACACTCGATTGGGACCTCTGGCTTGGCCCGGCCCACTTCAGACCCTACCATCACACTTACCTGCCCGGAGACTGGCGGCGCTGGTGGGATTTCGGTACGGGGACGTTAGGAGATATGGGCTGTCATATAATAGACCCTGCCTTTTGGGCGCTCGACCTGGAATATCCTGTAAGCGTGGAGGCACATCCGTCCAAGTTTAATGATGAAACTTATCCCGAGGCGACAGCCGTTCGATGGGAGTTTCCTGAACGCGGCGAACAGCCGCCTGCTACAGTTACCTGGTATGACGGTGTTAACAGGCCCTTTTTGCCAAGGGAGCTTGAGCCGGGGCGGAAGCTGCCCGGCCAGGGCGGGCTGTACTACGGCGAAAAGGGCACCATAATGGCCCCGCATATGGGCGGGCCAAGACTTATACCGGATTCGAAGATGAGGGGTTTCAAAGCTCCGGAGCCGTTTTTGGGCAGGGGTATTGACCACTACCAGGAATGGATAAGGGCCTGTAAGGGCGGCCCGAAGCCGTCAGCCAATTTCGATTACTCCGGACCGCTGAGCGAAACTATCCTTTTGGGCAACGTGGCGGCTCGCGCCGGCCAGAAAATATTCTGGGATGGGCCGAATCTCAAAGTTACTAATATGCCTGAGGCTGAAAAATATCTAAAACGTGAATATCGTGAAGGTTGGAGATTATAGTTATACTATTTTCTCTGGAAACAACGTCTTAATTACAGGAGAAAAAGAAATGAACAGAAAGACAAAACTTATTGTTGGTGTACTGGCGCTTGTTTTATGTTTTAGCTGGGCACCCAGGGCAAACGCAAACGCCGATGACCTGAAAGGCTGGAAATTAGGCATGCAGGCGTACAGCTTCAATCGCTTCACGTTTTTCGAGGCGGTTGACAAGACCAAGGCGCTTAATATGCGCTATATCGAGGTCTATCCGGGCCAGCAAATGAGCAAGGAAAAACCGGATGTCAAGACCGACCACAACATGTCCGCCGAGAACAAGAGGGAAATGCTGCAAAAGCTTCGAGAAACGGGTGTAAAACTGACAAACTACGGCGTGGTAGGGCTTCCAAACGACGAGGTGGAATGCCGAAAGGTCTTCGATTTCGCCAAGGAGATGGGAATAGAGAACATCGTCTCGGAACCGCCGGAGGATGCCTTTGACCTGATTGACAGGCTCTGCAAAGAGTACAAGATTGGCGTGGCGATTCATAACCATCCCAAACCTTCGCCTTATTGGAGTCCCGATACGGTCATGCGGGTCTGCGAGGGCAGGAGCAATTGGATCGGGGCGTGTGCGGACACCGGGCACTGGTGTCGGTCGGGAGTTGATCCACTTGAGGCGGTAAAGAAGCTCGGACGGGCCGGCAGAATCAGAAGCCTCCACTTCAAGGACCTCAATGAGTTCGGCAACCCGAAGGCACACGATGTGATATGGGGCACAGGAATAAGCCAAGCCAAAGCGATATTGACCCAGCTTGACCGCCAGAATTTCAAGGGCGTATTCTCGATTGAGTATGAGTACAACTGGCTAAACTCGATGCCCGAGATCGCAGGCTGTGTGGCATTCTTTAGAAAGGCAGCAGCCGAGCTGAGCGACGCCAAGTATGAAGACGTCTTCAAAAAGAACCTCTCGAATGCCGTGATGCAGCCCAGCTCCTGGGCCTTTGACGCGGACGGCGTCCTTTCACCCACACCTGATGGTCATGGCGATATCTGGACAAAAGAACGCTACGGCAATTTCACCCTTGAGCTCGACTTCAAAGTCCCTGAAAAGGGCAACAGCGGCGTCTTTATCCGCACAGGCAGTATAGAGAAATGGATAAACACCGCTATCGAAGTCCAGATTCACGCCACTACAGATGGAACAAAGCACGGGCAGTGCGGCGCTATTTATGACTGCCTGTCGCCCTCAAAGACGGCTGTCAAAAAACCCGGTGAGTGGAACCACTACGTCATCACCTGTCTGGACAATAAGATTTATGTAAATCTCAACGGTGAAGACATCATTGATATGGACCTGGACCTTTGGACCGAAGCCGGCAAAAATCCCGATCCTCCGGGAACCAAAAATAAGTTTTCCACCGCTTACAAGGATATGCCCCGCGAAGGACACCTCGGCTTCCAATACCACGGCAATCCCATCTGGTTCAAAAATCTTAAAATCAAATCATTCGACTGAGGCTGATTGAAATGAAATACGTACAAATGAAAAACAATAACAATAAAACCATCATCTCCAGCGGGATGACTATGCTTATCACGATATTGGCTTTGAATTTGTTTGGGACATCTATGACCGGCTATGAGCAGACTGCACTGGCAGGCGATTCCGGTTCATCCGAAGAGTGGGTCTCACCGTTCAACGGCAAAGACCTGAGCGGCTGGGAAGGTGATATGCGCCTGTGGTCGGTCGAGGACGGCGTTATTCGAGGCCAAACCACTATTGCAAAACCAACCCGCGGCAATACTTTTCTTATCTGGCGTGGCGGTACGCTGCGAGATTTCGATCTGCGGCTGAAGTTCCGCCTCCGGAACGGCAACTCCGGCGTGCAGTACCGCAGTAAGGACGTGGGCAACTTGGTCGTCAGCGGCTATCAGGCTGAGGTCGAGAACGCACCGGGTAAGGTTGGCTTCCTCTACCACGAAAGAGGCCGAGGATGGCTTGTCAACGTCGGCGACATAATGGTCATCGACAAAGACGGAGAAAAAAATGTCATCGGCAGAGTCTCCGACAAAGACGAGCTAATCAAGGCCGGCTACTACAAGGAAAAGGACTGGAACGAGTATAGAATCATCGCTTCGGGCAACCATCTGATACACTACCTTAACGGCTACCAGACGATGGAGCTGGTGGACAACGACCGGGTAACCGACCCCGGCGACCCCAAGGACCTCAAGGGTGCTGCAAGGGAAGGTATCCTGGCGCTTCAAATCCACGCCGGGCCGCCAATGCTCGTGGAGTTCAAGGACATTCGCATCAAAAATCTAAAACCGAAATATGGCGATGCCGTCGTGCTGTTCAACGGCAAAGACCTCGATGGCTGGGCTGTCAAGGGCGACAGGCAAAAGAGCAAATGGGCCGCCGGCACCGCTGAAATGTCATCTGAAAACCCGAAGCTGTTAGTGAATAAAGGCGGCGATGGTGAAATGATAAACCTGACCCCTGACCACGGCGAGAGCATCGATATATACTCCAAAGAAAAATTCGGCGACTGCCGTATCGAGCTTCAGGTTATGGTGCCGGAAGGTTCCAATTCCGGCATCTATGTTATGGGCGAATATGAAATCCAGGTACTGGATAGCTGGGGAAGGGAAAAAATGGGCCCCGGTGACATGGGGGCGATTTACGGCGCTGGTGCGCCTCGCGTAAATGCCTGTAAGAGACCCGGCGAATGGCAGAAGTACGTAATCGATTTCCAGGCCCCCAGGTTTGACGCCAACGGTAAAAAAATCAGTAATGCCAGGTTCGTCAAGATAGAGCTCAACGGCCAGGTGCTGCACGAAAATCTCGAAATGCCCGCCTCGACCGGCGGTCCCCTTCTCGGCAGGGAAGCACCTTTCGGACCGCTTATGTTCCAGGGCAACCATGGCCCGGTGGCATATCGCAATATAATAGTGAAACCGCTGGTAGAGTAACTGTATACCGCTGCTGAAAGTGGAAACTTTCGAGGTCATTTTTCTCGTCACGTTTCCGGAAAAAAATCGAAACGGCAAGCTTCCGGTCATCTTGCCGCGGTTTTGGACGGTACGGACATAAAAAAACGTCAAGTGCGTGCTTGACAGTGATATACGGCTACGCTATATTACGCGACAATAAAATTTGGTGTTTAGTTTAATTTGTTAAATTTATGGAGTTAATAGAAATACGATGAGTAATGAAAAGACAAGCAAAGAAATGAACAGACGTAGTTTCCTGCGTTCTACTGCGGCGGCGGGAGCAGGATTGGCCTTTTCGCCGATGGTTTTAGGACAGGCAGGCGGCAAAAAACCGGGTGATATTAACATAGGCCTGCTCGGCTGCGGGGCCCAGGGACAGGAGCTGATGAATGCCTGTCTGAAGATACCCGGCATTCGTTTTAAGGCGGTTTGCGATATCTGGACGGCCTGGAATCAAAAACGTGTCTCTCGCATACTCAAGGCCTACAAGCACGTGAATAATACCTATGTGGACTACAAGGAAATGCTCGATAAAGAGAAGGACCTTGACGCTGTTATTGTTGCCACACCTGACTTCTGGCATTCCGAGCACACTGTTGCCTGCCTGGAGGCCGGGTTGCATGTCTATTGCGAAAAAGAGATGTCCAACACCCTCGAAGGCGCCAGGAAGATGCTCGAAGCTTCGAAGAAAACCGGTAAGTTACTGCAGATAGGCCATCAACGCCGCAGTAACCCACGATACATACACTGCTACGAGAAGCTGATTGATGGGGCGAAGCTGTTGGGTAAAATAACCTGTATCAACGGGCAGTGGAACCGCAGCAAGGCGGCGTGTGAGGACTTAGGTTTCCCGAAAAACGCCGTCATTGACGAGGCTACACTGAAAAAGTATGGTTTCGACTCGATGCAGCAGTTTAGAAACTGGCGTTGGTATAAGGGACTCGGAGGCGGGCCGATAGTTGACCTCGGCTCGCACCAGATAGACATCTTTAGCTGGTTCCTCGGCACAAATCCCAAAGCCGTGATGGCCAGCGGCGGTATCGACTACTGGAAAGGACACGACTGGTATGACAATGTTATGGTCATTTATGAGTACCAGCTCGGCGACCGCACAGTCAGGGCGTTTTATCAAACAATAACGACCAACAGCGCCAACGGATACTTTGAAACCTTTATGGGCGATGAAGGCACACTGGTAATCTCGGAAGCCTCGGGACGCGGCACTATATACCGCGAAGCGTGGGTCCCGGCACAGAACTGGGAAAAGTGGGTCAAGATGGATTACATCAAGGAACCGCCCGAGGAGGAAAAAGAAGAAGCACCCGCCAGCGAGGGTGTGCTGGATGTGCGGGAGACGCCGAAGCCGCCCAGTTATGACATACCGGTAACAATGGATAATAAGCCGTACCACCAGCCGCATCTCGAAAACTTCTTCGATGCAGTACGCGGCAAGGCCAAGCTCAATTGCCCCGCTGAAATCGGATACGAAACGGCGGTTACGGTATTGAAGGTTAATGAGGCAGTGGCAGCCGGCAGGAAGTTAGAGTTCAAGCCGGGAGAATTTGAAGTATAAAAAAAGCTTGTTAAAAATAGTTCGTATTGTACAATTTCTTCGATGAATGATAATATGTTGAGAGGAAAGGATTGACTGTACGTTGAAAAAAGGATTGATATCAACAGGCTTTTTGTGTTTGCTGGCATTGTGCCTGTCTGCCCCTACCGTTTGCCTCGCAAACGAAGCATCAGGGGCTGATACCGACCAGAAACTTCTGGGCGACGAAAGTGACGGCAGCCGGGCACATCCAACTCATCTTATTCCTCTGTTTTCTGAAAATGAAGACGGCGAACAAGGAGAAAAGATTTCTCCCGATAACGACCCTCTTCTGCCGTTTTCGACTCGCTGGACCTGCGGGGGCTGCCACAGCTATGGGATAATCAGCAAAGGCTGGCATTTCAATGCTACCGACCCGAATGTCGTTCCAGGCCGTGTGGGGCAGCCCTGGATATTTGTGGACGCTCGTACCGGCACCCAGATTCCACTTTCTTATCGTCCCTGGTCCTGGTCGGGGACCTACAAGCCAGAGCAAATCGGCCTGACAGCTCGTGAATTCACCAGATACTTCGGCAGACATACGCCCGGCGGAGGCGCCGGAGAAATCCCAAGTGAAGACCCCGACGAGATTATGCGCGAGTTTATCTCAGGCAAGCTGGAAATCAACTGTCTGAGCTGTCATAATGCCGATCCAGGCCAGGACCAGGGTGGGTCAACAGGATACGCTGTCCAGATAGCACGTGAGAATTTCCGCTGGGCTGCGGCTGCAACCTGTGGCTTTGCTTCTGTAAGCGGCTCGGCCAAGGATATGCCCGACACCTACGACCCGTTTATGCCTGAGCCGCCGGAAGACCCAAAGAAGGTTCCACCGACCATTACTTATCGTAAAACCGCTTTCGACCAGGATAACAACATCTCCTTTAATATCGTAAGAGAGGTCCCCGACCATCGGTGCTACTTCTGCCATTCCAACCTTTATATTGATAAGGAAGATACGGAGAAATGGACATCGGATGAGGATATTCACCTGACGGCCGGTTTGAAGTGTGTTGATTGTCATCGTAACGGCACCGACCATAACATCATCAGAGGATATGACGAAGAAGCAGGCATCACACAGAACCCGCTGGCTGCCACAAGTTCGTGTGAAGGTTGTCACCTGCCGGAAGGTGAAGATGAGCCCAAGGCGGGTCGGCTCGGTGCGCCGATTCCGAAACATATAGGAATCCCGACGGTCCATTTCGAGAAACTTACGTGTACGGCCTGCCACAGCGGTCCATGGCCAAAAGAAAAAACGATTTTAACTAAAACCTCCCGGGCGCACCGCCTGGGAACGATCGGTGTTAATAAATCCCACGAGGCGCTTCCACACATCATTGCCCCTGTTTTTGCCAAGCAGGGCGGTATTGGCGCAGCGTACATTGGTCGGCTCCGGCTTATGGAAGCCGGCAAGATTGCACCTCATAAGCTGATTTGGCCTGCCTTTTGGGGCATTATAAAAGACCAAAATGTTTCACCGATTGATTTTGAGGTTGTCAAACAAACAGTCGGTGAGGTTCTCGCCAATGAAAAGCTGCCTTCTTCCGGTGATTGGCCGGCCTTATCCGCCGAACATATTACTAAAGCACTGAATTCACTCAAAGGAGCGGTTGAAGGCGAGCCTGTTTACGTTAGCGGCGGCAAACTATACAGCCTTGACGATTCGGGCAAACTGCACCAGGAAGAGCACGCGGCGGCCACGCCTTATTTGTGGCCCATCGGCCATAACGTCAGGCCGGCCGCACAATCATTGGGCGTTCGTTACTGCACCGATTGCCATGCCACGGATGCGCCTTTCTTCTTCGGCGATGTTACCGTTGACTCTCCTATTGTTGCGGGGCGGGAAGCTAAAAAAATGATTGAGTTCCAGGACATCAATCCATTCTATGCCTGGGCGTTTGCTTTTTCATTCGTGTTCCGTCCCATGATGAAATATATTTGTCTTGGCTCGTGTGCGGTTCTGGGCCTGGTTTTATTATTATATGCGCTAAAGGCCCTGACCTGCGTCGTGAAGGTGCTGGCCGGGGAAAATTAGTGACTCTTATTGAAAATAAGTGACATGTATCAAACGATTTCAATAATCGCTATCCTGATTACTTTGGTGGGTATTGCCCTGCACCGGTTAGTTTCGCCTTCCAGGAAAAAACGTCAGAGAAAATCCGCAAAGAAGCTAAGCATTGTGGGCGTTTTGAGGATACTGGTATATCTGTTGGCACTGCTTTGCTTTGTGGTTCTGGCGGTTACCGGTTTTTACCCGACGCTTGTTCTGGGTGAGCACATTTCCGGTTATCTGGTGATGATTCATGCCACTTTCGCACCGGTTTTTGCGGTGTGTTTAGCGGTTTTAGCTGTGATGTGGGCGAGCCGCTGCCGTTTTGTTTATAGCGATTGGCCATGGTTTCAACGTTTTGTTCAGCGTGTTACTTTGGTCAAAAGCTCCGGTGAAGAAGCTCAGTGTAAGTGTAAAAGCACCGGCCTCGGACAAAAAATAACATTTTGGCTGATAATCTTTTTGGCTTTGCCGTTAATCCTGTCGATTATTTTGAGCATGTTTCCACTTTTCGGAACGCATTGGCAGGAATTACTTTTGGGTATGCATCGTTACACCGCTCTGGTGTTCGCATTGGTCGTGATTGTGCATACTTACCTGGTAATCCGAACTTAAAATGCAGGAATAATAACCAGGTGACTTAGTCCTGCGTGTTTGTCGGGCAGTGCGTTTTGTGATTTAGCGCTCGCATTTGTGGTTACGCGAGTGCAGGCGCAAGAGAAGGAGCCCACGCAGGCTGGAAAGGAGAGAAAGCCGATGGAGAAGGTAAAGGTAGCGGTGGTAGGGCTCGGTTTTGGAGCTGAGTTCATCCCTGTTTATCAAAGACACCCCGACGCTGAGTGTTACGCTATTTGCCAGAGAAGCGAAGACCACCTCAATGAAATAGGCGACCAATTTGGAATTGAAAGACGCTTCACTAAGTTCGAAGACCTCTTAAGCATTGATGAGCTGGACGCTATCCATGTGGTTTCGCCTATAGCCGACCATTCCTGGATGACAATGGCCTCTTTGAACGCAGGCAAACATACCGCCTGCACGGTCCCGATGGCCACTACCACGGAGGACTGTCTTGCCATAGCTCAGGCACGGAAAAAGTCCGGCAAGGTATATATGATGATGGAGACGGCCGTATATAGCCGGGAGTTTCTCTACGCAAAGGAGCTTGTCGATTCGGGGAAATTGGGCGAGATTCAGTTTCTGCGTGGTTCGCATCAGCAGAATATGGGATTGCCGGGCTGGCCGGATTACTGGTATGGTTTCCCGCCTATGCACTACGCAACCCACGCTGTGAGCCCTCTGCTGTGCCTTGCGCAAAAGCGGGCTGAATCCGTGGTCTGTCACGGCTCAGGGCGAATTCAAAAAGATTATATCAAACTCTACAATTCACCTTTTGCAATTGAAACCGCTATTATAAAACTCGCCGATTCAGACCTTGCCTGTGAGGTGACGCGGTCGCTGTTTAATACGATTCGGCAGTACAGAGAAAGTTTCGATGTATATGGCACGAAGCTTTCATTCGAGTGGGAGCAGGTTGCCGGCGAAGACCCGGTGATTTATTCCGGCTATGAAGATGCTGAAAGGGTAAAAGTGCCGGACTATGGGCACCTGCTGCCGAAAGAGATAGCTCCCTTCACGGGGCATGGGGTCTATGATGAAGAGCACGAGCACACTTCCTTTATCCAGGGCAGCGGGCACGGCGGCTCTCATCCCCATCTGACCCATGAGTTTATTCGCGCGATTGTCGAAAACAGAGAATCCGCGGTGGATGCAAAAACCGCTGCGAACTGGACAATGGCGGGAATCTGTGCCCATGAATCAGCGATGAACGATGGCAAAAGAATCCAAATCCCACGAACAGACTAATTTTTGAGATGATACTGGTAGTTACTTGTAGGGTGGGGCTTGCCCCACCAAGATGATACGGGTAGTTTTATTCGGTGGGCTAAAGCCCACCCTACATTCTAAAAACAAATAATAACAGCATGGGCTGAAGCCCACCCTACAAAACTATTTTTTTTAAGTTGTTTCACATTTTGAGTGGGAATATTATACTGCGTAGATACCCGGCAAGGTGCCGAGTGGAACTTAATTAAGGTTTTAATTAGGAGAACAGATTATGAGTAATGGAATACTACCAAGTTATTTGAGCATGGCCAAGCCGAATCCGGCTGAGAACCGGGCGCCTTGGTACAAGAGCACGGCACCGGCGTACGCAGGGATATTCCTTTGGGTCGTCTTTTATATGAAGATTGCAGACGGCACACTATCGGAAGCTGGACTGGGCTTGAGCTTGCTGGGGCTGGTTATCGCAGCTCTTATCTGTCACTTTCTGTTTTATCTCGTACCCGGCCTTTACGGTATGAAGACGGGCTATCCGCTGTACGTTGTGGGTTCGTCAACATATGGTACGAAAGGCGGCTTTTTGGTGCCCGGTCTGCTAATGGGGCTGCTTCAGTTCGGCTGGCTTGCCGTCAACATTGCCATCGCAACCGATTTCATTCTGCAGGCGGTAGGTAGACCATCAGCAATATCAGTAGTGGATGGCAAGAATGTGTTCCAGGGGAGCGCCGCCTTCACCATCATAGCCATCATCTGGGCTGCGCTGGCTGTTTTCGTCGCCATCAAGGGAATTCAGTACGTTGGAAAAGTGTCCACATTCCTGCCTATCGTTCCACTTGTAATGATTCTGATTGTGTTCCTTTCCAATGTTGGCAGCGCCGGCGATTACACGCCTCCTGAGGGTGCCCGGCCGATTGTCGGCTTTCTGACAATAATAGCTATTGTTGTTGGATTCTTCGCGACAGCAGGTGCAGCGGGTGTGGACTTCGGGATGGGTAACCGCAATAAAAAAGACGTTCAGCTTGGCGGTCTTGTCGGCATTGCCCTGGCCATTATAATTGCCGGCGGTCTACCGCTGATTGCCATCGCGGGTGCACACGCCGGCGACTCGCCACCTGAGAACTTCCTGTTTGACTCCGTTATCAAGGCGCAGGGCGGCTTCTTGGCCACGATAATGTTTGCCTTGTTCGCCATAGCAAGCTTTGCGCCGGCATGCTTCTGCTCATTCATCGCCGGCAACAGCATCGGTACAATGTTCCCAAAGCTCAACAAGACAGTGATGGTCGTGACTGGGGCCATCATATCTATTTTCCTAGCCGTCCAAGGCTGGGCTTTTAACCTGGGAAGTGTGTTTGGGTTGATTGGCGCCTCGTTCGGGCCCATCTGCGGCTCTATGGCTGCCGATTATCTGCTGAGCGGCTGCAAGTGGTCCGGACCGCGCAAAGGAATCAACTGGGCAGGCTACATCGCTTGGGCCGTTGGGTTTGTTGTAGGGATTCTTCCAAACGAGTTGGTGGCTCCAAAGACATTCAGCTTTATCACGCCGGCTCCGGTTATCGCCTTTGTGATTGGCTTTGTGCTGTATATTATTCTGGTCAAGGCGGGTCTCCAGCCGCCGGTTGTTGAAATGGCTGCCGCCCCGGTTGAAAGCGCACCACAAGAGGCACCGGTAGAATAGCCAAAAGACGAACAAAAGAAGGATTGATACCTAAAACTCAGTAAATCTGCCTAACTATTTTATTGAGTCCATTAGTAAAGCAGGGATTCAGGTGCACTGGATCCCTGCTGTATTTTTTTTGCTTTAAGAAATTTTTTTATTGAAGCTAAATATAGTATTAACAGCTTCTTAGGCGTGTGCTAACTGCGGACAATGTCCTCTATATTATGTAAAGAAAAGAAAAAATATACTTTTGTTCGGCTTGGCAAGGTCATACAAATAGGATATGATTCCTGATTCGGTTTTGATGGATATACGATAATAAAGTATGAGCAAAGAATTTCATTAAAGGAGAATTCAATTGAAATCCCATTTTTATCCAATCATGATTCTCGTGTTTTCTTTGGCGGTCGTTTCTTGCCGAACGTGGGAAAAAGATTTGGAACCTCAAGATAATCAAGATGTCAAAACGATCACAATAGCACTGCCGAATTTGCCCGAGAGAGCGAAACCGCTGGAAATGGTTTTGATCAAGCAGGGAGAATTCACGATGGGTAGTCCGTCAACCGAAAAAGCCCGTTTGCCTCGGGAATGGCCCCGGCACCAGGTCACGTTGACTAACGCTTTTTATCTGGGCAAGTACGAGGTGACGCAGGCACAGTGGCGTGCAGTGATGGGTACGGGTCCGGGAAGTGAACACGGTGTCGGCGACGACTATCCGGCGCACAAGGTCAATTGGAACGACTGTCAGGCTTTCATCCGGCGATTGAACGGGATGGGCAAAGGTACGTTCCGGCTGCCGACGGAAGCGGAATGGGAGTATGCATGTCGCGCAGGTACGACAACGCGATTCTCGTTTGGAGACGCACTGGACTGCAACGACGTGAGAGAATACTGTGATTTGTACGACAAATACATGTGGTGGGGTGGGAATAATGAAAAGCACGGCTATCCACACGGGAGCAAGCAAGTGGGATTGAAGTTGCCGAATCCGTGGGGACTATATGACATGCACGGCAACGTATGGGAGTGGTGCTCGGATTTCTGGCAGGATCCCACCCCTCGCGGGCGGCAAACCGATCCACAAGGCCCCGAATCAGGTTCTCACCGCGTGATGCGAGGTGGCAGCTGGAGCAGTTATGCATTACACGAGCGGTCGTCGGATCGCAGCGGCATCTTGCCCGATGATAGCCGTTATTCCTTCGTCATAGGTCTGCGCCTTCTTAGGTCGTATCCTTGATGCGTGAGCATCGTGGAGGTTAAAAACTCCGGCGGTATGGTCAGGTTTTCCTGACCATGCGGTTCATTATTCTCCAATCATAATCTTCTTTTCGTTCAGCGTGAGCAACCGAGTTGCTCATCCGACAACTCGATACGATGACCTATAAATGTTGAGGCTAAAAACTCTGTGATTTTGCTGACTATTTCAATAAATCTATCAGTAACGGCAGGGATTCGATAATACTGAATTCCTGCCATACTTTTTTGCAAAGAAAAGAAAAAAAATATACTTTTGTGCGGCTTGACAACGTCATACATATAGGATACTATCCCTGTCCTGGTTTTGGTTCAAATATGATAGAGTACTGACAGTTAATGCTTTTGTCGGTTACGTAAAAATATGTTTTTTTAAGGTCAAATGAAATGATGAAGAAAGATTTTGGTTCAATAGCGAAGGTTTGTGTTCTGGTATTGCTGGCGATATTTTTGTGCTTTGTACCGGCCTGCAAAAAATCCTCACCGGAGCCGTCTCCCGAGAGTTCCGGTAAGCCGTCTGCAGACACCGATACGACGGTTACGAAGAGCGCTGCCTCTGCCGAAATGGTGCCGATTGAGATCGAGCTGCCCAAGCCGATGTTCGTGGGTACTCCGCAGGATACAAAGGTAGCCAACCTTGAAAAGCCTTTGGGCAAGTCGCGTCCGCCGTTTTTGGCCCCGGCTGGAACAACAAATGTCGCGCTCGATAAGTCTGTTGCCAGCAGCGACGAAGAACCTATCATAGGCGAAATAGAAATGATAACAGACGGCGACAAGGAAGCCGCCGATGGCAGCTACGTTGAGCTGGGCCCGTTTGTGCAGCACGTTACAATCGACCTCGAAGCTATGCACGAAATTTACGCCATTGTATTATGGCATTACCATAAGCAGGCCCGGGTTTATTTTGACGTGATAGTGCAGGTTGCTGATGACCCTGATTTTATAACGAATGTCAGGACACTGTTCAACAATGACATTGACAACTCTGCAGGTATTGGTGTCGGCGAAGATATGCACTATACCGAAACCAACGAGGGCAAACTCTTCGACGCCAAGGGTGTTAAGGCCCGTTATGTCCGCCTTTATAGCAACGGTAATACCGGTAACGATTTGAACCACTATATCGAGGTGGCGGTTTACGGCAAGCCGGTAGAATAAGATGACCAAAAGATGTTGCGTGCTCATTTTGGCCGCGACAATTGTTGCGATTGCGCTGCGTCTGCCGCGGCTTCAACAGCGTCCTATGCACGGCGACGAGGCCGTTCATGCCATCAAGTTCGGGGAACTGCTGGCCGAAGGTGTTTATACATACAACCCCGATGAATACCACGGCCCGACGCTTAACTATCTGACTTTAATCCCCGCCCGCCTGTCCTCCGCCGAGAAACTGACCCAGGTCAGCGAGGTCACCTTGCGGATTGTGCCCGTCTTTTTCGGGGTGCTGTTAGTGTTGCTGGTTTTGCCGGCCGGTGAGGGCCTGGGGCCGGGAGCCGCGGTTTATGCCGCCGTATTGACTGCTATCTCGCCTGCTATGGTTTTTTACAGCCGTTATTACATCCAGGAAATGCTCCTCGTATGTTTCACTTTTTGTGCCATTGTTTTCGGCTACCGCTATGCGCGGAACAAAAATATCGCCTGGGCCCTGTTGACAGGGATGTCCCTGGGGCTTATGCACGCCACCAAGGAAACATGCATCATCGCTTTTGGCTCAATGTTTTTGGCACTGTTGCTCATGCTTTTAATACGGCGGCCAAAAGATTCTTTCATAAACGCCGTAAAGACAGTCAAGACCTCACATCTTATTGCAGGGCTTGCGGCCGGTGCAATTGTCTCTGCTCTGTTCTATTCATCATTTCTTACCAATCCCGGGGGAATTCTGGATTCGGTCCGGACTTATACAACCTATTTCGACCGCGCGGGCGGAAACAGCCTTCATATCCACCCGTGGTATTACTATATCAAGATGCTCATTTATTCCAGGTATGGTGACGGGCCGAGATGGACAGAAGCACTCATAGTCCTCCTGGCGGTGGTCGGCTTCATAGCTGCGATGACAAAAAAAGGGCTGTCCTGTGCCGATGTTCATCTGCTTAGATTCATCGGCTTTTACACGCTCGTTCTGACTGTGGTGTATTCTGTAATCCCATATAAAACTCCCTGGTGTATGTTAGGGTTTTTGCACGGTATGATTCTGTTGGCCGGCGTCGGGGCGGTGGTGTTAGTGAAGCTGCTGCCGAACGTTCTGCCTCGCTTGATAATTCTTATGTTTTTATTCGAGGGTTCTGTTCTCCTGACCTGGCAGTCCTATCTGAGCAATTACAAATTTTACGCAGACAGTCGCAACCCTTATGTCTATGCTCATCCGACTATAGAGGTGTTTACGATTACTGAGAAAATAGAAGAGTACGCAGGTGTTCACGAAGACGGTTACGATATTCCTATCGATGTAATTTGCCCGGAAGGTGACTACTGGCCTCTCCCCTGGTATCTGCGGTCATTCAAAAAAATACGCTGGTCGAATGAAGTTGTCAATGATGCGCCTACGGCGCCGCTGATTATTGCCTCACCCGATGTTGAAGCTGCGTTGACCAATAAGCTGTATGCACTGACCCCTCTGGAAAAGCGTCAAATGTATATGTTTATTTTTGATGAGCCATATTATGTGTGGCTGCGGCCGAAAATTAAATTGCTTGGCTTCGTAAGAAAGGATTTGTGGGACAGCTTCCAGAGAAAACCGGCACCCCAGGACGTAAATAGAAAAGCCGCCGAAAAATGAAACAACCGGAACCGGAAACCTGTTTTGTCCGGAGTGATTGTCAATCAATTCCCGGGATGAAGCGTTTTTGCCATGAGGCGATGGCAACAACCTTTGAGGTCATTATTGAACACGAGGATGCGCGTTATGCCCGGCAGGCCGCCGCTGCCGCTTTCGATGAGGTTGACTGGCTCGAGGGCGAGCTTAGCCGATTTATCGAGAACAGTGACATCACACGGATTAATAATTTACCTGCCAATGAGCCTTTGCGGCTTGGTTTGGACGCATTCGAATGTCTACAGCTTAGCAGCCGGATTTATACCGAAACCAACGGTGCTTTTGATATTACTATCGGCTCTTTGTTTAGCTGCTGGCGTAACGAAGATGGAACGCCGCGCACCCCCTCGCAGGAGGAGCTGAATCTTGCTCGCCAGCGTACCGGCACGGACCTGTTACAACTGGATGAAGCTGAGCATACGGTCCAGCTACTGGCCAGTCCGGTTCAGGTTGATCTCGGCGGCGTCGGCAAAGGCTATGCCGTTGACCGGGTGGCTGAGTTATTGTGTGAGTGGAGTATTGAAACCGCCCTGATTTCCGGCGGCTACAGTTCGGTTTTGGCCCTCGATGCCCCTTGCGATACAAAGGGCTGGCCTCTAACGTTAAGCAATCCGGACAATCGCAAACAGATTTTAGCTCGTCCCAGTTTGCGGGGCCGGGCCATAAGCGGCTCAGGTCTGCAGAAGGGCCGGCATATCATCGACCCCCGGACGGCTCAGCCTGTTAAAGGCAAATGTGCCGCCTGGGCTTCAGCCCCTGATGCTGCAACCGCCGACGCACTCTCAACCGCTTTTATGGTTATGAGCCCGGATGAAATCCGGCAATATTGCTCGCGTCACCCTGATGTATCAGCCCTGATTATGCTGGAAAGTCAGGACAAAGACGCGCAGAAAAAAGAAATCTTGCGATTCGGTCGATTGAAAGATGATGAGCTGCTTCAGTGATTGTGTATCAGATCCTTCGCCCATCTCAATGAGAATCATTTTTGTTTTTAGCCATAACCCGTCTGATTTTTAGCAGCTCAGACAGAACACGCCAGGAGCTGCGGGTCGGCGAGAGCCGGCTGTCAGGGTCGCATGTCCAGTCGATGGGAAATTCTTTTATCCGATAGCCTTCTTTTTGGGCCCGCATTATGATTTCTATATCGAACGTAAATCCATCGGTAATGCACTCGCCGTACAAGTGACGTGCGATGTCGCCCCGGTATATCTTAAATCCGCACTGTGTATCGGTGAACTCTGCCGGGATTTTCATATCGTGAACCACGAACCAGTGGAACATCTTGGAACAGATACGGCGGTATAGGCCCTGTGCCTTTTCAATATGGCATCCCCTCATTTTTCTCGAGCCGTGCGCTATATCACACGCCCCGCTTTTTATTAACTCCAGCCCGCGCAGAGTGTCTTCGTATGGTACACAACAGCCGCTGTCGGCAAACATCACGTATTCGCCGGTCGTTTGCTCAATGCCTTTGCGGACGGCGTAACCCTTGCCGCGATGGTGATTATAACGCTCGACCTTAAGCTCTATTCCCGGCGGCGAGCTGGTGACAGCGTTTTTTACAACTTCGGCGGTATTGTCTTTACTGCCGTCGTCAACTACTATTATCTGGCCTGTAAAATGATTGTCTTTCAAGAACGTCCTCGCCGCTTCGATGTCCCGGGCGATCTTCTTGCTTTCCTCGTATGCCGGTATAACGATTGATACATCCATCAATGAATTATATCCCAAAACGCTGCATCTTTCCAGTGCCTATGTATCAATGTTCTCACTATGCCTTCACAATATCTCTGTCACTTCCGGTTTTGAAGATGCGATTCGCAGTGATGAATTTTGTTTTTGCCAAAAGCTTGGAGGTATGCGTTCTAAAAGCCGTTTCCATGGTGCTTTTGTTTTTTAATTCGGCACTTGCGTTCTTGAATATCTCCTGCTTCAGCGGACAAGATAAATCCGCATCGCTGACGATACTCAGGAATCGTTCTTTATGCCCGTCGGTGAAATTTTTTCCTTCTTTGAGTACAAAATAGACCTCATACAACGCAATAAGGTAAATCACGGCCAATTCCACCGCCAGCCGGTAGTACTTAATATAGTTCACATCTTTTATATACTCCTGACACATCGCAGAGCCTTCTTTGTTTTGTTGATATTCTTTGTCTGCTTTCTTATAAGGCCCAAATCTTTGACAGGCACGCAGCGTCAGCAGCAGATTATCAACAGAATTTTCAATGTCTTCTTCCTTCGGACAAGCGCTATAGGTCTCCACAAAACCTCGCTGCAGAAAATAACGGAACCATTCCTCGGTGTTTCTGGTGGTGGCCCCCCTCACGCAATCC
Organism: Sedimentisphaerales bacterium; assembly: GCA_035528395.1. Taxonomy (GTDB): domain Bacteria; phylum Planctomycetota; class Phycisphaerae; order Sedimentisphaerales; family Anaerobacaceae; genus NIOZ-UU13. The sequence goes on from DATKYR010000092.1 coordinate 46,514, forward strand.
GCCCACCTGTTAAAATTCTGCTTAAAAAAGTCGTATTTCGACCCGCTCTTTTCCTCTAACCGATAGACCTCCTCGTAAAGAAAGTAATCCTGAAAAACCTCACACTCGCGGTGTTTTTTGCGATTTTTCCCTTCCCGGTAGTAAGGGCCGGCAACGCTGTTCACTATCGGATGGATAATCTGGTCGGCGGCTATATGCGTCAGGTGTCCCGCGATATAGGCAAGTTTTCTAATATCATCTTCATAGAGCTTGACTTTGCCCTTTTCTCTTATCACATCGCTGAAAATAATCTCGACCAGCTTCAAGGGAAATTCGTTCGGCTTGTGTGAGTGCAAATGGTACGACCATGGTGTTACTCCTTTGGCCTGCACAAAACCTTCTTTAAGCATGTCTTTGACGGAGCTGGACAATCTGGCATAGTAATAAAGATCGGGCCCCAGACTACCGAGATTCACGTACGCCTTGTAGTTTTTCCCCCTGGTTGTATCATCAAGCACCCCTGCAAATTCCGCAAATTCGTCAATCCCTTTTGTTTTCAGCGTTTGAAGCGCCTTATGTGCGATAAGCATATGTGTTATGTTTGCCGGCATAGCAATTCCTTTCTTCAGAACAACTATGGTTTCTGCAGAGCTTACGAAAGGACTCGAAAAAACACAAGGTTTTTCTGCCCTTTGATTCCGTTTCTCTCGGGTCTGCAAAGGCCTCCATTGGCAATTAGCTTAAAAAATGGAAGTGCCAACGATAGATTGCATGTGCAATCCGGAAGAAAATTAGAAATATCGTAAAGACACAAATATTTTTTAATTTATATAGTGCTCCCGATTGAAAACTCCCGTTTGTGCACCGGTTCGTAGCTTTACAATAACAGTTTATGATTTTACACGCGGGAATTTACTACCCTAAAGGGTATATTATCATTCATCCCGGTTGAACAACACTGTATCACAGACTCTGGGAATAAATAATGGCTTCCTGCATCAATTGAATGGCTTTATGAATATTGTCTAACTCCTCGAAGCCGTAAGACAGGCGGAGTTGTCTTTTGCCAACCTCGGTTAAGCTTCCGCGCTTGTGCACGCAGTATTGGCCGGGAATATAGAGGACGCGAGGCTTCTTATTTTCCGCCGGCCCGTCGATATCAAGCAGGCCGGTAGTGCGGGTTAGAAACTTAAAAAAGGGAGAATCTTCATCGGTTTCAATGCCGTCGAATGTCAAATAGTAGTAGAAGCCGGCCTGTCCGCCGCGACATTCGGTTATAGAATCGCCCAAAAACTCATCAATCCATTTTTTCGTTTGTATCGCTTTTTCGTGATAGCCTTGTTTTACCTTTTCTATCTGACCGGCAACGTGATGGTCGAGGATATGGCTGGCAATCTCCTGGCAAATCAGCGGGGCGCTGAATCCAACGTCACTGGTTCTTTGAATCATTACTTTGGTAAAAGCACAGCCGCGTCCAATCATATACCCAATCCGCAAGGCCGGGGCCAGAATCTTGGAAAGTGTATCTATCTCATAAACCAGGCCCAATTCGTCATACAGCAAAGCCGACCGGCGTTCCGGTAAATCAGGGTCGTGAATCAGGTTTTCATAAGCCTTATCCAGAAACAGGGGCACCTTGCGTCCTAAATCGTTCGATAAGCGGTTAGTGACATCGATTAGCCGTCGTTGGCAGGATGAGGAGAGAATCGTGCAGGTCGGATTGCTGACAGTTACAATATACAAAAAACTGATTTCTTTTTTATTATCGCCAAGCTGGTCTAATTTCTTCTCGAGCAGCTCGATGTTAATACCTTCCGGGCCTTCGGGGACAGCCGCAATTTCAAAGCCCATTCGTTCAAGGAAGTTGCTGTAGATGTAGTATACAGGGTCGGACATAATAACCAGGCCCTTGGGCAATATATTTGCTATCGCCTCCAGCAGGCTCGTTGCTCCGCTGGGGCCGATGATGATTTCATTACGGCTCAGAATCCGCTCGGTCAGGTCACCAATCCTGTGTTTGGTCAAAAACTCCTTTATCGATGTGATGAGGTTATGCGAACCTTTCGGCCCGCCATAATTTAATGCCGCGCGATGTCTTTGCGGATTGGCTATTACTTCGTGCAATGACTGCTCGATTAGCTCTCGCGGGATGGTTTTTTCATTGACGTAGCCTACTCCAAGGTTGATATCCACGCCGTCCCGGAAATCCGCAGCAAAAGAAGCCATCATCCTGCTGACCGGAGCAGGAACCACAGATGCATCACCGTATTCGGATAAATGAATTTCGTCCATACTGTCATCACATTCTAAAAAAATGAGGACAAAAAAACAAAGAGAAAAAGATATGGTGACACAGAATTCCGAGCCGGCTTTACCTCTCAATGAAAAACGGCCGCATATTGTGTCTCGCTGGCAAGTAGCTCCAAACACATAACCTTGTACTCCTTTTCGGTTTTAATTCACCACTTCACCGAGCTCCTCGGCCGCAAACCAAAAAGCCTGGTGTTTACCCCGTTTACCCCGTGAGATGCTTCTTAGCTATCTCACTGGAGCCCTATCCAATCGTTGATGTCTCTAGTATTTCTTGAATCTTTCACACTGCTGGGAGATCCTATGGCAAGTAAATGCCCTGTGTCTCTATAACAGTTTTCTCGTGCGTTTTTCCCGCAAAACTGTATTTAACTCTTAACTTCTTTGTAGTGCCTTTTTCGGGGTCACTGCCAAAGAACAAATTTGAGACTTGGATTGTAAGTGTATTGTCAAATACATGTCTTCTTAATTTCTCTGTAACATCCATGTTATGCTTATCAGTTCCATATATCGCCTCAATTATTTCTAGTTCACTTTGTTCGCTGAACTTTTCTTTCTCGTCAATAAAACGATCTTCAATTGTTTCCAGGACTTATCCCGAACTCAGTTGAAGGTTCGATGGCTACCCCTGACTGAGATCTTACGCAACTTTTACTTTCATGGCAACAGATTTTTCTTCATTAAGTTCATTGAGGGCAGCTTCCAAGATCCACAATTGCTGATAGCC
>DATKYR010000093.1:0-4283 GCA_035528395.1 Sedimentisphaerales bacterium
AGCCTTCTCGACCATCAGGCCGCTGTATTCGGCAAGGGTTTTAAGTTCGCCACTGAGAAATGCCCTGCAACAGGCGCGACGCTGTACCTTGCCGCTGGAGGTTTTGGGAATCGTGCCGCTTCGTACCAGCACGATTGTGTCCAGTGTCAGGTCATGCTCATCGAGTACCGCCATGCGAACTGCATCCAGCACCGGCTTCAAATCCATCTTCCCATTGTACTTGACTTCCTGTACCAGAATGAGTCGCTGACTGCCGTGGTCATCCACGGCAAAAGCGGCTCCATAGCCGACTTCCAACAGCGGGTGACTCATACGAGCGGTGGCCTCGATATCCTGTGGATAGCGATTCAGGCCGCGGACGATGATCAAGTCTTCCCGCCGGCCAGTGATATAAAGCTGGCTATCGCTCATGAAACCCAGGTCGCCCGTGCGTAAGAACGGGCCTTCACCCGTGTTGCTCAGGTGGGCATGGAAGGAGCGGCGGGTCAGGCGAGGGTTGTGCCAGTACCCTTGGCCGACTGACGCTCCGGCAACCCAGATTTCACCCACGCAGCCGGGGGCGGCCTCAGTGTGGGTTTTTGAGTTGACAATTACCACGCGCATAGTGTCGACGGGCGATCCACAGGCTACCAAGCAATGAGCATGACCATTACCGTCGGGCACAGGCTCGACATGATTTTCGGTCAACGCCGTGTCGTGAAAGGCTTGTACGGTCGCGCCACTGCCACGTCGCGCGCCAGTGACTATGAGCGTCGCCTCCGCCAAACCGTAGCAGGGATAAAAGGCGCTGGGTTTGAAGCCAAAGGGGGCAAATGCGGCGGCAAAGCGTTCGAGCGTTGCAGGCTGAATGGGTTCGGCGCCAATGAAAGCCAGTTCCCAGGAGGAAAGGTCAAGGGTGGCTCGTTGCTCGTCGGTGATATTGCGGACACAAAGGTCGTAGGCGAAGTTGGGCCCGCCAGAGATGGTTGCCCGATATTTGCTGATAGCGGCCAGCCAGGTGATGGGTTTTCGGAGAAAGTCGACTGGCGAGATGAGGGCGTTTGTGGCACCGGCGAACACAGGGACCAGGACACCGCCAACCAGCCCCATATCATGGTAGGTGGGCAGCCAGAACACGGCACTGTCCTCAGGCTGCACCCCGAAAGCATGGAGTATAGTCTGGGTGTTATCAATGAGGTTCGCGTGACTAAGCATTACCCCCTTCGGCTGGCTGGTCGAGCCTGAGGTATACTGAAGCATGGCAAGCACGTCGGATGCGATGGCAGGTTCGCTCCATCGCTCGGCCAAGGCATCTGGAATCTCGTCCGTGGCTAACCATCGTATCTGGGAGAAAGTGGCCGCTTGACCACTCTTGTGCCCAATCATGGATTGGAATTGAGCTGCGGCGCAAGAAGTGCTCAGGGCGATACTGGCCTCGGCGTCGGTGGCGATAGCGTGGAAGCGATTTAGCATACGGTGGCGATGCGGTGGGTAGATTGGCACCGCCACGCAATTGGCGTACAGGCAGCCGAAGAAGGCTATAACGAAGTCGAGGCCAGGTGGATAGACCAACAGCACTCGCTGGCCGGCAAAACCCATGTTCTGTAAGTGGGCAGCGATGGCGCGGGCCCGCTGTTCCAACCGGGCGTATGTAAGGACGGCTTGATTGGACTGGCCATCGAGCAGATGAATAAATGCAGGCCGATCCGGACTTTCCTCGGCGTGGCGGCGCAGCGTTCGGATCAGATTGCCGGGAACCTGATGTGGACTAAAATGTGTTTCTTCGTTGACTGACATATGTATTTTCTATGACTATCATGGTTAGCACTGCCGCCTTCGCACAGTGGAACCCTATGCAGGTATATCACTGTGTCGGCTTACTTGTCAAAACCAACGAATAATATACACCAATTGACCCAATAGTAAATAATAATTTACCCGCCTTCGCATCAAGCTATGGCTGTTTTTTGCTCTTTGAAATGCAGTAAGGCCAATTTCAAACAGTCAGTTCGCAGTTTGAAATATTCTGTTCGCAGTTGCGAACGATTCGTTAGTAATTTCGAATTGGTTATTCGTAGCTTGAAATCGTCGAAACCTAGCCTTATACACCTTCAGCGGAATCGCCAGGGTAAAATGAGGATGAACGGCCGTCAGTCCTCTTCAAGAAATCGGCGGCAGACATTCGCGATGTTGAGGGCTGCTGAGCCGTTCTGAACCGGCATTAGCCGACGCAATTCGTCCATGTCGAAGTCTGAGTGGGTTTCTTTGCCGAGCGCAATACCGACGAAGGCAGTCGAAGAAAAACGTGTAATCAGGACATCACAGTTTGCTATCATTTCTTCTGCGCTGCCGGTTGTGAACACCATCGCTTCAGGTTTATGCCGGTGGATTTCCCGGGTAGCACGCTCTGCATTTTCGTTCGGGTGAAGCTTGAAGATGAGCTGCCTGCCGCCGGCGATCTCGACAGCTTTCCGGAGAAAAGCCTCGCGGTTCTCGCCCTGGAATATCTCCCGCAGCGGCGATGTGCAGACCAGCACATAGTGCTTGTAGGGAAAGTCGTTGCTGCAATATCGTCGGCAGTTGTCGAATTTGGGTATTCCCGTAACGATGATTTTCTCGGGGTGTGCGCCTTTACGGATGAAGAAATCGCGATATCCCTCGCTTGCAACGCAGAAAACCCGGTATGCATTGCTCAAGCCGGTAGCTGCTGTACCCGCAAGCCAGCGAGGAAGGAATCGAAAACGTTTGACGAGGCGAAACAAGATAGTTTCTCTGTCCGTAATCCCCTCCTGAACCAGCACAATCTTATGGCCTCTAATGTTCTTCTGCATATACACGTCCGAGCATGTCACTACAAGGTCGTAAGGCCGATTCTTACACTGGTAGTCGATGGGAAGGTTATGTTTCTCCAGATACATCCGGCATCTGCTCGCCAGCTTGTCACCTATGATAGTGAACTCCATCAAGCCGCGTCTTCGAAAAATCTCGTGAAGGCCGTCGCAGTAGTAGGGTGAGAAGGCGTGCTCATACTCGCCAAGGTGCATAGATATCTGATGCATCTGGGTTGTCTGATTCATCGAACCACAAATAAAAAAGATTCTTTTTCTCATTTGCATCTTACGTCGTCGCTTATTTGCTTAATGCCTATTTACCCAATCACAGCACATACAGGTCGGAAAGCCGCTATATTCCCGCTTTCCAAATTTCCTTCTAACCGATGACAGCACAGGCCCATTCCAAATTTCCTTAACAGTCTGGAAATTAAGATCTCCCATGACCTGCACACCATTATAATCCATACAACAGGTAACGACCCTGCCATCGCAAAGCACCGACATGGCTGTCCAGGGGTAAAAACAGATAGAAACTATTTTTCCCCCTGCACGGTTATAAGCTCTCCCGCCGCCATAGTTATGCAAAGATGTGATATTCAAACAATCACCGGCATTCTTATCAATTAAAGAGCTCCACAGAAGTCTAAACTCCTCCATCCTAGCATTATTTTTTTCGTGAGGAATATATTGAAGTATTAGCTGCGGGTTCTTCCTCTTCATTTCCTTCCTTATCCTCAAAAAATCTATAATATTTTGAAAAGTAACATTAAAATCCAACCTTCTCATGGTCGCATTATAAGATTCTTCGTCGGTTCCGTAAAAACTAATCTTCATCTTATCTAATCCCGCGTTAATGATCTTTCTCGATGTCTCGGGAAAAAGTAATGAAGCATTAGTCACAATATAGGTATGCTTTATTCCACAAACCTTTGCGAGCTCGATCCTCTCTGATAATAATGTATCTAAAAGCGGCTCTCCAAACCCGTGTAAATGGGTAACTGGTTTGCGCCTCATGGCGGACACTTCTTTAATTATCTTCTCGTATAATCCAAAATCCATGAAACCGGGTTTTCTTGTGAGCTTTTCACGAGGGCACATGACACACTGTGAGTTGCAGCAATTTGTATTCTCGATCATTATCACAGATGGCAGCGGAAAATGATACCTGTAGTACGGATAAAAGACCAGGCCAGTCTTTGCTAATGACAACAAGTACCTGATTGTCTTGTCTTTTATATTGAGAATCATGTTACTTCTTTACCCCTCTTCCCACTTGGTGGTCATCATGCCCAGGACGAAGACCACGGCGGCGAAAACCCCTACAATCACAGAGCAACGCAACGCAATCATGTTGTCCATAAATATCATGGATGCCCGAAGCCCCTCGTTCACATAGTACAAAGGCAGTATCCGAGAGAACTTCTGCAGGAACCCCGGCATCATCTCGACAGGAAAGAATGTCCCCGAGAG
>DATKYR010000094.1:0-7296 GCA_035528395.1 Sedimentisphaerales bacterium
GATTAATACAAGAGAACGGCGTCTCTGGTCAGCCAATGAAGTCAAACTGCTCAAGAAACTTTACCCGACTGAGAACACGCAAAGCATAGCTGATAAACTTGGGCGGCCTTTGGAGTCGGTGAAAACAATAGCATATCTCAAAGGCCTCAAAAAAGTGGGAACAACTCCCGCTTGGTCAAGAAAAGAGGACACTCTCCTTAAGAAACTATACCCACATAATAGCCTGCGAGAAATAGCGAACCAACTTGGACGGACTGTCTCGGCGGTAACGGGCAGAGCACACAAATTGGGAATTAGCAAACCAAAGCGTATCTGGTCAAAGAAAGAGCTTAACCTGCTAAGGAAATTATATCCAAGTAGAACGGCACAACAAATAGCCGACCAGATTGGAAGAACAGTACTGGCGACAAGATTGAGAATAGTCAAATTGGGCCTAAAGAAAAAAAACAAAAGGCAAAGATTTAACCTGAGAAGTGAAGATGAAAAAAAAGGCTGCAAGCGGATGCTCACAGCCCCTATCAAGCTTGTGCTATGATAAAGCCACTGCCCTCTACCGAGAGATGAACGGTGTGCACGCAGGGGCTAAAAGGTACTGTAAGCGGAAAAGCTCACAGACCTATTAAATCTACATTTCGTATATATGCTTTATAATGTTCTGCGTCTTCGCAGCCAACTGACGATACCCACGCCAATACCACCTAATAAAATAGCACCTGGCTCTGGAATGGGTACGACGCGAAAAGCTGCATCATACTCAGGATGGTGAACCTGTGGTGGAGATCTGAACATTGTTCCATTTGGGTAGGGATCGTTTTCACTAAAGTAAAGACCTCCACGCTCGCTTGTGCTGAAAATCGTTGCCGTATACATTTGACCCGGGATGAGCACTACCGAGGTTAAATCGGCATCAAAAAAACCTGCGAAACCGGGCGACAAGCCTTCGATAGGTGCCAAGCCGAGTGAAGCACCGCCCAATCCTTCGCCTTCAAGTAGTTCGATCCATATATCAATTGGTCCCAAGTGTGGGTTCCAGTCTTCGATCCAAAACCCGATGAATACGCTTGGGTCTTCAGCTAAGAAACTCTGGCCCATTCGGCTTTGAAATTCAATCTGTTCACCCAGAATGTGTTCGTCCTGTAAGATGAGTCCAGCCCGCGCACTGCCAGCAGTCAAAATTATAACTGCAAAGGAAAAAATCACTATTAGTTTCTTCATTACATTTTTCCTCGATAATATCTTTATCAAACTTTTCCAACTCTAAAGGATCTTGCACATTGATTCTGCATATTTTACATAGGTAAAATTGCCAATAAGGCAAGATTGGATGGACCACGGACTGCATAGCTAAAAGAGATGCAGTTGAAAAACAAATATTCCGCCTGACACCGCTCCTCCGTTTCATGCCGTATTAGCTAACTCTGTCCCATACCTGTTCACGTATCAGGTTTTGCCCAGGAACCATGGATAAGTAATACACTGTGAATTTACCCTGCGTGTATGCTCACTACTGTATATTATACACGCGTGTCTAATCGGCCGTCAAGGAAAATCTGCCAGATTTTTGCCAAAATTTTGAGTCCAAGACCTGAAGTACGAGGATAAAGTGTGCTCTGATAGTGAATAAGCGCTTTTTAATGCTTTTTTGAGTAATTATACCCTATCGTTCAAAATGGCCGATTTTGGCTTAAAATCGTTGATTCTGTTATGTATACCGAAATCCAGCTTCATAAGTGCTTTATTGACAAATACTTATGCGATTAAGCCTTAAAGTTGGTGGTTAATTTTGTTCCTGGGGCTGTGGTGAGATTATTTTTATTCAGGCTTCTAAATCATAATTTATAACGTTACAGAAGTTACACTTGTTACAGTAACGTAACATTAGTTTGTATATAGAAAGTCTCGTATAGCGCTAATATGACTTTACTGTAACTTCTGTAACCCCGAGAAAGTCATGATAATGTTAACCCTAACCAACATCTTTCAGTTTTTCCTTTTCCGCAGCCGCCGCCTCCAGAATATCCCTCGCCGAGAGGAACTCGCTAAAGAACTTGATCCTTTTGAAAAAATCGTCCTTGAGAATTTTTCTGAAATGTGCAATCCTGAACATTCGTAGCCTCCTTTCGTTTTAAGTGAATGTTTTATGACTATAACCCACTTAAAATATAGGAGGCCTTTTTTTCAAGTCTTTACATTATAAAACGTTAACGCTTATCTTCATGCCATTCGGGACAGCCACTTGTTAATGGCTGGGGATAGTGCAAAGAAAAGCTGACCCTGACTAATAATCAAGATGAGATTTTGTATCCTTAGACGTTGCTCAGGACAGGTCCTTTGACAGAGTTTACCCGCCATAGGCGGACAAGTTTTGCCTCTTACCCTTTGGATTTACACTCTGTCTTCTGTCCTTCTGCTTCCCCCGTAGTTTTCATCATGTGGGGAGCACAGTTGAAAGCTCAAGTTTTAGAATGTAGAATAGGTCATTATGGAAAGATATTCACCGGACAAAAAATTTGTTGTGATGACAAGGGATGAGGTCCGGGCGGTTGACTCCTGGGCGATAAACACAATCGGCATACCGGGTGTGATACTGATGGAAAACGCCGGGCGCAGTTGTGCCGAGCTGATTAAAGATAAATTAAAAGACGTTGCAGCCCCGAAGGTCTGCATATTCTGCGGTACAGGAAACAACGGCGGCGATGGGTATGTAATTGCCAGGCACCTTTTAAACAGCGGTTTTGAAGTTGTGGTTGTGATATGTGGTAACCGCCACAAGGTAAAGGGCGACGCGAAGATAAATCTCGATATTTTAGAGAGATTAGGCTGGCCAATCGAACAGTTAAATCTCATATTTGGCAATGTGCCCGCACAGGTTAAAGCTTTCGCCGCCGATTCTGATATGCTCGTTGACGGCCTGTTCGGGACGGGATTAGGTGGGCAGTTGAGTGATGAGTATAAGCAGTTGATAGAAACTATAAATGCCTGTAATTGTCCCATTCTGGCGGTGGATATTCCGTCGGGCCTGGATTGCGATAGCGGTCAGCCGTTCGGTGCAGCTATCAGGGCGGACTATACCGTAACTTTCGTGGCAGTCAAAAAGGGCTTTGCATCCGGAAGCGCTGCTCAATACACGGGCGAGATTTTCGTTGCCTCGATTGGTGTCGAACCAAATTTGTAATTCCTGTTTCGTGCCCCGTGATTTACTAAGTGAAGATTTTCTTGTCGTTAGCTATTGGTTGCGGACGATGGGACACAATTCACTGTTCCGAATGATGTTTCCTTAAGGAAAGATGTCAGCCTCGTCAACGTCATTGCGAGCGCCAGCGAAGCAATCTCAAGGTATTGCATTGCAAAAGGTTACACGAGATTGCCACGTCGCTTCGCTCCTCGCAATGACTGTGGGAAAGCGCTTAAGGAAATGCCATTAGCCGCTGTTCCCTAAAAGACTAAAATGCCCCGGCTTGACTTATCTGTCCTTTGTAGCCGATAAAATAGAGGAACCTTTCGTACCTGAATACTGGTATCCAAAGGGCCTGTGCCTGCCTCTGGAGCTGATTGTAGTGGTTGAGTCTTTGTAACAAGACCTCGTATCTTTGCATTGCTCCCGGGTCCAGCTCCAGCTCTTCAAAAGTTGGCTGCTGTGTTGGGACCTGAGGCTGCCAGCCAAGCAGCAGGAAATCTGTGTCGATGGAAATGGTATCGGCAACTCTGCCGCCCCATTTCTCGATAAGTGCTGTTATTCTTTCGATAGCGTTGGAATCAAAGTTTCCGTCGCTATCAAGGTCAAAATCGCCGGCAACCACGAACACGTTTGTTTTGTCACTGTTCCAGATTAAATTTGCAACAATATCACCATTTAATATGGGTCTTTTTTCTTCTGAACGTATAATACGTGCCGCAGAGTAAGTTTCCGCTACATCGTATACTTCGATTTCGGCCTTTCCCTTGCCGTCCTTCGGGATAGCGCCGCTTCTGTCATAAACCGTGAAGGTTAAACCTCGATAGACGTGCTGGTTGCTGCCGATATTCAAATGGACCACCTTGGCCTGGTCGTCAATCAATATTATTTTTCCGTCGGCTATATGTGCCAGCACCTCTTGGTCCGGCGGCGGCTTAACAGCCATAACCTCCTGCTGAGCACGTTTCATAATGTCCTCAGACATTTTCAATTCCGCCTGAGTTTTAAGCAGTGTGTCATTCAGTGTTTTTAAGTTAGCGTTTGCTTCCTCTAATTGATTCCTATATGTGTCAACTTGCTCCTCGGTGCTCTGTTCCAGACGGGCCTGAAGGTCATTGTAGTCTGCTCGGATTGTGTTGACCTGTTGTTGTAATTTGTTTTTCTCGTCCTGGATTATTTGTTCTCTTTCGGAATAAGCTTTATTCGTACTCTCAAATTTTTGTTCGAGGTCGGTGAGCTGATTCTGTGTGTCGAGTTTCTCCTTTTTAGTGTTTCCCAGCTCTGCTGTCAGGTCCCCAATTATTTTGACAAGTCCTGTTGTATTTGGCTCTGCAATATCGATATGCTCTTTGGCCGATTGTAACACTCTGCCGACTTTTGTATTGACGTCGTTCATTTTGGCATCAGCCGATGTCGTTTCAGGCACGCCGCCGACTATTAGAGATGTCGTTCTGTCAAGATGCGCGACCATTGTACCGAGCCAGCTCTTTCGGCTTGCTTTTGTCCCGACTATAGTTCCCAATGCGTTTCGTTCATTGCTTTGGGCCAGGTCGTCAATCTGGTTTTCTATGTCGGCCAGTCTTGTCTTTTTAGCCTCAGCATCTACATAGTAAATAACCGCAATAGTAGTGGCGACAATAAATAGCCCGACAAACGTTATTAGTGTGTAAAGCATAGCGTTGCTTTGTTTTCTTCTGCGTGCTGGCATAGTATAACTCCTCAGAAATACAGAAAATCACCCTTAAAAGCTTGTTTTCAAAATGTATTATAGACCCTGAAGGCCTTTGAGTCAACAAAAAAAAATGATAGAGAGGCGTTTTTACATCAGAATGCCTGCTTAAGCAATTGCCGGCTCGACTCTGCCTGGGGCCGATAGTGCAAAATAAAGTCTCAAAGTTTCTCCAAAAGGCCGGTTAATTGGCTGATTTCGCATATTGTATGTTGTGCAGAGGCTCCGGATTCCCCACTGACGGTTGTATGTATCCGGGCAGGGCGGATTAGCTGAATGGTTGAAAATCCCAATTTGTTCGGGGCGATAAAATCCTTTTTTTCATTATCAGCGACATAAGCCATATTTTCCGGCTTCCCCTTTAGGGTCTGCATTATTTTTTCAAAGCCCGCCGGGGACGGTTTCCAGCATTCCCTGCCGAGCTGTTCGGTATAGACTATGGACTTAAAATATTTTTCGATTTTTAATGCCTGCACTTTGAGTTTTTGAGTTGGAAGAAAGCCGTCCGTCAGCAGGGCTAATGTGTATTTTGTGCTTAGTTCGCAAAGAACGTCCCGGCTTTCCTGTGACAGGCTTATTTTGGGGTTATGGTTGCGATAAACCTCTATTAGCTCACCGATAAGCTCGTCATCATAGCCCATACTAAGCTTATCGAGGGCAGCGTTGAATGTTTTTGTGCGATTACCGGCGGTGAACTGCTCCCAGAGAACGGCGGATATACGCTCGGCAGGGGGAGCTTCAGGCAATTTAGCCAGAAACTTACCTACGGCGGCGAAACCGCTTTTGCAATACTCGATTTCATCGTAAAGCGTGTCGTCTAAATCAAAAACAACCGTCGTTATCATATTTTGTGTCTTGAGCTTACTAATTGCGGAAATATACGCTATCTACTATACACTTGTTACAATATAATTTTACGCATTATCGGCTCAAATGTCGATAATTTTAAGTGAATAGTGTTTAGTAAAGGGATTCTTCCCTGCGCAGAGCTTACCTCGTGCTTGATACGGGAAATGGCGCTAAACATTAGCGAGTAAGAAAAGAAAGGCGAAGCTATGAAATTTTTGCAAATAATGCGTCCTTTGCACTGGACCAAAAATATGTTCGTATTCGCAGCCCTCGTATTCGGACAAAAACTTAATGTGCCCTCGGCCATTGGCAGGGCGATTGGTGGTTTTTTTTGCTTTTGCTTAGCTGCTTCGGCTGTCTATATCCTCAACGATATAATTGACCGTAATAGGGATCGCCTCCATCCTGAAAAATGCAGGAGACCCATAGCAGCGGGCAGTGTAACAATTGGTTCGGCCCTTGTAATCTCTGCCTTATGTGCTGCGGTAGCGATTATTGGTAGTTTCATTCTTAGCCCAACCTTTGCAATTATCATCCTGATGTATATTGGACTGATGATTCTCTATTCGCTTGTGCTAAGAAGAATAATGATTCTGGATTGCGTGGTGATATCGACCGGTTTTTGCCTGCGGGCTGTTGCCGGTGCAGTTGTGGTGGAAGTATTTATCTCGCCCTGGCTGATTATTTGCACCTTTGCTTTATGTCTGTTTCTGGCCTTTGGCAAACGTCGCAGTGAAATAGCCCAGCTTCGAGAAGATAGCGAATCATTTCGCAATACACTCACCGGCTATACACCAGAGCTGCTGGCACATATGCTCGATGTAACCAGCGGTTTGGCGGTGGTTTGTTTCCTGCTCTATGCTATGGACGACAGAACCCTGCGGATTTTTGGTAATAATAATCTTGTCTATACTACGCCGCTGGTTTTGTACTGCATTTTCCGTTTCAGTGCGCTGATACAAACCGGCAAATACTCAGATCCTGTGCAGCTTATTTTCAATGATTTGCCGTTTCAGATTGGCATTGTAGTTTGGGTCATATCGTGTATCGGAATTATTTACGCCGATAAGCTTGGTATCAGTTTCGGCAGCATTTGGGCTTGTTGATCGGGAACGTTAAGGATAAACTCATACTTTTACATCAACAATATTTATTGGATTTGTTTAAGAGGATGTATGTACTATGAAACGAATCATAGCTTTTTCCATTTGCCTTGGTCTTGTCCCGGCTGCTTTGTTATTGGCTGGAGATTCGAAAAGTAAATCACCAACGGAACAATTGGATATTAGTGTTCGGGATATGACCGGGTTAGAATCATTGCGATCCGTAACAGGCGGTGTTCCTCTCGCTCAGGGTGCTGCTCCCGAGGGTGTGAATTTTGTCCTGTATGATGAGAATGATAAGCCTGTGTCCTGCCAGACATCGGTTCTTGGTCGATGGAAGGACAGAAGTGTTCGCTGGGTTCTGCTTGATTTCCAGGCTGAGCCTCCCGCTAACAGGACATCGCATTTTAAGCTATCCTGGGGCAAAAAAGTTAAGACAG
>DATKYR010000095.1:0-9069 GCA_035528395.1 Sedimentisphaerales bacterium
GCACATGGTTGCATGAATGCCGCCCATGACCACGGGTACACCCAGATTGCGGAAGTGAGTGGCCACTTCATAGGCGCGGTTCGCCTGCGAGGTGAAAGCGGTAATGCCCACCAGGTCAGGCCGAGGCATGGCCGCGTAGTCCGGCACGCCGAGGTTCTCGTCTACGATTGAGATTTCCCACTCCGGCGGGGTCAAACCCGCGAGAACCATAAGGCCCAGCGGTTTCCACACGCGGTAACGGTTCCAGCGGCTCTCCTTGACGTTGACGATGCTGACAAGCGGGTTTGAGGGATTGATTAGATATAGTCGCATTCCGTGCATTCGCTCCTTGCTATGAATTTGCTTTTTCTCCTGCTTTTACTCAATACTGACATTATTCCGGACAGTTACCATTTTCTGTGCACTGGCCCCAGCCATTAATAGTTGGCTGTCCCTATTATTCTCAAATGATTGGATATGCTTGATTAACTCAAGATATTACTCCTGTGAATATTCTTCACGAAAGTAGGGCTTCTGGAGAATATTCTCCGGCTGAAGATGCTACCGCATTACCTTTACATTTACAAGAAAATTCTAATAATAGGTTACCCAAACAAGAGGGCACTCTACCTTACATTTTCAAACTAAAAACCCAGTGAAAACCCCCTGCTTTCTAAAAATATTTATCTTTTATTTTCGTTCCAATAAGCACAGCCAAAATCACAACAGCCACACCAATAATTATCCAAAGGAAAGTGCTCATTAAAAGCATATTAAGTCTCCTTTCTGTCCCCCTATCTTGTTTATAATCCAATTTATGAGCGGTGAGGATTTATGCCGTTATATTTAGCCCTTCAAGCTTGCCCCACCTTATACTTTGCTATCTCTTGATCTGTCGTTCAGTTTCTCCCAAATCTCTCTGAATTTGTCCGGCTGAAGCCTCCCATACAAATCGACTACCTCTACCGCCTCATTCAGAATATCTTCTACATTTTCATATTCGGCCGGCAATTCACTTATTTGTTCCAGAAACTCTATAAGTTTTTCTTCATATCTTGCCCAGGACACTCGCATATTCTCATCAGCAGTTGCTTTTTTAAGGCATCTCAGCGCTATCAACTCGTTTCCATTACCTAACTCACAAATCCGGCCAATAAATTCTCTCACATCTCTCATTTGCCCGAATTTCCCCCCGCTCAAATCTAAAGTCTTCTCTAATAGCTCAAGCGTCTCTTTCGGCTCTAATAGCGTATCCTTCACCCACCCCGTAAACTCAACCGCCTCCTCAAAATTCTCCTCCGTCTTTACTCCAATCGCCGCAAGCCGATTCTCCCAGTACTCCTTCATCCTTTTTGCTACTTTTTCCTTCTGTTCTCCTCCTTCTTCATTTACCGACTTAAATCCGGTCGTCAAAAAACGCGCTGCTTTCCCCCGTAACTTTGCTGATGCTGTTTCAAAAAACTTCTTTAGCAATTTATCTTCAATATCAACCCATTTATTGAAGTATCCTATCATTAAATGCTCTACAAGTCCCTTATCTGGATTTTTATCATGTTTACCGTAGATGCTGCTTTCAATTTTCTCTACTGCATATTCATACTTACCACGTTCTACTAACAGATGAAAGACATCCTTATACGCTCTCCCCCAAGACATATAAGTACCCCACACAGCATCCCACTCCTTATCATTGCTGATATTAAATATCTTGTCTAAGTTTTTCTCTACCCATTCCTTCTCCATCCCGTGCAACTGGGGGAACCAAACACCAAGAACACATCTAATTCTTGCATCTTGAACATTATCAACTACATAATCCAAAACACCTCTAATCTTCTCACTCCATTCCTTTTCATAGGTTTTACTATCTTCGTTCTTATTACTAAGCCCAAATCTCAGAACAAGAGTAAATGCTTCTCCGGCTACACAGTTAATACTTCTCTGGTGTGGGTCCCCATCCTTGTCTGTTTCATCTCTTTTGTCTTCGTACTTTGATAAAGTCTCAATAATTCCCCATATCTCTTTACTATTCTCCTTGACTAATTGTTTTCTCAACTTTTCATCTTCAAATATTCCTTCCACAACATAAATTATTGACCTAAATATTCCCTCATAGTCTTGATTTTCACTTTTTTGACCTATGACATAATTAGCCCTCTCCAGAATTTTAACTAAAGTCTCTTCCTTTGCCTGTTTCTCTCGCAGGGCATTCCAAGCACCATGAAAATACCTCTTAAGAAAAATGGGCTTTATCTTAATTAACTCACCTTTGCTTAATTCCACATAATCCTTCACTCTTTGCTGGACAACTTTCTCAAAAGTTTCTGACAGACCTTCCTCAGGCTGATGAAAGAAACTCTCCTTCTTTTTATCAACTTCCCATCTCGAAGGCTCATTCATATATGCCAACGCATCACTTGGTTCCATCTTAAGCATATCTTCTATGCTAATCGGACTACCTTCTGTAGGGCTTACAGACCTCATTTCCCCTATCCTGGGTATAGGCATTAAATCTGCATTACTCGCACCTGATTTTTCTTTATACTTTTCATACAGCTCTGGAAATTTCTCTTTAACTAAGTACAATTCCCTCGCCTTGCGACTATTTTCAATTTGTTCAAAATCTTTTCCCGTTGCTTCTCTTTCTTCACGTTCTTTGAACCATGAAGAGAGACTCTTTTTCTCTTCTTCATCAACTATCTGTTCCTCCACCCAATTTTTGAAAACTTGAATTGCTTCGTCATCAACGTCTTCAAATTTATCTCTCAAAAGCAATCTGTACTCATACCACCAATAACGATGTTCTAAGAACTTTCGATTACCTATTATGGAACTAATTCTTTTCTCTTGTGTTCCATCAGGCACAGACTTTAGTAAATACATTACAATCCGCTCGAATATTGTCTTATCTAAAACCCAGAGGTAATCTAGCAACTCATCTATCTTATCCGGCTGCCTCTTTTTGACAGCTTCCCCTGCTTCGCAAATACCTGCTACAAGAATCTCAACAATATCTCTTTCAAATCTCTCTCCGGTTTGGTCAAGTCTTTCAATCTTTATATGAAAACCACTCTCTACACCGTATTCCTTATCTTTTACAAGCTCATCAAGTCCTTTATTAAATATATCAGCAAGTAACTTCGTTGCCCTTAAAGCATTTATCTCCCAAAGCTTCTTGTAATCTTTGAATACAATTTCTTGATAGCGATATTCGTTGCACTTTGCTGTTAAATCTTTAAAACCTTTTTCTTCTTCTGGCCTCCAAACCTCAAGCAATGTCTCCGCAATCTCAAATGCCTTATCTTGCTCTGTTTCAGCAATTTTCTTCATCAACTTTGCAGCGACGTCAATGACAATGTGCCACATTTTATTAATTCGCTTTTCTAAATACTTCTTTATTAGGTCGGCAGCCTTGCTCGCAATATCATCTCCTCTTTCTAAAAGTTTGTAGAGTATGTCAAGAAATATGCTCTGGATAAATTCATCCTTGGCCTCAATATGCGAAATAATTTCTATTACCTCCTCAGACGCTTGCTCAGCAACATTTAATAAATAACTTGCTTTGAATCGGCCAAGTTTCCCAACTTCCTCTTCCTCTAATTCTTCAAACTCACCTGCTCTTTGCAAAAGCCGAATCCACGCTCCATACTTGTTGTTTTCATAGAAGTAACATGCCAGTTGATCATCCCCTCTAATTATCTCAAACAATTCATCGACATTACTTCTTCGTGGCTTACTTTTGCTCTTCAGAATGTCTAACTTAACTGTGTTCTTATAAAATTCGTTCATTACTACTTCTCTCGGTTCACCAGTTTTACACAACACCGTCCCCTTTATCAGTTACAGTTACGCTTGTTCTGAGGGGTTTATTTGGATACTCAAGTTTGAACAACCAATCCTCAAGATGTTCGACTATTAACCTTTGAAAATCCCCTTTTGTCTTAAAATCTTTGTAGAGACACTCTTCTTTTATCTTATTCTTAAATTCCAATACTTTCCCTAATTGAAGACCCGGGTCATCTATTTGTCTTTGAGGAACTTCCTTGAAGAACACTACAATCTCTTGCATCGGCTTTTGGTCATCCTTTAAGCATTTCACTCCCTTATAATATTCCTCCTCCGTCCCAGAACTGTATTCTTCATCATTCACTTTACCGGGCGACGAACCCCACCTATCCCAAAACAAAACGATAAGATAATCGCAATTATCCAATTTCAGATTTATCCTCCCTTGTGCGCGCCCATGGCCCCCTGGTATGTTTTTCCAATCGAAAGGTA
Organism: Sedimentisphaerales bacterium; assembly: GCA_035528395.1. Classification (GTDB taxonomy): domain Bacteria; phylum Planctomycetota; class Phycisphaerae; order Sedimentisphaerales; family Anaerobacaceae; genus NIOZ-UU13. Next base: position 4,258 of record DATKYR010000095.1, read on the forward strand.
TAAAAAGAAATCCTCGTCTTATTGCCTTTTCATAATTATAACGTTTTATCACCTCATAAAACAGGTTTTTCTCCTCTTCCAAACCCTCCTGCCAAGACATAAATACATGGTAACCTTTAATTGAAATCGCCATTATCTCTTCTCTTTGAGTATTTCCTGTCCGTATCTTACTTTGCCACTATGTGCTCGCTCTACAAATGCTTAAAACTTTCTTAGTCATTTTATCCTCGTAATCCGACAAAGAAAAGCGAAAAACCGCAATCTTGTCCCCGCATGTCTCTGGCTGGGATCCTACTTTATTCCCGCCTGCTCCCAGGGTGAGCTCCTGCGCACCCACAAGCCGGGGTTAAAACTAATAAATCCGCGTTAATCCGTGGTTGCGATTTCGTATGCCTCAAAGTTGCCCGCTTCTACCGACAAAATTATCCCCGGCCATATCATCAAAAGCAAGAAATATTTCAGAATCCTGCCCTTGAATTAGCAGAAGCCCTGCCTGCCCTCCGTAGCTTTAGCGAAGGGGGGAGCGTAGCCGAAGAAACCAATCTTTAATCTCTAATCCACTCAAGAATACAACTTTAGGCACTTTAGTTCACTTTAGCTCACTCCTCACTAACGAGCGTCCAGAATACAGTGCCGTGTCTCGGACATTTATTTAAAATCTACTTGTAATCAAACTCAAAATTTGGTATAATACGCCTATGTTATCCAGCAGGCTAACATAAACCGCCAGTAGGCGACGATACATGCCAGAAGGCCCCGCAAAGCTTATCCTCGAATGTCGTAGTCGGGGATCCAGATTATAGCTTAATAATTTAACCATATTATCCAAATTAACCATTTAACCAATTAACCACTCACCAATGAACCTTGGAGCGAAACTGAAAACCCTTAGGGGAATTAACCATTTTATCCAATTTAACCATTTAACCACTCACAATGAACAATGAACAATGAACTATGAACTACTGTCAACCGGCGATTGTTGCTTTCCGATCTAATTACTTATCTGCCTATAAGGCAGCAGTTATTTACGTGCCTATAAGGCACCTCTACATCTGTCGAAAACCCTCTACAAATCAACCCTTTTGATGCAAAACAAACCCAATCTTGGCCGCCGTAGGCGGATTGCAAATGAGCATAAGTATCTATTATATAAAGGATTATCAAATTTTTATCCCGCTGGCCGGATACAAAAACAAACCCAATTCAAACCCAATCAAACCCAATCTTGTCCGCCGTAGGCGGATTCCAAAATGAATGTAAACTCACTTATAACAAAGGATTACAGGAAAAAAGATGCTTTCGTAGTCCGAATAAACAAACCCAATTTCGTTAAAGGCCCAAAATTAGCGCAAACGTCTTTATTACAAAGGATTATGAAAATGAAACCGCCTTCCGGCCCAAAAAAAACAAACCCAAACAAACCCAATTTCAAAGGCAAAAAATTGCTCCTGCTCCTCTGCGAAATCGCTGCGCAGCACAAGAAATTTTTGAGAAACTTTTAATATGCACCTGTTTTTAATCGATAATAGTATTGTCTGTATATCGAAGGACGCGATTATCCGCAGAGATGGAGAAAGCACAATGCAAATTAGGTACGCTGTTTCTACAATGGTATTTTGGGGACGTGAACACCCTCTGTCTTTTGAGCAGGAGTGCCAATTCTTAAGGGTGCTGGGCTTCGGCATAGAGTTATGGCCCAATATCAAGGGTCAGAGTGATTGTCGTTACCAGAGACGTAATTGGACCAGGCTTGCCAGCGCTACCAACGGTATGTTAGTGGCTATGCGTTCCCGCGGCGACAGCCCGACGTTAGAGCAATGGCACGAACAAATCGAATGTGCCAAGCTGATTGGCGCAAATATTGTAACTGATTTGCAAAATATGGGCATTCCCGACGGTCCGGAGCTTAACGGCTGTGATTTTGCTGAAGAGGTAGTGAAAATGGCCGAGGAGAACGACGTCAAATTGTGCCTCGAAACAGGTCGGTTGCCGTTGTTCAAAAAAGTCGGTGAGAAATTAGAATCCGTCCGATATTGCCTTGACATCGGTTATGCCAATCTGGATGGTGAATATTCTTTCAAGGAATATGTGGATGATTTGGCCCCGAGAGTGTCCCATCTGCACCTGACTGACAATTACGGCCAAATGGACGACCATGAGCCGCCCGGCCTGCATGGCGGTATTTCCCGTGAAAATTGGGATTATCTTCTAAAGGTTTTAGGCGAATATGACAATGATATAGTTGGTTCGTTTGAGATGTGTCCATGTATGCCGGATGTGATGATACGTCAGGCCTGCGAGTTTTTGTTTGATGAATTGAAATGGCCCAATCGTCCTCGAAAACAACCCAGTTATGCGGACGTTGGCTATAATCCGATGTAGGACGGGCCGCAGTCCCATCAGTGCTACCCCCCTCATTTGGGAGGTGGATACACTATAGAGGTCCCCATTTCGCAATTTTTTGCAAAATGGGGTCCGTATAAAAAGGCTGACCCCCGCTGCTAACTTGCGTCAGCAAGCCGCGGGGGCTCGGCCTTTGTTAAACCGCCATCCAGACCGGGTGGAATTTCAAACCGGGCGTAACGTAAAACAGCCCTGAAGGAGAGAAAGTCAGGCAATTTTTTCTTTGTAAAGCGTGATATGAATACGGTCGAAAGATACAGATAAAGCTTGACAATTTCGCATAAGTCTTTTATACTAAAGTGCTTTAAGGTTCGTTAGTAAATCTGTAGTTATCGGAGGTATAGGCTATGAAAATCGTTGTTCATATTCTGGTAATAGCCATTCTTTTTGCCGGCGGCTGCTCTTCGGGACGAGTAGAAAGCTCCTCCAGGATCGGTTATAACTTCAGCGCGGTAGATAAGGTTGCTATCGTGGCCGTTGAAGGTACTTTGAGAAGCGAGCCTGCCAAAAATCAAATTGCTGATTTATTCGCGATGGAGCTCCTGAAGAAGGGTTATGCACCAAAAGAACGGGCCAATGTTGCAGCATTGCTTAGGGAGCAGGGATTCCAGGCTTCAGAGTTAATAACTGAGGCAGGTGCCGCAGAGGCTGGGAAAATTCTAAATGTCCCTGCAGTTCTTATCATCAATGTACCATACTTTGGTGATGAAATCTTTATTTCGGCAAAGATGGTAGATATCGAGGATAGCAGCATTTTGTGGCTTGGCAGTGGTACGGGTAAAACCGGGGGGCTCTTGTCCGCTCTTTCCTTCGGTGCATTGGGCGGTGGTTCCGGCGCTTCTGCCAGCAGCGAAGAAGATGAGTTATTTGGTGGCATTGGCATTACAGGTGGAGTGTTGGGTGGTGCTGAAGACCTACCTTTATCACCTCAAGAGATTGAACGAGCACAAAGGATAATAAGAAGGATGTGTAGCACTCTGCCGTCGAGGCTGAGCACCAAATGGTACAAATCGCGACTCAACTAATACCAGTTGGAGTTAAACCTTGCGCTTTGCATAACGGGTATCAAGCCATCCCCAAGCCTTCGACAAACTCAGGCGGGGCGCTGCGCTTGAGGCTGCCACCCGTCGAATGGTACAAATCGCGACTCGACTAATACCAGTTGGAGTTAAACCTTGCGCTTTGCATAACGGGTATCAAGCCATCCCCAAGCCTTCGACAAACTCAGACGGGGCGCTGCGCTTGAGGCTGCCACCCGTCGAATGGTAAAGCCTGCGGCTCGACTGCCCGGCTCCGGCGGGCTACGCCCAGACAAGAGCTCGTCGGAAGTCTATTTTTTCTTGTCTTGTTCGTTGCCTATTATATATCCGCCGGCGGCGCCTACTCCGGCTCCGGCGGGCTACGCCCAGACAAGAGCTGGTCGGAAGTCTATTTTTTCTTGTCTTGTTCGTTGCCTATTATATATCCGCCGGCGGCGCCTACTCCGGCTCCAATCAGTGTTCCTTCCGTATCCCCGCCTATTGCCTGACCGGCAACGGCGCCAACCCCTGCACCGATAAGGGCACCGGTTTGAGCGTCACTCTCACAGCCGGCAACAAATGCCAAACCAAGACTCACAGCAACCACCATCAAAATTGTTATCAGGTTCTTAGCCATTTATATCCTCTTTTCAATATTAGGAAATAAGGTTATTAAAACCATATACGCCGTTCATCATTTTACTACCAGCCCACCCAAACAGTCAAGACAATAACCATTTAGTTTTTATAAAGAGACATTTAGGGCTGTTATTTTTGTTCGGCTATTGGAGCGGAATAACTTTAATTATATCGATTCATTCTCCTGCAGTATGAGAAATAACCTCAAAATCAGGAGGTTTACGATTTTCCTGGCATTATCTTGCTGGCGGTTAAAGATTTTCACCGAAATCCGAAAACCCGCGATTGACATCGTTTCGCAGTTTGCATATTCTGCTTATTAATGGAAGAAGCAACGGGAACTTCTTATACAGAAAGAAACAGTCTGTGTTTCCCGTTTTATACAGTACGCCTGAGGCGTATAAAACTGGATAATCATTATTCGAGGTCATTCGAGTCGGATAAGATATGAACAGGCTCTGTATCTTCGTTGGCATGATAGTCTTTGGTTGGATTGGATGGTGGATAGGAGCCAGATTCGGATTCATGACCGGCTTTGTAGTCAGCAGCATCGGCAGCATTGTTGGAGTTTACGTAGGCTGGCGTATCAACCGCGATTACCTAAGCTGAAACAGTCTGTTCCCCGCCGGAGACATGCGAGGACAAGATTTGGCGTTTTATGTAGGCCTCGGGCGGATATGATCATTGTTGGGTGCAGAAAACCTAATACAATTAGGGAGTTGTTATGAAGAGCAATTTAGCCATTTTT
>DATKYR010000096.1:0-23934 GCA_035528395.1 Sedimentisphaerales bacterium
CAGCTTTACAACAATCAGTGGATCATGGAACGCCTGGGCTATCGAACTCCCGCCCAGGCACGAAAAGATGCTTGCATTGCCGTGGAGATTGCCGCATGATTATCTACAAACCTGTGTCCAAAAAATCCAAGGCGGTACAGCATATCCTTCCCATCACCCTAATAGCGAGCCACAGACCGTAAGTGTTGATAAGAAATTCCGGATTTTTCGCGGATTTCCGCAAATTTTTTTGCGGCCACGCCTTTTCAGGGACACAGACAGGGGTCATTCCCGGCCGGAGCCGATCTTGTACGCACTCCAGACCCCCATCGGGAAAAACACCAGGTCCAGCAGCCGGAACGTGCCGATCAGCGCGAAAAAGAACCCGATCCTCGTCTGCGCCAGAGACCTCTGGCCGGTGACAAGCTCATTGGCCTCCCGGGCGGTCTGCCGCCACCCCTGGCCGACGTTCGCATCCTGTTCAGTACTCTCGGCAATCGCGCCGATAACCGCCTTTCCGAAGTTCTTCATGGCCTTGACGTCCCTGACGTACTGCGCGCGGAGCGCCTCGCGCTTCTGCTCTTCGTCCCAGCTCTTGAGCCTGGCCTCGACCTTTTTGATTGCGGCCATGACCTGCTCGGCCTCGCCGATGGGGGCCCGGCCATCGTAATGCGTCGCCATCACCTTGCGCGCGAATTCGTCCTCGAACTCGCCCTCGTCCACAAGCTGAAAACACGCTGCGCGAAACAGCGAGTGCGGATTCTTCATACCCTCCGCGATGTGCTCCTCCGTGGGCTCCATGTCCTGCCAGTCGGTTTCCTCGAGCGCCCTTTCCATTGCCGGAAGCACGGCCCACTTGGCAATGGCCACTTTGCCACAGACCATCCCGAACAATCCTATAACGCCCGCGAGCAAACCGAGAGCCGCATTGCGCTTATCACTGAACAGCGTCAGCCCGACCCCAGCCAGACTGGCGACCACCAGGCTCATCCAGTTGACCCAACCCAGCCCCACCAGCGAAGCGATTATCGCCCAGCCGATTGCTCCGCCCAGCGTAAAGCCCACGCTGGCGCCAAACGCCAGTGGGACCTTGGCAGCAGCCGACATGGCGGGTGCCGGGGCCTCCATTGTCGGCATTGTCTCACCACATGTGGTACAGAACTGGGTATCGGAGCGGTTGGACGCACTGCACGCCGGGCACTTGACGCTCCGAACGTCATCGGCAGTGGCATCGGCCGGTGCGACCCGCAAGGTATCCTCCGGCGGAGCGGCGGCCTCCATTGCTGCGGCGGAACTGAGCAGATCCTCGCTCCACGCCGGCCCGGCCAACATCTCATCAGCCTCAGCGGCGGGCGCCTTCACCGGCTGCCGCACAGCTTCCTGCTCAAAACTCGGCACGGTCATCGGCTGGCGACACTTCAAGCACCGCACGCGCTTGCCCGCGTATTTCTCCGAGACCCCTATCTTCTGGCTGCAACTTGGACAGCGAAACTTGATTACCCGTGCACGCTCACCCGGCGGGGCCTGCTGAGGGCTGGGAACGCGGATGGGCTGGCGACACTTCGAACACCTGACGCGCTTGCCCGCATAGTCATCCGGGGCGCCGATCTTCTGCTGACAATGACTGCACCGAAACTTGATCATCGCCTACTGCACCTCATGGGCCGATTCAGCAACCTGCCGCGGCCTGCCAATAACGCTTCTCCCGCTCCTGCCGTCATGGTAAGCAAAAAAACCGCGTCAATGATGGTGCAGGAATGTACAGTATTACTCTATTATAGTGTAAGCCGACCCGAATATCAAGCGACAAATCGAACTTTTTTTCGTCCATCCAGTCCCGCAGGAATTCTTTTGACAGGTTTGGTCTGTATTTGATTTGAGATTTGGACAGGCATTCAGGTAGTCCTTAAATGGTTCAAGGGTTTAGTATTGTTCCAGGTGGAACAGTATATATAAAATGTTTGCGTTTTTTGTAATTTTTTTAAGTCATTGACATTACTAATCTTATAGATATGCAACCTTTGTGATTTTACACGCTATTTGGCCTTTGGGTTGTAGCTTGGTTGTAGGTGTGCCGTGAAAGCCGACGAGGACAAACGGGACAATCTAGCTTGGTCAAAGCCGAAACTTCTATAACAGCAATTTCAAATGCGAGTGTCTGAATCAGTTGAGGGTTGTTTACGGAAATCAACTGGTATCCTCTCCTAATTCAATTCCTTGATTCGTACCATTTCTGCTGATGTCAGACACTGTTTTTACATATTGGTGAGCTAAGCTACGTTGTTGAACGATAGCGAATGTACTATAATCATTACCGTCCGCACTGCGGTCCTGGGTATATGATGCCGGTGGCGTTCGCGGGGGTTGCGTTTGGGCGGACCATTTTAATACTAATGCAAAATAGAGATGAAATGCCGATCCATGACAAAAGAAGCTGAACACGTAATCGACGTCGAGAAATTGACGAAACGTTACGGGGATCTACTGGCAGTCAACGACATATCGTTCACCGTCAGGAAAGGCGAAGTGTTCGCATTCCTGGGTCCGAACGGCGCCGGCAAGACCACTACCGTTGAGATAATCGAGACAATACGCACACCAACGTCGGGAAAGGTGAGCCTTCTCGGGATGGATGTCACGAAAGAAAAACGCAAAATCATCCGCCGCATCGGCGTTCTTCCACAGGGGTTCAGCTCGTTCGACAGGATAACGGTCTGGGAGACCATCCAGTACTACTCGAGGCTTTTCAACTGCAGGAACACCGATGTCGACGGGCTGATAGAACTCTCGAACCTCAAGGACAAGAGCAAAGAGCAGTTCAAGAACCTCTCCGGCGGATTGAAGCAGCGCCTCGGAATTGCAATTGCGCTCGTGAACAACCCCGAGGTCGTGTTCCTCGACGAGCCGACGACGGGGCTCGATCCCCGCGCAAGGCGTGAGGTGTGGGATGTCCTGCTGGGCCTGAAGAACAAGGGAAAGACGGTATTTCTCACCACACACTACATGGAGGAGGCGGAGCTTCTTGCAGATACTGTCGCGATAATCTCCAAGGGAAGTATAGTCGCGATGGGCTCTCCCGGGGAGCTCATCGAAAGGAACGCAAATTATCTTGCCCTCACGTTACAGTCCGTCGATGAAAAAGTCTTTGAAATCGTTCAGAAGACAGGTTTCGAGCCGGTTAATGCTAACCACAATAACATCAAGGTACGGGTGAATCACCCGGACGACATCCAGAAGATACTGAACGCCATCAAGAACGCCGGGGCGTCATTCCTCAGCTTGGACGTTCGCAAACCCAATTTGGAAGAGGTTTTCCTGAAGCTCACCGGCGCGGCGCTCCACGAAGGCCTTGCCGAGGAGGTGGCCAAATGAGCTTACGTGTTATCGGCGCAAATCTCATCGTGAGCATCAAGAGCTTCTACCGCGAGAAAACGGCAGTATTCTTCAGGATTGCCTTCCCTGTAATCCTGATACTTGTGTTCGGCACGATTTTCATGAACCAGGACAATGTGCGTTTCGACTTTTATGTGCAGGACCTCGATCAGACTAATTCGTCGGCAGAGCTTGTCAAGACCCTTGAGCTCAACGAGAAGTTCAAGATAACCAAGGTTGACCCTGCCATCGATGCTGCGCAATACGCCAAGACAAACAAGCTAAACCTGGTCGTGGTTATTCCCAAAGACTATGAAAGTTCACTCATACAGAGGATGAAACACAAAGACCTCAAAGCTTCCGCTACTATCACATACATATACGACCCCAGCTCTACTTCGGTGGACGCGAAGTTAGAAATCCTGAATATGGTTTTCGCCGAGATAAACCAGAAGATGTCCGGCAAGCCACCGTTTATCACGCCAGACAAGTCATCAATACTCAACAGAAAATACCGGTTCATCGATTTCTTCGTCCCCGGCATCATCGCGATGACGGTGATGACGGCGAGCCTGTTCGGTGCGGTGAACGTTAACGCCGAGCTTCGGCAAAAAGGCGTCATCAAAAAGCTATCCACCACCCCCATCACCCATACTGACTGGATACTGTCGAACGTTCTGTACCAGTTCCTGCTTTCGGTCATATCCACAATTTCGATACTATTAGTAAGCTACGCAGTCTTCGACGTTAGTCTTCAGTTGAATTTCTGGCTGCCTGTGTTCGTTGTGCTTGACGTCTTTGCGTTCGTCGGGATAGGGATGATACTCACCCGCGTCGCGAAAGAAGCGGAGAGCGCCGCCGCTGCGGCAAACGCCATCATGTTCCCGATGATGTTCCTATCGGGGACCTTCTTCCCCGTCGAGATGATGCCGGGGTTCCTGCAGAAGTTCTCCAGGATACTGCCTCTGTACTATGTGAATGAGGGGCTTCGGGCATCCATGATTTTTGTGGACAATATGGTTGCGCTGCATTGCTCTGTGATTATAGGGGTTTTCGCTGCCGTCGTCTTCGTCCTGGGAATGATGACAACCAAATGGGAAGAGGGGTAGAGGTATGTTGCTGCCGGTAAAAATTATTAAATCAATCGCTTTAGCAGGAATTGTCATAAGCGGGGCGATTTTTCTTAATGGATGTACTGTAACTGACGAGCCGAGAACCAGGCTGGGAAGCTATGCAACATCAACTCCTGGGACCAATTTCATTGATGCAAATAATTTAGGAAGACATTGTTATGAAAATTTTTTGTTTGAAAATAACGGCATCGCGTATACGTGCAGGGGAGGGCATATTGATATCGCACATGTAAGGATTGCCGCTGATTATGTAACATACCTTTACAACAAGGTCAGAAAAAACCTTATGAATAATGATACTGAGTTCACATTCAAATTGAACGTCGAGCCTTCCATGTATTTTGCGAAACTTGATTATCCGCCGGATTGGAAGACCCTGCCGCAAAAGGAAAGAAAACGGATTGCTGATGAAGTTGCATTGGAGTTAAGTCAGTATTTTACCTATACCATGACAACATGGCATGAGGTGCTGACCTGGTATGGCTATAAGTGCATGGGCTTTCTGCCGGAGCAACCCTCGGCTTTTTCCTGGGAAGATATCTACTCAAATAATATAGGCATAAGACTGGGTGCACAAGCCGTGCAGGATAATGAGCATGGATTTAATGATGCTATGACCATCCTTATCAAAAGGGAGCTTGAAAATCTCGGGATACAGTCCAGCAGTACCGCAAGAAAAGCATCTGAAAAAATGAGGGGTACATGGTTTGACGGATTCTTACTGGTTGACATAAGAGAAAGGAATATGGACATAGGCCTGGATGATGGTTTTGTCACGCCGACACTTGTTCCCGGTGTATGTGAAGATGCGAAACCTCAATCCTATCCTGTTCCAACCCTCGCTAAATTTAACAGCCTCGGATTTAAAATGCACCTTGAGGTCGAACCGAAGGAGTTTGAGAAGAATAGTATCCTCAGAATTACCTATCCGAGCGGAGGCGGAAAAAGAATCCAGCCGGCTATACACCTGCCGATAATTATGGACTGTATAAAAAAAGAAGCCCTGGGAAAAGGCTTTATCGTAATGCCGCCGAAGCATTACCGGTAAATTGACAGGCAAACTGAACTATCTTCCTCCATTTGTTGCGACGTATCCCATTGAATAAATGGTGACTTTTTCAACAGCCCCGCTGTCCCCATTTAAATCACATTTAATGCAAATTGGCGAAAAAAATTGCGTGCGTGCGACACGGTGTTCAGGTTTGCTTCCATAAAAATTGCCTCCCCCCTGCGGCCTGCGCTGTTTCGCCCTTGATTTCGCTATCAGAAAGCGTATAAAGAGATGCAGAGATGAACATTGAAAACATTAAACAGGTAAACAATCAAAACCTGGAATCTGTGAAAGGATAAAAAATGTCTTTAGTAACGTTGGTAATTACGCTGATAGTAGTAGGTGTGCTTCTGTGGTTAGTCAATACTTATATCCCGATGGACGCCAAGATAAAGAAGATTATCAATGTCGTTGTGGTGATTGTTGTCATCATCTGGCTACTGCGCGTTTTTGGTGTTTGGGGAAATATCGAAAACATCAGTGTAAAGTAACGAGACAGTCCCCGAACCCGCCACGTTTTTGCTTCTCGGCATCGGTGCGGTGATATTGAGAAAGAAAAGCTAATTGGACTTAGCGGCTAACCTCTTTTCTATCGCTTCAATTCGTTTAATAAAAAACGGTAGCTGTCCCCATATAAATGGTCCCCAGGGGAGGCATTCCCCCGACAGCGGAACCTATGAAGCAGCAATCGAGGACAGGCGAGGGCAAGCAGGACAGGCAGTTGAGCAGGTCAGTAGGCGTGGGAAATCTAAATTATTGCTATTCTCCTGCGGGCAGGGTAGAATCTCGGAAAGCTTTGCCATAAGCAGAGATATGCAGAACAATCTCCGGATTATTTAGGATGCGGGAAAATGCGTGTAAACTATAAGATAATTCAAGCCAAGGATTTCATAAAGGCCAAGCCCACCGGCCAGATAGACCTTGATGAGAGTAAAAAAGTGCTCGGACAAATCGCGAAGATGGAGGAGCTAATCGGAGACCATGAGCTGCTGGTGGACCTGCGGGAAGTCCACAGCAACCTGGATAAGGACGACTTGTTCGAGCTGATTCTTGAGCTTGGGCGGCACAAGGAGGCGTTCCGAAGCAAAATCGCTGTCATGGCAAGAGATGATGAACAATTCAACAAAGCGGTTTTTCTGGAGATGTGCGCGAATATCGACGGATTTACCGTTATGGCGTTCACCGATTATGAAGAGGCAATAAACTGGCTCCAGTCCGATGGGGGCATAGAAGACCTGTGGCCGTAGGTTTGCCGCCGCAATGAAGACGTAATGTAAGCGAAAATAAAGAGTGTTTACCAAATTGCGCGAAGGCCATCTGATGCTATCATGCTTCTGTAAAAATTCCAATCCTCTTGGTGCCACGCATTGTAAGTATCCGTTTTTTCGGGTTCTGCCATGCCGACACTCTAATTACAAGTACACAGTTATTTTGGGGGGAAGGTCAGACGAAGTAATAAAATTCGTGAGAAATACTCTGGCGTCATTGTAATTTAATGCAGGTTTTGATTCGAATGAACCGCCAAGGGCATTGAAATGCAGCAGACCATTGAGGTAAAATGATGTTTATGACGGCAGATTGGAAATCCGGACTAAACATAAAAGACAAGACAACCAGGTACTTGTTGTCATTAGCTAAGACTGGCCTGGTCTTTTATCCGTACTACAGATATCATTTTCCGCTGCCATCTGTAATAATGATCGAGAATACGAATTGCTGCAACTCACAGTGTGTCATGTGCCCTCGTGAAAAGCTCACAAGAAAACCTGGTTTCATGGATTTTGGATTATTCGAGAAGATCATCAAAGAAGTGTCCAGCATGAGGCGCAAACCCGTTACGCATTTACACGGGTTTGGAGAGCCTCTTTTAGATAAATTATTATCAGAGAGAATCAAGCTGGCAAAGGCTTGCGGAATCAAGCATACCTATATTGTGACTAATGCTTCATTACTTTTTCCCGAGACATCGAGGAAGATCATTAACGCGGGATTAGATAAGATGAAGATTAGTTTTTATGGAACCGACGAAGAATCGTATAATGCAACCATGAGAAGGTTGAATTTTAAGGTTACTTTTCAAAATATTATAGATTTTTTGAGGATAAGGAAAGAAATGAAGAGGAAGAACCCGCAGCTAATACTTCAATATATCCCTCACGAAACAACTAGTGCCAAGATGGAGGAGTTTAGAGTTCTGTGGAGCTCTTTAATTGATAAGAATGCCGGTGATCGTTTGAATATCACAAGCTTGCATAACTATGGCGGCGGGAGAGCTTATAACCGTGTAGGGGAAAAAATAGTTTCTGTCTGTTTTTACCCTTGGTCAGCTATGTCAGTGCTCTGCGATGGCAGGGTTGTTACTTGTTGTATGGATTATAATGGTGCTCAGGTTATGGGAGACCTTAATTTCCAGACTGTTAAGGAAATTTGGAATGGGCCTGTGTTATCCTCGGTCAGAAGGAAATTTGGAAAGTTGGAGTATAGTGGGTTTCCGACCTGTATGTGCTGCGATTGGGTACACAGGCGTTAAGCAAACAAGCGACGGTGGAAGGTGCGAATGAGAAAAAAAATCCTTTTCATTTGTGGTTCGATGAATCAGACAACCCAGATGCATCAGGTATCCATGCACCTCGGCGAGTATGAGCAATCTTTCTCACCTTACTACTGCGACGGCCTTCAAGAGATTTTTAGAAGACTCGGGTTGATGGAGTTCACTATCATAGGCGACAAGCTGGCGAAAAGATGCCGGACGTATCTGCAGAATCATAACCTTCCCATCGACTACCAGGGGAGAAATCGGCCCTACGACCTTGTAGTTACCTGCTCGGACGTGTACGTGCAGAAGAACATTCGGGACAATAAGGTCGTGCTGGTTCAGGAAGGGATTACGGACGCAGAAACTATCTTGTTTCGCCTCGTCAAGCGTTTCCGATTCCTTCCTCGCTGGCTGGCGGGTACATCGGCTACCGGTCTCAGCGATGCATACCGTGCTTTCTGCGTCGCAAGCGAGGGATATCGCGATTTTTTCATCCGCAAAGGCGCACGCCCCGAGAAGATCATCGTTACGGGAATACCCAATTTCGACAACTGCCGGCGATATTGCAGCAACGACTTTCCCTACAGGCACTATGTGCTGGTCTGCACATCGCCACTGCGGGAGATATTCCAGGGCGAGGACCGCGAGGCCTTTCTCCGGAGAGCTGTCGAAATAGCCGGCGGCAGGCAGCTCATTTTCAAGCTTCACCCGAACGAAAATGCAGAGCGTGCTACCCGGGAAATCCGCCGGCATACACCTGGAGCCATGGTGTTCACCACCGGCAGCGCCGAAGAAATGATAGCGAACTGCGATGTCCTGATTACCCGTTTTTCGTCAACTGCCTTCGTCGGTATTGCGCTCGGCAAGGAAACCCACTCGGACTTCGATATGGACGAATTGCGCCGGCTGATGCCGGTTCAGAACGGCTCTGCGGCCCTCAACATCGCCAATGTTTGCCGCCGGTTTCTTGAAGAGGGCTGACGGCAATTCATCCTCATTTTACCTTTTCGATTCAGCTTAAGGCGTATGAAGGCGGGTAAATCCTTGTTGACTGTTGGGTCAATTGGTGTATATTATTCGTTGCTCTTGACAAGTAAGCCGACACAGTGATATACCTGCATAGGGTTCCACTATGCGACGGTGGCAGTGCTAACCATAATGATAGTCATAGAAAATACATATGTCAGTTTGCGAAGAATCACATATTAGTCTGCATCAGGTTCCCGATAATCTGATACGCCTGCTGCGTCGCCACGCCGAGGAACGTCCTGATCAGCCTGCATTTATTCACCTGCTCGATGGCCAGTCCAATCAAGCCGTCCTGACATACGCCCAGTTGGACCAGCGGGCCCGCGCCATCGCTGCCCGCCTGCAGAACATGGGTTTTGCCGCCCAGCGGGTGCTGTTGGTCTATCCACCCGGCCTCGACTTCATTACGACCTTCTTCGGCTGCCTGTACGCCGGTTGCGTGGCGGTGCCAACCTACCCGCCGCATCGCCACCGCATATTAGATCGCTTCCACGCCATCGCCGCCGATGCCGGGGTCCGTATCGCCCTTAGCACTTCTTCTGCCGCGACTCAGTTCCAGGGCTTGATTGGACCGAAAAGTGGTAAAGCGGCCAGTTCTTCTCAGATACTGTGGCTTGCTACCGACGAGATTTCAGATGACTTGGCCGAGCAATGGAGCGAACCTGCCATCACATCCGACACGCTTGCCATGCTTCAGTACACATCAGGCTCGACCAGCCAGCCAAAAGGAGTAATGCTTAGTCACGCGAACCTCATTGATAACACCCACACCATCTACCATGCTTTCGGGGTGCGGTCCGAGGACAGTGCCGTCTTCTGGCTACCCACGTACCATGATATGGGGCTGGTGGGCGGCGTCTTGGTCCCGGTGTTCGCCGGTGCTACAAATGTCCTCATCTCACCAGCCGACTTCCTTCAGAAACCCATCACCTGGCTGGCCGCTATCAGCAAATACCGGGCAACTATCTCCGGCGGGCCCAATTTCGCCTACGACCTTTGTGTCCGCAATATCACCGATGAGCAACGAGCCACCCTTGACCTTTCCTCCTGGGCGCTGGCCTTCATCGGCGCCGAACCCATTCAACCCGCAACGCTCGAACGCTTTGCCGCCGCATTTGCCCCCTGTGGCTTCAAACCCAGCGCCTTTTATCCCTGCTACGGTTTGGCGGAGGCGACGCTCATGGTCAGTGGCGCGCGACGTGGCAGCGGCGCGACCGTACAAGCCTTTCATGAGACGGCGTTGACCGAAAATCGTGTCGAACCTGTGCCCGATGGTAATGGCCAGGCTCGTCGCCTGGTAGTCTGCGGATCCCCCGTAGGCACTATGCGCGTGGTAATTGTCAACTCAAAAACCCACACTGAGGTCGCCCCCGGCTGCGTGGGTGAAATCTGGGTTGCCGGAGCGTCAGTCGGCCAAGGGTACTGGCACAACCCTCGCCTGACCAGCCGTTCCTTCAACGCCCATCTGAGTAACACAGGCGAAGGCCCATTCTTACGCACGGGCGACCTGGGTTTCATGAGCGATGGCCAGCTTTATATCACTGGCCGGCGGGAAGACTTGATCATCGTCCGCGGTCTCAATCGTTATCCGCAGGATATCGAGGCCACGGCCTGCATGAGTCACCCGCTGCTGGAAGCCGGCTACGGGGCCGCTTTTGCCGTGGATGACCACGGCAGTCAGCGACTCATTCTGGTACAGGAGGCCAAGCGCAACGGGCAGATGGATTTCAAGCTTGTGTTGGATGCAGTTCGCATGGCGGTACTCGATGAGCATGACTTGGCACTGGACAAAATCGTGCTGGTACGAAGCGGGACGATTCCTAAAACCTCCAGCGGCAAGGTACAGCGTCGCGCCTGCCGCATGGCATTTCTCAACGGCAAACTTAAGAGCCTTGCCGAATACAGCGGCCTAATGGTCGAGAATGCTGACCCCAGCGACACTATCAGCCCCGGCATCAAAGGCACTGATTCTTCCATTCCGCATCCCGCACTGCATTCTTCGCAATCATCCGCTTTTGCTGCCGTCTGCCGGCACGCCCACGCCTTGGCAGGTGCGGCTATGCCCGACCTGACACCAAATACACCCATGATCGCTTTGGGCCTCGATTCGCTGCAGCGTCTGGAACTCGTTGCTGCGATAGAAAAAACCTTCGGTGGCTATATGCCAGATGCGGCGTACTGCCAGGCGCAGACATTAGGGGAGCTGGCTCAGGCAGTACAGAAGCACCTGATCGATGGTCCCAAGTTAGACGTTCCATCTGGCGAGATTCTGCCTGAACGCTATGACTTAGCCAAGTTCCCCGAATACGCTCAGTTGAAGCGTCATGAGCAAATGCTGCTGGCAGTGACCGGTGACAACCCGTATTTCCGTGTTGACCAAGGTGGAGCCGGAGGCGCAGCATGCATCGACGGACGTCAGCTCATTAATTTCTGCGTCTATGACTATGTCGGCATGTCCCACGATCCGGAGGTCGCCGCTGCCGCTAAGTCTGCGATAGACCGCTACGGCACCGGTGCCGGCGCCAGTCGGTTGATATCCGGCGAAAAGCAGGTACATCGTGACCTGGAACAGGCCCTGGCTGCGTTTCTGAATGTCCCTGCCACTATCGTGTTCGTCTCCGGCCATGCTACCAATGTTACCACAATCGGTCACCTGCTGGGACCGGAAGATTTGATCCTCCATGACACTCTGGCGCACAACTCGATTATCCAGGGCGCCGTTCTTTCCGGCGCTGCCCGTCGGGCCTTTGCACATAACGACTGGATGGCGATGGATGCGGTGTTGTCCGAATGTCGCCACCGATATCGCCGCGTACTGATCGCCATCGAGGGCGTGTACAGCATGGACGGTGACTTCCCCGAACTTCCACGTTTTATAGAACTTAAGAAGAAGCACAAGACGCTGATACTGGTCGATGAGGCACATTCGCTGGGAACCATGGGGCCAACCGGCCGGGGCATCGGTGAGTACTGGGGCGTAGCCCGGGCTGACGTCGATATCTGGATGGGCACGCTCTCTAAGTCGCTGGCCAGTTGCGGCGGATACATCGCCGGCTCGGTCGAACTGGTCGAATACCTCAAGTACACAGCCCCGGGTTTTGTCTACAGCGTGGGCATTTCCCCACCCAACGCAGCGGCGGCTCTGGCATCGCTAATGGTCCTGCAGCGTCAGCCGCAGCGTGTGGACCTGTTGCACGAGTTGTCAACGTTGTTCTTGAAACTGGCTGGCCAGAGAGGTCTGGGCACAGGCTTGGCCGCTGGTACACCCGTAATTCCGGTAATCGTAGGCAGCTCGGCCAAGAGCCTGCGCCTGTCAAAAGCCTTGTTCCAGCGCGGCATTAACGTACAACCAATTATGTACCCCGTCGTACCTGAACACTCAGCCCGCCTGCGATTCTTCATCACGACCAACCACACCCGGGCACAAATCCAAACCACGGTTAGTGCCATTGCTGACGAACTCAAGGCACTTGACCAACACAGCGGCCTTACGGGAGACTGAGCAGTGAGACAAAAAAGAATCATGAGCATGACACAGTACACAGGCAGTCATCAAAACATTGAAGCACTTGACACCCGACGAGTATGGAATGAGAATGATGAGTAATCGGGTTGAAGTCAGGCCGGTGGTATCATGGCGAGATCGTCGGCGTTTTCAGCAACTGCCTTGGACCATCTACACTGGTGACAATAACTGGGTGCCGCCTGTCCTTTCGCAAGAACGCGAACTGCTGGGCTGGGGGCATCACCCTTTTTTCGACAATGCCGAGATTGTAACTCTGCTGGCCGAGCACGATGGTCGGGCGGTCGGGCGGCTGGCGGTGTTGATAAATCACGTTCACAACCAAAAGTACAATGAACAGCGCGGGTTCTTCGAGTGCATAGACGATGCGGCCGTTGCCGGGGAATTATTCGAAGCCGGTCAGGATTGGCTGCGTCAGCGAGGGATGACGACGATTCGAGGGCCGGTGAATCCGTCTCTTAATTACACGTGCGGTTTGCTTATCGATGGTTTTGATTGCCCTCCTTGCTTCCTGATGACCTACAATCGGCCCTACTACGCGGCACTGCTTGAAGACTGCGGGTTCGCCAAGGCACAGGACCTGTATGCCTACGAAATGGACATGAACCGTTTGGCGGCATTGACGGCGAAATACAAGCCTGCGGTGCTATCAGTTCTTAACCGGCCCGATCTGGTGATTCGGTCGATCAATCCGGCGAGGCTCCAAGAGGAAATAGAGACATATCTCGATATCTACAACCACTCGCTGGATGGCACGTGGGGCTTCACACCCCTTCAGCCGCGAGAGGCGAGCCAAATCGCCAGTGAGCTTCAACGCCTCATCGTACCGCAATTTACGGCATTTGCCGAGATCGATGGCCGGCCGATAGGTGCAGTGTTCGCCCTGCTCGACTACAACCAGATCCTCGCTAAGCTCAATGGTCGGTTGTTCCCTTTCGGCTTCGTGCGCCTGATGACCGGACGACGGAAAATCACTACAGTGCGCGCCATGGCGATGACGATGGTACCCGGCTACCAGAATGCAGGGCTTAGTGTGGTATTAATCGACAACCTGACGGGACCGGCTGCGGAGTGGGGCATCCAGCGTTGGGAATTGTCGTGGGTGCTCGAAAGCAACAGCCGTTCACGCGGCACCCTGGAACGCGCCGGTATGAAGAGAACCAAGACCTACAGGATTTACGACAAGATGCTGTAAAAACCCTTGATGTCGGTGAAACGAGGTCAGAGCCATCTTGCCTGGCGATACCATTGGGCCGTTTCGTACAGGCGTTTAGCCAAAGCGGCCGTAGGGGACCAACCAAGTTGCGTGCGTGCCTTGACGGATGAGCACGTCCACGACCCTGCCAGGGCCTCTGTCATCTTGTCGCTGTTTGCCCAGGCGGGACGCTGCCGAATCCAAGTCATCGCGTCACCGCAGAGTCCGACCAGTTTCACCAGTGGCCCGGGCAGGTGTACCACGGTTACACGCTTCTTTCCCAATGCTGTGGCCATTGCCTGTCCGAGTTCGGCGTATGTCGGATAGTCATCCGCTGCCATGAAGTAGATGCCTTGCCCCGGCGATCCGTTGTGGTGCAAACGCTCGCCTTTCTCGGCTACAAGGAGCAGACCCTCGACCAAGTCGGCTACGTGAATCAGCGAGAAGCATCGCTCGTCCTTACCGGGTACAGTATGAATACCCCAGCGTGCGATCGGCCGGAACATTTCAAGCATGCCCCTGTCACCGGGGCCAAAGACTATCGGCGGACGTACAATACTGATCGGCACCACTCCGGCATACCTGGCTGTGGCCTTTTCTCCAGCCAGCTTGCTGCAACCGTAAGCTGAAACAGGTGTTGGCGCATCACTTTCTATCCGAGGTCGGCCAACGGCGCAAGGCCCTGCTGCGGCCAGCGAGGACACCACTACTAACACCGGCTTGTCAGTGCGGTCAGCGCAGGCGGCAGCGACGGATTCGACACCACCTGCGTTCACAAGCAGGAAATCGTCTTTCCGCAGTGCCTTCGTCAACCCGGCCAGGTGGAAAACAATACCGGCCTGCGATACTGTCAGTGCCCGTCCAATGCTGGCCCCATCGGTCACATCGCCAATGACCAACTGAGCACCGGCCGACCTCAGTTCGTCGATGCACGAGGCGGCTCGTACCAGACATGACACCTGATAGCCAAGCTCGATCAGCCGTCGCACCAGGTACCGCCCGATGAAGCCACTGGCTCCGGTTACCAGCACGGGTTGTGGAACCCTATTGTTCATACTCGTACTGTAATGGTTCAACGTGAATTGGACATTTGTCCCAATTATGTTCGGCACGAAATTTGCAATTTGCAATTTAATACAATATTCATGTCCTCAATTGTATTATATAAGGTGCTCAAACATGCGGCAACTTGTTTTTGTGCAGTACAAACCGCAGCTGCGGTTACCCATGAAAATTCCCACCTATGGAGTTAAAACGGTGTCAAGTATTAGAGCATGGTCTGGTGAACGCCGTATTGTCCAGAGACTTTGAGAGCAAGGTCGTAGGTTCGAAACGCGCCCCCGCTATGAAGACCTAGAGATAACTTCCTTTATAGCAAGAAGTTATCTCTTTTTTTATCCCCTCAATTTTACCCGTCATGAACCTGCGACCTTTGAACCAAATAGACTTTACAAAGAGCGCATACTAATCAGGTCGTAGGTATGAAACGCTCCCCCGCTATAAACCTACGACCCAGATAATGACGATGGTCAAGAAAGCATTGGAGACATCCTCCATATTCGCGTAAATCACAGCTTCTACATCAACTTTTTTTTCAAAGATTCAAAATTTCATAAAAAAAGGACAAATCAGTAACAAATGCGTAACATTGAAATATTAACATTACTCCCGATCATCAGATTTGAAAGGGAAAAAAATGAAACGCTATATCTCAACTCACGCAAAAGTGGTCAAGTGGCTCATCGTCTCGATGGTTGTGACATGCTCACAAGTTCGGACACTGGCCCAGAGCGAACATGTCTCAGATTCGGCGATTGCCCTTACTGTCAAAACCTACGATGGATTGGAGTTGCCCGCCCAGGTTATCAAAGCTTCCGGCACGCCCAAGAAACTGCTCATGTTCATAATGGGCTCGCCGTGCGACGAGAAGGGCAATACCAGACACTCCACGAGCTTCACCCTATCACTGGTTTTGTTTTTATTGTGATATTAGGTTTAGCGATAATCTGGATAATTGGTTATTACCTAATTACTTTGACCTCACGTCCAGCAGTTCTTAGACCTCCCAAAATAGCAGTTCTTAGTTGTCCGACAAACCGCGAACTGCACCGTTATGGTAAATATTTGGTAAAGTATATATCTCGTTTTACTAACAATGACGCATTTACCGTAGCCGAAAGAGATTTGGCAAGACCGCCTTACCCAACTCTCCCACCGGCTATGAAAGAGCGGCAAAATATCTCGATATATATGCCAATATTACCTTGCTATACCGATTGAATTGCAGAGGTTCACCTTTCTTACGATATGTGAACGCTTTTCACTTCCTCAAATCCTGGTTGCTCGCTGGCAAAGTGCCCAGCTGAAGCCACATGTGAGTTACTGCAAATACGGTACTTGCACATCCGGATGTTAGGGCCGACGAGCAACGGATTAAATGAGCAATGCTCGACAAGTCCATCAGTCATCTTTTCAGCCGTATCGTATTCTTCGAAGGCGCGAGGTGTCTAACCCCCAGCCAGGGAAAAAGAGAAACCGTACAAACTCTTTATTATCAGTTCATTAGGAAGGAAGCATCACTCAAGTTCATGACCCGGTGCACGCTATTTGCATTGCATATGATTCTAACAAAGATGAGATTGGATTTAATGATAGGTGTATTGTATGGTCTGATGAACCATCAATAAAACCTGGAGGATATAAATATAAGGAGTTCCCCTTCTTCCAAGTTTCCCCAAAATCCATTCATTCGGTAGGATTACAAATTGAATCAATTTCCTATTGAAGATAGTCAAGATTAGATACAATTTTTATGAAAGGGTGAGAAGATGAAGAAGAGAAATTTGGTGAGTTTGGTGATAGTAGGAACATTGATATTAGTCTTGCTTCTTGGTTATTTTACCTGCGGTATTTTTGTGATTCAACCTATTGGAGCTATTCCAGAAGGTGCAACGGTTGTGTAAAAGCCCTGTCTTCGGACAGGGCTTTTTTAATTTAAAGTTTAAAGTGTAAAATATAAAGTTGTGGAGGCCCTTCGGGCGGACTTTTAGACTTAAGACAGGGTCTGAAGGGAGGGCTTTTTTATTTCAGATCGCAGATTTCATATTTCAGATTGTGAAGAGTCGGGGGAGCTATTTTATTGGCCAGCTGCCGTAGGTGTCGATAATTTCATGCTTCGGCCAAGACTAGCTCTGGGATTATGCTTTCACCTCGCAATCCCATAAGAATGGCACGGGCAGCAGCAGAATAAGGAGTAGTGTCATCCATGGCGTTGTACAATTCCTCTATGGTCTCGGAAAAGCCCTTCTTCCCAACTTCGTCAACTTGGTCGTACTTCGTAAAATAGTAATCCGCATTCTTGACTAGGCCTTTGATACGCTTGGCAAGTATCTTTCGGCGCTCAACTGCATCAACTTGGTTCAGGTGATATAGTTCAACTGACACAGCCGCCCGCTTATGAAGAAATGGATGACTATCAGCTCTCATTCTCGGCACTGCCTGCCCTTCTTCATCAAACCATAACAACAAGGGATCGGCGGGGCATATGGGGTCTAGTAGCAAGGGTTGTTCCGCATTGGCATCGTCATTTTCTGTAAGAGCCCGTTTATTTTCATCCCATAGAGGAAAATGATCGTGTTTACCACCTTCTGTCCCATGGGATTTATCAACTCGGCGGCTGTTGCAAAATGTACAAGAGTAGCGGTAGTTTGACCATTCGAAGGCAAGCCACCAGTATCCTTCGTGGTCGGGGCATTTCGCGACTCGGTTCTTCGGTCGATAATGGTCGACTGCATTGTCAGATCGTTCTTGCCTCGACTCACAGTACCAACATTTTCCATCCGAAGCGTTTTTAAGAACGTCTTTCAGTTCTTTCCATACATCGCTCTTATCATTTATGGCTTTAGCACGCTCCTTCCCGCTTAGGCCCTTTACTTCTTCATGCGCGTTCTGAGCTTTTTCTTCCCAGCCATCTGGTAAATTCGCTTCAACATCCTGAGGGTTGATGTATCTCACTGATCTTGTTTCTCCTTTGCTTTCAAGTCTTTGAGCACCTTCAATGCTAGTTCTTTCTGCTTCTCTTGCTGTTCTTTTGTCAGGACAGGTATATGCAAACCTTCCTCTATCTCTAACTTGGTCTTGGCTTTTACAAACTCCTCATAAAGAGGATCGCGGACTGTTTTAGTGATGTCGAGTCCGGCAAGATGTTTATTTAATTTCGCCAATTCTTTTTTTTCTGGTTCTGTAAGCTTTGCTTTTACGGCCAGCTCGCGTTTCCTATCAAGAAGCTCAAGCGTTTCTAAATCAAGCTGCGACCGCAAACCGTAAACTTCGCTCGTAAGAAGCCCCGCTATCCCCATACCCTTTAGGTCTTCGTCCGGCATCTGAGCAGATATGCGGCCTGTTTCCTCATCCAACTGCATTATCTGAACCTGTGAACGTTCCAGGCCTGCTATGACGAGTGGGTCATGCGTTGCCAGGAGGATGTGGCTGTTTTTCGGAGTACCAACAACCTTCTTGAGCATGTCGAAATATTCTAGGCTCCAAGCGGGATTTAAATGCGTATCCGGTTCATCAAGCAGGAAAAGTGACTCATCTTCTTTAGTAAATTTTAACAAGCCGAGTACCATCAGCAGTTGCTGCTCTCCCTCACTGAGTTCACGAAAGGTCAAGGCCCCGTCAACATTCCGAGCCTTGACACGGATTCGCACCTCGCTGACCAGTTCGTTAATGTATGTGCTTTCTAAGGCACTGAAGAAGTCTTTCTGTGTTCCATACTCAGAAGCTATACTTCTGAGTGCATCCATGTCCTTCAAGTACAAATACAGATGTTCAAGGTTTGAGTATTTAGTGTAGCCAACGTTTCCCAACAGGACGCGATGTTTGAGGCGGAGAGGAGCCAAAGCACGGTTATAGACACGAGCAAGGAAGTCACTGACAACTCCGCGTGCTCGCCAGAACCTTTCGTCTCCTGATTTGCTTTGCCACGAAGGCTGCCTCATGACAAAAAGAACTGAGTCTAAACCCTCGATCCGTAATTTATTGCGCAAAAGGTCAGAAGTGCTCGGGTCGTCCATCAGATAGAAGGCGAGTAGTACAAACTGACTGTGGACATTCCTTGCGTAGAAAAGTGACCTGAGAGGTTTTTTATCCCCCTTCAGTAGCGAACGATAGAAATTATCTTGATGTTTTCGGAAATGTTCTTCCATCCGATTGCTAGGACCGGAGTAGTAGCCAAACACAACGTTGGGAAGGCATTCCTTTCGTTTTGAAAGCTGATTGTAAGTCAGACCCTTGCCATCGACAAAGATCTTGGCCTTTTCTCGGCGTTCGTCGGGAAAGGTAATAATCCTGATCTGGTGTCCTCTGAGCTCATAATCCATGTGATAGGCAATTGTCGGCCCTTCTCCCAAATCGAGGTCTCGAAAGATGATTGTAATGGCTTCGAGAAGGTTTGATTTGCCGGTTCCGTTTCTGCCAACCAGGACAGTCGTGGGCGATTCTGCGTCGAACTTAATCATGAAGTCCCGCAGATTCTTGAAGGCCTTTATGCCTAAATGTTTAATTCTCATGTCTTTACTGCCTCAAGATAGATTTCCGTTTTCTTGGGTCGCGACTCCTTTATTTGCCCAGCTTGAACTGCCGCTCTGAGCTCTTCATAGAAATCATCCACAAACTCTTCGGTAAAATTTGCTTTTCGAAAAAGCTCCTCAGGCTTAAGCTTCCCTTGTGCTTCTGATAAGACCTCAAGGATAGGACGCTTCTTTAGACCTCTCAAAACACCCATGACTTTACTCCTTACTTTTATTTTTTCTACTTTGAGTTCAATTGTACGTTTTTTCTCCCTCTCCAATTTTATCCTCTTTAATAGCTGCACTGCTGTTTCATAAGTTCGACCTTGTCTTCGAGCAAGCTCGGCCTCGGTTGGCACAAGCTCTCCACTGAAAGCTTTGGCTAGAATTGCTTGCGTCAGTTTTTCAATTTTCTGCGTGGCACACTGTAATCGCTTTAGGGCCTTGACCGACAAGCTAAATAGGTTCTGAACGCGGCGCACAATTTCCCTTTGTTCTTCCGTTGGTGGAATTGGCACTACAAGATTCAAAATTTGCCCCTTTGTAAGCGCTTGTCGGGTGACTCCGTATTGAATTTTCATTATGTGGTCTTGCATAAAAGGAGATGCTAAGAAACAGGATAACCACACTGGATCAACAACCCTACAGGGACGGATTATACAGACGTGCTGATTTACTCTTGCTCCATGCATACGAGGTGGAGCTTGGGTGACACGCCCAATGGACGCACCGGTGATATTGAGTAATACATCTCTGTTTTTGACAGTAGCAGCGTCAAGAGATGCTGCTTGCTTCTCATCAAGATATGCTATACCTTCGTCTCTGAAACCATCAAAATGAACATTTTGAGACCGAATCAAAGGCACTCCTTCGGCTTTGTAGGAGCTTTTCCCTCCCCTCGGTGTGGCACCACTACCAACCTTGGAAGTGAACTCACTTATTTTCGCCAGTATCCAACTTGGTGGCAACTCTAAATCAAGGTCGATGTAGTCACCCTTCTCCCCTTCAACACCCCATTGGCCTTTTACCTGTTTGAGAAGCTGTTTTGCTGTTTCACTGTCCGGATGTTTTTCTCTCCAGTCTTCGGTGAGTCGACCGGAACAGGCAGCGTCCAAAACTGCCTTGCGAAAGTTTTCTATTATTGCTGGAACTCGCTCCAGATGGTTCGTTGCCTTCTGAACTATATCCAGCAATTCTTCTATTTTGGCTCCGATTCGCCTCTGTTCTGGATACGGAGGCACAGGAAATTTGACCGAGATAAGATTCTTTTTCGAAATGCGCTTTCGAGTAGTCCCTTTCTGAAGCCGTTCGATTTCTTCCCTCATCTTTGGTGAGTTGACTACTCCTACAAGCCAAGAGTGATCTACACCGGGACTACCAGTCCTGACAACACAAACATCTACAGCTGTTACAGCGGGCTTTTCATCTCCAGGAAATATGCATGCGCGGCCAAGGGGCTCTGGCATCCTAGCTACGAGCACATCACCGTGCTTTAGGAAGGTACAGTTTAATCGCTGTGCTTTTTCAGATGTAAGAAACCGCTGTGAACGGTTCCGATAGAATCCGTCACCGATATCTGCTAACTGGATTAGACGAACGTTTCCCTGAGGATCTTGGTCCTTAGTTTCAATCCAGTCCCCATCAGTTAAAACTCCATCAAGGCCAATTAAGTCTTGAAGGTTTGCTTCAGCCCAACCCTCCGGCAAATCATGTGTAAAATTATCTGTGTTCATATCTTGCGTTGGTAACCTATTATATCCTGCCCTTCAATCATATGCTCAACTAAGTCCCCATTGCATTGTTCCCATTCTCAAGGGCAAGCGATACTGCATTGAGCTCTCCGAGAGCAGCATCCAGTTCAGCGATGGCATCCGTTACTAATTCCGCAGGCTCGGGAAGCTGGTCTGAATCTTCAACATCTTCATCTTTAAGCCATTTGAAACCCTCAAGATTGAAGTCATGTTCTCTTATTTCCTTGATGGTGAACTTGCGCCAGCGGTCCTGATTCGAGTCCGATTCTCTGCGCTTGGCTCTACCGTTAGGATCATTGCCATAACATTTCTCAAACTCTTCAAAATACTCATGTTTAAGAGGACTTCGTTTGCCAAATCTTGGCATATTTGCCCGCATATCGTATATCCAGACTTTTTTGGTATTGTCCTTATCAGTCTCGCACCGTGTAAAAAACAGCACATTCGTTTTTACTCCCTGTGCGTAGAAAATACCTGTGGGCAATCTTAGAATGGTGTGCAAATTACATTTATCCATCAGGTCGGCTCTAATGTCTTTACCGGTATTCTCTTCAAAAAGTACGTTGTCCGGCAAAACCACAGCGGCACGTCCACCTGGTTTTAATCCAAGATAAATGTGTTGCAGAAAGGCAAATTGCTTGTTAAACGTGGGAAAAGGAAGATCCTCCCGAGAGGCTCGCCCACTACCCTTTTTGCTTCCAAACGGTGGATTGGTGAGGATGACGTCAGCCTTGTCAAGATCTGCACCCATCGGTGACAATGTGTCACCATGTTTGATCTCCCCTTTAATATTATGGAGCATTGTATTCATTAACGCTAAACGATAAGTGTCTTGGTTTAATTCCACAGCGTGGAAGATTGTCTTAGGCGATGTACTTCGACGTTGATTTGATTGCTTGCCTATTTTATTTTTTATGTAGGCATCAACTGCCACAAGGAAGCCACACGTGCCGGCTGCAGGATCCTGGATGATTTCACCTGTTTCAGGCCTTGTAACATTGACCATACATTCAATTAGCGGTCGTGGTGTAAAATACTGACCAGCCCCACCTTTTGCTTCATTCGCATGTTTCTGCAGTAGGTCTTCATAAAGATCACCGAAACCTTCCCTGCGAGCATTATACCAATCAAGGGTATCCATTTTTTTCACGAGCAGATCAAGACTCATGGGATGGGGTATCAGCGAAGTAGGGTGAGCGAATATGGCCCTCACTCGCGTAGAGCCCCTAGTTCCCAACACTACAAGAAGTTCAAGATAGAAATCGAATCTTTCCTGGGCACTTTTCTTTGAAACAAGATCTGACCACCTGTAGCCTCTGGGAAGTTCTTTCTCTGTTTCCTTCTCTTGAGCTATCTTAAGAAACAGAAGATAGGTTAATTCATTGACATACTGGTAGTATGTAATTCCATCATCACGAAGTATATCGCAAAGGCCCCATAATTTCTGAACAATGTTATTTATACTGGCCATTTCTCTTTTTTCTCCATATCCTTTGTTATAGACAGATTTATGACAATCCTATCATCAAGAGAGGAAGGGGGCAAATGTATTTTGCATCATGGGGAGGGGAAGGGTGCCCGTCAAGTTTGTAGGTGAATTTTTCAAGCCGCCAGTGGCTTTTGTAACCATAGCTCATCTCATCTTTTATTCAGCCAAGTTATCCGTGGGACGCTTTTCTCCATAATATTCTGCTCTATCAATATCGCTGTTGGGCTTAATGACAAGTATTATGCATGGGGCCAGGAGTATCTTGTTGACAGCGTCATATCAGACGCTATTATTTATAACCCAGGTGGCCCCCATTTGGGCGCTTTTCCTGGCTCCCTTTTCAGCGCTTTTCGCCATAACCTACTAAACGGAAAAAAGGAAAGGAGTTTAATATAATTTTAACATTCGTATTAAATGGTGCGTATTTTATGATCGCAGATTTAACGAAGTCGACACTAATGGCGGCTGGCCCTGAGCTTTCTCAGGCAAATAGTGTCATGAGGAGGGAACTACCCCTATGTTAAAATTTGGCATAGAGTTCTACGATGA
This sequence comes from Sedimentisphaerales bacterium, assembly GCA_035528395.1. GTDB lineage: Bacteria > Planctomycetota > Phycisphaerae > Sedimentisphaerales > Anaerobacaceae > NIOZ-UU13. Next base: position 23,178 of record DATKYR010000096.1, read on the forward strand.
CAGCCACAAAGAACGCCTCAAGGCGAACTGTGAGAGATATGAGCAAATGGAAAAGCTCGTGGTCTCAGGTTTTGAAGTTGAAGCTGAGGAGCTCTTTTCTTACTCAATGTTTGTTGAACAACTACTTACTGAAAATGGCTGGCAGAGCTATCGCGATTTGCAGACGGCTTTACCTCCTTTCCGGCAAACATGGGAACGTCACTTCAACTGCTCTGCATTGACGGTTTATGCTAAGCGTGAAACTTCCTTAATCCACAAGCATTACAAAGAAGCCCTGGGTGTCGGCGGGGCTCTGTCGGTCGTGAGCAATGTTTATGATAAGCGCGGACAGGATGTTAGTGACATTTCAGGTTTTAGGGCTATGGTTTCGCCCGATATAGTCGGATGTCGTCAATATACATCGTCCCTGTACCGCCAACCACTGCCATGCCGGACTTGCTGCCCAGGCCGATCCCGAGCTTATCGACGTTGGTCAGGTTGATCCCCTGATCGGCAAAAGCATGAAGTGGAACACGCCACTGTCTCCATCCACGTGCCTGTGCTGCTTCCAAATCATCATTGACTATGATGGCAGGCGCGCCAGCGGAGTTGGAAACCGCCACATACATCGGTTCAGCCGCATTGGCCGGACTGCCCCGGAACCAAAGCGACAATTCCCCAACGCCTGCCGTCGTCGGCAATTCCCCTGCACAGAAACTGTGATTTTGAGCTGAAAAATGGGTCTGGATTTTGGGGTCGTGGGTTCATAGCGGGGGCG
>DATKYR010000097.1:0-10619 GCA_035528395.1 Sedimentisphaerales bacterium
CATTAGCCGGGTCCGGGCTCCCGACGCCGCCCTCAGTAGTAAAGCTCCAGATGTCACCTTTATACGTGTCGATGACATCAAACTCATCGACCCGCCAGTAGTAAGTCTTGGCCAATTTAAGTGTGCTGGGAATATAGGTTGCAGTTCCCTGTGGGAGTCCCCCGGCGGCATTGTTCACTTCATCAAAATTCTCACCAAAATATACGGTGTGTAATTTCGCACCGAAACCTGCCGTCCAGCTCAGAGTTATATCCGGGTCTACCATCTCGGCACCATTAACCGGATCTGGTCCATAGGCGGTCTTGGGTGGTACCGAAAAGCTCCAAACGTCACCCTTCCAGGGACTATTCGGCTCGGTGTCATTTACCTCATCAATCCGCCAATAGTATGTCGTACCGGGAACAAGGCCGTCCGGATAAGCAAATCCTGGAAAGCCGACAACAATAAACGTCTCGGTTTGGTTAACCTGGAACGTGCCCTCGGCACCGTCATTCACGTCGTCAAAATTATCGCCGATGTACAAATCGTGCGAGACCGCAAAAGGTCCCGGCCACCAGGAAAGGCTCACCCACGTATCAGGATACAGGGCGCCATTCTTCGGGCTGGGGCTATAGGCCTTTACTCGCGCGCCAAGCGGGCCTCGCCAGAACAGGAAGTTCTGTAAGACTTCAACAACTTCGTTATTACCTAAGTTCCCCAGTGACTGAAGAATCTGCAACGAGTTAAAAACAACATACCCTTTCCCGGCCGGGGCGCCGACAACAAGAGGCCAGTTATTCTGTTTGTCTGTAACAAGTGGTTCCCAGGGCAGTCCGGCTTCCTGGGGGCCGTCAGCCATGAAATCTCCCGCTCCCCAAATTCCTGCTCCAAAGTGCTCCTCGGTGATTTCGTTCGGTGTATTAAAAATTTCGTGGTCAGCTAATATAACGCCGACGTTGTCTTCCACATCCGGATCGAGAAGGGTGATTGGATATGGCAGGAAATTTTGATTCCAAGTGGAATCCTGCTGGAAATCGAGTGTAACCAGGTAACCGCCCTTTTCGACATATTCTTTGAGCACATCGAAGTTCGCCTTCAGATCCTCATTTTGATCATAGGCGACCACGCCAACACCGATTACGTCAAACTCCAGGAGCCGACCCAATATGTAATCGCCTTTTTCTATCCTTTCAAATTCAATTTCGGCCAGTTCAAAGGCTTGATCTTCACCGGCGGCATCAGTTCCTCTGCCCGGGATAAAGCCAACTTTTAACTCCTGGGCAGTGTAAGCGGATTCTGTTCCGACAAACATGGTAATTGCAAGAGCTATCGCAATAATAGAGAATTGCTTATCGAAAATTTTGTGTCTTAACATCCTAATCTCTCCTTTCTTGTAACTGTTCACCTTAAGGGAAGAAACCAAATAAATCAATTTCCTACACATAATAGTCCTCCTTAAAAAATTAAACTCAGATTGTTAATTGGGATATAAGAATCCTCACTTGCCAAGCGCACAAAACACGTGCCGACTATGTGCCTCGCCTGATACACAATAACCACTCCTCTATTCGGAAAACCACAGGGATTTTGCCCGTTTGAAGAGCAAAATCCACAAACTTAGTCAGTTTTATTTATACCAAATCAACTACTTCCCCGTCAAGTAAAATCTCTCGAAGATTCATTCCCGCGAAAGGCGGGTAGCGGGGACCCCTAATCTCTAATCACTCAGCCCCTACCCATTTATAGGTGGCAGTCTTTATTTTCCAAAGATCTCTCTAATATTAGAGAGGCAGACGTAGCTTCATAAATCGACAATTATCGCCAACGGCAACTACTCCAAAGGTATTTCAAGAAAAAACCAGGTAAAATAACATGAAATATTCGGGCTAATTGGTGCTGGGAAAAAATCCACCTGCAAACGTCAGAGACGCCCCGTTTTTGGTGATACAGAGATAAAAACGGCACAAAAAGTCTATTTTTTTATACTAAAACACCCGGCTTAGTTGTTATATAAGCGACAATCGATTGTTTTGAACGTAGGAAATAACTTTTCGATGTTAGAAGACAAGCTGCTCATATGGAAGTTTAATCGCGGTAACCGCAATGTCCTGCGGGGCATTTATGAAAAGTACAAAGATGATTTGGTGACGTTGGCGGCAGCTCTCTTAAATGATGTAAGTTCCGCCGAAGATGTAGTGCACGAGGTTTTTGTGTCTTTTATCGAATCCTCCCGGAAGTTTCGACTCTCCGGGACATTGAAAGGCTATTTAGCGACTTGTGTCGCCGATAACGCACGGAACAGAAACAAGGCAAGGCGAACACACCGAGGTATTGCGTTAGACCAAGCAAGCCCGGCCCAGATGGATTCGAACAGCCCGGAATTTCATGCGATATTCGGCGAAGAATTGTGTCAGTTGAGCTGGGCCCTTGGGCAGCTTCCGTACGAGCAGCGAGAAGTTTTGCTTCTGCATACTTACAACGGGATGAAGTTTAAGGCGATCGCCGGACAGCAGAACGTCTCAATCAATACTGTACAGGGCAGGTACCGGTATGCTCTGGATAAACTGCGGTCAATGTTAAATGGCGAGGTGAAAAAATGAGACCGGCAGATAACGTAAATGAATTGATTAAAAAATTGAAATTAAAAGCCAGTGCCGACTTGGATAAAAGAGTCCACGATGATATTTCCAGGGCACTGGCCGAATCAGAAAAAACAGAATCGGCTGTCATCCAGTCGAATATATGGAGAACAATCATGAAAAGTTCAATTGTAAAATCAGCCGCTGCGGCGGTGATTATTGTCCTGGTTGTCCTGGGATTATTTGAATTCATCGGCACCGAAAAGACTTCTGGCGTCGTCTGGGCTGAAGTCGTCAGGAAAGTGGGAGCAAGCCGGGGGTTGATCGTCCGATGTACGGATCTCATTCCGTCCAATGAAGTTGACTATTCAATCACATACACCTCACCGACATACTGCCGGAAGGACTTCTACAAAGACGGGCGGATTATCCGGACCGGCTATGTAGACTTCACAGGCTCCGACACAGATACTCTCACAGACGTCTTTCACATACACAAGCTCCACGTGACTACCACATATAAGAAAAGTGAAAATGGGCTCTTCCTGGAGTGGCGCAATGACTGGACGAATCCCGGTTTCCTTGTACAGACAATCCTGTCCAGCGAGCACAGTAAACTCGGGCAGAAAACCATCGAGGGAGTATTGTGCGAAGGCATTGAGACTACCGACCCCGCTTGCTTTGGCCCCTTGCCGGGAGAGGTCAACAATCTTCAAGCGGAATTCCGGTTGTGGGTCAGCGTAGAAACAGGGTATCCCGTTCTGTACGAAAGTAAAATGAGTGCCGAGCATGAAGGTGAGGTGTGGGAATCAGAGAGCGTAATGGACCAGTTCCAGTGGGATGCGGAGCTGGATCCGGGCATCTTCGAGCCGAACATCCCGCCGGACTACGAGGGGGTCACAAGGCCGGGGATCGTAGGGCCATAGCAGACAAATCCAAACGCAATATAATCCAGAAGGCCGGGCCTTATTTTGCCCGGCTTTTTTTATGCGCTAATGGGGCAGAAAGTCTGAGAAAATTTCGCTTTCTTTAGACCCAAATGGTCGCTCAAATTGTTATATTAACGACAAACGTTTGTTGTGGTTCTGATTAGGCGGGCCTAATGGAAGACAAGCTGCTTGTTTTGAAGTGTAAACGTGGAAGCAGAGATGCTCTGGCGCGTATCTACCAAAAGTACAAAAACGACTTACTGATTTTAGCGATCGCTCTTTTGAACGAGACAAGTGCCGCTGAAGACGTAGTTCATGATGTTTTTGTTTCCTTTGTTCAAGCTGTTGAAAAGTTTCAGTTAACCGGCAGTCTCAAAAGCTACCTGCTGACCTGTGCCGCCAATCGTGCACGTAACGTAAACAAGGCAAGGCAGCATCAGAGCATTGAGGCCAACCCGGCAGAGCCTCTTATCTCAGGTGCAGATGAGCCGTCACAATCGATTATATGTAACGAAGATCTACAGCAGCTAAGCGTCGCGATGGCCCAGCTTCCATACGACCAGCGAGAGACAATAATGCTGCACTTTCAGGCCGGGATGACGTTTAAGACAATCGCCGCCTCGCTTGGCATCCCGGTCGATACCGCCAAAAGCCGGTACCGGTATGGAATCGATAAACTGCAGTTAACTTTGGATGATGAGGTAAAAAAATGAAACCAGCAGACAGAATAAAAGAGCTGATAAACAAATCGGATGTTCGGACTACTTCCGAGACGGACAAGAGAATCCTCGGCGACGCTCTGGAGCATCTGGAGAAATTAAAAAAACAGAAATCGGCTTCCAACCAGCTAAATCTCTGGAGAACAATTATGAAAACCAGAATAACAAAATTAGCCGCCGCTGCGGCGATTGCAATAATCGTCCTCGGTGGAATAACCTTTTGGCCCGACAGCGGCCCGGAAAATGGAAAATGGTGGCTTAAGCCATCTGCTGTATGGGGACAGGAAATTATGGACTCGTTAGAAAAAATCGAAGCCTTGGTCTATCGACAGCGAGGGGCCTCTGTTAGAGATTTTGGACCCATACAGATGAGCAGGGGTTGGGAGAAACGTTACAATGCAAAAGACAGGTATAGAAGGGATCGTTATGATGATGGTAAAAATATCGCGAATATCCAGTGGGTCATACCTGATGGAAAAGACACCTTGATGGTAGAAGTGTCGACGGAGTACAAGTGTTATTTTAAAAGGAGAAATGAGCGCTATGGTTTTATTCCTAATCCTGTTGAAGAACTGGGCCGATACGTAAGGTTTCTTGACCGGGCTGATCGCATCCTCGGTACAAGAGAATTTGACGGGCGAAAGTGCATTGGATTTGAAGTAAGCGCCGGCAAGTATGTAGATAATCCGAAAGGCCGGTTTGAACGTATCTGGCTTGATTTAAAAACAAAATTACCCATGCGCATAGAACGACATGGTTTGCCCGACAGGTTTAATGCTGGGCGTTCAAGGATCATTATTCATGATCAATTTGAGTATTATGCCAAAGTTCCGGTTGACTTATTTGAGCCTCAGATCCCCGAAGGCTTCATTTACGGCCATCCGGACGAGATTCGGGCGGCCAGAGAGAAAGAGCGAAAACAATCCGGTGACAATGTTCAGGCCGTTCAGGATCCCGACCGAGACGGTTTAGAGAGCCGATTGGAAGTAAAGCTCGGTACTAACCCCAGGTCATCCGATACGGATAGTGATGGCCTCTCCGACTACGATGAATACTGCAAATATCGAACCGATCCCACAAGGAAAGATAGTGACAGCGATGGCAAACCGGATGGCGATTGGGATGAGCGGAGAGAATATACTTATACTATACGGGCGATTTGTGAAATCAGGCCCCCATCGAGCATGGAAATGATTAATGACTTGTATCAAGATGCACGTCCGTTTGAAAAAAAGGCAACGCTCGAAGATGCAAGAGTTGTGGAAGTACTGATATTTCCTTTTGCGGAAGCCCATGTATATTCTCAGCCATATCCGAAAGAAAACCTTGATAAAAAGCTCAAAGAATATATCCAGCCGACGGTCTCGATGAATTATTCCCCTGAAATGAAAGAACAAATTGATCATATTGTTGAAGGTTCTGCTACGGATGTTGCAGCCATTGAGAAAATGCTGCAGTGGCTGAACCACGAGACCAAGTTGGTAAGGGAACTGCCGCACTGGGAGTACCTTCACATCATTGATGGCAAAATAGTCTGGCATAAATCGATTGGGAGTCCGGCGCGAAATGAACAGTTTCTTGTGACCAATTTTCTGGGCGACTCGATGTTCAAAAACAAAGTGCATGGAACATGCAGCTCGACGGCGATTTTAAGAGGAACGATGTTCCGTGCCGCAGGGCTTCCGACGAGGCTTATCCAAACCTTGCCGTTGATGACTCGTTACTCGGAGGACCCTGAGCCTTTGGCAGACCGGTTGCGCAGGCGGGAAATGGCTAAAGGCTATGACTGGGGGCCCGGCAGTGGCAGTGCCAATCATACGTATAATGAGGTTTTTCTGAATAATCACTGGGTACGTGTCGATAATTCGATTGGCACGGATCCTTTTGTGGGTGATAAGTTATTTGTTAAGGCATGGTCTTCAGCGGATTGGAATAATTTAAAAGAAGAATGGAATGATAAGAGGTGTTTTAGAGCTTTAGATGTATCAGATGCTCACCCAAAATATAAAACTGAATCTACAAAAATTGACATTGCTATAGATGACAAGAACTTAGTAGTGACAAAACTGTCTGATGGACTTTTTAAAGCCGTTATTAGAATTTACAATAAAGGTTCAGCACCAAGTCCCGAGTTTGGAGTTTATTTCTATGCAGGCGACCCCGACAAAGGTGGACGGCTTCTTGCAACTCATGCTGCGGGTCCTATCATGCCTGGCGGTAGTTGGGGAGAAGGCACTCATCCTCAGAGACTGGAACCCGGTGAGAATACAATTTCAGTAGTAGTTGACCCTGGCAATAAAGTTGAAGAGTCAGATGAAACAAACAATAAGGCCTCACGAACAATTTCCACGACTGCTAAGGTAAAACCTGCTGAGATTACCGAATCTACAAAAGTGGATATTGCTATAGAGGACAAGAACTTAAAAGTGACAAAACTGTCTGATGGACTTTTTCAAGCCGTTATTAGAATTTACAATAAAGGTTCAGCACCAAGTCCCGAGTTTGGAGTTTATTTCTATGCAGGCGACCCCGACAAAGGTGGACGGCTTCTTGCAACTCATTCCGCGGGTCCTATCATGCCTGGCGATAGTTGGGGAGAAGGCACTCATCCTCAGAGACTGGAACCCGGTGAGAATACAATTTCAGTAGTAGTTGACCCTGGCAATAAAGTTGAAGAGTTGGATGAAACAAACAACAAAGCTTCTTCAAAGCCAATTTCAGGAAGACAACAAATGAAATCTGGGATTCCCGTCGATTTAGCCGTGGAAGACGACGGTCTGAGCATCGAAGAGAATCCGAACGGCAGCTTTCATACGGTCATTCTCATTCATAACAAGGGCTCCGTACCGAGCCCTCAGTTTAGAGTTAATTTCTATGCGGGGGATCCTGATGAGGTAGGAAGACTTCTTTCGGAACATAATTCAGGTCCCATTATGCCAGGCGGCACGTGGGGGGAAGGACATCATGGTTTGATACTGAAACCAGGTGAGGATACAATCACTGTGGTGATCGATCCATACAACACAGTGGAGGAATCAAACGAGATGAACAACAAGGTTTCTAAGATGATTCCTGGGAAACAATAAAAGAAACCTGAGACTTCCGAAAAGACGAAAGATGGTCGGCTGAAGCACTTTGTAAAACTGGTTCTCGGGAAAGATAAATACGAGATAATCTTTCAAGGACAGGAAGTTACCTGGGAAGAATGACCAAAGCTATTGGAAAAAGTGCCTGATCGTCATCATATAGTTTTTGAAATAGCCACCAATTTGAATGATGACATGATCTTAGATCCAGATGGCTATATCTCCTACAGTCCCGAGTTTGATTCAATTGATTCGTCGAGTCTCCAGAGGGCTTAAGCAATAACCAATAGGCCGGGCACTTGAGCTCGGTCTTTTTATGCGATATGATTATTATGTGGTGGTTTTTTGTTATCTATGCCAGCCTTGAGAAAAAACGCTTCATAATCCCCAGGCCTTGGCAAAAGCTCTGAAGCTGCGGTCGTAGGTCTTCTCCACATTGTCGGGGAAACAGCAGCCGGGCAGTTGCTTCGATGATAAATGATAACTTATACACTCACAGCACGTCCCCTTCCTGTCACAGCCGGGATATGAGCAATTACAATTTTTTAGATTTTGTTCTTTCTGACATTCCATAATTAAAAGTACCCTTTCTGGAAGAAGTTTTCTTTTTATTTAAGGGGAGTATTGTAGTTAAAAGTTACGAAAAATGCAACTCTATAATGTCCTTGTCGTTGAGGACATGATTTCGCTGGGCGTTTTGGCCGTCATAGACGCCGGTGCCCCAGATTCTTGCGAACCTGAGCTTCTCAGCTAACTGGCGGTGGACGGCGGTGGCCAAATCCATAACCGTTGAGCCGGCCGGCAGTGTGAATGGGTCTGTCATATCGGCTGGTTTGCCCGGCGGCTTGGAATAAATGCGAATAATGTCCAATGAGCGAAAGAACAGGCCGGAGAGTTTCTCAAGACCTGTACCGGTTTGCACGGAGACTTCGACAAATTCAAAAGGATATTTGCAGGATTTCTTCAGCGTTTCAAGAGCGTTCGGCTTGGCGATATCGGATTTTGTACAAATGCAGAACGCCTTTTTAGCCAGGACGTTGCCGTGTTCATCCAGTGCCGGAGTCGTGTCATCAACGAGCAGGTTTTTTGATTCGAGAAAATCAAGGCAGGTCTCTAATTGTTCCCGCACGTCGGCGGAAAGGTCAATGACGATAGCAATCAAATCACAGTTGCGATACGTTCCGACCTGGCCCGGGGCCATATAGTCAGCCGTAATCGGCGGCATATCGACTAATTGAATGTGCACGTCCTCGAATGTCACCATCCCCGGAACCGGACCGGTCGTTGCAAACGGGAAATCGGCCACGTTGACCTTCGCATTGGTCAGGGCCGCAACTATGGAGCTTTTGCCGCAGTTCGGCGTACCAAGAAGGACTATCTGTCCGGCGCCGCTGCGCGGTACGTGGAAAATATCTACGTGTTTGCCCCCCTTCTTTTGCGTGGCCACATCTTTGAGCTTGCTCAGTTTCCTGCGCAAATCGGCCTTGAGATGGTCGGTACCCTTGTGTTTGGGCATCACCGCCAGCATCCGCTCGAGTGCCAGAATCTTCTCCTCATTGGTTACGGCACTGCGAAACCACTTCTCAGCTTTCAAATATTCAGGTGTAAGATTAGCCGGCATAGTTACAAAACCACGGATTACGCAGATTTCACGGATTTGTATCAATTAATCTTTTGTACTCTAATGAGCTCGCACCAAAATTAAATAACAATCCCAGATTCAGACCAGTTCCCTTTAAATAATTCAATACTTGAGCTTTTTCGATATCGGTGATTGTCCTAATTGCTTTTAACTCAATAATGATTTTATCGTAGACTATAAAATCACATACAAAATGTTTGGCAATCCTGCCTTTATAAATAACATCGATGGGCCTTTGACGCTCATAAGGTATTTTTCTCAAATTCTATTGCAAGTGACTCTTCGTAAACACTTTCAACAAATCAGGCGCCAAGAACCCTATGAACTTCCATCACTGCGCCAATAATATCTCTTGTTAATTCATGATGTAAAAGGTCGCTCTCAGCCACGCTATGTCTTTTTTTAAAACTCCGTGTAATCCGTGAAATCCGCGGTTCTTACTCGGCGACTATCTCTGCGACTAAGTCACCTACCTCGCTTGTCGAATATCCCATTCGCCCGGCCTGCAGCGATTTCAGCTTTTTGCTGGTTACGAACATTACGGCCTGCTCCATTTTGTCTGCCGCCTTTTCTTCGCCCAACGTCTCAAGCATCATTTGCGCAGCACAAATAGCAGCCAAGGGATTGATGACACCCTTGCCGGTGTATTTAGGTGCGCTCCCGCCGATTGGCTCGAACATACTAACGCCTTCGGGGTTTATATTTCCGCCCGCTGCGATGCCCATACCGCCCTGGACCATCGCCCCAAGGTCGGTGATAATGTCACCGAACATATTGCCGGTCACGATAACGTCGAACCATTCAGGGTTCTTGATCATCCACATACAGGTCGCGTCAACGTGATAATATTCTCTTTCAATATCCGGATATTCGGCCTTGCCCATTTCGTGAAATGCCCGCTCCCACAGGTCGTAGATATAGGTCAGCACGTTGGTCTTGCCGCAAAGAGCGAGGGTGTTCTTATCGCCCTTGCCGCGCGCCTTCTTGCCGTATTTGCGTACGTACTCGAATGCGTATTTCAAACAGCGGTCAACCTGAAAACGGTTATAGACAGACGACTGCACTGCCACTTCCTGCGGCGTCCCTTTCATTGTAAAACCGCCCGTACCCGTGTAGAGGTCGCCGGTGTTTTCACGAACGACAGTGAAGTCTATATCGTCGGGGCCTTTATCTTTTAACGGCGTCTCCACACCCGGATAGAGCTTAACAGGACGCAAATTTATATACTGGTCTAATTCGAAGCGGGCCTTGAGCAAAATACCCTTTTCGAGGATTCCCGGCGCCACGTCCGGGTGCCCGATTGCACCCAACAGGATTGTATCGAATTTGCGAAGCTCTTCGATCGCGCTGTCGGGCAGAGTCTCGCCGGTCTTTTTGTATCTTTCCCCGCCAAAATCGAACTCCGTTAAATCAACTTTGAAATCGAACTTGTCCGCAGCAGCTTTCAGTACCTTCACCGCTTCAGCAATCACTTCCGGCCCGGTCCCATCGCCGGGTATCACAGCAATCTTATACACTTTTGCCTTCCTTTCTTTATTAACCACAGATTACTTGGAGCAGCAGAGCCGCAACCAAAAAGTAATAGAATTTACTCTATAAAAAAGTATAGTAGCACCCCTTATAAACGTTCAAGTTAAAAGAAAGGATGCTACTATGAAACTAATGGAATTATACAAAGAAAAAAT
>DATKYR010000098.1:0-14974 GCA_035528395.1 Sedimentisphaerales bacterium
CATTAGCCGGGTCCGGGCTCCCGACGCCGCCCTCAGTAGTAAAGCTCCAGATGTCACCTTTATACGTGTCGATGACATCAAACTCATCGACCCGCCAGTAGTAAGTCTTGGCCAATTTAAGTGTGCTGGGAATATAGGTTGAAGTTCCCTGTGGGAGTCCCCCGGTGGCATTGTTCACTTCATCAAAATTCTCACCAAAATATACGGTGTGTAATTTCGCACCGAAACCTGCCGTCCAGCTCAGAGTTATATCCGGGTCTACCATCTCGGCACCATCAACCGGGTCTGGTGTATAGGCGGTCTTGGGAGGAATACTAAAGCTCCAGATATTGCCTTTCCAGGGACTGTTCGGCTCGGTGTCGTTGACCTCATCGATTCGCCAATAATAAGTTGTGCCCGGAACAAGGCCGTCCGGATATGCAAATCCGGGAAAGCCAACAACTATGAACGTCAAGTTCTGGTTGCCCAGGAACGTGCCTTCAGCTCCATCGTTCACATCATCAAAATTTTCGCCAAAATATACATCGTGCGAGTGAGCAAAATCTCCCGGCCGCCAGCTAAGGTTTACCCACGTATCCGGATATAGTGAGCCATCAGCCGGGTCCGGAGCAAAGGCATTCGGAAATCCTTCACCGCCATGCATGACAATCTGAATTTCTTCTGCCGTCAGTGGCTTGTCGTAAATACGGACCTCATCGAGTGACCCGTGGAAAGTTCTCCCTTCAGCGGGGTGGCTAACTCCGATAAAGACCGGGGTATCGACATCCGGACCTATTGAGAATGCTTTGGGACCCACTTCATCGACGCCGTTGACATAGACTGTGGCATAGCTTCCGTCAAACGTAAAGGCCAGGTGAACCCATTCATTTTTAGGCATAATGGAGAAAGGGGTCGACCCGGAAGAGCTGTTGTCAGACGAGATATTGCCTTGATACGAAAGACCCAATCTGTCAATTTCAGCGGGATTCGTAAGGGCTCCCCACAATTCGATCTGGAACATCATAGTATCTGCGCCCCATCCGGCCGACTTGGTGAGAAAATGCATAAAGGTTCCCGTTCCATCCCAGTACGCCCAGAGAGCAACAGTGAATTGTCCCGTCCCATTTGTAGGGTCGAAGATCCCACAGTCAACTCCCACACACACGTCCGGGTTGAATGCAAGTGCACCGCCAAAGCCGTCCGGGCCTACCACCCATTCCGGGGTTCCAATAAGCGTCCCATGGTGATCATTGCCGGAACTGTCATTGGCGGTGTCTCCTGAATCCTCATTAAACCTCCACCAGCCGACGAGGTCCGCATCAGCTACTCTTGCGGGAACCATGCCGAGCAGCAGAGCAAAAGAAAATAAATAAATCAATTTTTTACACATAATAGTCCTCCTTCAAAAAATTTAAAATAACTATGCTTTGGCCACACACCAAAATCCCGACTTCTCGGGATTGCTTTCAACAAACATCAACAACCACACCTTGACCAAACGGCGTTTCCTTCACAGAATACACTAATATCTTCAGCATCATTGCGAGTCCGTGTAACCCCTCGCTGCTTCGTTTTTGCGAAGCAAAACGGCAGGGGACTCGCAACATTAGTCTTGCAGAGCCTCGTATCAACCGTGCAATCTTAATTAGTACCTAAATCTTGACTTAAGGTGCCGGCTCTGTAGCCGGCCGATACAGCCGAATATCATCAATGTAAATCGTACCTGAACCGCCGGCTGCCGGATTCTTCTTGTTACCCAGACCAATAGCAATCGTATTGACATTGGCAAGGTTTATGCCGAACGCCTGAAGGTCGATAGTCCATTCCGTCCAGGCCTCTATCTGTGCTGCGTTTGGATTATCATGAGTAACTACCGCATTGCCATTAAGAGCCACATACAAGGGCTCAGCAGCATTAGACGCTACACCATAGAACCACAGCGACAATACCCCAACACCTTCTTCTGTCCAGTCTCGTCGGGAGCTCAACGTCTTCTCCACCTCTGAATACCTGAGGACGCTGTTGTCGTAGAAGACCGGCATCGACTTGCCGCCTCCGTGAATGATTGTCTCCTCGGTGTAAGAGCTCGTGGTCTCATCGCCGACAGCCGAGCCGGTCCCGTTACCGGCATAGTAAGGTTCGGTACCCGGCGTGCCATAGCCAAGGCCGTCTTTCCACGCGTACCATATCTGGTTCTCGCCGGTGTTGTAGTATTCAAAATCGTCTATCTCAATAAAATCGGCCACCGTAAAGCTCCATACACTGCTTTTGCTGATTGTCGCGTCGGTATTATACTCGTCGATACGCCAGTAGTATGGCCCGCCTCCCCATTCAACGCCTTCTGGTGGAGTATAGCTGGCAGCACCCTGTCGGCCTCGATATATGCCTGTCGTATCGGAGGCGTCGGCGTCGGCAACAGCATCTTCATCAGTCCCGAAGTACACATCGTGCTCAGATGCGTTATCTCCCGGCGACCAGCTAAGGGGCATCGCATCTCTGATATATTGTATCGAGCCGGGGTTCGGCTTTGGACCCCAGGCAAGTAATGGGTCACCTCGCATGGCCTGCTGAATCTCATCCGCTGTCAGCACCTTGTCATAGATGCGAAGGTTGTCAATGGTACCTTCGAACCAGTTGTCTTCAGCCCTGTTTATACCTATGGCGAACTTGCTAAATACGGGATTGATGGCACCTGTGCTTACGCTCGCGACCAAATCACCGTTATAGTAGAGATTCGTAGTAGGGCCGTCACAGGTTGCAGCAAGATGGATCCAGGCTGTTGTGACCGGACCCATGATTTGGTCGACACTGCCATGATATTGGTAGTTGTTCACGGCATCAAAGGAAAACTGGAAACTGGGGGTATCGGTGGAGTAGGTCATATGGTTGGCGAATAGGCAGCTATTATTTGATTGCCAGATGCTGCCGGCTTTCGCCCATACGGCCACGGTATAGGCCGACCAGGTTTCTTCTTCTTCAAGGTAATATATGACACTGTCGTTGCTGCCATCGAATTGCAGTGCACCGCCGTCATACCCATTCACCCACTTTGGGTCGTTAGTTAAGGTGCCATGATTGCCATGGCCCGACCAGTCAAGGGCAACAGTACCGGAACCTTCATCAAGCATCCACCAGGCAACAAGGTTAGGGTCGGTAATAGGTATATCGGGCAGCGTTCGGAAGCTCCAGACATTGCCTTTAAGGGTTGCAACGCCGTCAAACTCATCGACACGCCAGTAGTAAACCTTATCCAATTCAAGTGTGCCGGGTGTATAGGTTGCTTCTGCCAGGGGTAGGCCGACAGTGGCATTGTTCACCTCCTCAAAATTGTCACCGAAATACAAATGGTGCAGTTTCGCGCCGAAGCCGCCTGTCCAGTTGAGTTCCACATCCGGGTCCGCAAATTTGACACCGTCAGCCGGGTCGGGTGCATAGGCGGTCCTGGGGGGAACCGTAAAGCTCCAGACATCGCCTTTCCACGGGCTATTCGGCTCGGCGTCATTGACCTCATCGACTCGCCAGTAATAAGTCGTGCCGGGAACAAGGCCGTCCGGATAGGCGAATCCGGGAAAGCCGGCAATAAAATCCGTCCCGGCTTGATTACCCTGGAACGTACCTTCGGCACCAGCGTTTACATCATCAAAATTTTCACCCATATAAACATCGTGCGAGACAGCAAAACCTCCCGCCTTCCAGGAAAGGTTCACCCAGGTGTCCTCATACAAGGCCCCATCGTCTGGAGTGGAATCCCAGGAGTAAGGCCATACCTTACCAACAAAAGCACCCAGCTCGGTATTTGTCAGGGCATCATTGAGAATCCAGACTTCGTCAATCATCCCTTCGAAATACCAACCATCGCCGGAACCATCGTCATCATGAAACACGTTGTTCTGGAGTGTATACCCGATAGAATTGTCATTAGTGTGATTGTATATCTCGCCCCCTGGTTCCTTGCCTATCAAGTCCCCATCTAACCACATTTCGAACTTGTCCGGCTCCACGGTATTCGTCCCATCTCTGATTACAAGTGCCGCTGCGTACCAATTGTTCGATTCGATGGGGGCGGAGATCCATGTTCCGTTCCAGTCGATCTGGGCCGAGTCCCGGTTCCATCCTCCCACATAGACTAACCCCTCATGGACATATATGGTGAGCCCGCGTGTTCTGCCGCCTTCTTCAAATATAGTCTGTTTTTCCTGTTTGGTAACATCTGCACAATTGAATATAGCAATAATAGTACGATTGGGCCAGGGACCATTGGTTGCGTTGATAAACCCGGAATCCGGGATGTTAATTCCATCATCGACACCATCGAACTGTAACGCTTTACCTTTGAGACCGTCAACCACTTGCGGGTCTCCCACTATGGTACCTGTGTTATTATTTGCTGAATCATCTGGTAGTTGACTGCCGATGACATTGTCAAAAAGGTATACATGACCTGTCTCAACAGTAGCTGGGTCGATCTGAGCCATGGCATTGCCGGCCGGAACCAGCAGCAAAATAAAAGATGTTAAATAAATCAATTTCTTACACATGATAGTCCTCCTTAAAAAAATAAATATGGCTTGTTAATTGAAATGTAAAAAACATAACCGTCGGGCACCTGTGCTCACGTTACCACCGTTCTTGCTTTCGCAAGAAAGCACGGGGGTGCAAGCACAACGCTCTCACGGCTGCTCTTTGTCTTACATAATAACTCCTCCTCTATTCGCAAAACAACAAGGATTTTACTCCTCAGAGGTCAAAAACTATAGACCCTGACAATCTAATTTATACCAAATCAGTCACTCCCACGTCAAGGAAAATCCCTCGAATGACGCGTCCCTTTTCAACACCATCAAATAAAATCGCCAATCACAACCGCATAACAATTCATTGTGGCGTTGTCTTCTTTTTCAATCGTAAATCGACAATCGAAAATCACAAAATAGTCAATTGTCAACTTCCCGCCACTCTTTGGACTTTTCCGGCTTGCTCCAGGCTTCGTAAAGTTCGATTAGGTTGTGCCAAAAATCTAATGTATGTGTTGGGGTGGGCACCGAGTTTGAGGTGCCTACAAACAGCTTCGCTGCTCAGCATGAACCTGTATGTAAAAAACTTTCATTCCTTTATTTTATGTCAACCGATCAGCTTGGCTGGTTGTCATAGCATATACTTTAAGAAGAAACGTTAAAAGGCTCTGCTGAAGAAGTTCACTCGGGCCCGGTCAACAAGAAGAGACTATCGTACTAATGAATAGTAGCTCACTATGTAAGGAGATATGAAATGTCGTGTTATAATGTCATATGTTTACTTATAGCCATGATGGTTGTTGCTTGCTGCTCCGCAGAATCGTCTCTGTCGCAGCCGACATCTGGAGACAGGGGCGACTACGCACAACCAGCAACCCTACCGGAAACCGCTTCCTCTCAAGCTTCCCATCTACAGATACCACATCCTCTATATCCCAACGTACTTGATAAGCAACCAAGTATTTCTTCTCCATGTTTTATGGAAAACGGAACAGAGATTCTGACGGCCATTCTGAAGAACAGGAAATACGTTTTCATACCGGTTACTGTCTAAAATGGAAAGCCTTTACACTACAGCCACAGAGTTTCAACCGTATATGGCAAAGACCAACAGCTTCATGTGAATCGTGGTGATTTCCCGACCCTGGCCAGAACCGGACTCCACGCGGAAGCTGAACTGGATGGTAAAGGCATGATAACGGGTATTCCCGTTGAGCTTATTACGTATATTGGCCGGCCTGACCGGTTTTCAGGGGCGGGTTTCATGGCCGACGATGAGAATATCATCTCAGTCCTGAAGGGGGACAATGACCTAGCCAGAAAACTGGGTTTGACCCACCCACAGATGGCCAGGCCTCTCTATCACGTCTGGAATATGATCCTTCAGGAGATTAAATACGGAAAGCTGGGAAGGTTCTCTGGCATTCAGTGTTTCTTCTACAACGGCAATAAAATCACGCTTCGGGCAGAAAGAATGAAGGGCTGGCAGATATCCATATTTCAGGATGAGATCCAGGGAAGATTTGATATACATGTTCAACGGGTGCTAACCACTGCGGAAAGATCATTTCTCCGAGGCAAGTATTCTCATCTTTCCGACACACAAATGGTTGAGTTAGAAGAAAGAATTACTGGTCTGCATTTCAGTGAAATGGCCCCCTATTATATCATGCGCTACGGTTTCTATGAGGGGCATACGAGTTACCGGGCTGACCCTATTGCCATAGCATGGATTTTTGGATTTAAGAGCCTTGAGGAAATCGAAGTGGCATTTAAGGGAAAGCTCTACGATGCTTTGATGCAACATTTTACCGAAGAGGCATCAATTAGTCACTGAGGGAAATGATTTGGAGAAAAAACTAATGAATAAGGCTTCGTCTGGTTTTACCCTATGGGGCTACGAAATACTATGAATTGATATTTGAGCGAGAACTATAAGAAGTAAACTGAATGGTGTAATGCTTTGTTTTCCGCTGGTTCGCTTATAGAACACCTTGTTCGTTCCCTTGAAAGATGCTATAATAAAGGCCTAGGAGTTATGCAACGATGCTCATCCGTTCATTACCGAAAAAAGGAGGTATATATGTTCAAAGCAATATGGCCGGCTGCGGTATTTGTAATGTGCATTGTCCTTATCGGATACGGCGAGGATCCTTGTTTTCCTCAAGCTGATCCTGAAATCTACGGAATACCTGCGGAAGTACTCAAGGAGCTCTCAGCCACTATCCATGGGCATTTTGAAGATGATTATATTGTCGGTGTTGAGTTTCTCGTAATTAAGAACGGACATATAATCATGCATGATGCCTATGGATGGATGGATCGTGAAGAGCTAAAGCCGATGGAGCACAACACTATATTTAACATAAGGTCGATGACGAAAATGCTGACTGGGGCAAGTGCCCAGATACTGATTGATGAAGGTAGATTAAGCCTTGATGATAAGGTCTCACAGTATCTACCTGGCTTTAATAATAGGAAATCTGTTAACATTACAATAGAACAGCTCCTCACGCATCGAAGCGGCCTGCCCACGTCAACATTGACGAGCCTTGACGAATTTGATGATCTCTATTCAATTGGAAATTCAATCGGCGAGAAAGGACCCGAATTCACGCCTGGAAGCAAATTCTGGTACAGTGATGCTGGTTCAGAAACATTGGGTGCAGTTATCGAGGTTGTCTCGGGTGTTACCTTGGACAGATTTGTAAGAGAAAGATTACTCTATCCTCTTGATATGAACGACACTTTTTATGTCACTGAACTTGAGGCTCCTTTGGACAGGTTTGCCAGCCTTTATATAGGAACTCCGGGATTATGGGAAAAGTGGTGGATGCCGGGAGAGCCATTCTATCCATTTGCCTGGGGCTCGCAGAGCCTATACAGCACGCCAATGGACTATGCCAGATTCATATCCATGCTTATGAATTACGGGACTCATAATGGAAACAGAATTCTATCAGAGGATGCAGTCGATCGGATCCTTACACCGGTTTCCATTATGACAAGCCTTGGTTCTGACATGCCGGCAGTGACCGGCTTTCCATTCACAGAGGTCTATTATGGTCAGATGTCGGTTCTCAATATATCTTCAGACGGGCAGTTGCAGGTTTTCGGCCACAGTGGTTCAGACGGTACCTGGGCTTGGGCATTCCCAGAACACGACTTGATGATTTTCTATTTCACGCAATCAAGAGGTCAGATTACAGGCGTAAGGCTTGAGACGGATCTAGACAGGCTTCTTGTTAATCCTGAATATGCCCCTGCCCCGGAAATAGTTGAGAAGTACAAACCCTATCTTGGTACTTATATTTCAGAATCTGCGGGCTCGATTGGTGAGGAGTTCACCGTCCTTATCCACAACGACCACCTCGGATTTGATATTCCCAGTCTAATAATCTTTGAACTCGAGGATCCTCCTACGAAGGGGGGAAGATGGTATTTCCAGCTTGATGGCCAGCTATCTATTGAATTCATTCGGGATCGATCTGATAATATTTCAGGGCTAAGGTTCTATGAACCCGGCTATACCCATAAGATGACAAAGGTTTCGATTTGAGAACGCTACTATTTTGGCTTGGGTATCCCTAAAAAAGAACTACATTATTAATATGTTTATGTCTCAACATATACTTAATCCGATATGACACTAAAAAATCTCAAAAATATTTCTCTTTTCGCAAAAAATTGACATTTATTCGGACTCTATATAAGCAAAATCAACATTTGTGGAGACAAAATGGAGTCATGATGTCACCTGAAAATCAGGGTGTTTGCCAGCTCCTGAATGAGGTGACTTGTTACTGTTCAACAGCTTCCGTTTCCGGCAGTTTGTGTTTTTGGCGCCACGCGGGATATTCGGTCGCGAGGAGCGAGGCGGCCCAAGTGCCATGATAGGAGTAACCACTGCGGCGTTCGTAACTGATCTCAGTGAAGTCGTAGCGGAAGACCGAGTCGCGATCGAGATACAATGGCCGGTTCGTACCCAGTTCATAGAACCGCGCCCAGAGTGGTGGCGCATCGGGATCAGGGACAAGGCGCCGCTCCGAGCGGCCGTCGTCCCGGCGGATGCGCTCGTGCCGCACGCCTTTCATCGCAACGGACCGGAGCCATGCAATGGCGCCCTCGATCGCCGCGACAATTTCCGGGGTGGGCTCTTCGATGGACATCAGAAAGCGTACGACGCCTACGCTTTCGTCGCCGGAAAGTGAAGGCGGTTCATATGCCCGCGCCCAAGCAGGCTCCAGTGTCTTCTCGTCGTGCTGCGCGCACCAAGCGGTACGTTTCCCGTCCTGTTTGATTTGCGTCTTCAGGATGCAGTCGATGCCGCGCGCAACAGCGTCGGCCGCCCGCCCGCGACGCGGCACGTCGACGAAATCGTACGGCGGCTGTCCACCTGCCACGTTGCGCAAAATAGTCATCGTGCGGATCATCGCGCCGTCGTTGTAGGTAATTCGCGAGTAGTAGCCGTCGCGCAGCGGCCAAAATTGCTGCCACCCTCCGTTGGGGTACTGAGCGGCAACCAAGTAATCGACACCGCGCAAAAACGAGTTCCGATATTTCGACTCGCCAGTGGCATGCGCCACGCGAGCGAGAAAGGCCATCGGTAGTGTAGTCGCCTCGTTGTCCAAGCTGTTCGCCCGGCCTCGACCTGGGGGCGGAATATCATCGGGCGTGCGCGGGGGCGTGGCCAGATTGGTGCTCTTTGGCCAGCCGCCCTGCGGCGACTGGTACTGGATGATGCTGTCGGCGACGGCGCGGGCCTCGGTGGAGTTATACCATTGGGGCTGTTGCCGCAGGATTGCCTCGCCCCAGCGGATCTCTCAGAGGGCGATGGAGCCATGGATTGCCGCCAGCAGGCCAATGAGCATTCCCATGGTCATCCGGGTGCGATGAATGGATTTCTTGAGCTTCTTTGCAGCCAAGATTCTATCCCTTCAGGATTTCTATATATTTTGCATTCTCTTATTGGCATCTCCGGCTCCTATGTCGGGAGCGGAAATCCGGTTCAGCTATGGCACCACCGACACGATCACACGCTGGTAACGCGTCAGCGGCGGCGTGCCAGCATCCGTCACCTCGCAGATGACATGGATGGTTTCCCCTTCGCCAGCATTGCCGGGCACCTTAAACGAGGCATCCTGTTTCCCGGCATCCTTGATTTGAATGGCTCCATCATAAGTATCCGCTTCCTTGTATTGCCACCATAAGAAGGCCAATTTGTCACCATCCGGATCAGTGGTTCCTTTAGCGCTCAGTGACACCCTATCTCCGGGGCGAACCTTTAAGTCCAGGGCATGGGTCAGCTTGACCACCGGCGGGTGGTTGGCTTGATCATAAGGCTTCACGCACCAGTCGGCTCTCGCCGCAAAATCATTCTGCAGTGCATCGATCCATCGCCACATGGGTTTGAGATACGCGAAGAGTGCCCGGTCGTTGGTGATCTTCTTACGCGCACGCTGACGGCCCCAGGCTGATGACGAGTACCATCGTCCCTCGGGATATTGGTACCCGGATTCGAGAACCGGATCGAGCCACGTGTTCTCGCGCACTTTAACATACCTGCCTCCCCAACCACCCCAGTCGGGAGATTCCAGGTTTCGCAACCCGGTCACAATGGTGTGCAGAAATGCAGGGGAATCCCCCTCGGACCGGAAACGCCCATCTTCATGGGCCCTATACAAGGCACACAAGGGACCATGGCCCTGCAAGATATTTTCCTTCATCCACGCCCCTGAGAAGAATGCGCGTTTTTCCTTGGGTATGATCCTGTCCCACCGGTATGCGATAGCTTCAAATTGGTCGGAGACAATCGTCTGAATGTTGTATTTGCCCCAGTGCGGTCGGACGTATTCCTGGTAGGTGGAATCCTGCTCCCAGATGAAGAAGAAGCGGATCTTGTTCGCTACATACGCCATTTGATCCGGGTATTCTTCTTCAATGGTCTTCAGGGCTCGGGCAATGGTGTTGGGGCCGCCCCACGCCTGCAGCCACACGGGCTGGTGATCCGATTTGTCCAGCAACACCTTCACGATGTACTGCGAACCGGCCGTGACCTCATCCATCTCGCCCTCAGCCTTCACGTTCCCCAGCAGCGTGCGAGCCTGCAGGTATTTGGGTGTGGGATAACGGGGGTCGTGCTTGACCAGATTCGGATAGACCTTTGCGTAGGCATTCAGATACGGCTGAGCCCAGTCATCACCGGCCCATTTGTGTCCACGCCAGTGGTATTGCGAACTCGATGTGATAATCGCTTCGATGTCCCATTCATTGGCATACAGCAGGAACCTTACCATAGAACACTCATCGTCGATCTCGCCGTCCGACGTCGCAATCACCCGCGGCCTGCCATCCGTCGACCTAGGTTCTGTATTCGTCGGTAGCACGGACATAGCATCAGCCGCCTGTGCAGAATTGGAACTAATGCTAAAAGCGATGACAGTCAGTAAAATAAAAACTAAATTCTTTTTCATAATTTCACCTCACATTTCCGTATGTAGTATTCAATTTTCAGGAATTAACTTCTCGGCATAGTTCCCG
Organism: Sedimentisphaerales bacterium; assembly: GCA_035528395.1. Taxonomy (GTDB): domain Bacteria; phylum Planctomycetota; class Phycisphaerae; order Sedimentisphaerales; family Anaerobacaceae; genus NIOZ-UU13. The sequence continues at coordinate 11,034 of DATKYR010000098.1, forward strand.
GTTTCAATTCTCTCATGAGATTATCAATATGGCCTGATCCAGAGAGTCACGAATAGCTGCTGAATTGCTCATTGCGTATCATTCTCTTTTCAATTTGCGGTTTCTGCTAATTTTCCACGGCCGGTATCGCCTCAGGCTGCTCCGGAACAACGTCACCGAGCGAGGCAGGTCCCTCGGTCGGCCACTTGCCATCGGGCATAGGCGTGGTCTCCAGGCGTGTGGGATCCAATACAACGTGCTTGATGCGCTGACGGTGCCAGGTATAAACAATATGCACCAGCCCATCGCGGGTCTGGATCACGGATGGATAGGAGAACTGTTTGCCTCGCTCGTCGAGGTGCTCGAGCACGAGTGCCGCTTCCCAGTCGGTTCCGTTACGGCTCAACGCCACGTTCAGGATGCCGCGTCCCTTGTGTCCCATGCCCGGTTGTGTGCGCGTGGAATGGTTGTAGACAAGCAGTTGGCGTCCGTCGCGGAGCGTGACAGCATCGATGCCTGAATTGTTGTTGGGCAGCACCGCAGCTTCCAGCGGAGACCATGTGAGTCCGCCGTCCTCGGACCAGCTCTGGGCGATGAAACCATGCTCAGATCGGGTGCGGCAGAACATCTGGATGCGGCCATCGGGGTAGGTCATGAGCGTGGGTTGGATAGCACCGATTTTGGCCTTGGGGTTGATCGGGCCGATGATTTTCCAGGTGTTGCCACCGTCTGTGCTGCGCTCGATGTGGACTCGCCAACCGTGGTCGTCCTCAGTGCTGGAAGGGGACAAGATGGTACCGTTGTCGAGTTGGATCGGCTTGTTCTTAACCGCACCCATGAGCCCGTCGCCGACCTTGCTCGCCTTGCTCCAGGTGTGACCGCCGTCGCTCGAGGTCTTGACCCTACCCAAAAATCCCACGTCGGGCTTGATGACCTTGTAGAAGAGCATGACCTCACCCGCGCGTTCTTGGAACAGCACGGGATTCCCAGTCGACATCCGTTCGCCTCCGGGCTCATTACCGTCAGCGACGCTCACAGGCGGGGTCCATTCGCCGGCGAGTGGCTTGCGAGACATCCAGATCTCGACGTCGGGATGGCTTTCTCTCGTACCGCCAAAAAAGGCGCACAGCAGCTCGCCGCTTCGCAGTTCCAGCATCGTAGCGGAGTGGCACGAGCGGAAAAACGGAGAGCTCTCGAAAACAAACTCCTCGAGCACCAAACCCGGTCGTGCCGTCAACCCGGATTCGGCATCCGTCGGCTGCACGGACATAGCATTAGCCGCCTCTGCAAGATTGGAATTGCCATTAAAAGCAACAGCAACCAGTAATACAAGTACCAAATTCTTATTCATGGATTCATCTCGTATTTTAATATTTAGTCTTAGGGGAAATTGGACTCTTACACCGATGCATGCGTTTGGCAAAGTCGCGAAGGAAATCTTCACGCCATCGGCTCACGGTCTTGGCACCACTATGAGATCCTTCTGCCACCTCCAGAGACGGATCATCCGTCCACCAGTTGGGCAAATTAGCTGCCGGACGCTGCGCCATAATGGGAGACGGGATGTAAGCCGTGATCCCTCCCGTCTTTCCGTCGAGCCCAGGCACGTTGCTTCTAACCTTGAAACCATAGCTTTTAGCGGCTTTAGGGCAGAAACGGATTCGCATTGTCCCATCGCCGGGCGTGTGCCCGATGAGTGACTGGTTTTCAACGACGAGCCGAGCCTCCGGCTTCTCGGGTGCGCGGTCACCAAGAGGGAGCACCAGCTCGAGAATTCCGAAAACCTCGATACGATCTTTTTTCGTGGTGAGCCGGTCGAAACGGAAATAGGGACGCTCCCATGCCCGCACGAAGCGTCCGCCCCATCCGGGTTGCGAGGGATCGTCGGGTGTGCCTTTGAGCACCCAGCCGACCGATGGCGTGTCACCCATCTTGATGTCGGCCTTCTTACTGACAAAGAAATCACCCAGTGCGCCTTTGCCGGCAATGTGTTGTGACACGAATGCCCTATTGCCCCATTGGCCCGACTGATTGCCACCCGTGAACCAACCGCGATACGTAGCATTGGACTCGATGATCCACAATTTCGGATGGTGCGTCACCATGTACTGAAACGCGTCCGGGCCCCATTTCTTGTTCGGCCCGCCGATCCAGTACACCCGCAGCTTGGGTAGGATGTCGGGTGCGTCATGAAGCGCCTGGGCGAGATCCTCAATGCCACCCCAGATCAGGACATGGAGCGGCCGCGGGTTATCGCGACGCGCGCACTCAACGATCCACCGTGATCCCTCAGTCGAACGTCGCACACCAGCGTAGGGAGCCCGCTCGGTCTCACCTTGCTTGGCGATCGCACATAGTGCATCGGGCGTAGGGTACTGATCGGAATACGTCTTCAAATTGACATAATCTTTCTCATAGCAATCAATGACTTGTAAAATGTGTTCTTTCCGACCGGGACCGTAGGGCGACGAGACGAGCCCCTCGATGTCTAAGCAGTCTGCGTAAACGAGCAAATGCACCATTGACTGAAAATCATCCGGATCTGTTCCTCCGACGTCCGTCGAGACGAGTACGCGGTAGCGATGACCGGGGAGGACTCCACTGCTGGCGGTTGTTGTTCTGCCGTGCTCTTGTGATTTCTGGGATTCAGAGAGGGCAACTGTCGCTGTCAGACTACCAGACACCAGAATGACAATTCTGATCGTGTTCCACATGTTTGCGTTGACCTTATTGTATCGAGTATTGTTAAGCTTGGATTTCCTATATACACTTTAATGATATTCTTCTGCAGGCCTCAAGTCTCATGATTACGAAATTTCATCTCATTATTAACAATAGGCCAGCAAACCTCCATCGTTGGTGACCTTGGTCCCATGAAATTCAAGTTTCAATTTTCGTTTAAATCGAGCCTAAAAGCGTACTTGCGAGTTTCACCCATTGGATTCTCCCATTTCAGATGGTCTAAACTGGGTTGACTGGTCTCCATAAGCTCTATGCTATCAAAATTCTGTTCGCTTGTCACAGACTATTTGGGAAATCCGGGTTTATAGGTGATATGACTCTTATACCCATGGTTTGTATCATTAATACATTTTTTCCACCGTCTACTTAATCCGATGTTAAAAAAAGTGCTTTTTTGGCCGTTTTCCTTTGACTATTGTTAGATAATATGTTATAATACGCCCATGTTAGCCAGCAGGCTAATATAAACCGCCATTAGGCGGCAGATATAGCGGAGAACCGCACGTTTTCGTATCAGCAAATACACGCCAAAAAGCATCATTCGTAAATATTGAAACTAAGTGTAAATCCGGCCTTCCTTGGACGTAACCATTTAACCAAATTAACCATATTAACTAAGTTAACAATTACCAATCATGAGCATCGAGAATCTAACTTTAGTTCACTTTAGGCACTTTAGGCACTTTAGCTCACTCTTAACTAACCAGCGCGCACAAAAAAACCTTTTTATGCAAAACAAACCCAATTTCCAGATTGCCCAAATGAACATAACTTCTGTTTTAACATAGTATTATGAAAATGTATCACTTCACAGACGCCGGCAAAACAAACCCAAACAAAGCCAATCAAACCCAATTCAAAGCCAATCAAACCCAATTTCAAACCATCTGCGCCGAAAACAAACCCAATCAAACCCAATTTTAAAGCAGATGCACCGAATACAAACCCAATCAAACCCAATTTTAAAGCAGATGCACCGAATACAAACCCAATTTCAAACCGGTCCCGCGCTGCGATTCCACTGTTTTTACTTTTCCCTTTTTACTTTTTACTTGCTTCCGCGGCCTCAACCAACGAACAACAAACTATCAACAACGAACCACGAACTATGAACTAAAAGTGCGCAAAAAAGCGCACTTTTTCGCACTTTTTTTCACTTTTTTTCTTACCCATCTCGCCCAATCCCTGCAAATCAACCTGACTGCCCTCATTTTTCCCAC
>DATKYR010000099.1:0-6461 GCA_035528395.1 Sedimentisphaerales bacterium
ATCACAAAGATTGCATCAATTCTGGTGAAATAAACGCGTAACTACAGCCGCAAATAAATTTTCCCTTCAGAAAATCAGAACTTAAAGCCAAGAGTAGATAAAAAACGCCGCTCAAATCAATTACTCGGACAGACTCCTAGATCCAAACTAAAAGGCGGATTTGATATAAGTATATCATAATTTTCGTTTAACGGCTTAATATATGGGTGATTTTTTATCGTTTTGGTCTTAGATAGCTTTCCTATATATTTATCAAATGTTAATAATGCATTGTCACAAATGATGTTTGCTGATCCATCTCCATGCATAACCATGTTAACTTTAGAAGATGTTGCTAAATCTTGGTTAATTTCAATCCCATATATGAATTTGTTTGCCCAATAATTCTCCTGGTGTTTAGGGAAACAAGAATTAAACAGCCCTTGTAGCCTTTCACTTTGTAAAACCTTAGTTTTATTATCCAAAATAGTGTTCGTAATGTGCTTCATTATTTCGATAAGAAATGTGCCAGAGCCACAGGCAGGATCAACAATGTATGGTAACCGTTTTTCTTCTTTAAATATCTTTAAGCAGAGTTCGTCGATTCTTAGTGTTAAGAGTATGAACTGGACTATATCTATTGGTGTAAAAAATTGACCTTTAGTTTGCTTAAAACCGCTCCAAACTATACTTTCGAAAAAACCACCCAGCAAGTCATATTCATTCTTAGTGATTGATATAGATTGAAATGTCTCTATCACATATTTTAATTTGTTTAATGTAAATTTAGAGACATCTATGTTCGAGTTCTGGATTTCTTTTTCTGAATACCCAAGATATTCCTTCAAGGCCGCTTTATATAATTTTGTTACTTTTTCCAGTAATTCATCATTCGTTTCTTCTATAACTTCTCCGCTCGATTCATCTACTTTATATTCTACTTGAAACTTATATGGCTTCTTTGAAGGTGTTTCTTTCTCATCGTATATTCTCGACAAGAAAATCTTTACTAAATTATTAAAAATATCTGTATCGCTTAATTCTCCACCTCCCCATAGGACATTATGCAGTTCTTTTCTTAATCGGTTAAAACCGTTCTGATCAATATTGGTGATCAAGTCGTTAACATCCCTTATGAATATTGGCCTTCTAATAAAACCATATTCTTTAGGTATTCCTAGCAAATTAGGTCTTCCAGCGTTTTCCCAATCATCGAATTCCTTATATTTTTTGCAATCAATAGTTATTAATTTCTCTTGAATTGAATTAGCAAAAATCTCTGCGGTATAATAGATTAAGTATCTAAGATTCTTTTTTGCTAAAGATGCCACATTAAATAATTGAGTTTTAATTTCACCTATATCTGTATCATATTTAGAAGGTGCCTTGACTTCTATTAACATAAAGTTGTCATTTTTATTTCGAACAATTATATCTGCCCTAGCCCTTGCCCATGGTTTTTTCCCCTTTCGTCCTATTTCCCATTCCTTTTCAAGCTCTAAAGACTCTATTGGATATTTTAATTCTTTGACCAATTTTACTACAAGATATGCCCTTACTAACTCCTCATCTGTCAGTTCTTCTATATGTCTGTGTTGTTTGATTTTGTCTGAGTATTTAACCTTACCTGTTTCATAAGAAGTAGAAAATTCAATTTTGACAACCGTACATTTTTTGTCTTTAGTTATTATGTATTTCTCCAATAATTCCTTGTCTTTTTTTTCCATCTTTATTTTTCCTGCTTATTTTTTTATTTCTTTGATATGATATGCTGGTTTCTTTTTATTGTTATATTTCCTATTTAAAAATTGAACCTCTATTCAAAATTAAACGTTACTCTTTGTTTCCACAATCATATCCTCTTCAAGAGCCTCATCAAAATCGCAATTCCCTAAAATATCTCTATTCTATACAAACCTCTCAAAAACTCAAAATTACCACCCCGGATAAAGAAAATCAAGAAGATTTCAGATGACCAAATTTGTAAAACAAAAGCCACAAAGAAATATACATCTCTAAATCCAATACTTGCCGTAATCAAAGCGTATCTGAATCAGAAAATGTTGATTGTTTTTCTGGTGTCAAACTCTATGGCTTGGGCATGCCATTGCTTTGCTTAGTAAGCCTTCCATAAATTTAATGCCATTGGCCTCTAAATCGTCTGTCAGCGCAAAAGCAGTTGTCCAAACGTGAATATCTCTACCCACCAAGTCATCAAATGGTTTAGCCAGGTCCTTGGGATACACAAGTACTGCTTCCGGGCAACCGAGCGCCTTGGCGTAGGCAATGACCTGCTGTACGTCATCGGCGCTAGGGGAAGTGGGCGTCTTGTATTTGGTGTCCAGCAGACAGAGCGGTTTTCCCATTTCTCGGTCGATGAGGAGCAGGTCGATACGGAAGTCCACCTTGTGTTCGCCACCAAGGCTCAGAGTAGCTTGTTCTTTCAGTATTATATTTTTGGGCAGATGTTGGCGAAGCCACTCAGCTACAAATAGCTCAAAAAGGCGTGACATGTCTATCAGGAAGGGTAGCATGTCGTGGTATCCCTGTTCATGGCTTGGTCCGCTATGGTCTAGGAAGAATCGACACAAGGCATGGATGAGCTGGTAGTCCTCGTTCAGTCGATTGTACTGTCGATCTTCGCAGAGGCTGGCAGGACAAGCCTTGAGTTGAGCTATGCCTTGTGTAGCTCGAAAAGAACGCCGAACCAGTTTAGCCACCTCATCATGGCACAATCCGCTTCGGGCTATGCAGAAGAGCGTCCATGCGAGGATATGGTTCTCCTCGATGTCGGCAGTGTTTTCTTGATACCGGCAGTCAAGGGATGATTCCCAGGGCGTACGTAACATAGATTCCAACGCCACTTTTCCACGCAGGTATGGGAGCCTATTGGTACGGGCTACATACTCGCGGTAGAAGCCCTTGCGACTGCGGTCAAGCACGCGCAGAGCAATGATTTTAGCCAAGCGATTGTAGAACTCTTGCAGGGACGCTGCCCCTACCATATCTCCTGTGGCGAGGAATTCCAGTTTGTACGCATACTCCAGCATATGGAAAAGATTGTCCAATTCTACCTTGGGTTTGATGAAGAGGTGGAACTTCTCATCGACGGGGATGTGACCCGCCCAGCCTTGCGGGGTGAGCTGCCACTGATTTGCTGTCTTGGGAGAGGGAAACTCTACCTCCACCTTACTTCCATAGCGTTTCCAGAGCGCAGTACCTATCGATTCCGGCAATGCTGTGGCAGGCATTGAGAGAGTGCGATACTCCTGAAGCTCTATGGTCTTTACGCTCATCCTAGAATCTTGCCCTTCATATTATCCCATCCAAACTGTTCGGCCTTGGAAAGGTTGTCGAAGAAGTACTCTTCCAGATACGGCTCAATCTCCATGTGCCAGATGTCCTCCACCTCGTCCTCAAGATTGTCTACCAAGAAGAAGGAGATGCCAACCTCATAATGGGGATCACCAATCTGAGCATTGAGTTCCGTGAGTACGTTAATCAGACCAGTTACATCGAAACTTGCATCAGCATGAGCCTTCTTAAGCACCTCATAATCTGGTGCAAGATGGATAAAGGCGAAACGCCTACGTAGGGCATAGTCAACAAGAGCGATAGAACGATCGGCTGTGTTCATGGTACCAATGATGCGAACATTCTCAGGAATTCGGAACCGACCACCACCGGACAGTTCTACAGATTCATTCCGATACTCCAGCAGATACATGAGTTCCCCGAAAACACGAGAGAGGTTGGCACGATTGAGTTCGTCAATAATGAGAATGCATCGCCCTTTACACTCTTCAGCTTTGACACAGAACTCCTTGAAGACACCGGGTACATTTTCGTATCGCAGGTTGCCATCCTTGCCTGTTACCGGTCGGATGCCCTGCATAAAGTCCTGATAGGCATACTCCGGGTGGAATTGAACAAGTTGCACGAAGCCATCCTTACCGCCGATGAGATGCTTGGCAAGCTTGTCAACAAGGAAGGTCTTGCCCGTACCTGGAGGTCCGTAGAATACCGCCTGACGCTTGCGATCGAGGGCACTGAGCCAGCGTTCGAGTTTCTCCACAGCGAAGCCGGTGTCTGCTGCACATTGATCGAGAGGATACTCAGCATTTGGGGGTGTGATATCCCCACCACCCTGGTCATCAATTATTTCTGCATCCCTCAGTTCCTCAAATCTTTCTGGGCTCACCTTCTGAACGGTACCTGACCAGCTCAATTCGTTAATCTTGCGTCTTGTCAGGTCATCCCATATGACTGGCAGACGATGCCCGTGTTCAGTATTTTGGACAAAATAGTATGGTCCGATGACTGTGCCGAATCCAAGAATCTCAAGTTTTCCTTTATTGGCAATGATACGGTCACCTTCGTTTATGCGAGAAAATCGCCAAACCTGCCCCACCCCTGACTTTGTCCAATCAGTATGCTTTTTGAGTAACATATCCCTTCGCTCTGCAAACTCCTCTTTTGACAAGCCCGAGAGGTCTCCAAGTTCATCCCAGCCAATTGCGATATAACCCTCGTCTCGGCAGGTTTCCCAGTTCCATGCCTGCTCACCAGGGGCAATTTTGTAGACCTTGGCCTCCTTGAAGCTAAACTTGCGAACTGCCACTAACCAGTGACTGAACATATCAAAGACATCGCTAGGAAGAGCTATTCCCTGCCCGACCTCCACAAACAAATCGTTGTGTTTTCTTTGGAAATCAAAATTCAGCTTGTTTAGTGCTGGGTAATCCATAAGGCTGCTTCGGTAGTTCTTGCCGCAAAGGTAGTTCAGGGTGTGGCGGGGTTTGTTGTTGATGATGTTGAATGACTCTGGCTTGAGGGCATTCAGGATGGGAGAGAGCATGCCCATCTGAAATCCCTTGGAGGGCACATTGGCTGCGAACCACTTGCAGTGGTTTGCCAAAGCTTCTGGTTCCTTGACGCATCGCCTAACGAGTTCTAAAATCGTCTTTGAGACGGCTGACCAATCCTCTGCTTTTGTCTAACCTGCCCCTTCAAACCATTGCTGGATGTCTTTGGTCACTGAGGGTGCTACATGTACCCAGGCACCTTTGCTGCGGTTATGCTTGGTATCCGCATGGGGAAGCATCTTGATGAGGACGATATCGGTAATGTCCTCTCCCCGAGATTCCATTTCGCAGATTGTCTTGAAATGTTGTTGAGCTTCTTCCCTTTCCGTGGCATAACGTCGGAGATGATCTTGGCCCTCCTGAGAGTCAACAAAGCTGCCAACAAACTCCTTAAAGAGTGCATCGAAGTCATCACTGGCAGCATTACCAGTATCTTTTGATGCCAGCGTGAGAACAACATCCATTGTCTGTGGACTGAGCGCAAGCTGTTTCCGTAAATGTTGGGCTGCATCATTATATGTGCGATACCCCTCGGAAGTGCGACGCTTGCCCAGCTTCAAACGGGGAAGCACAGTTTTCAAGCCGTGTTCCATGGCTGGTATCCAGATAACATATTTCTCTGGCTCACGAAGATACAAAATGGCTGTTGGCAAGGATGTGCCGCCACCAGCTACTTCGTTCTCAGTCCAGAAATCATCAAGCAGGTCGTTCAGCTTATCATCAGAAGTCTTCCATAACTTCTCTGACCAACGGTTAAAGGCTTCCAACGATCCGGCAATTTGATTGGCAAGGTTGCCGTAAAAAGCAGGCATGAAGCGGTTATGCCGCTCTTTGTCATTCCAAAAGTCTGTATTTAAAGCTAAGAGAAAATCCCTAATGTCCTCCTCAGAAAACTGCCCCAGCTTGTCTTCAAGCAACTGCCTGGCTTTACTCTCGCCCTGCAAACGCGTCTTGAGGCATGACTCCGACATATACTGGGCCTCATACCCCTTGAGTAGTTTCTCCCAGCTCGACTGTACTACGTAAATATTCTTTGCCATTTCGTGATTTCCTAAAATATCTCTATGTGATGCAAACCGCTAAAAAATCAAAAATACCACCCCGGCTAAACAAAATCAAGCAGATTTTAGATGACAAAATATATGAAATAGAGTTGTTGACCGTTACGAAAAACCACTTCTTGGCCTAATAAAGGCGTATATAATTGTACAGATAATTACATATTTATTTACAAAAACTTGTTGACAGCCTCCAAAATGGCGATATAATATGTACAGTGGTTTATATAACATGTACAAAATATGGAAGGGCTGAGAAATGGTCATTGACAGAAACAAGTATATGGACATGAAGGAAGTGAGGCAGTTGCGGACGGTAACAGAGGCCAGGGCAATCACGGATCTGAAGGCTGGCCGTATCAATGGTGTTCACGCCTGGATGTTAGTTGACTTGGCGTTGTCAACCGGGCTCAGAGTTAGTGAAATTGCAGCCCTGCAGATCAAGGATTTGGATTTGAAACGAGGCTGCCTATCGATGATCCGCCTTAAGCGTAAGAAGAAGATCAAAGAGACTCTGGCCATCGGCAAAGGCATTATCCAGCACTTAAAGGATTATATC
>DATKYR010000100.1:0-9170 GCA_035528395.1 Sedimentisphaerales bacterium
GCCCGTCGACTGTTCCAGAACCTCAGGTGTCAGAGGTTGCTGCAAGGTTTTCATTCCCAATAATGTCAGCAGGGGATGTTCGGTTTGCAGGAGTTGCTGGACGTCGGGTGGTGCAGCTTTATCCGGTATGCCCGCCACCAGGATCTCTTCAATGCCTTCGAGCACACTCAGTAGATTATGGAATTGTAGGTGAATCACGGCCCCCGGGCCGGGTAGCACATCGCGGGCGGGTCCTGCAGGCAACCCTTGGTCGGCGAGTTGCTGGGCGCTAAGCCCCTTTGCCTCTATGCCCTTAGGCACGGATAAGCAACATCCATTCTTGTTCAGACAATTTCTGACATTCTTCCCCTGCGAACACGTCTTACATTCACTGTATCTCTGAAACCCCTTGATTGCCTTGTCTTGATTGGCTTTTTCCAATCCGAGAAGGAGCGCCAACTCCAAGTCTACTTCCCCATTATTCGACCTCTCGTAGGTAAACACCGGACACTTGTCTTTGATTTTATCTGCATTCACTCTGCCCTTCGCATCGGCATCAAACAACGCAGCAACCTTAATCCCAAGATTCTTGAGAGCCTCAACTGTGTCAGGAATATTGTCTGCCTGGTTTGCACTCAGTACTGTCCATCCTGTAGATGCAAATGACTTTTGAAGTTTTTCTTTCCTCGACATAGCCCCTGCCAATCTATCCAAAACCCCTGAAGCAAAAGCATCCCCACCCCCTTCAACTACAAGTACCTTCTCAACAAACAGAACGCTCGTTGAACCCGGCATAATCAAGTATTCCAACGCCCGACGCATCGCGTCATCGCTCGCGATTGTATCTACTCTCTTTAGTCCCTGCTTCGCATCCATTCTGAAGATACTCTCCAATTCAAAACGACGCACAACGGACTCCGAATGGCTTGTCAAAATCAGCTGAGGTGCGTTTGAGCCCTGCAAATGCGCCACGATTTGCCCAATTGCCGCAGGAAACAGCGCTGTCTCTGGTTCTTCCATGACAATTATTGGCGTAACCTCTCCGGGAATCTGCGTGTCCGCCAGAGCAAATGATAAAGCGTATTTCTCTCCCGCTGAAAGTCTTTCAAATGGTATGAAGCCTACATCGTCACTCCCGACTGATCGCAGGCCAAGCGTAATCGCAGCAAGGCTTGACCGTAATCCTCCATAACGCGGTCCGAGGCTGGCGTTCATAGCAGACCAACTCGATCCACTCAACATTCCCTGTGCGCGCGTGGCTATATCGCCAAGCATTTTGCCCAAGGGTTTAGTCCCATTAGCGTCTGCCGCTTCCTCAACTGAAGGTTTACATGCATTTCTGTTATCGCACTCGTCACAGTTCGCCTCACTAATAATACATTCGGGCAACTTTTGTGTCGGCCTTAGTTTCTCAGGCAGCTTGCCAAGTCTGTATTTGAGCTTTCGCAGATGCCGCCCCAGTTTAGAGTACTGGCTCAAAGTGAATGCCCCAGCAGAGACCGCAGGCTGTATACGGAAGTACCCGATTGCCTCATGTTGGGCCCATGAGAGTTCGTCCTGTTCGTGGTATTCCGTTTTCTGAAGCTTGGGTAAAATCCATTTCGGCCGTATTTCCCCGTCCTCATCATCGCGTTTCGCCTCAAACCGGATGATCACTGCACGCTCGTGGTCAGTCTCATTTGGAGGTTCCTCGTCGCCATCCACAAGCTCCTTCTTCTTCTTGTCGATCCACTGAATGTCGTCTTCAAAGTCTGCCAAAACAGTCCCAAGCTCTGTTAGCGTAACTTCGATCTCGATGATCTTGCTTGTATCACATTGGGGAAAGTCGTATTCCGTCACCAGCACAGCAGGATTCATCCTTCCATCACAGTTCAACGCAAAGTCGATCGCATCGACAAGAGCCGTTTTGCCCGAGCCATTTGCACCAATCAGCAGGTTAAGATCTGTGTTTGGTACCCAGTCAACGCTCCATTCTGACGAATCACTAAAACACCTGAAGTTTTGAATACGCACTCTTGCTATCCGCATTTCTTTTTGCCTCCTAACACTGCTCCACTCGCTCAATAATCTCAAGCAGTTCCTTATGGTCCACCTTCAGCCCTCGAACTAACAGTTCTCAAATTCCACGAATACCTCACCCAAACAAGTTAATTCATTCTACCGGCAAACTCCGAAAAAGAAAACCCCAAAATCCCAGCTCTCGTGCATCAGTTAAGACGATGCAGGACTAGTAAATTTCTACGGGCGTGTCAAGACCAGTTCGTCCTAAAAAGATGTCTCAAAAAAGGTTGAATTTTGAGTAATTTTTCCTTGACCTATTTGGCTATATATATTATTCTGCCATCCTAGTGTTCCAAGGGTGGAACCGACCTCTGCCCAGCACGTCAAACCTAAGCCCTTCTTAGCCGCACTATTAGAACAGCGGCCCGAGTTCCTACTGGTAGGTCGTGGGTTCATAGCGGGGGCGCGTTACGAACATACGACCTATCAGATCTTTAGTGTTCCACTGGCCTCTTCCTTTGCAGCGGTTCTCGATGGACTTGCTACGGCTGCCGCGCGGATTGTCCGGGACCGTCTTCAAACCACCTGCACCAAAGACTTCACCGTGCACGTAGGCGATTGGCGGGAGCGTGCCGTCCTCTTTTTTGTGTAGATTCACCCAATCGAGTTCCAACAACGGCAGGATTTCCTGGCTGAATTGGCCAAAGCACCAAAGCCGCAAGAGCCGTTGGATTGTCCTTCTGGGTCTATATGCCGATTGCCGGGTTGGCGGTGCAGAGTTCGCTACTTCGGGCTGACTGAAATGGGTCATCTGCGATCGCCGACTTTCGAGGGCTTGATTTGAGGGGAGCGCTGAACCAGGGCCACTCCCGGAACCCCCGCCAAGGATCCGAGCTCCCCTCTTTGATTCTATCACCAGTACCGAAAGCCGCTATGGCACTCTTCAGTTTATAAAAGTGGTATCGTTGCTGCTTTTATCGCACTATCAGCTTCCAAGTGGTCGAACACCCATCCCTGGATCGTTGAGTTTCTTTTGTTCGGCCCATTCGCATATGATCTCGGAAATAATCACGCACACTGAAGTGGAGAGTTATTTCATAGATAAACTCGATAAGTTCTTGTTCTCAGTAGGTGCTATCAAGAGCAAAAGATAGAATAGTACATAAATTTTATGAAAAAACGATTAAAAAAACTCCGTCTCAAGCGTCATATATATGAAAGAACAACATGGCAGCAATAAGTCAGAAGCAATTGGCCGAATGGTATGAGGCTCATGGAACGGAACTGATGCTTTATGCCCGTCAGTGGAATCCGGATCAACGGGCTGAGGACATAGTTCAGGATGCCTTTATCAAGCTGTTGAAGCAGCGCAGGTGCCCGGACAATGTCAGGGCATGGCTTTTTCGTGTGGTACGCAATGCCTCGATCAGTATAGTAAGACGCTTACAGCAACGACAACAGGCAGGGCGGAAGTTACTACACCGGCAGGTCATGTGGTTTGAATCTCGGTCTGACGATCTGATTGACGCCCGGCTGGCTCAAGACATACTGCAAACGCTGCCGCCGCAATTGTGTGAGGTTGTCTTGTTGCGAATCTGGGGCCAGATGTCCCTTAAGGAAATAGCCCAAGTGATGAACAAGTCTATCCCCTGGATTCATAATGAGTATAAGACGGCCCTGGAAATGATAAGAAGAAATCTGGAGCATTCATCATGTACAACGAAGAGAACCTGACTCCCGCCGAGCAGGAATTGGAATCTGTTCTTGGTCAATTGAAACCGATTTCGAATACCCTGAATCGTGATGTGCTGATGTTTAATGCCGGTCGTGCGACTGCCGGCAAGAAACTGCCCTGGCAAATGTTCTCAGGCGTGTTGATTGTTTTATTTATTTGCTCGGTGTTAATCCGTCCCGACTTGAATGGGGCTCGGAGTTTGTCGTCCGTTCCTGAGCCGGGCGAGTTCCAGATGACGCGGGCTTCGTATCAACCTGTACAAGCCGAGTCTCCTGGTTCGTTGGCATACCCCATGCTGCGAGAGAATATTGTGAGGTTCGGGCTTGACGCTTTGCGGTTTCAGCAGGGCGTGGGCCACAGTGAACCGCTCAAGAATCGGAAACAATTGCTGGAGAGTATGTTGTCGTCATAGTGATTTTTCAGCTCTGATGAGCTGTTATATGGACTTTGACCGGTCAGGTAAAACATTAACCAGAAACCTTAAATTATGAGGGAGTGTCACAATGTATAAGAAATTCATTATATGGTATCTGATTGTTGCATTAGGGATCTTGCCTTTATGCCCAGCCGTCCGGGGTGCAGATACAACGACTGACAAGAGTGTCGAAGTAAGGACACTATCACTGGTGCCTGCCGGAGAGCCGGTACCGGCGATGTCTTATAGACTGTTACCCCGATTTCTTGATCAGAAGACCGGCAACGCCGCATTGTTTTATTATTCGGCTGCGGCCTTGTGCCCGGATAGCGATCCCGGAGATCCCGAAGATATACAGAAAAAAATCAGCGATTGGCGTGATCTGCCCGTTGATCAGTTAGACCGCAAGGAAGTTGACGAGGCCTTGTCGTCCTTTTCGAATTGCTTCCATCAAATCAAATTAGCTTCTCAGCGCACCCATTGCCAATGGGAGATGCCCCTGGAGGATGGCTTTACCATGCAGATGCCGCACCTGGCTACCTTTCGCCGTATGATCTTTGCGATGCAATTGCAGATACGCCTCACGATTGCGGACAGACAAACTGACCAAGCCCTGGAGATGCTGCAACAAGGTTTGTACATGGGCAGAAGTATTGCCCAGGGACCGACTGTCATTCAGGATTTGGTTGGAGTTGCCATCACAGCTCTGCTGCTTAAAGAAGTAGAAGGCCTGATGCAGATGCCGGATTCTCCTAATCTGTACTGGGCCTTGACAGCTCTTCCGGAGCCCATGATTGATATGCACACATCACTTGAAAATGAGCGGGAAATGCTGTTTGTGGAATTTCCACAGTTACGAAATTTGGAGAAAGAGGTTTTGACGTCTGCACAGGCATCAGCAGTCGCTTCCAACTTTATGAAAAAAATACAGACATTAGGCGGGGGAACGAGTGATGTATCATTTAAGGGGCTCTTGCCGGTCGGTTGGGTCATGATGCATTATTCAGATGCGAAAGAATTTCTGGCCCGTAAAGGATATTCTCAGGAACGGATTGAGGCGATGCCTGCTGCACAGGCTGTGTTAATCTATCAGAAACAGGAATATCTGGAAATGCTGGATAACATGTTTAAGTGGTTTGAGATTCCCTACAGCCAGGCGCAGCCCCATCTAAAGAAAGGCGAGCAGCGAATTGACGATCATCAAAGAAATAAAGGAATAAAAGCGAACTTTTTCTTAACTTTGTTACCGGCCTTATCCAGGATTGCTTTCCTGCAAGCGAGGCTTGATCGAAATATTGCCCTTCTGCGAACTATAGAGGCGATACGCATGTTTGCCGCGGATCATTCCAGGCAACTGCCCGGCTCTCTTACTGAAATCACATCTGTACCAATACCTGCAGATCCGGTGACAGGCAAGGATTTTATTTACCGGCGAATTGATGCACGAAACGCTCGTTTGGAAGCACCGGTTGCACCTGATGAAAGTAAACGGCGGCCAGTTTATGAACTGACTATCAAGCCATAGAACCAGTTATGAATATCCACTCTTATTGAGGAGCATAATTATGCAAACAAAAAGAAAAGTGAATCGGGTTTTTTGGTTGATGTTCTGCTATTGTGTCGGTCTGAATGCTTTTGCCGCAGGTGCGTCAACAGGATTGGACCAGGTTTTAGGGCCATGCATTGATGACCAGGCATTTGCAGTTATCCATCTGGATTTAGAAAAGCTGAATCTTGATGCCTTTGTTAATCAGGCTCTCGGCCTTGTAAGCGAACATACCGGGCCTGATACTGCCAAACATTTACAGGACAATCTCAAAAACTTTCAGGCCCAGGCTGGTGCGCAATTGAATGATTTACTGAAGGCCGGCGGCAGAGACATTTTTGTGGTGTTCAGTATGTACGACTTTCCATATTTCTTTGTGGCGGTCCCAATCTATTCGGCTAATGATCAGGCCGGGCTGCACCAGCAGATACAGAAGATTGCAAAAGACGTCGGAGATATTGAGATTCACGTGTCTGATCAATTGATTCTGGTGGGACTGAAACGGACCATTGCACGGCTCAAAACGGCGTCCCCGGTCCAATCCCAGGCTTTGGCAGCAGGCTTTCAGGCTTGCGCCAATACAACCGCTCAGGTTGTGTTGTTCCCCAGTTCCGATCAACGTCGTATTCTGGCGGAAATGTTACCACCGATTTCAACTGAATCCGATAAGATTCAATGGACAACCCTTAGCAAGGATTTACAGTGGGCGGCTTTGGGATTAAATGGTCCGCCTTCGATTTCTTTGAATATGACGATTCAATCACCAAATGCTGAGGGGGCGGACCGCGTGTTGAAATTTGTCGAAAATCTTTATGCCCTGGCGGGGCAAAATCCCCAGGTCCGGGAATTCATGCCGAAATTAGACCAGGTACTTAAACTTCTGACACCTCGCAAACATGGCAAACGCCTGCTTTTGCAGATTGATTCTACGGCTGCGGACTCGATCATCAATAACTTTGTGGCTCCGTCCCTTATGCAAGCCCATGCGGTAGCTACACGTTATGCCTGTGGCACAAATCTGAGCGGCATCGGCAAGGCCCTCCTGATCTATGCGAATGATTATAATGACCAGTTACCTCCGGACCTGGAAACACTGATTAGTAAAGCAGAGATGCCTGCTAAGGGCCTGGTGTGTCCCGCCACATATCTGAAAGACTCCTACATTTATCGCGGGGCAACAATCACAGTAGCAGACGCTCCCTGGATGATTACGGTTTATGAGAAACTGAGCAATCATGGGACTGGACGAAATGTGTTGTTCCTGGACAGCCATGTAAATTGGGTCTCGGAAGAACATTTCCAGGAACTCATCAAGAGGGACAATGATTATCGCAGGGAAAAGGGACTTCCAGTACTGCCGGCCCAATAATACCGGCCCCAGCTCATGACATCTGCTCCGGAAGGTCGTATGTTCGAAACGCGCCCCCGCTATGAACCTACGACCCCAAAATCCGAACCCATTTTTCAGCTCAAAATCACGGTTTCGACTGCGTCGCTTTCGGATTAAGTAAACGGTGACGAAGAAATGTTTCAATGATATCATTCCTTTGAAGGTATTATTGAAAAATCAAGCGGGGCCTATACCAAATCAATCGGTATAAGCCCCGAGTTAATATAAATCTGCTATATCAATTACTCAATCAATTGCACCCTACTGCTTACTGAGCAGGCGGATGCAGTTGAATATCGTCAAAGTACATCATACCTGTACCTCCAGTAACCGAGCTAAGGCCGAGAGTAATCGAATTGACATTAGTAAGGTTGACGCCCTGGTCGGCAAATGCCTGCAAGGAGATATTCCATTGCGTCCAGGAACCTGTCAGCGCTGCATCAGGGCTATCATTATCGACTCTCGCGTTGCCATTGAGAGCAACGTACAAAGTCTCAGCAGTGTTACCAAAATCACCTCTAAACCAAATCGTCAGTGTGTTAACACCGTTCACCGTCCAGTCACGATTGGAAGTCAAGACATAAGTCGCTTCAGATTTACCAACCGCGTTGTCATAGGCCATCGGCATCGACTGCAAACCGTTGTTAACGATAGTTTGCTCGGCAAAAGGAGCATTAGCATAGCCAACTACAGAACCATTTGTAGCCGGGTTATCAAATCCATCCACCCAGGCAAGATATATCCTGTTAGAAGCCGGATCACTTTCATCAAGGTCGTTGTAGCTCTCCATATCATCCACGATAAGGAAGTTGGCCGTAGTGAAACTCCAGAGAGGGCCTGTCCACGGGCTGTCGGCGTTGGCGTTGTTGGCCTCATCTACACGCCAGTAGTAAGTAGTGTTCCATTCGAGTTGTCCGGGGTCATAGCTCTCAGAGCCAAGATTGACGCTGCTTTTTAACTCCAGTGAACCTGCGTCGGTGCCGAAGTAAACTTCATGTGAAGCACCAAAGCCCGGTGTCCATGTTAAAATAGGTGTCTGCGTTACATCCACAGCACCATTAGCTGGGTCAAGAGCTGCAACAGCACCTTCGGTCGTGAACCTCCAGACATCACCTTTATGCATTTCGACAACATCGAACTCATCGACACGCCAGTAATAAGTTTTGGCCATTTTAAGTGTGCCGGGAGAATAGTCCGTAGCTCCCTGGGGGAGTGCTCCGGCGGCATTGTCCACTTCATCAAAAGTTTCACCGAAGTACACGTGATGCAGTTTCGCACCAAAACCCGGTGTCCAGCTAAGGCTGTCATCGACACCTACAGACTCTGCGCCATCGGCCGGGTCTGGAAAGTATGCTGTCTTGGGGGGAATACTAAAGCTCCAGATTTCGCCTTTCCACGGGCTGTTCGGTTCTGCGTCATTGACCTCATCGATTCGCCAGTAGTAAGTTGTGCCCGGAACGAGACCATCCGGATAAGCGAATCCGGGGAAGCCCGCAACTAAAAACGTGTCGGTCTGATTGCCCTGAAATGTACTTTCAGCACCGGCGTCCACATCGTCAAAATTGTCACCCAAATACACATCGTGTGAGACGGCATAATCACCCGCCCGCCAGGCCATGTTTACCCATGTATCGGCATGTAAGGCACCGTCGGCTGGAACGGGGCCTGCGGCCTGTGGATAATCACCGAAACTACTTTGCCCGGCATAACCCAGGGTTAATATTTCATTGGAAGTGAGGGGGATATTCCAGATGGCGACGGTCGATACATTGATAGTAGCGTCATCGCCGTCCTGGTTATTGCCGGCGGCAAACAGCAGAAGCGTATCGGCAAGACTGAAACGACCGTCGATTCCCTGCTGGTTTCCCTTGAATATTTCAACACCATCGACATAAAGATCATGTCGAACGCCGTTATCGACCACTACGACCATGCGATACCAGGTGTTTGCCTGGGTGGTAAAACCAGATGCGCCGGAATAACCAACGGCACCGATTCCGATCGCGCCGGACGAATTAATGGTCCAGTCGGCATCACTGGCGTTGGTCGGGTCGGTCTGAAAGAGATCGTTGTAACCGTTGGGAGGATCGGACAGACTGCTGGG
>DATKYR010000101.1:0-7069 GCA_035528395.1 Sedimentisphaerales bacterium
ACTTCGTAATCCACACTAAGTGAAACTTGATATCATATGTCGTATGGCTGGATTTGCGATAATGCTCCATGCCGAAACAATACTAAAGTCTTCGCCTGAAGGCGAGGGATTTTCTCCCATTCCCCGAAGGGGACATTAAAATTCCTGATCGTCAAAGCGAAAGATTGCCCGAAAGACACGGGGAAACAGACGTCCGGAAACGACACCGGAGTTTTCTAACTTGCCCCGTAAGAAGAAAATTTTCTAACGGGGCGGGCTTTACGTTAATAGAACTTTTAGTAGTAATCGCCGTTATTGCCCTGTTAATGGCCATATTGATACCGGCATTAAATCAGGCTCGGGAACAGGCAAAGGCCGTTATTTGTCAGTCGAACCTGCACCAATGGGGCGCCATCTTCCTGATGTGCACAGATGACAACGATGGGCGTGAAAAACAAGTAAGTGCCGAAGAGTTAATACCACTGCTTACCAAAATGCTGCAAAAGAAAACGAAATAATAGCTATTACAGCAGAAAAAATGGCTATTTATACCTTGAATCGCAGCCGTTTATATGGTAGAATGCCTCAGTACGGGTTGTTATTACCGAAAAATCTATTTTTTCACAGAAATGGGAGTATCATCATGAGGAGCCGAAGAGGGTTTACTTTAATAGAACTTTTGGTGGTGGTCGCTATCATTGCACTATTGATGGCGATATTGATGCCGGCCCTGAATCGCGTGAAGAAACAGGCAAAATCGGTTGCCTGTCAGGCGAGACTGAAAGAGTGGGGCCTTATGTTCAAGCTGTACACAGATGACCATGACGGCTATTTCAATGAAGGATGGGGCGTGGGTGAGACGACCTTGTGGATGAACGCTCTGCGGTCAGACTACAAGGATAACTGGGATATGCTTCTCTGCCCCACTGCAACCAGAGCTATGGCAAGTGCAGCCGACTGGGGTACGTTTAAGGCCGCGCAGCGCAGCATTGCCACGCCCGGAGGTGGGTCATACTTATATACCTTCAGCTATAGCATAAACTCCTGGACAAACTATATGCACGGAGACCGTGGCGACCGCCTGGAAGAATGGTTCTGGAAAAATACTCAGAACGTTAAAGGGCCACATCGGATACCGGTATTCGGCGACTCCACCTGGCATGACGGCTGGCCGCGCCACACAGACCAGCCCGTGGACAATCCTGATGCCTTCGGAATAATGGACCAGGGAACATCAGGGGAAATGAATCATTTTAGCATCAACCGACACAACGGTTTTATTAACATGCTTTTTATGGACTGGTCCACCAGAACTATAGGGCTCAAGGAAAACTGGACATTGAAATGGCATCGTACGTTTGATACTATGGGCCCGTGGACAAAAGCCGGCGGTGTCATGCCAAGCGACTGGCCGCGATGGCTCCAGCGTTTCAAAGATTATTAAGAGATATCTGTTGCTCAACAAAAGGCCAGTCTTTCGGGGCTGGCCTTTCTTACTGGTTAGAGATTTTTGAAAAAATATTATTATGCGAAAAAGAGAAGGATTCACATTAATAGAGCTCCTGGTAGTAATTGCTATTATTGCACTGTTGATGGCTATATTAATGCCGTCCCTACAGCGGGTAAGGAACCAGGCAAAGACAATTGCCTGTCAATCCAATCTCAAACAATGGGGCCTCGTCTGGTCAATGTACACAGAGGAAAACCAAAGCAAATTCCCCGACTATATGGCCGGTGATTGGATGCAGAATCTGGTGGAATATTACTCTAACAGTGAGAAACTGCTCTACTGCCCTATGGCCACAAAAACCATCTCTGAGGGTGCTCAAGTCCGCTATTCAAGTCTTGAAACCGGCGGCAGCTATTCGCTAAACGAGTGGATTTACGACAGTGACGACACAAGCGACGGTCGCAGACTCGAGGAATACTGGAGAAATACCAATCATAAAGGTTTGAATAACGTTCCGGTTATGGGCGATGGTGCCTGGCGCGCCGATGGCCAGCCATACCCTATGGACGAGCCTCCTTCATACGATGGGGAGCCAAGAACAGGAGTTGGTACTGCTGGAGACGAAATGCGCATCTTCTGCATCAACCGCCACGATGGATTTGTTAACGTCCTCCTTATGGACTGGACCGTTAGAAAGGTCGGACTAAAAGAATTATGGACATTGAAGTGGAATACCGACTACAACATATCTGGTCCCTGGACGATGGCCGGCTTTGTCCAGCCGACTGACTGGCCCGAATGGATGAGGCATTTCAAAGACTACTAAAAAATGACAGTCTAAAAGACCGGCCCCTTTTACAGCTTCATGGTTGAGAGCAAGCCGGCCAAACACATATTGAGCTCAACCCCAGGCATATTTCACTAAACGCAACAACTATATTTGTCCACTGCCGGCGTTGCCTGAGAGATGCAGGACTAATAGATAATCGCAGTCGCTT
Source organism: Sedimentisphaerales bacterium (assembly GCA_035528395.1). Taxonomy (GTDB): domain Bacteria; phylum Planctomycetota; class Phycisphaerae; order Sedimentisphaerales; family Anaerobacaceae; genus NIOZ-UU13. The sequence goes on from DATKYR010000101.1 coordinate 2,428, forward strand.
CTTCAATCCTTTTGATGACCTCGATGCCATCAGCAGAGTAAGGGACATAACCATCAAAGCCCTTCTGCAGCAGGGCGGTCGACTCAGAATCGCTTAACTGGTTCACTAGCGCTATTATCTTGATAGTCCGCAAATCCTCATTAGCACGAATGTACTTACAAATGCTCATCGCATTTATACCTTCGGCCAAAAGGCTTACCAGCAGAACATGGGGGACAAATTTCTGAACGACCGCACCTGTCTCAAAATTGCTCTGGACGGTTTGGACTTCATAGTCTGCCTCGTTTTGCAAAATATCGGCCAATGCTGATGCAGTTTTGTTGTTGCTGTCTGCTATAAGTACCCGGATTTTGCCGACCGGAAGTGCCGTCGTAGGCATATTATGTATTTTCATAAAGCGAATCAGTTCGCTGACGGGTATTCGCCGGTCCTTGCTGCCGGGTATGCGATAGCCCTTCAGTTGGCCGTTGTCAAACCACTTCGAGACTGTGCGAGGAGCAACGTTACAAATCTTGGCTACGTCGCCCGTCGTCAGTACATTTTTGCCTTTTGCCATTTCCAGATTCCCGCTAATATGTACTTAAACCTTATGCTTAATCGGTTTTAAATCGAAGGCTGTTTAACATACAAATGCAATTTTCAAGCCCCAACCGTTTTTACTTCACAAAAGCGAAGCACTACAGGCAAATAAACGATTATCTCTTTAGTACCACGTCCTATAAGTACTTAGTTAATTTCTGTTGTGGAAACAGTATTTGTCATTCCCGCAGAAGGGCTTGTTGAAAAAGTCGAGTTTGCTTCGTCGCTACACTCCTCGCAATGACGCAAAGTGCGTTTTCAGGTCATTGCGAGCACCTCACCTGATTCTCAGGAAGTATGCAAAAGAAAATGGACCAACAATGTCATTGCGAAGGAGCCGTAGGCGACTGTGGCAATCTCAATCCTCACAATATAAAAACCGTTTATTTTCTTAGGAGCGATTCGAAGAATCGCGCGGCAATCTCAAAACGTTTATTTTGAACTTTGGCAACAGGCCCGGAAGCGGGAATCCGGCTTTTTCGCTCTGGATCCCTGCCTTCGCAGGGGTGACATCGTCAGTTTTTGTTTTCCGCAACCGATACTATTTAAATAATTGTTGGTTAAATGGTAAGGTAATTACCAGTTACAAATTACCAATTGATTTATTAGCCGGTAGCAGTACAATTTCGCCAAGGAGATTTTGCTATGCAGATATATTTGTCTCGGCCGGATATAACCGAGAGAGAAATCGAGGCGGTTTGTGAAGTGCTTCGCAGTCCCAACCTTTCGCTTGGCCCTAAACTGGCGGAATTCGAGCAGGTCTTCGCCAGCTATATAGGAACGAAGCGGGCTGTCGCCGTCAATAGTGGGACCAGCGGATTGTTCTTGTGTATGTTAGCACTTGGAATTGAGCCGGGCGATGAGGTTATCACTACGCCATTTACCTTCGTCGCTTCTGCAACTTCCGTTATGATGGCCGGGGCCAGGCCGGTCTTTGTTGATATTGACCCGGTAAGTTTGAATATCGACCCTGCTAATATCGAAGCCGGCATTACCGCCAGGACAAAAGCCATTCTGCCGGTGGAGGTTTTCGGCAATCCCGTCGGTCTTGACAGGCTCTGTGAAATTGCTCAAAAACACAACCTGGCGGTAATCGAAGACAGTTGTGAAGCCCTCGGTTCTGCATTGAACGGAAAAAAGGTCGGAACATTCGGCACGATGAGTGTATTCGGCTTCTATCCCAACAAGCAGATAACCACCGGAGAAGGCGGAATGATTTTGACCGACGATGATTATCTGGCCGATATGTGCGTTTCGCTTCGCAATCAGGGAAGGGACCCCCATCGTTTTGCTTCGACTTCGGACCTCACCGAGCTCAGTCGAGCCGCGAGCTCAGTCGAGCCGCAAAAGCAAAGCAGTAAGGGCGGTTGGCTGGCTCACGACAGGCTGGGTTATAACTTCCGGCTCAGCGACATAAATTGTGCGCTCGGCATTGTGCAGCTTTCGAGAATTGACCAAATCAAAGCCAAACGCCGGCAGGTCGCAAAATGGTATCAGGAAATCTTAGCTGATGACGACAGGCTGATAGTGCCCGCCGAGCCGGATGGTTGCGATATCAGTTGGTTTGTCTTTGTCGTCAGGCTTGCTGATGGTTCTACTGGGGCCCAGCGCGACCGGGTTCTGCAGGCGATGAGAAGCCAAAACATTCAGGTCAACAATTATTTCCCGCCTGTGCATCTGCAGCCGTTTATGGTTGAGCAATTCAGCTATAAGCAAGGCGATTTCCCTGTTACCGAAGCCGTATGTAACAGCACTATCGCCCTGCCGTTTTATAATAATCTGACTAAAGATGAAGTGGCAATTGTCTGCGAAACGTTGAAAGAAGTTTTGGATAAAAATTAGCCATAGTTTATATCAATTATACAGATTATACAGATTATCATCCCTGTAGAAGCCGGAATCTATCATTTTGTTGTTTAACTGCCCCCCTGCCCCGCCAAGGACAAATATTCGATTTTGGCCCCGCTCCAAAGAGTGTGGTGTCAATGTATGCAGAACAAGATTCAATCGAAGGTGCAAATCCTATCGGTCTTGCTCTACAGCCACTACTGGAACATGTTTTTACAGATGTGACAAAGGACAATTCCATTGCTGTACTGGATAATTGTTACGTACCCCCAGGTAGTTCCGTTTTACGCAACGAAGACTTTGAGGCATTGTTATTAGACAAACCACCCTCGTTCACCAGTAGTGCTAATGTTATTTCCGTAAAATCTCTAAAGTCGTATGAAAAGTTTCAATTAAATCTAAAAGGATATCTTACAAGACACCGTGAAGGGCAGACACTTATAGTTATTGGGCGCGTTGGTGTAGGAAAAACGATGTTTTTGTTACGCTATTTTGTACGACCTTCCGAAGTAGAGGATCCAATAAAAAATGCAACAGTACCGCTTTTCATTGACTTTCGAAAGCCTGGTCTAAACCCTACCGAGATTCCAAATTTCATATTCTCTCGGCTAAGAGAACTCATAGAAGCATTAGAAGATAAACCGGTGCCTGGGGAAAAGAGAAAAGTTGTATATGATTTTCTTAGTGCACATGGCCTTAAGCAAGTATTTCAGCCTGAAATCTCAAAGCTAAGAAAGGGGTTTGACCAGAGATTACTTAAGGGAGACCAACTGGCGCTAGTTAAAGAGGAGCAAAAACTCATCGATGAACTGGGGAAGTCTGATAAGATGTTTGTTAAGGGCGCTATTCGTGTCTTGCGAGAAAGATACCATCGGTATGTCTGCGTTATTCTCGACAATGCAGATCAATGCAAACCCGAATATCAAAAGGCTGTATATCTATTTTCTCGTACATTGGAAGAAATGTTTGAGTGTTTAATAATTGTTGCTTTGAGGGAAGAATGGTATTGGTATTTTGGGTTCGGGCAAAAGGACGGTCCGTTCTCAGCCTACCATGATACTATATATCATATCCCTGCTCCCCGTACGAGGGATGTTATTGCGAGACGACTTGAATACTCGATCGAATTAGCAAAAAACCATAAACTGCCGATTGTAGACATTGAATTGCCCGGGAATCTTCTACTTAGTGCTTCACATTTAGAAAAATACCTCAAGGTGTGTCATCAAGCTTTTTTCGACAATGAGGGAATCACGGTTTTTTATGAGTGTTTATCAAATGGGAATATTCGAAAAGGTCTAAAGGCCTTTTTGGAATTTTTAAGATCGGGGCATACGCATAGTAACGAGTATCTAAAAGCAATCGTTACATATGATACCTACGTATTACGATTTCATGAGGTTTTTAATTCTATAGCACATGGACAGTATAAACACTATATTTATAAACATTCCCTGATCCCTAATGTTTTTCGTCCTGTTCATGATTCTAGTTATAACCACATTAGCTATTTTGCAAGATTGTATCTACTACATTGGCTTGCACAACAAAAAGATAGCCAATCTGTTGCAGGAGATGGTTTTGTACCACTTAGTGAGATACAAGAGTTTCTTTCACAACTCGGAATACCAAGTAGTATTCAGAGGGAATTGCTGCTTAACCTTGTTAGGTTTGATTTGGCAGAACCCGACATACAGATTGAGAGTGATTATGGAGAATGGCATTTTCTGAGAACTACTGCATTTGGTTTATATATGCTTAAATCGTTGTGCCATCAAGCCTGTTATATGGAAACAATCATGATCGATACACCTTTGCAGGATGAGAACGTAAGGAGTGAAATAAGTCGAGTTTATGTCGAGGGAATAAAGCCATCGCTCAATAATAGACTTCGCAGCATATTATTTTTTGTGGGGCATTTGCACACAATAGAGGTGAATGAACAGGCTAGGGTAGTGTCCGCAGGACTGGGAGGAGTGTGTCCAATTATGATGACTAATATAGAAAGTGCAGTTAAGCAAGAGGTAGAGGCCATTAGGGAACGCACCAAAAGAAGTTTTCGCCGATGAGGAGCAACTAGCACATGTTCGTCACTTCGTGGATAACTTTTGAGGTCAAATCGGCGTTCTTGGGTTGATAAACAACGTTTTTGCCTTGAGCAGCATTTCGTGTAGTGACAATATTTTATTTTCCATACCCTTTTTCTTTTGACAAT
>DATKYR010000102.1:0-5239 GCA_035528395.1 Sedimentisphaerales bacterium
CGGGGCCGAAACAGACGTGCTGGCCGGTCATCGGCTGGTGTTCCTGAGCGGCAGTCGCGAGCCTGATGGCGTAACGGGTGGAGATGCGGCGGGTCTGTATGATCTGTATCCAGATGGCGAGAAGATGCTCCTCAACGCGGTCTCTTATATGATACCGGTTAAATTGCTTGATGTCACTGCGCCAGGGGATGCAATCCAGGGTGTTCCGAACGATGGAGATTGGCCTGGTGCTGAAACACCCGACTTGGCCATCGATGATGACACCTCGACGAAGTTTCTGCACTTCAAAGGTGAATTGGAACCCACTGGTTTCCAGGTTACACCTGCAGCGGGCGCGAGTATTGTGACGGGGCTGACTTTAACCACAGCCAATGATGCGATAGAGCGTGATCCGGTTACATTTAAGCTCTCTGGTTCTAATGAGAGCATCGATGGACCTTACGAACTGATTGCCAGTGGCGATATCGTCGATTTCGCCCAGGCGGATGCCTGGCCTCGCTTCACAATGAACGCAACGCCGATTTCGTTTTATAATGACGTTGCATACGCTCACTATCAAGTTCTATTCCCGGCCGTTCGAGACGCCGGAAGTGCGAATAGTATGCAGATCGCCGAAGTAGAGCTATTAGGAGAGTTATATGTCGACCCCGACATCGCTGCAATCAATGAGCTTTACAACCAGGCCACTCTCGCCTGTGGCACGGGAGATGTAGAGCTTTACTTGTCCATCTTCACCGAAGACGCGGTGGTGATGACGCCGGGGAGACCCGCTTTCATCGGGAAAGAGGTGTTACGAGCAGCAATGGAGGGCTTGTTCGGTCTGTTCGACTTGGGGCTCCCCTACACAGTGGACGAAGTTGGGGTACCCGGGGACTGGGCATTTGTTCGCTCCAGCTTCCAGTATTCCATGACGCCCAAGGAGGGCGGGGAGACCACTACGAACCCTGGCAAACAGTTGGACATCCTCAAGAGGCAGGCCGATGGTTCCTGGAATGTCTATAACGAGTGCTGGAACTACGGCGCGACACCAACGGCAGCGAAAATGGCCGGTACTTCATGGGGACCGGGACTGGCGAAGATGGCCCAGGAAGACGACGCAGACGCCATTTACAGGGAGATGTGTGACCTGTATACGCTCGCCGTTGAGACAGGAGATACAGATCTCTATGTGGCCAATTACACCGATGACGGGGTGCAAATGCCTCCCGACGAGCCTTCTCGCATCGGATCGGAGCAGATCCGGGCAGGAATAGAACCCGCCCTGGCTCTTTTCAACGCCGAGTGCCCCATCTATCCCAAGGAAGCTGTGATAACTGGCGACTGGGCATTTGGTCGCTGTGACTGGTCCCTATCCTTGACGCCTAAGGAGGGCGGCCCGACAACTACGTTCAATGGCAAAGGCACCGACGTCCTCAAGAGGCAGGCCGATGGTTCCTGGAAGTACTACATCAGTTGCTGGAACTACAACGGGCCACCAATAGTGGAGGAATAAACCAAGCTGTTAGTTAAGCTTTGTTGGATGGGCGGTTCTGCCGCCCATCCAGCTTTTTACCAGTCAGCTCAGTTCAAAGCCCATCCTGGCGCCGCTTATGCCCATGCCGTTAGGGAAGAAATGAAACTATCTTACAACTGCTCGGTATAGCAACCTGGCAAACAGCCGGAGCAATTCGAAACATCCGCTTACAAGCGCTTCCGGAACAGCTGTAACTCCCAACTCAGATATTTTGTCGAATTTTGCCGATTTTTAGACCAAGTTCGCTGTTCCTGCAAAAAACTTCCAGGAAATCTTTTTAAACTGATTTTTCTGCTTGACGTTACCGTCTCAAACGGCATACAATCCCTTTTCAGAGGAGCGGCAAACGAGCGATGTTGTGTTCATACCTCGCTGGTTCCTACATGGAGGTTTGTTTGTAGACATTCGTTTTGGCCAAGGCGTAACCGCTCGTGCGATTTGTCAGTGCGCCGGTAACGAACGGTTAGCGAATGGACTATAGTTAGGATGTCTGTGATGATAGCATGTGGATTGATCGTATTAATCTTGATGGAACACTTTTTATCTTCAGTCAATATACCATCATATGCCAGAGGACCTTACAGTTATTGGAGGTGAAGTATGGTTGCCTTGTTTAATAAGAAAAAAGCTAAGGCAATGGCCGAAATAGAAGAAAGGCTGAAAGCCGAATCTCAAGCAAGAGCGGAAGTAGAGGAAAGGCTAAGGGAAGAAATTGAGGCCAGAGCCACGGTGGAACAAAAAGTGAAAGATGAAACAGATAAGATGCTCCTCACACAGTATCACAGGTATAGTGTCTTGGCAGAGAGAGCCGAGGCTCAGGCTAAAAAGGAGATAGTTGCAGCCAAGGCAGAAGCGAAAGAAGCGATAGAAAAGGCCCGTTCGTATGCAGCGGCACTATACCAGGCAGAGGAAAATCTAACTCAAGCCCAGGAAATAACAAGGACTGAAGCTATAGCCAGAGCAAAGGCAGAAGAAGACCTGAACGCTGAAAGGGAAGAACAACAAAGAATCGAGGCTCAGGCTAAAGAGGAGATAGCAGCAGCCAAAGCAGAAGCAGAAGAAAAGGTCCGATCATATGCGGAGGCACTAAACCAGGCAGAGGAAAAACTAAACGAAGCTAAAGAACAAGTAAGGGCCGAGACTATCGTCAGAGCAAAGGCGGAAGAGGACCTTAAGGCTGAAAGCAAAGAAAGACAAAGCCTCGACGCTCAGCCCGCAGAGACAATAAAGACTTTCAAGCCAATCCGCCGGAACATTTTTCATCCAACAAATATAAAGAGGAAAATTGCCCTTTTGTCAGTATTAGCAATTTTCACAGCTATAGCATTTGCACTGAGCGTAACTACCCACCCACTATTGGTTGAGCCCGGCAGTGCAATTACTCAAGAGAATACACCGGCACCGATTACATTAATGGAAAGTGATACCGATGCGGAGCAGCTGACCTACAATACAGCAATAGGTCCGTCCCACGGGAGCTTGAGTCCGACGGCGCCCAGCATTACTTACACACCGGCTTTGAACCGCAACAATCCAGACAATTTCGTATTAAAGGCCAACGATGGAAATAGCATTCCAGCCTTAGATATCCAATCATCTACTATTAAGGTCAATCCAGTACTGCTCAAGATAGCTACATCATTAGACGGCAAAACCAACATTGTCCAATATAGCGACAACGAACGGTGGGAAACCAACTTCGGTTCATACATATTCTATGATTTTTCAGATGCATCTATCGCGGCAGACGCTAAAATAAAATCAGTCATTCTTTTTATCGAACACTTTGAGGAAGAACGATTTGCCCAGGGAAAATTAGAGTGGGCTATAGGCACAGGCTGGCCAAGTAAGCCAGTGGTCTGGGAGGCAATAAAGGCTCCGGTGCATCAAGGACAATCCTATGAGGCCGTAGACGCATGGGATATTACAAGTGTAGTAAATACACGCGAAAAAATAAATTCTCTTCAGTTACAAGTTAAGAATAATGACAATGTTGCTCACTGCAAAACGTTGATGGATTATGCCTATGTGATAGTCCAGTGCGACTAATCTGTTCATTCTTACTGACCGGCTTGACTGTGCTGACCAGAAGAACAAACCCTGATTTTCAGGCCCAATTTCGCTTTTCCTGTAAATAATTCTCAATTATTGGAATTTTTCTTCTTGACAGACTTGTTTCAATCAGGCATACTGTTTTCACAATAGAACAGAGAGGATGTGTAGTTTCTACACTTGACGATCTGTTCTGAATACGCGCTAACGCCTTTAAATTTTATGGAGGAGATATTCCAAATGGCGTCCAATCAGCGTAATTTCGTAAAAATAAACCTAAGCCGGTAAAGCTGCGCACAGTGTGCGGCGTTTACCCCGTTAGAAACTAAAATGAGAGATAATAGTGTACAAAAAAGCCAAATTTCTAACGGGGTAAAAATATTAACAGTTCCCTGCTTTAAATAGGGATTGCTTCGAAGAAAGGAGGTTACTGTCACTGGCACAAAAAGCCTGCCCTGAATTAGCCGTAGCCCTGAACAAAGTCGAAGGTGAAGCCGAATGGGCAGGAATCTACGCTGTTCTTTGCGAAAGGAGGTGATGGCAAATCATAGGCAAATCGTAAAACTTATCCTGGGCAGATATAAACAATTTACGATTTGTGCTTTTTGATTTTCGATGTTTATTTATTGTAAACATCGAGTGTTTTGGTGTGTGGCCAAAGCATAAATTCACAATTATTTTAAATTTTTTTAGAGGAGGACTATTATGTGTAGGAAATTGTTTCTTTTAACTTCTTTTGTTGTGGTATTCGCATTTAGCACGATGGCTATGGCTTCTGACATAGCGTTCTATGTCGGGGCACCTAACGTCGATGGCTGGTATGATGTTGCTACGCAGTTCGCCGACGTTGAGACGATAATTGCCGAAACTGGAGGTCTGTTCAAGGATATCCAGCAGTTCGATGACGACCAGTTTGATGCATTTGGTGCATGGGTAGACGAGAATACGAATGATGGTGAAATGGACATTATCTGGCTTAACGGATGCATTCCGAGTGTCCTCTATCAATTCCCAAACGTTAATCCGGATGGCTCGCGCGCTGAAGAGTGGCTCGATGGCGGAAACATGATTATAAATGTCGGCGACTGGTTCGCATACTGCTCGTATGAAGGTGGATCTCGACAAGCTGATAATGGCCCAAGTGGTGCTGCTAACATACTTGACCTTTCCTCTGGTATTATCGTATCCGCTGATAATACTTCGCTGACGGTGACACCGACAGGTAAGGAATATCTACCCAGTCTCAATGACCCTGCCGTAACTTATAGGCCAATTGTCCTCAGTGCTGTTGAAGCCCCCTGGGAAGTTGCTGCGATATTCGCATCTTCGGGTGGCACAGATGATGCAACCGCAGAAGCACAGGCTGATCCTCTTGTTATTCACAACACAGAGACTGACGGTTACGTCGCTTTTATAAACCAGGCTTCTGGTGGTGGCCCTCCTGGCTGGATAGACGACAGAGGTTTAACCTGTGCTGAGTTAATCGGCAACTGGGTAAACAGTGTGATAGGATTAGGCGAACAAATAGAAATAACAGATCCGGATCTCCTGATATACTACGATTTCGAGTCCGGTGCAGGCGAAATGGCAATTGACCGTTCAGGTCACAACAACCACGGTCTGTTTATGGGAAATCCGGAATGGGCCACAGGTATTTTCGGAGGCTGCGTGTCA
>DATKYR010000103.1:0-11936 GCA_035528395.1 Sedimentisphaerales bacterium
TCAACAAAAGACCTCTTGGATTTTGTTGATAAATGCCGCCTGCCCGTTGATATAATTGCTCAGGGTTCTGTGCTTGTCATGTTAATGGAACATTGTGTTATCGCTTCGTCCTCGGGAGCATCGCCAAAGGATATCTGCCCCATGCATTGCCGAAAAGACCGATTCGCCATGCAGGATGTACAGGGACAATCTTTTCCTTTAATTTGCGACCGCCGCTGCAGAAACCATTTATTCACCTCAACCGACATCTGCGTTCTGCCCCGACTGCATCTTCTGTCACAGGCTAATGTCTCCGGTATCCGTATCGAAGCCCAGCTTGATAATCCACAGATGGTCGGGCAAATCGTTTCAATTTATCGAAACTCACTGGATTCACTCGGAAACGGACAATATTTTGAAATATCGCAGAGCATCGAGTCTCTGGAGAGAGCGACAGGAAGAAAAATGAGTGACGGAGCATTGAAAAGTTTAACCAATATTGAGGAGCTGGAACGTGCCTGAAAATAAAACGCCGGGGCCGAAAACTATAATCGAAAAGAAAAAAAAGTACCTGATTCCCTGTGTATATCATTTTTATAAAAATCCTCCCCAGATTGTACGCGGAGAGGGGATGTTTCTGTACGACTCACAAGGACGACAATATCTGGATTTTTACTCCGGCGTCAGCGTTAATGCCCTTGGACATTGTCATCCCGAAATTACGGACGCTATTTGCAGACAAGTAAAAACCCTGCAGCATACAACCACGATTTATCTGACCGAACCGATAGTTAATCTGGCCGAACAAATGGCGCAAATCCTTCCGGGCAAATTATGCAGAACGTTTTTCTGCTGCAGCGGCTCGGAGGCCAATGAAGGGGCCGCATTGATTGCTACCCTTTATACGGGGCGCAGTGAATTTCTCGCTCTACAAAACGGTTTGCATGGCCGGACGAAATTAGGCATGAGTTTAACGGGGCTTTCATTCTGGCGAACGGATCCAAATCCTGTCGGAGGTATCACACACATACCCGCCCCGACCTGCTATCGATGTCCTTTTGGGCAATCTTACGGTCAATGTCATTTCCAGTGCATCCAAGCCGTGGAACAGGCCATCCTCACCTCGACAAGCGGCAAGCCGGCCGCTATGTTCGTCGAGCCGATTCAGGGAAATGGTGGGATTCAAGTGCCGCCTGCCGAATATTATCCCAAATTACGTCAGGTATTGGATAAATACCAAATGCTTTTGATTTCCGATGAGGTTCAGACCGGATTCGGTCGAACCGGCACAATATTCGCTATGGATCACTGGGACGTAGTACCGGATATTATAACGGGAGGAAAAGCCCTGGGAGGAGGAACACCCATCGGCTTTTTCTCTACCACAGAAGAAATCGCTCAAAGCTATACAAGCCCGGGAGCATCGACTTTTGGTGGTAATCCGGTCACTGCAACAGCAGGTCTTACATTCTTGAGCATTCTTAAACGAGAGGGATTGGCAGAACGCTCGCGGAAACTGGGAAGACAGCTCTTGGAAAGCCTGCAAACCGTCTTAGGAAAACATTCCTTTGTGGCCGATATAAGAGGTAAAGGGCTGATGGTGGGTGTGGAATTGATGTCATGTGAAACATTTGACGCACCGACGATGACCGATATGGTGCTGGAGAATATGAAGGATTCGGGATTTCTGCTGGGCAAGACCGGTCCGGGACGTAATGTGCTGACACTCATGCCTCCTCTGATTGTAGAAGAGCGGCAGATTCATCAGGTCATAGATGAGCTTGGAAAAGTATTGGATGTTATTCAATAAAACCCACCTATGGATTGCGATGCTGCTGTGCGCTCTGATACTGATCGGGTGCAAATCTTTCGACTATCTGACAAAGATAGAAAATACCTTTCCTGTCGCCAAAACCTGTGGCGAATGCCATATTGACATTTACAAAGAATGGTCTCAGTCGGCACATGCCCGAGCGTTTCTAAGTCCTGATTTTATGGCAATCACACAAGAGGGGTTGTTTGCAGATTGTGTTGCCTGTCACACTCCTGAGCCGCAGCTTACGCCGGAAGCTCCGGTCGCTCGTACTATTTTGCCTGAAGACGGAGTAACATGTACGACCTGTCACCTGGCAGACGGCAAAATGTTCGGGCCCGTCCAGCCGACGGGAGCTGTTCACCCACATCCAACCGAAGTAGCTCCAAACCGATTTACGGAAGCTGCTTTTTGCGGTCGATGTCATGAAGGAACCTATCAGCAGTGGCAAAAAACATCGGTCCAGCCCAGACAAACGTGTCAGCAGTGTCATATGCCTGTCGTAGTTCGTAAGGTAACGCAGGCAAAGGGCGGCATATCAAAACTGATTGTATCCATGGAAAAGCAAATAAACCTGCGAAAACATACCTTTATGATTTATCCTCAATCCGCTGACCAAGAGATATTTGAGCTCCATACGGCCATCGAGGAAAAACATGTCACGGTAGAACTTCTCAATCTTTTGCCTCATTCCTTCCCCACAGGGAATTTCGGAGTTCAGATCGGTGTCATGCTGGTTCAATTTATGGACGCTGATAGTCATGAGTTGCAAACACACCGGTACGAATTTGTTCAGGAACTGAAAACAAATTTACCTTCGGGCCAATCGAAGATATGGACATGGGACATGCCTCAGTCGGCGGCTAAAATGAAAATCCAACTGCTTCGTCACGGTCGTTCCATAGAAGAGCAGGTGGAACTTCTCAATAGGGAGGTACCCTTGCCATGACACAACAAAAATATCGCCGCTTCACGCCCGCCGAAGTCGTGCTTCATGCTCTGCAAGCCATTATTTATTTTACACTCTTTGTCACAGGTGTTATTCTTCTGCTGCAGCGCACCATCCAAACTGACTGGATGTCCCCAATGTCACTTTCTGTACTGCACCGAATTATGGGAATTGTTCTTATACTCTTCCTGCTGCAGGTGTTTCTTCTCAGCCTGATTACTCCATCATTCCGGATTCTGTGGGGCACCATTGCCGAAGCTCTCAAATGGAAACCGGGCGATTTAATCTGGCTAATCAAAGCTCCCTTTCATTTTCTTTTCCACCGCGTCAGTCTCCCTCCTTCCGGAAAATTCAATCCCGGCCAGAAATTAAACATTCTTGTCGTCCTAAGCACTGTAACTGGACTGAGTTTATCAGGCATCTGGATGTTTGCCGTACCCGGCGCACTCCTTGCCTGGTATATCCATATCGCCTGTTTTATTTTTGGTTCGATACTGTTTGCTGTTCATCTATATCTGTCTCTTGTCAATCCTCCGACCAGCAAGTCAATTACAGGTATGATAACAGGGTTTGTTTCATTGCAATACATGCGTGAACATCACCCGCTTTGTCTTAAAGAACCGGTCCCAAAAGAACATCACGTCCATCTGTATCGGTTGCCGGCTGCCTTGCTGGGAATCGCTGTCTTAATTATCCTGCTTTCGGGGATCTACATTTTTGGACCTGACCGATTTACACTTCAAGTGCGGAAATGGACACAATCTCGTGGAACGCTTTCATTAATGCCGGGCCCCTTGACTTTGAGCCATGCAGAAGCAATCACAGAACGGCAATGTTTGAAATGTCATAATTTTAAGAGTCGCCCTGCTTCCGAGAAATGTATTGAATGCCATGAAATTATTGCCGAGAGAATTCAGGACAGCTCCGGCTATCATGGAAAACTTATCGGCCCCTGCATCGACTGCCACACGGAACACCAGGGACCGGACGCAGATATCCGTTCACTGGACAAAGCGGCATTCAACCATCAACAGGCCAATTTTCACCTGTCCGAAAAACATGCATCTCTGGTCTGTAAAGAATGTCATAAAGCCCAACCCCCCGACTCGTTAACGGTAAACACAACGGAAAAGATTCGCTACATAGGCCTCGCTTATGAAACATGTCTGGCGTGTCATGAGAATCTTCATCAAGACTCTCGATCTGAAGAATGTCTGAAATGTCATATAAGCAATAGCTGGCAAAGAGAAGATTTGACATTTCACCATAACCGTGACAGCCGGTTTGTTCTTCGTGGAAAACACGTTATCCTCGCTTGCGAAAAATGCCATAACACCGTAAGTGATTCAAACTCAAGGTTTTTCAAGCTGTACGACATTGGTATGGAATGCAAAGACTGTCATGCAGACCCGCATGACGCCCAGTTTGAAGAGAAATGCGATGAATGTCATTCCGAACTTGATTGGAAGGGTCAATGGGATAAAGCATTTCATACAGCCGATTCCGAATTTCCTTTAAATGGCAAGCATGCTACTCTGACTTGTGATAAATGCCATATCCCCGCCAAAGACGATTTTAAGCTTGCCTCCGCTAAATTCACTGGACTCGACACAAAATGCCAGTCATGTCATGAAGACCCTCACAATGCCCAGATGAGCCATTCCTGTTCAACCTGTCACTCTGAGCAGGGCTGGAAAGGTATAAATCTGCTTTTTTCACATAACGAGCATTCTACGTTTAAGTTGGATGCACTTCATGCGGGGTATTCCTGTGATACATGTCATTCAAAAATTCTCCAAGAAACACGTTATCGCCCCCTTGAAAAGCATTGTGAATTATGCCACAACGCTCAAACGCTCGCTATGCAGGGTATGATTCCTCCGGAGCAAAAGCTTTTCGAATCTGATCCTCATTGGGGCCGGGTCACTTGTATTGACTGCCATGATACGAATATATCACAGCAGTCCTCCGACAATTATGCGGATCGCTGTATCTCATGCCATAACAAGCATTACGGACAACTCTTTTATGACTGGTCGAAAATATTCCACGACTACAATTCAAAAGCTGTCGGCAAACTTGAAAATGATATAATTCAACAACTAAATAGAGTTAGGTTTCATAATCTCCAAATGGCAGCGCCCATGTGGAAGGACGCAATAATAAACGGCACAAAACAAACTGATTCCGGAACAAGATAATTCTATGTCCTGTGCCGATAAATTATTTGTTACTTCACTCGATTCTCCGGGTATATTTTATGGCAACTGTATTCATCCATAGACTCATGAAGCAAAGTAGCTCTGCAGAATAAGATGGACAATAGAAAGGTCTTCAGAAAGCTTTCGGACAGGTCATACAAGCGTATCAGTCAATATATGCGTATGAAAAATTTTCACAATACAAGCTACTCATACCATTAGGTGCAAAATGTCAGAATTCTTCGGTAAATTCCTGTCACTAAAATGTCTCCACAGATAGTTGCCTTTCGTATCGCGCTATAAGAAAATGCGTTACCTTTCCATTTCGAGATGCCTTAATTAAGTAGAGGCTGTTAATAAAAAGTATTTTGCAGCCCGTGAAACTTATCTAACAAAGAAAGAGATTGGGAAAATGACTTCGAAAGCAATTGATGAATTCAGATTATTAGCACTTGAGCAAGAGGTGGGGTGAATGCGAAAGTACAGACCAGATTTATGAAGGAGAATAGAGATGTCTTGGGATGAAATTTACAGACGATTAGAAGAGGAGCTTGGGCATGAACCCGACTCTGGTGAAGTTCAGAACAGGATTCTGGAAATGCTTGATGGACAATTTAAAGATATGGCGTGTGATTTACTTGAAAGGAGGTGACGGGTCCAGAAGAGAAGATCAAAATTCAACAAACACTAATACAACAAGTTACTCTTTCCATGAGCTGCAAAATACCAGAATTCTTCGAAAAGTCACCTCTTACAAGAGCCGGAAAACACCCTGATTTTTAGGTGACGTTATGTTTCCATTTTGTCGCTTTTGCTCATCCGGCTGTCCGTCACGACTTCGGGCGATGGCCAACGTCACAGTCAGGCAGGCAGTGATGCAAAGTAATACTATCGTTCTAATTCACACTGGTTCTGATTCTTACCCGACTACTGATATCTATATGTTGTATCAGGACTCAGTTTTTTAAACTTTATCCGGGACAACATAAGGAATGCGGTAAACCCGTCTCAGCATTGTATCCGCGTCAGAATCATTGGCAAACTTTTCGTAATCACCCATAAATTTCAACATACGGCCAAGACGATAAGAGATATTGGCCAGGTGTGGAAGTGTGGTTGAATAAAAGCCTTCATTGATATCGCAGTGAAGGTCCTCGTTCTTACCGGAGCGTAATGCATCAATAAAATTGCCCCAAAGATTACCTTCTCTGCGTCTTGTACCTTCTTTTGAACCGGCAAAAGGTTTTCTTTCCCGTCCACGGAATGCCTTCCAGGTAGATCCACTAATTTCAAGCCATCCTTCCGTGCCGTAGAAAATATTTCCGACTTCCTGACCCTGGCTTCCTTCATGATTGGTGTATCGGCCCCGGGTTTCAAACTCAAGCATTTTCCCATCCCTGTATTTAAATACGGCGGTTTGCGTATTCGGGGTTTCCTGCGAAGTCTTATCACGGCCATAGGTTTCTACTCCCCCATACACCATAACTCCGGGAGTCTTGGTTTCCAATGGACCTTCCTTATGTAATCCGTAAATACCACCGGCTGAATATACTGAAACAGGGTGTTCGTTTTTATTCATTCCCCAACGGGCAAGATCGAGTTGGTGTGGTCCCGTGTTCCCAGTGTCCCCATTTCCGGTGTCCCAATACCAGTGCCAACAATAATGACTCCGTTTTACGTTATAAGGGCGATAAGGAGCGGGTCCTAACCATCTATCATAATGGAACGTGGCAGGCGGCAGACTATCTTTGGCAATGCCGTATGAATCGCGGGCTTTTAAACAAAGGGCGCGGGCCATGAAAACCTCGCCGATACCGCCATCATGAAGAAATTTAATCGCTTCTATCACATTGTTAGACGAACGGTTATTTAATCCCACCTGAACTCTTAAATTATACTTGCGGGCCGCCTCGACCATTTTCCGTCCTTCCCAAATATTATGGGAAGCCGGTTTTTCAACATAAACATGTTTACCTGCCTGACAAGCCCAGATGGTTGCAAGTGCGTGCCAATGATTCGGAGTAGCGATTGACACGGCATGGATGTCCTTGTCATCCAATACTTTATGGATGTCCCATTCTGTCAACGGCTTCACTTCGGTCTTTTGAGTTACGATTTTCGATGCTGGTTCAAATAGCAGTTCATCTGTGTCGCAGAGCGTCTTCACAACTACATTATGGCTGTCTTTCAGTCCACAAAAGCTATTGATGTGAACTGTACCCTGGTTACGGATGCCAATAACTGCCAAATTGATGCGTTCATTTGCACCAATGATTGAAGCGTATGATTTAGCACTGAACCCAATGCCCCCAATGGCTATTCCGGCTGTCCCAATTACGCTTTTCTTAATAAAGTCTCTTCTTTTTATCATTTTATTACCCTCTCGGAATTAACGGTTAACTGTTAGGAAATTTGACTTCCACCGACAGCAGTAATTATACCACCTGACTGGATATTAATTCAAGTAGGAAATGAGCTGTCCTACGCAAGAATCAATATGAAGGCAAAAGCGTTTGAGTTATGAGTAGATGTACAAAAAATAGCCTCATTTTCGCGAGTTGTAAAATGCCAGAATTCCTCGAAAAGTCACGTCTTTCAGTAGCTGGAAAACACCTTGATTTTCAGGTGACATCTTGTCACCATTTTGTCTCCACAGATGTTGATTTTGCCTATATCGAGTCCGAATAAATGTTAATTTTTTGCGAAAATACAAATATATTTTGAAAATTTTAAGTGAAAATCGGATTGGACTAGATCGCTTAGCGGTAGTATCGCCTATGATAACCTGCTTTTCCACAGCTGCGTCCACCGCGTCCTCTGCCGTTGAGATTGGTCCCTGCTATCCCCGTGCGAATGCCGCCACCCAGGCAGGCAAGACCGGGGGTATGTCAATGCTTTCTGGGATAATGCGTTGCCAGCCAGCGGATATCGACATTGTCGGGGTCGCTCAGTCCGGTCATATCAGGATAGCGGGTACCATTCCGTATTTCATTGGACCAGCGCTGCGTTCGCGGATCGTCCCAGGTCTTTTTCGCCGAATGGCCGTCCGCAAGCGGGGCTCCTGGCGAGAGCGCTGAGATGACGTGCATGTTGGGGCAGGCAGAATCGGTGGGGAAAGCCCAAAAACTGGTTCTGACCTACCGGGAAAGCCAGGCGATTGAGACCACGCTAAGCCAAACCAAGGCCTGGTGGGATGACCTGTTGGGCATGATCGAAGTGCATACCCCCGAACTTGCAACGGACTTCCTGATCAACCGTTGGCTTTTGTACCAAAGCTTGAGCTGTCGCATCTGGGGACGCTCTGCTTTCTACCAGTCCGGCGGCGCATTCGGCTTCCGCGATCAATTGCAGGACGTGATGGCTTTCGTCTACGCGCATCCTGAACTGGCGCGAGGGCACATCCTGCTGGCGGCGAGCCATCAGTTCAAGGAAGGCGATGTCCAACACTGGTGGCATTCACCGACCGTCGCGGGAATCCGTTCGCGTATCTCCGATGACATGCTGTGGCTTCCCTATGTCGTTGCTCACTACGTCCGGACCACCGGCGATGTGAACATCCTGCATGCGGAGGTTCCCTTTCTCAACGCCCCCATGCTGGAAGATGATCAGCGAGAGAGCTTCTCCACACCGGAGGTCGCGTTCGAACGCGCCACGCTGTTTGAGCATTGCCGGCGAGCGGTTACCCGCGGACTGACGGTTGGACCCCACGGCTTGCCTCTGATTGGAACAGGGGACTGGAACGATGGGATGAATCTCGTGGGTGCCGGGGGCAAGGGGGAGAGCGTTTGGTTGGCATGGTTCCTGGTGGATGTGCTTCAGGGTATGGTCGAATTGTCTGACCTACTCGACCAGCCAGATCTGAGCCGGACCTATCAGCAAGACAGGAAAGCGCTGATTCAGCGCGTCGAGCGAGCAGCATGGGATGGGGAGTGGTATCTTCGGGCAACCTTCGACGATGGCACGCCCCTTGGTTCCTCGGCGAATAAGGAGGCGAGGATTGATTCCCTGCCTCAATCTTGGGCTTGGCTGAGCGGCGCCGCCGACACGGATCGCGCAGGTAGGGCTTTGGAATCAGCGTGGAGACATCTCGTTCGCGAGGATGACGGTCTGGTGCTGCTCTTCGCCCCTCCCTTTGACAGATCGGAGCCATCACCCGGATACATCAAGGGGTACCCTCCGGGGGTGCGCGAGAACGGAGGCCAGTACACTCACGCCGCCCTGTGGTTCGCCATGGCCATGGCGCGCCAAGGGGATGGTGAGCGTGCGGCGAGAATGCTGCGCATGCTCAATCCGATTGAGCACGCGCGTGATCCGGAAACAGTCTGGCGCTACGGTGTCGAGCCCTATGTGATCGCAGCTGACGTGTACCGATTGCCCGGGCGGATCGGCCAGGGTGGTTGGTCCTGGTACACGGGTTCGGCGGCGTGGATGTACCGAGCCTGGGTCGAAGAGGTTCTGGGATTGAAGGTACGTGGGGATCAAATGCAGTTGTATCCGGTCATCCCCGGATGGTGGGAGGGCTTCCGCCTGCGCTATCGTCATGGGGAAGCAATCTACGAGATCCAGGTCGAGAATCCGGAAAGGTGCGAGCAAGGTGTGTCGTGGGTGGAGATGGATGGTCAGCGTGTACGGGATGGAGTGATCCCGCTGGATCGAGGCCTGGTGAAGCATCGGATCCTCGTACACATTGGGAACCCGGAGCAGACGACTTGAGACATCTAACTTGAGGATAACCGTACCTCTTTGGTGCGAATGTCTACAAGAAGACGCACGTTCTCTTTCTTGAGTGCCTACAAACGCACGGTAGGAGAGAAAAATGAATAGTAATTTACCTGTTTTTACATATTGATGAGCTAAGACATGTTGTTGAACGATCGCGAATGGATTATACTCATTGCCGGCCGCATTGCAGTCCTGAGTATATGATGCCGGTGGCGTTCGCGGCGGGTTGCATTTGGGCAGACCATTTTAATATTAATGCAAAAATGGAGATGAAATGCTGATCAATGACAAAAGAAGCTGAACACGCAATCGACATCGAGAAACTGACGAAACGTTACGGGGAACTACTGGCAGTCAACGACATATCGTTCACCGTCAGGAAAGGTGAAGTGTTCGCTTTCCTGGGTCCGAACGGCGCCGGCAAGACCACTACCGTTGAGATAATCGAGACAATACGCACACCAACGTCGGGAAAGGTGAGCCTTCTCGGGATGGACGTTACGAAAAAGAAACGCAAAATCGTCCGCCGCATCGGCGTTCTCCCGCAGGGCTTCAGCTCGTTCGGCAGGATAACGGTCAGGGAGACCATCCAGTACTACTCGAGGCTTTTCAACTGCAGGAACACCGATATCGACGGGCTGATAGAACTCGCTAACCTCAAGGACAAGAGCAAAGAGCAGTTCATGAACCTCTCCGGCGGCTTGAAGCAGCGCCTCGGAATTGCTATTGCGCTCGTGAACAATCCCGAGGTTGTGTTTCTCGACGAGCCGACGACAGGGCTCGATCCCCGCGCAAGGCGCGAGGTGTGGGATGTCCTGCTGGGCCTGAAGAAGAAGGGAAAAACGGTATTTCTCACCACACACTACATGGAGGAGGCGGAGCTTCTTACAGATACTGTCGCGATAATCTCCAAGGGAAGTATAGTTGCGATGGGCTCTCCCGGGGAGCTTATCGAAAGTAACGCAAATTATCTGGTCCTCACGCTACAGTCCGTCGATGAAAAAGTCTTTGAAATCCTCCAGAAGATGGGCTTCGAACCGGCCCCTACCAACCACAAGAAAATCAAGGTCCGGATGGAGCACCAGGACGACGTTCGGAAAATACTAAATGCCATCAAGGACGCCGGGGCGTCATTCCTCAGCTTAGACGTTCGCAAACCCAACCTGGAAGAGGTTTTCCTGAAGCTCACCGGTGCGGCACTCCGCGAAGACATTGCCGAGGAGGTGACCCAATGAGCTTACGTGTCATTGACGCAAATCTCATCGTGAGCATCAAGAGCTTCTATCGAGAGAAAACAGCAGTATTCTTCAGAATCGCCTTTCCTGTACTCCTGATACTCGTGTTCGGCACGATTTTCATGAACCAGGACAATGTGCGTTTCGACTTTTATTTGCAGGACCTCGATCAGACTAATTCGTCAGCAGAGCTCGTCAAGACCCTCGATCTTAACGAAAAGTTCAAGATAACCAATGTTGACCCGGCCATAAATGCCGCGCAGTATGCCAGGAAGAACAAGATAAACCTGATCGTGGTTATTCCCAAAGGCTATGAAAGTTCCCTCATGCAGAGGATGGGACTCGAAGACCTCAGCGCATCTGCTACTATTAAATACATATACGACCCCAGCTCTACTTCGGTGGATACGAAGATGCAAATCCTGAACTCGGTTTTCGCCGAGATAAACCAGAGGATGTCAGGGAAGCCGCCGTTCATCAAGCCGGCCGTGACATCGATACTCAGCAGAGACTACCGGTTCATAGATTTTTTCGTACCCGGCATTATCGCGATGACAGTAATGACAGCGAGCCTGTTCGGCGCGGTAAACGTTAATGCGGAGCTTCGGCAGAAGGGCGTTATCAAAAAGCTGTCCACCACACCAATCACCCATACCGACTGGATACTGTCGAACGTTCTATACCAGTTCCTGCTTTCGGTCATATCCACGATTTTAATACTGTTAGTAAGCTACGCCGTGTTTGACGTCAGCCTTAAGTTGAATTTCTGGCTTCCTGTGTTCGTTGTGCTTGACGTTTTTGCTTTCGTCGGGATAGGAATGATACTCACCCGCGTCGCGAAGGAAGCGGAGAGCGCCGCCGCAGCGGCAAACGCCATAATGTTCCCGATGATGTTTCTCTCGGGGACATTCTTTCCTGTCGAGATGATGCCGGGGTTCCTGCAGAAGTTCTCTCGGATACTGCCTTTGTACTATGTGAACGAGGGGCTTCGGGCATCCATGATATTTATGGACAACATGATTGCGTTGCGTTGCTCT
>DATKYR010000104.1:0-8376 GCA_035528395.1 Sedimentisphaerales bacterium
CTCCGAAGTTGAACTATTAGAGATGGGTCTAATCGCTTCGAGCCCTGACCCGGCTAATGGTGCTATAATTCGGGATACATGGGCGCGCCTGATCTGGGCGCCGGGTTCTACAGCCGACTCACACGATGTGTACTTCGGCGATAGCTTCGCAGAAGTCAACAACGGCACCGGCGGTACGTTCCAGGGCAGCCAGCCCTCAAGATATTTTGTTGTCGGCCTCCCCGGATTCCCATATCCGGAAGGTCTCGTTCCGGGCACGACGTATTACTGGCGGGTTGATGAAGTGGAAAGCGACGGTGTGACCAAACATAAAGGCGAGGTCTGGAGCTTCTTCGTTCCCTCCGGTAAGGCCCATAGCCCCGATCCGACTGACGGCGCCGAATATATAGCCACGGACGTAGCCCTCACGTGGGCGGCCGGCTCCGGTACCAGACGGTACACGGTGTACTTCGGCGACGATCTTAACACCGTATCGACTGCTGTGGGGGGAATATCTCAGACTCACACCCGGTATGACCCCGGCGCTCTCGAATTCGACGAGACGTATTACTGGCGCGTAGATGAGTTCGACGGTGCCGCGACGCACAAAGGTGACATCTGGAGTTTCACTACCATGCCAGCGGACGCATTCTGGGCTGCAGCGTATTATGTTGACGGGGGCAAGCGTGGTGCCAGCGACGGCAATCCCGGAACCGAAGCTCGACCCTGGAAGACGATTGGAAAAGGCACGCAATCGCTGCAACCGGGGGATACTCTGCTAATAAAGGCCGGGACCTACAGAGAAACGGTTATCCTGAAGCGAAGCGGAACGGAAGCTGAACCCATAAGGATCCGGGCTTATCCCGGAGATGAAGGCAAGGTCATAATTAACGCCGCAGAGCCCGTAATAAACTGGCGGAAGTGCACCGGCCCCGGTGATTGTGCCGGGAACCCATACTGGGAGCACATCTACGTTGCGGACGTGGCGGCCCTGGTGCAGTCCCACCCCGATAGTGCATTTGCGATCAGACAGGTCTTTCAGAATGGGGAGCTGCTCAATCGCTCTCGCTATCCGGATAGGGGATGGAGTTATCCCACGAGCGTTCCGGACCAGCAGACAGTCTTCACCGACAGCTCTGTATCCAAGCCGGATCGATATTTCAACGGCTCCGTATGCCACATCAAGACCGCCGTATGGCAGATCGATCAAATCCCGGTTGCGGGTTTTTCCAACTCGACGATTACGCTGGCGAAGAGTCCCCGGTATGCGATCACCCCGCGCTTTGGGTACTACATCACCAGTATAGTGGGCGAGATCAACGAGGAGGGAGAGTGGGCGTATGACCCCGCTCAGAGGAAACTTTTCCTGTGGCCCCAGGGGGACGTGGCCGAAGGCGTGGAGTTTTCGTATCGACGGTACTGCCTGCGCTCCTACAGCGGCACCTCGTGGAACGTCGTGCGCGGACTGACGATGCGTAATGCCTACCTGTATGGCATTTTCCTGTACCGGTCGAATGACATGACGCTTGAGGACAACACGGTGGAGCATGCGTATAACTTCGGCATCCATCTGTACGCTGGCGCCGGAGCAACAGGTGACAACAATCAGATCGTCCGCAACACGATCGAATACTCCGCTCGTCGCGGAATTAACGTGGACAATGTCTGTTCCGGCACCAATGTCGAGGGCAACTACGTCTATGCGACGGGAGCGGAGTCGTTCGGCGGCGATCTGATGAACGGCAGAGGGATGGGAATCTTCATAGGCGGCCCTTACACGCGGGTATACAACAACATGATAGACCGCACAGGTTATATAGGTCTTTATCTTCACGATGACATACCCGGGCGCGAAGTGTCCTACAACTACATTACCAACGTTTCGCTTTCATTGTCTGATGCGGGCGGCATATACACTTCCGGCTTTTCAGACGTACATGAAACAGACCATATCCACCACAACATCTTTGAAGATGTGATCGGATGCCTGTCGATGGATCGGAATCATGACAAGGGATTGCCGGTAACCATCGAGAAATACTCCGGCGATTCTTCCGGAATCTACGTGGATGAGCGGGGCAACAACCGAATCATCGAGCACAATACAGTCATCAACTCTCACATGGCGGGCATTTTCTTTCACTGGGCGCCCGGCAACTTCGTGCAGAACAACACGCTATATGGCAACAAGGAGGCCCAGATCTGGTTCAGCGGCCGCAATCAGCCGGGCGAGAAGCTTGTCGATGAGGTCGTTCTCGACAACATCATGTTCGCGACGGATGCGCAACAGAAAACATTTTACCTGGGCATAAACTACGACGACGTGCATTTCGGCCAGTCCGACAATAATTATTTTTATAATCCCTACAATTATAGGCATATCTTTGTCGGTTGTTATAAAGCTTACGAAGACAGATGGACGCGTGACGAGTTGACACTTGCGGGATGGCGTACATTATCAGGTTACGATGGAAACTCAAAAGATTTCTCATTCTTAAATCAATTCGATGATATTACCATAAATAGCCCAATAAAGTCCCGGATTATTTATAATACGTCGCTTGATGTAATTAGCATTGATTTGGAATCAGAAAAATATTGCGATGTGCACGGTAACAAAATATATGGGAGCGTTAGTTTACAGCCCTTTGAATCAAAAATTCTTATATTCTCCGATTTTGAAATCCCGGGCCCTACCCTTGAAGGACATCTCAATAAAGACGGTAAAATTCAGTCAAAGTAGTGCGAAATATGACCCCGCCCACAGGTGGCGGGGCTAATAAAAATTCGCAGTAATGACCCCGCACTAATTAGATCCCCGGCCCCCGACAGAAAAGCAAGTGAGCTAACATTCCCCTGCTGCGAGTCAAGGAGGGGCTCTCGGGGATAAACTCTGGGTCAACTAAAGAAAGCAAGTAAGCACAACTCCCCTGTTGCGAGTCAGGTGAGCAGTTCCCGGGGATAAACTCGGGATAAGATATTAACAAGCAGGGGTGCTAAAATAAGGGACAAGCTATTAAAATGTAAGGGTACTTTGTTTATATTCTGGCCAGCCGTACAAAAGGGGTGCTGTATGTTGGTAAGGCCGGTCATAATTTTGTGGGACAATCTGAGTTTATCCTGTACACTCAGATAAATCACGGTACGATATATTAGCGTGTGAATTAGGATAATCAATGTTCTGCTTAAGAGCAACCGCTCTTGAGGACGAGCATTGAAGATCATTAGTTTGGGATTAAGGTCACAATGTCTTACGAAGGAGGCTAATAATGTTTCCAGCTACAAAAGGAAGCGGCGGGCAAGGTTTAGGTTTTCCAGATGTATGCAATACTCCGGCAAAATCCCCACCGATACCAGTTCCATATCCGACAATGATTCAGACTAAGACTATGACTAAGACAGTGAAGATAGGAATTACGAGTAAACCTTCAGCTCTGAAGGGTGGCTTGAAAAAGTCGGGGGGAGATGAAGCTGGGGTAAAAGGTGGTATAGTCAGCGGCATGATCATGGGGGCCGGGAGATGCTCAACTTCACTTGTCACAAATTTGATGGACTACCAGCACGGGCAATTCTTACCTCGTCACTCTGGTATTGTGTGCCAGATGCCGACTTGCAGTAATGCTGCGGAGGCATACCTTCCTATAACCGGCCAGCCTGTTTGCCTGCAATGTTATAAGACGGGGACGAAAGGCAGTTACCCAACACCTTCTATGAAGGTTCCAATACTACCTTAACCTGGTGGTATTAAAAGCAAGCTAAAAGGGATTTGTCATCACTCCGATAATTTAGTGAAAATTCCTTCCCAAAGGTATAGCGGTGAATGAAATGATGCATGTGAGTAAACTGGGACGAATCGTTTATGGGGTCATCGGTTGCCTGGTCTTATCGGTGCTACTGGTCAATACTATAGCCGCCGAGGTGCGAATGCAGACTTATACTTATAAGCGAGTGGGTGACCTTGAGATCAAGGCGAATGTTTATCGCGCGGACGATGAGAAGGTCCGTCCCGTTGTCGTCTGGATCCATGGCGGTGCATTGATTATGGGGGGACGCAATGGTGTCAATGGGCGTGTCAAAAAGATGTTTTTAGATGCGGGTTATGCGATCGTTTCGATTGACTACCGTTTAGCTCCCGAAACGAAGCTGCCTGCCATTATTGAAGATGTCGAAGATGCCTTCAAATGGGTCCGGGAAAAGGGTCCGGAGCTGTTTGATATTGATAAAAGTAAGATTGCCGTGTTAGGTGGTTCGGCTGGAGGTTATCTGACACTCGCGACGGGTCACCGTGTGAAGCCTTGTCCTACTGTGCTGGTTTCGTTTTGGGGTTACGGCGATTTGATTGGCGACTGGTATAGCAAACCCAGTCCCCATCCCCGTCATCAGAGGTCGAAGATGCCTGAAGACCAGGCCAGGAAACAGGTAAGCGGTCCGGCCATTGCGAATTCAAAAGACCGAAACGGTAACGGCGGGGCGTTCTATCAGTTCTGCCGGCAGCGAGGAATCTGGCCTAAGGAAGTGTCCGGCTGGGACCCGCACAAAGAAGCGAAAAAGTATTACCCATACATGCCGGTCAAGAATGTAACTCAGCAATATCCACCGACGCTCTTGATACACGGCACGAAAGATACTGATGTGCCTTACGAGCAGTCGGTCATGATGGCTGATCAATTCAAGAAGTTTCGTATCGACCATGAGCTCATCACGATCGCCGGTGGAGAACATGGATTGGCCGGCGGTGATTCAAAGAAAATCGATCAGGCTTACGAAAAGGCGTTTCAATTTGTTCATCAACGTATGGCTGGGAAGTAGCACATATTTATGAGAAATCTTAAGCGGTTTTTGGAAAGGAATAATTGTGAACAGACAAGAGAAAAAATGGCCGATGTTGTCCTCTTTGCTAACTTTGATACTCATTCCCTGTAGTATAAGCCTTCTCCCACAAACTGCTCTGGGAGCGGCCGAAACAATCGACCAAAATCGCATCAAATACATCACAGAGCTGCTCCCTGAAAAGCCGGCAGGTTTTGGCGTGCCCATCACTGATCGGAACGCCTGGCAAAAACTGATTCAGAATGATTCATTTAAGGAAATAATCCCTGAGGCTGAGAAACTTCTGCAATCACCTATTCCCGATCAGGCTGACGATTTGTATCTGGACTTCTCCCACACAGGCAACCGTACCCGCTGGCAGAGAGTCAGCGGCCGTCGGCGGGGAAGAGTCCGCACGTTTACGTTGTCCGAATGTCTGGAAAACAAAGGGCGTTTTATACCGGCCTTTGAAGAAATTGTCCGAGTGCTCTGCTCCGAACGCACCTGGGTCATGCCGGCCCACGACCGGGATCTTACTAACTTTAATGGGACAAGTACGGACATTGACCTCGGTTCTTCTGCGCTTGGCTGGTCACTTGCTACTGCCGATTATCTGCTGGCTGATAAACTAAGTCCCGAAATTCGTCGGCTCATCCACGACAACCTAAATCGGCGCATCTTTGGACCTTATCAGGATATGGTGCTGGGAAAACGCAAACAGAACTGGTGGATGACCGGAACCAACAACTGGAATGCTGTGTGCCTTGCCGGCGTGACCGGCTCGGCGCTGGCTGTAATCGATTCACCTCGTCAACGTGCCTTTTTTATCGCTGCTGCAGAAAACTACTCACAAAACTTCCTTGATGGATTCACCGACGACGGCTACTGCTCCGAGGGCCTTGGCTATTGGAATTATGGCTTTGGCTACTATGTTATGCTCAGCGAAATGATTTATCAGGCCACCGGCGGTAAAGTGGACCTGCTCCAAAACGACAAGGCCCAAAAAGCCGCCACTTTCGGAGCTCAAATCGAAATCATCAATGGTGTTTATCCCGCCTTCGCCGATTGTTCCATCAGCGCCCAACCCAGCTCGAAGCTGATGTATTTTCTCAGCCGTCGCCTGGGCTTTGCTTTGCGCTCCTGGGAGCAAATCGACCCTGTCTCTGCCGGCGGCTCATTGTATCAAAGTATGATGTATTCCTGTCCCAATTCTGCTTCTCGCGCTCTACTTAGTCAAGGTCCTTCCCAAGACCTCGGCATCCGGTCCTGGTTTGACCAGGCAGGTGTCCTAATCTCCCGGCCAGTTCCAAATTCGTCCTCACGTCTGGCCGTTGCCCTCAAGGGCGGCCACAACCAGGAGCATCACAACCACAACGATGTCGGCTCATTTGTTGTAGTGCTGGACGATGAACCCTTGTTGATTGATCCCGGAGGGGAAGTTTATACTGCCCGCACATTCAGCTCCCGCCGCTACGAAAGCAACGTTCTTAATTCCTTTGGCCATCCCGTTCCCCTTGTCGCCGGTAAATTGCAGAAAACCGGTAGGCAAGCCCAAGGCCGCGTGATTAGCCGGAACTTTACCGATAATGCAGATACACTGGTCCTGGATATTTCTTCGGCCTATGATGTGCCGGAGCTCAAAAAGCTCGAACGTAAGTTTGTCTATTCCCGCACCGGCAAAGGTTCTTTAAGTGTAACCGACGAAGTTACTTTCTCCCAACCTTGCGACTTTGGTACGGCCTTGATAACCTTCGACAGTTGGAAACAATCCTCTCCTGGTTCTCTGATAGTCTATGATTCCCAAAAGTCGCTGCATGTGGACATAAAAGTCACTGGTGCTGACTTCGAAATCCAGCCGGAAACTATTCAGGAAGATGTCAACGCCCGAAAACAACCCACCCGATTGGGTATCAATCTGGCCCGACCTGTAACATATGCCCTTGTTTCCATTACAATAACCCCAGCAGAATAATCCAGCAACAGGAAAGGAGATACAGATGGTTGACCGTATGAAGCGACGCAGTTTTTTAACGAGCCTTGCAGCCCTGGGTGTAGTCCCCAGCCTGGGTGTTTGTGCTGAAGTCGTGCCTACTACAGGCCCAGTCGGATTGGCGGGCCAAAGCAAGCGAGCGGATTTGAAAATCACAAAGGTTGAAATCCTCCAGGTGACAGGAAAGAACACGAGAAAGGTCCTCTATTTGAAAGTCCATACCAGCGAGGGCCTGACGGGTCTCTATGGCCCGATCGATAACGAGGCGGCTATGTTCGTTGACCGGTTCTTCAAGCAAAACCTGATCGGACAGGACCCACTGGCATACGAAACATATTGGGATGGGATGTTCCGAGCAAGCCGGCACTCACGCGGCAGCCACTATATCATGGGCCTCAGTGCTGTGGACAATGTCCTCTGGGATCTCCGCGGCCGCCTCTTCGGTCTGCCCGTTTATCGACTTCTCGGTGGTTCCCGCAAGACGGTTAGGGCATATGCCAGTTGTCTGGGGTTCTCTCAGGAACCGTCGGCCCTTCGTGCGAAAGCCCGAGAGCTGAAGCAGCAGGGGTATCGACATCAGAAGTGGTTTGTGCGCGACCGCGGCCCCAGTCATGGCCCTGAGGGTGTTGAAGAAGATGTGAGAGTTGTGCGTCTGCTCCGGGAAGCCGTGGGGGACGATGTGGACCTCATGTTTGATGCGTTCTGGAAGTGGGACCTTCAATATGCCCTGGCCTGGACAAGACGGGCAGAGCAATATCGTCCGCGCTGGATAGAAGAGCCCTTCCAGACAGCCAACCTGGATGCATTCATCGAGTTGAGTCGTGAAACCTCGATCCCGGTGGCCACGGGAGAGCATTTCTACGGTCGCTGGGACGTACACAAATTTCTCAAGGCCGACGCCATCATGGTGGTTCAGGCCGATCCGGAATGGTGTGGCGGGGTCAGCGAGCTGGTCAAGATATGTACGCTGGCATCGGTTCATGGAGTGAATGTGATCCCGCACGGTCACAGCCTCCACGCCGCCATGCATGTGGTCGCAAGCCAGCCGATAGAGGTTTGTCCACTTGTGGAGTATCTGATTCAGAAGATGCAGAGTTACTACGACTTCGAGAAACACCAGCTCAGACCCGTAGACGGGATGCTGGAACTGCCGGACAGGCCGGGTTTTGGGATTGAGCTGGACGAGTCCAAGATCGAAGACCTCCGGCCGGTATCGTGGCAGCAAACCTGATTTGGGAGCAGTTCTATATCCATCCGATGCGGACTTGTAGAAATGGACCTGTTAGCCAGAAGTCAGAAGTCAGAAGTCCGAAGTCAGATATCCGAAGCCAGAAGTCAGATTCTCTGTCCTCTGTTCTCTGGGGTGGGACTATGCAGACTTGCCCCCGCTTGTTGCCGGCGGGGGCTGACTGTGCTGCCCGGGTTTTAGTCCGAAGGACTCCGCCAGAAGGCGTCCTTAAGGACTTGTAAATAAATTATCTTCCATTTTTGGCTGGCTGCGGCTTCGGCTGGCGGTGTCAGCAAAACTCGGACTACCAACCAGTAGGCCTGCATTTTGCTTCCTTGCCAGCCTTGTCCTCGCTCAGCCAAAAACGAAA
>DATKYR010000105.1:0-41510 GCA_035528395.1 Sedimentisphaerales bacterium
TCGCTATATTTTAACAGCCAAAGGGCAAAAGTTCGCCTGTGCGTTAATGTCGGCTTCAGCCGTTGATATAAAAGGACTTACGAACATTGCAGCATGAAAAACACGCATAAAAAACAAGGAGTTGAAAGATTGTATTACAAAGAAACTCATACCAATTGTAATTAAAAGATGCGCTTTATATAAAGAGCAACGAGCCATCCACAAGCTGCGCTTGAGGCTGCCACCCTTTTGTGCTAAACACAAGGAGCGCAGTAATTAAATGCAATTTGTATCAGTCAACTTGGTGTTCTCGTCAAATTTTGCTCGTAAAGCAAGCTTTGTCGCAAATTTTTCCTTCGTCCACTGCCGCATTGTAAAATGCTGCGTAAGTGAAGTTGACTGAGAAGAGGAGAGAAGTTTATGGGCGAGTCCGCCTTCGCTATTCTACTTCGCCGGAGGCTACGTAGAAACCAGCTTCCGTCTTCGCTCCGGCCTTTTCCATTTATATGTCTGTATCAAAGAATTTATGGCATCGAGCAAAGATTTCACAGAAATAAATCATAAAAAGTTGTTGTTTAGGGTGAGGGAGAGTATAATACAGTAGCGGGTAGTTTCTGAGTTGAAACGATATTTACAAGATTTCAGGAGGGATACGCAAGTGGATGATAACAAAAAATCTGAACGGCTCAAGGAACAAGATGCGGTTTTCACTACCATAGTCGGCGGGCGACCTCCCGGATCCGGGACAAAGGTTGGCGCCATACCGCGCGGAATCGAAGTTCTCATTAAGAAAGCTTCGGTGGATCCGGAATTCCGGCGTCTTCTACTTGAAAAACGAGGAGAGGCTGCGAAAAAGATAGAACTTGAATTAACAGAAGCCGAGCGGAACACATTGTCGAGCATACCTGCTGAGCAATTGGAGAAGATAATCGACAACACGAAGGTCAAGCCGGAACACAGGGCCATATTCTTAGGAAATGTTGGAAAACTCATGCTCGCTGCAGTTGTCACCGTGGCTTTAGTATCTGTGATGGTTCCCAGCCTGGGGCACACATCCAGGATCGCGCAGGAACGCATTCTTCAAATGCAAATGGAGCAACCGGGTGACGTCAACGATGTCAACGAGCCAAATGAAGTCGATGTCGATTCAGAGGAAACTGAGAAGTCGCAGGCAAGCCAAACAGAGCCGGACGAATAGTAACAAGAATTTTGGAGGGAGACACAAATGGAGCATGAGAATAAATCTAAACAGCATATAGCCGCCATACCGGTTGGAGTCGAAGTGCTTGTCAAGAAGGCATCCGTTGATCCTGAGTTTCGACAAATTCTGCTGGAAAAACGAGGAGAGGCCGCAGGTGAGATAGGCCTGGAATTGACGGAAGCGGAGCGGAAAATGTTGTCGAGCATAGCGGTTGAGCAGTTGGAGAAGATAATTGACAACACGAAAGTAAAACCCGAACACCGAAATATATTCCGCGGAAAAGCAATAAAGCTCATGTTAGGAGCGGCTGCAGGCTTGGTCGTAGTTTCTATGATGAGTGTAAAATTTACGGCGGGAATTTCGCCGGACCGGGTTCGTAAAATGCAAATAGAAGATTCCAGTGATGCAAATGATGTCAATGAGCCAAACGAACCTGATATTGATTCGGAAGGTCTTGAACAAGCGTCGACAAGGTCAGATGAGCAACAATCAGGCGAGGATTATGATGAGCCCAACAGAACTGACGGGGAGAAGTGAGGCTATATGGCCGATATCACGTTAGTTAATCTGAATATGTTGTACATTCGCTACGGTGAGCAGACAGATAGGGAATTGCATGTTCCGCTGGGCCCATTGTACCTCACGAGGGCACTGGAGGATGCGGGATTCGCAGTTGATTTCAGGGACTATCAACTGTGTGAGGCGGGGGATCCATTTGATATGGAGATGTTCCTGGAGTTTTTGGAAGAGCCTGCGCCGGTAGTAGGACTGTCATGTATGGCCAATCTTCTGCCGTTTACTATGCTGGCTCTGAAGGCCCTGCGTAATAAGTATCCGGACCGGGTTTTAGTATTGGGCGGAGTGGGGTCAAAGTCTGGTGAGGATAAGATACTTAAACGGTTTGACTGGATAGACATTATATGCCGGGGCGAGGCAGAGAAGACGGGGCCGGAATTGTTGCGAGCTCTCAAAAAGAAATGCGGCCTTTCAAAGGTAAAGGGAATATCGTTCAGACGTAATGGTTCTGTCCTTCATAATCAAGACCGTGAAAGGATACGGGACCTTGACAGCATACCATTTCCTGCTTTTGAGAAGATTGAGCTTGGTAAATATGCGGGTTTCGGGATGATGACAAGTCGAGGCTGTCCCTATGAGTGTACATTCTGCTCTGTTGCTCCGGTATGGAATCTCAAGAGTTATTCTCGGAGCCCTCGGAACATTGTCGAGGAAATGAAGGTGCTTAAACAACGAGCAGGCGTTGATCTTTTTCTTTTTCAGGACGAGTTCTTTGTGTCGGGCAAGAAGCAGGTCATGGATTTTTGCAGAGAGCTGCAAAAAGAGAATCTTGAAGTTGAATTCAAGGCGTTCGGGCGGGTCAATTTAGTGGATCGGGAAATGATGCGTGCGCTTGCAGATTCCGGCTGCATCGAATTGCGTTTTGGAGTTGAGTCCGGGTCCGACAGGATTCTATCACAAATCAAAAAGGGATTCACTTCAACACAGGTGCTGGATATTGTTCCCGCCGCTATTGAGATATTCCCGCGAGTAGATGCCTTTTACGTTTGGGGTTTTCCATTTGAGACGATGAATGATTTTAATCAGTCACTTTTCCAGATGATTTCACTTCGTATGATGGGGGCCAGGATTCTGCCGAGTTTGCTCTGTCTACTTCCACAGACAGAGATATACCGCGAATGGTCCGGTCGGGTTCCGTTGAAATTTTGCCCGTACTTATTCCCAGAGTTCGTATTCACCGGCCACGAGGTGTGTCACGGCGGGTCAGTTGAGATACCGGAGTCCCACAAGGACTACTTCGAATTGATTCAACAAAATCCAGATATCTTTCCGGGCTTTTTTCACATGGATTTAGAGAGTAATGTTCTGTCTAAGCTCACACTACTTCGTCAATTTGGTTTTTATCCTAATCCGACCGCAGAGTCTGAAGCGCCGGCAAGAGATAAACAGAATAATACCGAGAGCTGTGGTGCGCACAGTCCACGAATAGTTCCTCAAAATTTAGCAACCCGAACCAACTAAAAGATTAGCTAAGCCCGTGCGGCCGATGGTAGTCCCCTTCGGCTCCGCTCAGGGCAGGCTTATGGGCGAGCCCGCCTTCGCTATTCTACTTCGCTGTAGGCTATGTAGAAACCAGCTTCCGTCTTTGCTATCCTTCTTCGCCAAGGCTACGAAGGAACCAGCTACGCCGGACAAGTCGGCGGATTTCAATCCGGTCATCGCTCCGCCTTCGCCACGGGCGGGCCCATAGCTTCAGCAGGACAAGCCACGAATGGGAAAAACTGCGGGGCAGGCAGGACAGGTAATAGAAAGTTAAAAGTGAAAAGGTAAAAGGTAAAAAATAGTATAAAATGGTGGGGCAAGCCCCACCCTACATTTAGGCCATCGATCCTTCGGCTGCGCTCAGGACAGGCAGGATCCTTCGGCAGGCTCCCACCTTCGCAGAAGCTTCGGAGGGCAGGCAGGACAAGTCCCTTGACCCATTCGGCTCCACTCATGGCAAGCTACGCTCGGGATAAAATTTATAAAGGCCGAGTGTTAATTGCACTCGGCCTTTTCCTTTGCGCAGGCGTTTTGGAGGCGGCGAGCTTTGAAGTGGTATCCTGCGACGCCTTCCATCCAAATGCTCTTCTCTTTTTGGAATACAATTAGTATAATATTCATCGAGACATTGTAATGTATTTGAGATAAAAGAGCTTTTTTATGACAACAAGAACCTTAGTCGAAAAAAAACGGAAGATACTGACCTGGTTGTTGGGCATTGTTTTGTTTTTGCTGGTACTGTTCTCGGAAAGCTACTGGGAGCAGAAGATAGTCGTAAGCGATATTCTATTTTTGTTTGGGATTATGCTGGTAGGTGTTGCGACTATCGGGCGTTTGTGGTGCTTACTGTATATCTCGGGCTATAAAACTAATACCCTAATCCAATGTGGTCCATATTCAGCTTGTCGCAATCCGTTATACTTCTTCAGTAGTCTTGGTGGTGTAGGCGTCGGTTTGGCAAGTGAGACCCTTATCCTGCCAGGGGTTATTCTTATCGGTTTCGCATTATACTATCCGTTAGTTATAAGAGCAGAAGAAAGGAAGCTGCGCAATTTGCACGGAAAGGACTTCGAGGATTACATGAATGTGACGCCAAGGTTCTTTCCATCATTTCGTTCTTTTAAGGAGCCGGAGGAATACATTGTCAGGCCAAGGGCATTCCGGAAAGGATTATTCGATGCACTCTGGTTTGTTTGGCTTGTTGGAATCTTAGAGCTTATAGAAGCTTTCCACGAATACGAGGTCCTGCCTTTTCTTCTGAGACTATATTGACCAAGAAATTTGGCTGATATTTGCAACTACATGTTTTTATTTAGAAATCAGAAGATGGAAGGCAGTATAAAATGGTGGGGGCCGGCTACGGTAGAACTTCGCCGAGCCGAGCAAGCCCCACCCTATGTTTGCTATATGGTTTTTATATGAAGGACTTTCAACGGCATGAATAACACGAGTAACCATAGGGTTTACAGCGTGAAACTGGGTTGGACCCGGTGCTTTCTATTGAAGTGCACTGGTGGCTACTTGCTAATTGACACTGATTATGAAAGGTACTACGCGCTCTTTGAGAAGAAGCTTGCCAGGTTGGGGATAGCGACATCAGATATCAGGTATCTGCTGCTGACCCATCATCATGATGACCACGCCGGTTTTGCGGCAGAGCTGGTTCGGCGTACAGGATGTCGAATCATAGTTCACCGCAATGCGGTATCGGCGTTGGAACAGGGTAAGTCGGAAGATGCTGGTGGTAAACCAGTCAATCGGCGCATCCAGATAGTTATGACTTTTTACATGCTGGTTCATAAAGAGTTCAAGTTTCCGCCGGTGAGATTAGCCGAGAAGGACATTCTGATTGAGGGCGATAATGACAGTCTTTTAAAAGGAATTGGCATTGACGGTGTTATACTGCATACGCCCGGTCATACAAGGGATTCGGTTTCAGTTTTGCTTTCTGACGGAAGCGCCTTTGTTGGTGACGCCGCGATGAATTTCCTGCGGTGGACCGGGGTTGGGCACAGGCCCATTTACATCGAGGACATCAATACCGTGTATGAAAGCTGGCGGAAACTTCGAGAACGCGGAGCAAAAGTCATCTATCCGGCTCATGGCAGGCCCTTTTCTGCAACAAAATTAGAGAAATAGGTGGGGCAAGCCCCACCCTACATTCTTAGGTTATCAGGTGAACAGGAAATCAGGTTGCTTGTCGTGCTGTGCCCGCCACAGCAGGCAGGATATCAGGAATTAGAATACCAAGATTACAGTGAATTAGTATTTAGAGATTAGTGAGGCGGGAAGTTTAAGCAGGGGAATTGGCCGAAGAGGTCTCTTGCTTTTTTGTCCGCCTTCGCCACCCTTCTTCTCCAAGGCTACGAATGAACCGGCTTCCGTTTTCGCTGAAGCTACGACGGACAAGTCGGCGGATCTTCGCGGGGCTTTAATTCTTTATAAAATTAGTCAGGGCAAATACTCCATGATATTTTCGAGCTGCTCGATCGTATGCTTTCGCGGCGTCAATTTCGTTAGTGAAAGAGCCGAGGTATATTTTTTTGTTATTGAGCTGAATTCGGGCCTTCCACTTTCTTTGAGTTTTGTCCCATTCAAGGCCTTTGTATTTCGAGCGGGTTTTTGCTTTTCTCTTTGGGCGGTTGCAGAGGTTTTGTGATACGGTTGCCGGGCGAAGGTTTGCCTTTCGATTGTCGAGGCTATTGCGGTTTATGTGGTCGCAGACCATTTTTTGGGGGATATGAATAATTTCGCGGTGCATCCATATTTTCTTTCTGGTGTTTTTGGCATTGAGGCGCTGCCAGCGGGCGGCGTATGAGCCGGTAGGGCTTTTTGCGAGGAACCATTTGTGCTTTGCGAGGCGGGGGTAGTCTTCGGGGTCAACAATTGCGAATTTGCCGCGAGTCAAGGGGATTCTTCTGAAGGGGTAGCCGTAGCGGAGCCGGCGATAAAAGAGGAGCGGGCGGATACATATCCTTTCGAGCCAAAGCGGAATTGGAATAACGAGATTAATAATTCACCCTCGGTGATTGGAGGATTAGTTAATTGGTTATTTGGTTAGTATCTGTTGCGGAAAGCAAAAACCAACAATGTCACCCCTGCGAAAGCAGGGGTCCAGGGCGAAAAACTGGATTCCCGCTTCCGCGGGAATGACAAATACTGTTTTCGCAATAGGAACTAATTGGTATCTGTTGCGGAAAACGAAAATCGACAATGTCACCCCTGCGAAAGCAGGGATCCAGGGCGAAAAGCTGGATTCCCGCTTCTGGGCCTGTTGCCAAAGTTCAAAATGAACGTTTTGAGATTGCCGCGCGATTCTTCGAATCGCTCGCAATGACCTGAAAACGCACTTTGCGTCATTGCGAGGAGTGTAGCGACGAAGCAATCTCGACTTTTTCAACAAGCCCTTTCGCGGGAATGACAAATACTGTTTCCACAACAGGAACTGATTGGTTAATTGGTTATTGTTTTGGCCGACTTTTGGCCCTTGGCCTAAAGCCGTGCCTCTATAATTGGAGCAACCTGCGGATTTGATTGAAAATTGGGTGATTTTAAGGTGGTTGGATTTTTATAAGTGCTTAATTAGAAAGAGAATAAAATTTTTCAAAAAATATCATTTTTGTTTTTAGGTATCAGCGGAAATGATTGAAATTATTGCTTATAAATTGATGAAGTAGAAAGACAGACTTCATCGACGGCCTGCATAATAATCAGAAAAGAAGGGAGAATTTGCCAAGTGTCAGTGACAAGTGAGATTCGAAATTTGGGGTTTTTATTGATATTTTTCATTATTTTTGTATAATGTAGGAGATTTGGTGGCACTATTTAATAGTTGCAGAACTTATGAAATGCTCTATTAGTTGCAGTATTCAGGTGCCGTTTCTAATTTCATATCTATTATCATGGAACGAGGGTAAGAAAATGAGAAGGGTAATATTAGCATCAGTATCAGTTCTTGTATTGTGTGGTATGGTATCCGGTTACGAGCAAGAGATATCCTGGATTCATGGAGAAAATCCACCGTTTCCGAGCAGATATCCCGGCGAACCCACTATTTCCGATATAATTCATTTCACCGTACCTACGGACGTTTTTGTCAATCAATGGTCTGCTGAGCAGACCCTGGGCGGAATCCCGACGCTTTCCATCGACCCGGTGGAAAGAACCGTCGAACTATGGATTCAAGAGCCAGCTCCTAACATTCCCATCCCGCTTCTTTCTGATCCTGTTTGCGGCCTTGAAGGTCATTTTGGGCCGCTCGAAGAGGGTAGGTGGCTTTTCAATGTCCATTTCCAGGGCACTATTTGGTTTGACGGTTTTGATGTTGTTCCTACTGCTCCATTTCCGAGCATATCCGGCTATGTACGGACCGAGAATGGCACCGGGATTAGTGACGTGATATTGACTTTCAGTAACGGCGGCAGCAGCGCTACTACCAATAGCAGCGGCTATTACACTAAGAGGGTACGGGAAGGCTGGTCAGGGACGGCCATGCCGAGCAATAGTGATTATACTTTCGACCCGATATATAAGTCATACTTTAATGTAACCTCAAGTATATCAGACCAGGATTACGTGGGTTTTGGAGCGCCATCGCCAAGAAAAGGACGAATTAAGTTGATAGGAACTGCTGTAAAGGCTGATGAGCAAGACGGTGAGCTGGTTGGCCACGGGCATTACTACGTCCCGGTTACTATCGATGAGGTTCTCGAGGATGCAGATAATTTGTTATACGACGTAGTGAATGTAACCGTATGTTATGCCGAGCCGTTAGATATTCAGCCAGATTCATATGGAAAGGTTTATGTTTACGGTTATTACTGGAAAGATGACGGTCCGGTGCATTATCGCGGGCGAGTAGATTCATCTCACAATCCATATTATATTATTCGTCTTGGCGATGTCTCAGGCAACGGAGAAGTCTCGTACGACGATGCTTCCTTAGCTACCTGGTATGCAGAAGGTCTTTTGTATTTGGAGCCGGAACAGATATGGGCCGCTGACGTAGATGGGAATGGTGTAGTCAATACGAACGATGAAGATTTGATTTTGAAGTATGCTGCTGAGCTGATTGATAGATTTCCGGGAGATGGTGGGGCTCTTGATTATTTTACCGAGTATTTTTCCTCCGGTACAGATACCTTCGACCTGTCGAACACATCAATAATGTTCAGTCCTACTAAAGACGTTAGTTTCTATAGCGCTCATCTAAAAGAGATTACACAGTTACCGACCGACCCTGCCGGGGGTACGGAACTGGCGATGGACGATGACAATTATCAGCTTGTAAATTTAAGTAACACGGCGACAGTGTCTATTTTCGGCAGTATCTTTTCGGGCTTCTATGTCGGCAGCAACGGCTACATAACTTTTACCGAAGGAGATGCCGACTATTCCGAATCCTTGTTCGAACATTTTGATACGATGCGCATATCCTGCTTATTCCATGACCTCAATCCGTCGGAAGATGGGCTGGTCAGCTGGAAACAATTGGCTGACCGTGTGGTTGTGACGTGGGAGAACGTTCGTAAATACGGTGACAGTAACTCTAATACATTCCAGGTTGAGATGTATTTTGACGGGAGAATACGACTTTCCTGGCTTGAGATTGCAGTTGAGAACGCTATTGCAGGCTTATCAGAGGGTCTTGGTATGCCGGAAGATTTTGAGGAGACAGACCTCTCAGATGCGTATCCACCGATGCCGATATTGCCTGAGTTCTTTACCGAGGAGTTTTCTTCCGGTGCAGATACCTTTGACCTGACAAATAAATCAATAATGTTCAGGCCTACTAAAGATGGTAATTTCTATAGTGCTTATCTACAAAAGATTACGCAGTTACCGACCGACCCTATCGGAGGTATGGAGCTGGCGCTGGGTGATGACAATTACGAGTTTGTACAGCTAAGTAATCAAGCTACAGTGTCTATTTACGGCAACAGCTTTTCGGGCTTCTATGTCGGCAGCAACGGTTATATAACCTTTACCGAAGGAGACAACGACCACTCTGAAAGTCTGTCCGACCATTTTGATACGAGGCGTATATCCGGCTTGTTCGATGACCTCAATCCGTCTGTAGGCGGACTGGTCAACTGTGAACAATTGGCGGACCGTGTGGTTGTGACGTGGATGAAGGTGCCCGAATATGGTGAGAGTAACTCAAATACATTCCAAATTGAGATGTATTTTGATGGGAGAATACGGCTTTCCTGGCTCGGGATTGCAAGTGAGAACGGTATTGTAGGCCTGTCAGACGGTCTTGGTGTGCCGGAAGATTTTGAGGAGACGGATTTTTCAGAGATGTAATTGCGCCCACTGGAACCGATGGCAGTGCAGTCGTGAAATCAAAGACCAAAATGCAAAGATCAAAATCGGAAGAGTTTATAAAGGCTGAGTGGTGAGCAAACTCAGCCTTTACCATTTACGTTCAGAGAAGAACGGTGGGGCAAGCCCCACCCTACATTCTTCTTTCAGGCAAGCCCCACGCTACATTTATCTTTTCGTCGAA
The DNA here is from genome assembly GCA_035528395.1 of Sedimentisphaerales bacterium. Lineage (GTDB taxonomy): Bacteria > Planctomycetota > Phycisphaerae > Sedimentisphaerales > Anaerobacaceae > NIOZ-UU13. The sequence goes on from DATKYR010000105.1 coordinate 9,747, forward strand.
TCATATCCGTTTACAACTTGATTATCTTCCACTCTTAAACTACAATCGGTCTATGGTTTATCTTTGGTCAACCATACTGGTTCTGCTGAACTCAGCCTGGTTAGGGTTGGTTGTTTTCGGCCTGCCGGGCAACTGGCTGATTGTCATATCCACCTGTCTGTTCGCCTGGTGGCAGTGGGACAGTAGTGTCTTTTCCATCTATACATTGATTGCGATAGTAGTCTTAGCAGTTCTTGGCGAACTTGTAGAGTTCACTGCGGGGATGATAGGGGCCAAGAAATCGGGGGCAAGCTGGCCCGGCTCAATCGCGGCACTTTTCGGGGCGGTAACAGGTGCCGTCCTCGGCACGTTTCTGTTTCCTATACCGTTTTTGGGGACGCTACTTGGCGCCTGCACCGGGGCGGGATTGTGTGTGTGGGGCATGGAGTTCTCCCGCGGAACAAAGGCTGAGCACTCCTTACGCTACGCCGTAGGAGCGGGGCTGGGCGAATTCTTCGGCATTACGAGTAAATTCGCCCTGGGCATTGTCATCTGGTTAATCGTGACGGTTGCCGCCTTTTGGCCGTGACGGCTTTTACAAGAGTCCGAAAAAAACATGCCCGACAACACAGCAAAAGCAGTCGTTACATCTTACCTTGTAAAATATTTTGAATTTTTTGGTATATAGCTGCTTTCTTATTATATTTTATTTATTAGAAAGAGATTCGGAGGGGGTCACTATGAAGAAGATAAAGTGGGGGAAAGACAATGGAACTCGGAAACCTAACGGAGGTTGGTTATGGCGTGCCCGTCATCACGGGCGCTTATAACCAAACGAATAACCAGCCAAACGCTGCGTCGGATGACGATGCAGCAGCATCAGTAATCCAGTATTTGCTTCATGGCAATATTTCTGAAGGTCAAAAGAACGAAAGGTATGCTAATGAAGCGATTTCGGTGACGCAGAGATTTGCCGAAGCTGTTTCAAGGATTTACGAACGGATTCAAAAGATGAGAGAACTGGTCGAAAAAGCCGTTCACACCTTCGCAAAGAACAAGTTAGACAAACTGCAGGAAGAATTCAAGCGGTCGGCCGATGAAATCAACAACATAGTTGAGAACACCGAATATAACGGCAATAAGCTGTTCAGTGCTGATGGCAAGACGATATCAATCATTATCGGAAAAGGCTCAAGCATCGATATCGTCAGCAAAGACCTGAGTATTGATATCGATGGTCTGGATTTGACAACGGACACCGAAGGTGCGCTGGCTGCTATCCAGAGTAGCGCAAGCGAATCAAGCTACTACAGCGGATACCTCGAAGAGCTGGTGTCGCATCTGGAAAATATGGTGGGGCTTATTGAGTTTAAGATTCACAACGATATGGGTATCGAGGCCGATGAAGATGAATTAGATATGTCCCTTGCAAAGGAGGTTGCAGGTTATGCCTCAAGCCAAACTCTGGAGGATGTGTCTGTAGTGTTTGACGCACAAGCCAACGTTGAGCCAAACAGGGCTGTGCAACTGCTGAGAGACTGGGTAAAGGGATTTTTAGAAGAAGGTACGGAGTAAGCGAGGGGCAAAGGCTGTGTGTCGCACGCTATAAAAAAAGCATTTTTCATTTTCCGCGGTATCAAACCTTGCGTGGACATTTTGGCGAGAATGTGCGGTATTTATTATGAACAGCAGGCGATTGGGGGCGTTGAATTAGACGATTTTACGCTGGAGGTTGCCATCGAAAGTGCAGTTTGTTTCGCAAGCCAGGTATCGCAGGATTCACCAATCGCTCTTGATATGCAGGCGAATGTAGAACCTTCCATAGCTTTACAAATGCTTAAAGGCCGTAGTTGAACTGCGTTTTACAGTCCGTAAGGCTCGAGCAAACGCTTATGTGCCTTGAAGTGATACTGACACTGCTCCAGTGGTGTTCCGAGGATTTCGATTTTGTCCAGGTTGCCCTGACCCATTCCTGCCTGAGCCATGCTCGTCAAATACATTATCTGGGTTGGGTCAAAACCCATTAGCTTTGTTGCGAGAATGTCCATCGCAAGGGGGTCTAAGCTTGCCAGGGCGAGTCTTGCATCCACGGGTGTACCGCTGGCAGGGCCGTTGCCTTCCATTGCTACGAAGCCGTCAATGACACCCAGGTCTGGATAAATTTCCTGGGCCAGATGGAACATATTATAATGCAGGAGAGCCTCGCGGGAAAAATTGTATGCAGCGTGGGTCAGTCGCTTATCATTTGTCTTGTAGTCGTTGAGCGGTGCCCCGAGGAGAATGTTTTTGAGTGACAAGGTTGTTACAACGCGGTCGTGGGTTTTCATTTTGGCCGCGGAGATGATGTACAAATCAGGGTCCAAGAAGGTCGAGATAATCCGAATCGGGGTAGGGCGGTGACCTTTGCCGAATACGTAACGATACTGCCAGGGCTGGTGGTTAAGGTCAATTAGTTTGACGTTGTATTCCTTCTCCAGCGCAAGATAGCCGTAATTCTTGAATCCGTCAAATGTGCCTTCTCTGGAGATTGTGGATTCGCCGACAATAATCTGATGTTTGAAGTGCGGTTTTAGAAAATCGAGGATTCCTCTAACGGCGTCGACGTGAGTAGCGGCGAGCTGGCGAGATGTGATTACGAAGTTCGGTTTGATAAGAATCTTCTTTTTGTCGCCGATTGAAGTGAGGACCTCATCTTCGATTTTCTTCAGCGCTTGATATACAATATCCCGCCTGTCATTGCCTTTTATCAGAGCGACCTTTGCGGGTGCTGGTTTAGTTCTGAACAATCCATTCTTTTTGACCCAGGGGCTTCCCGGGGCTGCATTACTGAGGGTGGGGCCAAAGGATTTTCCACCGAAGGCAAGGCCCAAGGCTCCTAATCCAAAACCTTTGAGGACATCGCGTCGATTCAAACGACTTTCATTGTTCGACATACGTAAATCCTTTCGGAATTTTCAGTATTTCGTCCAACCGCATTATAACAACCAAGCGGAGTAATGTCGAGACTGTAAAGGACACCTAAACAAGTCTTAGGGTGTATACGAATGTTTTTCCTGCCGTGGTCAGTAACGTAAAGTAGTTCGCCATTGCCGGTACCTATAACTTTGTATCCGGTTATCTCAAGCTGCGAATGCGAACCTCAATATCTTCCGAATCCTTCAACAGGTCAACGAGCTTTTGTGGGTCCGTTTGTCCGTAGTGATATGGGTAGAGAATCTTCGGCTTAAATGCCTTCGCCGCATCGGCGACCATCTGGGGCGTCATTGTATAGGGCAGATTCATCGGCAAGAATGCAATATCGATATTTTTCAGTTTTTTCATCTCCGGAGTGTTCTCTGTGTCACCGGCCACATACACTCTCTTATCAGCAAAGGTTATCACATAGCCGTCACCCTGACCCTTGGGATGATAGGGTGTTCCGCCTGACCGCATTTGTACAATATTGTACGCAGGTACGGCCTCGATTCTCAGGCCCTGAACAGTTTGCACATCACCATTCTTCATTACAAAACCGCCGGAGACTTTTGAGGCGCAGGCTTTGGTTAATACAATTTGTGTTCCGTCTTTTCGTAGAATATTAATGGCCTTGGTGTCAAGGTGGTCGCCGTGTTCATGGGTGATTAAGATAAGGTCAGCCCCGGGCATCCTGGCATAGTCGGCCTCTCTGCTAACGGGGTCCACGTGAATGGTCTTGCCGTCGAAAGCAAACATTAAAGTACCATGGCTGATGAAAGTAATCTTCAGGGCGCCAGCGCTTGTCTGGATAATATCCTGTTCAAATCCAAGCTCTGAGACGGTCTGTTCCTGCTCGGCGGCTTTAACTCGCATCCGGATTGAATAGAGTGAGGTTCGGGCAGTGATAAATAGCGTTCGTTTGTCCTGCCCGCCGAAGGTGACGTTGGCCGGGCCCTCGGGGACGTCGATGGATTCGATTTTTTGGCCGTTTTTGTTGTAAACGGCAACTACTCTGGTCGTCAGGTAAATGTTACACTCGTTGTCTATCGTCATACCATCGGAACCTTCCGGGGCGAAAAGCTTTTTGTTCGACAGTGTCCCATCATTATTGATTTTGTACGCAAAGGTCTTATTCCCGCCGTGGTCGGCAACGTAAAGCAGTTTACCATCGGGAGTGCCTATTACTCCGTTGGGCCTGACCATGTCGTCGATTACCCGGATGAACTTTTTGCGGTCCGGCGAGAGGTAATAGACATGTTCGCCGTCCTGCTCCAGGTTATCTCTGCGGCCATAGCTGGGGTCGGTAAAATAAATACCTCCTTTAGGGTCTATCCAGAGGTCGTTGAGACTGTTGAAACGCTTGTTTTGGTACCTGTCGGCCAGCACTGTCACCTTACCCTGCGGGTTGATGGATACCAACCGTCGGCCACCTCCTTCGCAGGCCAAGAGATTTCCCTTATCGTCAAAGTAAAGACCGTTGGACCCGCCTGAGTTTTCGCGGAATGTTGACAGGGTGCCATTCAGCGACCACTTGTGGATTCGGTTGTTTGGGATATCCGAAAAGAAGATATTGCCCTTAGCATCCGCTGCGGGGCCTTCGGTGAACCTAAAGCCACCGGCGAGTTTTTCCACTTTTGCGCCTGGTGCGACAACACTTGTTTTTTCAGTGCTATAGCTCGTTGCTGCCACGACGAACAACAATACTGCTAAACCATACCATTTCCTGTTCATTTGAATCTCCTTTCAGTTTTGATATTGGTTCTTTAATTAAAAACTTAATCTATTTTTTAATAGATTTCTCCACTTCGCCCCCGTGCTTTCTTGCGAAAGCAAGAACGGGGGCTTCGGTCGAAATGACATGCGGTATTTTCTTAAGATCACATTAAAATTACAACTGTTCGCTAATGTTCCCCCTCATTGGTTTTTATTTTGATTTTCACTTTCGCTAGGTAGATGCTGGTTTTGCCTTCGTGGCTAGAGTAGTAGCTGATGTAAAGCATCTCATTGTGCCAGAGCAGGCCGGGATAACTTGTATCACCGCCGCTGGGCAGTTTTATCAATTTTGTCATAGTGCCGTTCTTGACATCGATATAGGTCAGGGCGGTATGGGCACCGCCCTGGTGCATTCGCCCGGCGGCAATCCAGTGTCCGCCGGGTATGCGGATGAGGTTTGGCCCGCCGAAACTGTTGAAATCCGTCCCGAGGTCTTTCCATTGCCACTGCTTGTAGTTCGGTTTGCTTATTCCCAAGAATGCACTGGTTGATTCTGTCCCGTAGCGGTCGCGGCGGACAAGGGCATAACACGTCCGGTCAGTGTCAAAACGCAGTGTCACCTCCGTCGGTCGGCCCTGCTCGAACAGTTTGGCCACGTGCTGCTTATAGTTAATTCCATCGGCACTTACGAGCAAATCGAGATAGCGTTCTCCCTCTCCGGCCGTGTAGGAGACGCCGTATGCTTTTCCTTCGTTCCAGGTGACGCACCACAACCAGCGTCCGGGCTGGACGACAATTTGTGGTTCGGTCCATTGTTTGCCATCCTTAGAGAAACTGGCGAACGTGCCGGTAGGGGCGGATTGATTGTCCTGTTTGCGCGGGGCGGCACCACCGAGCAACATTAATCGGCCATCAGGCGTTACAGACAAGTGAGCATCGCGGAGGTCGAAGCCTGCCAGTGAAATAAGGGCCGCCGAGTCCCAGAGATTTGCGTCCTTCGATTCGAGTATTCGAATTTTCCCATCGCTTGAGACATGGCCTCTGCCTTCGCGGAACGCGCAGTAGAACTTATCATTGGGTTCCCGCGAAGCGGGGTCCTTCCAACGCACAAGGTCGGTAAATGCATTGTGGGGGGCCTTGTCCCAAATCTTGTTGACCTCAACCACCTCCACCGTTACCGGGACATCTGCGAAACTGAACGAAGTCCCAATGAAAAATAATACTGTTAGAAAATATCGTTTCTTAGTCATTTTTATTTGCCCTCGCTTTTCAGAACCCAAACACATATATAAAGCAACCATCTCGTGCAAAGCACAAATCTATAAAGCAGATCCTCTTACTCACCCAGTTTTTTTTGCTATATACTGCATAGAGACAGCTACTTTGAGAAACGTCCGACGAAACCGCCGCCGTTGGTCATCTCAATCGTGAGCGTATCGCTGCGGCTCACGGTCCTGTCTTCGTTAACCACTGCAGCATCGTTTTCCTTGTTATCGCGGACCAGTGACGCGTTATATCGACCATCACCAAGGAATGACAGCGGCACCTGAATAGTCTTGGCCTGCGGGCCGCACATTACGGCCAGGAACCACATATCGCCTGTGCGCCTTGCGAAGATTGCCAGCTCGCCGATTTCGGACTCCGGCAAGACGATGGTTTCGTCCCACACAGACGGTATGCTTTTGATTACGTCAACCGCCGGATTGTCAAGAACGGACTGTGGATGTGCGGCGATCGTCAACATCGGGCTGGCAAAGATGGCCAGGCTGGCAATCTGGTGCGTCCAGGTCGAATCACGGCGGCGCTCGCCGAAGTGCATCGTGGTATAGTCGGCGTGGCCGGCCAGATAACGAGTAAAGGGCAGGATATTTTCGTGGCGTGCGCGCTCTTGCAGCGAGCTGCTTTCCATTCCGCGGACCGCCTCGCGCACTATTTCATTTGGCCAGGTGCGGGCACGACCAGTCGGCTTGTTCGCCCCGTGGAAGTTGACCACCATCTGATTTTCCGCGGCCTTCTTGAGCAGCGCCTCGTAATGGTCGATGACTTCTTTGGCCTCATGATCAAGGAAGTCGATCTTGGCACCGGCGACTCCTAAGCCGTGCAATCTCGTGAAAAACTCCTCGCGCGCCTCCGGGGTGCTCAGTCGGTTGCTGTGTATCCAGAACAGCAGACGCACGCCTTGCTGTTTGGAGTACTCCACTATCTCCTTAATCTGCTCGTCGCTCCACCTGCTCCAGAAGCCTTCGAGGATGTGATATTCGTAGCCCAACTGACCGGCCATACGGGAAAATTCCTTCATGCCCTCGAACGAGCGGTCTCCACCGTCAAGGTATCGCCATACCGAAAGACCGGGCTTGACCCATGGCGTTTTGATACCGACGGGGAAGTACTTCGGGTCAGGTGGGGGGCAGAGGTTGGGCATAATAGTGCTGTTTACCAGTGTATTCAGGTCGCGGCCAACCATCACGACTCGCCAGGGGGTCGTTATCGTTCCATTAACTGATGCCGGCTTGCCCAGTCGCCTGGCTTCCTCCCGCCCGTAGCGCAGCTCATAGGGATAGTTCAACGGCTGGCGGTGGCCAAGGCCGGTGACCAGGCCGCGGCGACCGTCTGCCTCCAAAGCCATGCCGCTGTAATTGACGAGGTTGGCCTCGGTAATGGAGCCGTAGCCGGCGCCGCCCGGCAGCTTGAATGTTACCGGTGGGCCAGCCCATTGGCCGGGCGGAACGTCGGAGATAACATTCTTTTTATATGCGGCCTCGTAATGACCGCCAAGGTCGTGATACCAGACTGTGGAACCGGTCGGGATGACGAAGGTTGTGTATTCGTCCGGCACACGAGTGACGCCTTCATCGCCCGGGATGACGTGGCGGAAGGCTGCGCCGTCGTTGAAGACGCGGATTTCCAGGACGTAGTCGATGAACGACAAATCGTTCTGCAGTGAGATGCGGGCGCCGTTGCATTGATTGAACGCCGTGCTGTGGGCGCCGTGCCAGGGATAGGTCTCGTTGATCTCAAAGCGTTCCACATTGCCGAAAACAACTCCGGTTGAAAGATCATAGCCGTCCAGATTCATAACAATCGTGGATGTATCGAGCACGGTCGTATTCCCCAGCGTCACCGTGAAGGTCAGACGCTCGGCGTTGGGCAGGACTGTCAACTTAACATTGCCATCGGGGCCGGCTACCTGTACCTGTTCCATACGTACCCGTTGTGAACGTCTCGACCTCGACCTCTGGCCCAGCGCTAAGTTCGCCTCCGTGAGACACAATGACACTGCGAGACCAACAATTATCAACAAGACACTGTTTTCCCGTAAGGGGTCCTTAGGACTGTTCTTTCTTTTCTGCATGATACTGTCTCCGATAATACTCATTTAATCTCCAGAAGTGCTCTGCTCATTGAGAACCTTTACAAGAGTTCAGACAACTAAACATACTTATAATTATCAAAATATGTTTTGTATGAGAGCGTCATTTATTCTTTTCCGTCGGCACGAGGCGTTTCAACTCCTCAGACCAATTTAGCACGACGTTGATGCCAAGAGTTGTGGATTCCTGTGATTCCTGAATCATAAGGAACCTCCCATCGGGTGCGATGTCATAATTTCGATAGTTTATAGCTTCGAACAATTCCTTAAACTCAATCACTCTGAACTCCGGCTCGGTCTCAATAGTTGCAGCTATCATCCTGGGACTGCCATGACCACTAAAATATAATAACTCTTTACCGTCCCGCGACCACACAGGGCGGTAACCGCCTTCGGTAGAAATCATTGTTTTTGGGCCCGGGGCCGGATAAGGCTCTACGTAAATCTCCCAACTGCCGGACTCTTCCGAGCTGTACGCAATCCATCGGCCATCGGGTGACCATGCGCCATGTCTTTGATTATTGTTTCTCTGGATGAACGACCGGGAACGAGGCTTTCCATTCTGCCTGTCTAACGAGAAGACTGAGATGTCATCGTCCAACTTCGGATACTTCGGGTCAGATGCGGCAAGCAGCAGCTCCTTGCCATCAGGGGAGCAGGATGTTGGAACTCCTACAAATTCTTCGGACGTTATGAGCAACTCTAGTTTGCCGCTACTGGGAACGCTTTGCTTAAACAATTGAGGTATTCCATTTCCATATGACCCGAACAGTACAAACTTGCCATCCGGCATCCAAATGGGATTACCACTGACTCCATCGGACGTAAGTGGATTTAGTGTGTGGCGTATCAAGTCGTATATCCAAATGTCAGAGTTATCCCCATCGACGATAATGAATGCCGCATACGCCCCGTCGGGTGAAATCCTGACATTTTTGTAGTTGCGAGGTGTCGCCCCCGGTAATGGTTCGACCTTCCCTTTTCTATCGACCCAGACGGGCCTTAGCTCAATGCTGCGCGTCACGAGCGGGATATAGGCGAGCGAACCATCCTGAGAAACGGAAAACTGCGCCGACGCACTCCAGAACGCGGGCGAGGTTATAACATCCGGGATGACCGGGACATGAGAGCCAGAAACCTTGAGCTGCTCGATGTCAAATGGCACGGCATAAAGGGTCTCTCTGTGCCCATAAACCAGGTGTCCGTTGGAGACATATCGCGCGCACGTTTGACCTTTGCACAAAACGTTTCGCTTACCCGTTTCGAGCGAGAATACTTCGATCTGATTCTTATCAAAACCGCCGCGCAAGTTTGTAAAAAGCACCTGCTTACCGTCCGGAAGAATTTGCGGCCAAAAATGGCCCAACTCACCCTGGTCTGAGTCCGGGACCGTTAACTCCTCTAATCCCTCGCCGGAGGCGGAAATTCGCCAGAGGCCGCCTCCTTTAGCTGTGCCCCCGGCAGGCGTGAAAATTATGTTGTCATCAGCTCCCCAGCTTCCGCCGCGAAATTGCAGGCACTCGCACAAGACGACAGGCTCACCGCCCTTGACAGATACTTTCTTGAGCTTTCTCTGGAAATGGTCGACGTATCCCACCCACTGGCCGTCGGGTGAGAAGAACGGGCTGATGGCGCCTTCTGTTCCCGGGAGCGGTTTTGCCTTGAATTCGTCCATCTCGCGAATGTAGATTTTTCTTCTCCCGTCGCTGCCCGCTTCCACGTAAGCCAGGCGTCTGCTATCGGGCGACAGGGCCAGGGCACAGTGCCACAACGCTTCCATCGCAAGAGTCGTTTCGGGACTGATGATAAAACTTCTTACCGGCTGGGTTTGCGGCGCGCCAGGCCGCCAATGGCTCCAGATGGCGATAGCGCCCATGATAATCCCGAGCAATAGACAGACTGCACCCACCACTATTAGTTTCTTCCAACCGGTCGGATGTGCGATTTCGAACGATGTAGTTGTCATCGGAGGGGCGATGGCAGGCAGGTTTAATGTTTCATTTATTTCAATGGCTGCGTCCGCGATGTCATGAAGGCGGCGACGCGGGTTCTTTTCCAGACAGCGACGCAGCAAAACCCCAATGTTCGTCGGCGTGGTCTGGGGCAGCGCCTGCCAATCAGGCTCTGCTTGCAGAACATTGGCCAACATGTCGGAAACAGTCTGTCCTTCGAAGGGCTTCCTGCCGGCGAGCATCTCGAACAGCACACAGCCGAACGACCAGATGTCGCTGCGTTTATCGACCGGCTTACCACGGGCCTGCTCCGGGCTCATATAGGCCGGCGTTCCAATCACGCAACCGGGCTGTGTGATGGTGGTTGTTTGCTGGTCAACCTCTTCGCCGCCGACCGCCTTGGCCAGGCCAAAGTCCAGGACTTTTACCTTACCTTCCGGGGTTATCTTTATGTTGCCTGGCTTCAGGTCGCGGTGAATCACATCACGCTCGTGTGCTGTGGCGACCGCCTCGGCTATCTGGAGGGCTATTGTTAAGGCCTCTTTTAGGTTAATCTCAGTTTTCGCTATTCGCTGGTCTAAGGTCTGGCCGGGGACGTATTCGAGAACAAGGTAGCCGATACCCTCGGCCTCTTCCAATTCTTCATAGATAGCGGCGATGTTCGGGTGATTCAAAGACGCCAGGACTCGTGCCTCGCGCGCGAAACGCGACTTGGCCTTAGGGTCGCCCATTACCTCTGCCGGCAGACTCTTGATAGCGACGGAGCGGTCGAGTTTGGTATCGCGGGCCAGGTAAACCGCTCCCCCGGCCCCGCGGCCCAGCTCCCGTTCTATCCGGAACCGACCGATGTGGATGCCCGGACCTTTCAGTGAGCTGCCGAAACCGTCCGCCTGAGGAGGTTCCTCCTTACTCGGTTGATTATTGTTTTTTTGCTCAGGGTCGCTCATTAGCGTTTCTCCGTTCAATAAATGCCTTTTGTTCGCGAGTAGGAAATGAGCCTGAGTTTACCTAATCCGACAGCAGTATAGCAACCAGCACGTATGCTGTCAAAGTAGTTAAGGATGTTCTGTATTGGTAAATTGTTATCTTTAATATACGCCTTTGACCCGCATACGCAGTGAATAGAGCGAGGTCTGAGCAGTGATAAAAAGTGTATGTCTGTCCGGCCCGCCGAAACAGACATTGGCGGTCCAGCCGGCGTCGATGGGGATATGCTCGATTTTTTCGCCGGCCGAATTGAAGACCGTGACACCTCTGCCCGTAAGATAAATGTTGCCTTCATTGTCAATGGTCATGCCGTCAGAGCCCATCGAGCAGAAAAGCTTTTTGTTCGATAATGTCCCATCGGCATTGGTGTTGTAAACATAGGTCTTCCTGTCGCCAATATCAGCTACATAGAGCAATTTGCCATCGGGTGTTCCGATTATGCCGTTGGGCTGGACGAGGTCATTCGTTACGCGGATGAGTTTTTCGCGATTGGGACTGAGATAATAGACGTGCTGGCCGTCCTGCTCCATAGGGCCTCTGTTCCAGTAAGGTCTTTTGTATAAGGGGTCGGTAAAATATATTCCTCCTTTGGGGTCTTCCCAGAGGTCGTTTGGGCCGTTGAGCTTTTTGCCCTTGTAGTCCCTGACCAGCACGGTGGCATTACCTTGCATATCAATTGACCATAATTCGTTATTAAGGTCTGCACAGGCGAGCAGGTTTCCTTTTTTGTCGAAGTAAAGGCCGTTGGCCCGTCCGGGGCTTTCATGGAAGGTTGACAGTTTGCCGTCCACCGACCATTTGAGAATTCTGTTATTGGGCTGGTCGGTGAAGAATACGTTGCCGTGGGCGTCGGCAGCGGGGCCTTCGGTGAATTTAAAGCCGCCGGAAAGTTTTTGCACTTTTGCACCCGGCGCGATGATACCCGCCTTTGCGGTGTTTGCCGGAGTTATCGCTATGAGCTCGATACCTTCTCCGGTTCCCAAATCGTGGGAGTATTTTTTATCCTTCGTATTGTTCCAGTGCTCGTGGACACCGAGACTGGGTAATCTCTTGACGTTGCCGGGGTGGTCGGGGTCATAGAATGTCCCGGAGGGCGGATTGTTAGCCAGGGCCGCCTCGTGAAGGTAATCGTCCACTCCGGCATTGCGCGGATGCTCCTCATACTCAGCGTGGAGGAAATCAAAGCCGACCGAATCGATGGCGACGGGGTCCTGCGAGGCCAAAAGACTCGAAGTCCAGTCGTCGTTGAAAGGATAAGTGCTCCACTTTCGCGGTGCTCTGTCTCTGGGATGTATTCCGGAGTAAAGGCCGTCAACCAGATACAGGACGGTCTTGCCGCCGACGTGCTTATGCCCCATCAGGTCGACGAGGTTTCTGTATATTCCCGTCTCCTTGGAAAAAGCGCTTGGATGCAAATCGTAATAGCCCTTCTGCGGCGGTGTTCTGATAAGCGAACCGTAGTGGTTTTTGGCACAGAGTGTTATGCCGGCACCCGTGTGGGCCTTGAGGTTTGCCAGATTTATGAAGTAATCAGCTTCGGCATAGCTGGCCGGTGCGTAATCCTGCTCCGACACCTGTGGATTGCAGCTCCAGTAGAAGGGGGCCGAGGACTGCTTCATCTTGATTCGGCCGAACTTGCCTTCACAATCCATAAAGCGGACGTTTGAAAACTCCTTATGCAAAATGTTATAGTACTCGTTTGCAAAGCGGGCCAGGCTGTCGCCGATTGAAATGTCAGATTGCTTTACGCCGACCGTTTCAACAAGCTGGCGAAGCAGGGCGGTAATCATCTGCGGCGAGGTGTTCATATAATCGATGCCTTGTTCCAAATCGTAATTTTCAGGATTGACACTTCTGACAGTCCGGATGAAGCCGACAAAGTTTACTTTTATAAATATCTTTTCGCCGGGTTTATATGCTGCATTTCCCCTGCCCTGCGTTTTGTTGAAGTGCCTGAAAAGCTTGTCCCAGGCGTCAGTGTCACTCGCTGCGCCGGTCAGCTCACATATTGCCCGTGACATCATTTGGTTTACCCGTGCCTGGCTCGTGTGGTTACTTTCCCACCAGTGACCATTTCCGGGTCCTTGCCAATCCGTTGCTTCGGGGTCGTGGACCCATACAACACGACCGGGATAAATACCCCCGGCCACTCCTATCGGCTCATTCGCAGGTTGAGGCTCAGCCAAGACCAAGTTCTCGTCTGTAGCACTAACAGCTATCCACAAGGCGCCAATACTTACGGCGACACATACCAAGCCCACCACATAGCGCCTTCGCGCAAAGTTGAGCCTTGCTTTTCTAAATGCCATTGCCGATGCGCCCAGGCCTACAAGCCAGGCCACAAATCCTGAAGCCAACGGAAAAGCCAGCCGCTGACACGGATACGTCGCCCGTGAAGGTTTCGGTATCACCCTGACCAAAAACCATATCAGTGACACCAGGCCGGCTATGGGAAATATCCACATCAACCAGCGATATTTTATTTTGGACTTGAGGCTTTTACCTGTTTTGGGACATAAGTGGGTGTGTTTTCTTTTTAAAGATTGCATTTTGTTACCTCCTAATACTTAGCTGTGCTTGTTTATCTCCAACCCGGCGGCTCAATCAAAACAAAGAAAGAAACCTAAATTCAGCAAAAGGCAAATTACTATTGTAATAAGCTGGTGTAAATATAATCGAACCCCCTGAAGATTTCAACCTAAAATCCCCAACGCTGAGCATGATTATCGTTCCCGCGAGACCGAGGATGCCCGATGGGTGGGGCGAAATACAATATTTAACGTCAATAATCATTATGGATAACCGCTGTGGGTGGACTTCCAGCAGGCGTATCGCAGATCCGCCTATAGCGGAGTCAATAATTATTTAAAAGGAGGGGCTTATACCGAATCAATCGGTATAAGCCCCGAATTGCCTGCACTTGCGTAACCGCAGATACAAGTGACCAAATCTACTATATTAACTACTCAATCTTAATTGATACCTAAATCCCTGCTTAAGGTGCCGGCTCCGGTGGCGGAGGATACAGACGAATATCATCAAAGTACATCGTACCTGAACCACCGGCCAACGGATTGTTCTTATTACCTAATCCAAGGGAAATCGTATTGACATTGGCAAGGTTCACGCTGAACGCCTGCAGGTCGATAGTCCATTCCGTCCAGGTAGTTATCTGTGCTGCATCAGGATTACCATTAGTAACGATCGCATTGCCGTTGAGAGCAACATATAAAGTCTCGGCAGCGTTAGCAGCATCGCTTCTGAACCAAATCGTTAATGTGCTAACCCCTTTCTCGGTCCAGTCACTCGGGTAAGTCAACGTCAAAGTTGCCTCAGAGTACCCAACACTGTTGTCGTAGTAAAGCGGCATCGACTGGTTGCCTCCGTGAACGATAGTTTGCTCGGCAAATGGAGGAGTTTCATAACCAACGAGAGAGCCGTTTGTCGGGTCGTCGTATCCGTCTATCCACACGTTAAATATCCTGTTGCTCTCGGGGTCGGCGGGGTCAAGGTCGTTGTAGGACTCAAAATCATCCACGATAAGGAAGTTGGCCGTCGTAAAGCTCCATACATTACCTGTCCACGGACTGTCGGGATTTACGTTATTGGCCTCGTCAATACGCCAATAGTAGGTGGTATTCCACTCAAGTTTTCCAGGTTCATAGCTTTCAGAACCAAGGTCTCCTGCGCCTTTATACTCCGGCGAACCGGTATCGGCATTGCGTACGGCCTCTTTATCTGTGCCGAAATAGACCTCATGCGAAGCGGCATAGACTCCCGGTGTCCAGGTGAGAATCTGTGTCTGCTTTACATCCACAGCTCCATTAGCCGGGTCCGGGCTGCCGACGGCACCCTCGGTAGTAAAACTCCAGACGTCGCCTTTATACGTGGCGACGGCATCAAACTCATCGACACGCCAGTAGTAAGTCTTAGCCATTTTAAGTGTGCCGGGAGTATATTTTGAGAAACCAACAGGGCCTTTGTACGTACCCGGTGTGCCATTGTCCACATCGGCGAAGTTATCACCGAAGTACATATGGTGTAATTTCGCACCGAAGCCCGGGGTCCAGCTAAGCTGCACATCGGGCTTTATCAATTCGGCACTATTAGCCGGGTTTGGGTAGTAGGCGGTCCTGGGTGGAATACTAAAGCTCCAGACAGGGCCTTTCCATGGACTGTCCGGCTCGGTATCATTGACCTCATCGATTCGCCAATAGTAAGTGGTTCCAGGAACAAGGCCATCCGGATAAGCAAATCCAGGAAAGCCGACAACAAGGTTCGTTGCGACCTGGTTGCCTATGAATGTCTCGGCGGCGCCATTGTTGACATCGTCAAAATTCTCGCCCAAATACACATCGTGCGAGACCGCAAAATCCCCCGCCGACCAGCTAAGGCTTATCCATGTATCCATATGTAGGGTATCATGATCCGGGTCGGGTCCCCAGGCCCATGGATATTCTCCGAGACCCGACATAATGGTCTGAATCTCTTCCCTTGTTAAGGCTCTGTCGAAAATGGCAATGTCGTCGATGACACCCTTTGCACCGTTTGCAGATGGAATATAGTCGATAGTTTGCAGGCCGAAACGGGGATTTGCATAAAGCGCCGGAAGAGGACCTAATGTATCGGCTCTTGCGACTTCCTTGCCGTCAAGATACAAAATAGCAGGGCCACCGTTAAATTCCCAGGTCAAAGCGACATGAAACCAGGTACCTGCAAATATAACGCCGGCCGGGTCAATCTCGATACCCTGGTAGTCGGCATCAGTGGCGTCCTCCAAATAGAATCCGAAATCCTCCGGAGTGATGTCGGCGTGGTTTGCGCCCTTCGATACGAAGAAGTATATGCCACCCAGGCTCGCATCGAAAAGTCTGTAGTCAGCAGGGTCCGAACCATCCCAATCGGGTTTGAACCAGAATCCCATAGTGCCTGCTTCGCCTATGATGTTGGGAATCTCGATGTAGTCGTCCACACCATCAAGATAGATACCTCCATCCAACTTCCCCGCAATCCATTTGGCACCTCCTTCAAGAACACCATGGTTGCCGTTGCCACTCGCGTCCCCGACAGCGGTACCCGTTCCTTCATCCAACCGCCAATAGCCGATAAGACCGGACTGAGCAGCGTTGGTTACGGTTGTAAGAGCCAGACATAGCACCAAAGTAAAAGAAACCAGATAAATCAATTTTTTAGACATAATAATCCTCCTTTAAAATAAATATGGGTTGTTAATTGAGATGCAAAAACACTAACTTGCCTGTCGCGACTTGGCTTCGCCAAGCGAGCCACGGCGGGCGAAACACAAAATTCTTGCCATAAATATGTGCCTCGCATGATACATAATAACTCCTCCTCTATTCGTAAAATTACTCGTCGGGGCGGAGCCCGCCGCAGCCCGGCAAGAATCGTGCCCACAGAATGACGAAAAACCGCAGATGCCCGCCCATTCAACCCTTCGGCTGTGCTCAGGGCAAGCTTTTTTCGCTCAGGGCAGGATCTGCTCAGGCACAAGCTTTATTAATGTTATCTATACCATATTAGCTACTTTCCCGTCAAGGAAAATCACACATGATTACCCATTTTTTGGTAAGATTAAGTAAAAATGTCTAACTCGTCCTCCTATACTCTTGTTCTCTCGTACCCTGAGACCCCATTACCCACACACTTTCAGATAATCAATATGGATATCCGTCGTGGGCGGACTTCCACCTCGTCGCGGCGAAGGCCGTTGCCGCAGCAGGACAGGCGTACCGCAGATCCGCCTATGGCGGAGTCATTAATCATTTAAAAGGGGGGCTTATACCGAATCAATCGGTATAAGCCCCGAATTGCTACAAATTTGCTAAATTAACTACTCAATCTTAATTAGCACCTAAATCTTAGCTTAAGGTGCCGGCTCCGGCGGCGGGGGATACAGCCGAATATCATCGAAGTACATTGTACCTGAACCGCCGGCTACCGGATTCTTCTTGTTACCAAGACCAAGGGCAATCGTATTGACATTGGCAAGGTTCACGCCCTGGTCTGCGAATGTCTGCAAGTCGATAGTCCATTCCGTCCAGGTAGTTATCTGCGCCGCACCTGGATTATCGTGATTGACCACCGCGCTGCCATTGAGAGCAACATACAACATATCAGCAGCGTTAGCCGAATCGCCTCTGAACCAAATTGTCAGTGTGTTGACACCATTCTCGGTCCAGTCACGCG
This sequence comes from Sedimentisphaerales bacterium, assembly GCA_035528395.1. GTDB lineage: Bacteria > Planctomycetota > Phycisphaerae > Sedimentisphaerales > Anaerobacaceae > NIOZ-UU13. The sequence continues at coordinate 26,910 of DATKYR010000105.1, forward strand.
GATAAGTCAGTATCTTCTCCACCTCAGAATACCTGAGGATGCTGTTGTCATAGAATACAGGCATCGATTGGCTGCCTCCGTGAACGATAGTCTCCTCGGTATAAGAAGCAGTGCTTTCATCACCTACTGCAGAGCCGGTTCCGTTACCGGGATAGGCCGGTTCATTACCATGCGCGGCATAGCCAAGTCCATCTTTCCACGACCACCATATCTCGTTATTGCCAATGTCGTAGTCCTCGAAATCGTCCACAACAAGGAAGTTGGCTGTCGTAAAGCTCCAGAGAATGCCTGCCCACGGACTGTCTGGATTGGTATTATTGACCTCGTCAATCCTCCAGTAGTAAGTGCTGTCCCACTCAAGCTTTCCGGGGTCATAGGTCTCAGACCCAAGGTCCCTGGTACCTTTATACTCCGGCGAGCCGGTATCGGCATTTTTCACGGCATCTTTATCAGTGCCAAAGTATAACTGGTGCGAAGCAGCAAAGACACTCGGCGACCAGCTAATAACCTGTGTCTGCTTTACATCCAGAGCGCCGTTAGACGGGTCCGGGCTTCCGACGGCGCCCTGAGTAGTAAAGCTCCAGACGTTACCTTTATACGTGGCGACGGCATCAAACTCATCGATCCGCCAGTAGTAAGTCTTAGCCAATTTAAGTGTGCCGGGAGTATAGGTTGCATCTGCATTGGGCAGCGCTCCGGCGGCAATGTTCACATCGTCAAAATTATCACCGAAGTACACATAGTGTATTCTCACACCGAATCCTCCCGTCCAGCTAAGCTCCACATTCGGATCTACAGACTCGGCACCATCAGCCGGGTCGGGCTCATAGGCGGTCCTGGGGGGAACCATAAAGCTCCAGACATCGCCTTTCCATGGACTATTGGGCTCGGTGTCATTGACCTCATCGATTCGCCAGTAGTAAGTCGTGCCCGGAACAAGGCCGTCCGGATAGGCGAATCCGGGAAAACCAATAATAAAATCCGTTCCGGCTTGACTACCCTGAAAGGTACCTTCGGCTCCGCTGTTCACATCGTCAAAATTTTCACCCAGATATACATCGTGCGAAACCGCAAAGCCTCCCGGTATCCAGGCAAGGTTCACCCATGTGTCCTCATGTAGTGCACCATCAACAGGTTCGGGGCCAAAGGCATACGGCCAAGGCTGACCAGACATAGCGCCGAGAATTTCGATCTCCGACAGAGCGTTGTCGTAAAAGCGAAAGTCGTCAATGATACCGATGAACGAGTTGACCTCGTTTCTGTTGACGCCCACGTCGAATTTATTGAACGTGGTATTGGCGGTACTAAAAGTACCGGTGGTCGCCAACTCACCGTTATAGTAGTAGCTCGATGTTCCGCCTTCCCATGTTAGAGCAAGATGAACCCATTCGAGAGTAACGGGTCCGAATTGATTTCCAGTCTGAGGATTGGTGCGGTAGACCCCCGGGTCTTCACCATCCGTATCAATCTGAAAACCCGTTCCGCTGGGATTGTATCCGCTGAACGGACTGCTGTACAGTGCTTGCCCGAGGGCATCGGGTTTGACCCACATGGCCACAGTACCGGCCGGCCAGACTTCGTCGGCACCCAATCGGTACTGTACACTCTGGCCCTCGGCCACGAAGTGCACCGCACTGGCGCTGTTATGCCCCTGGATCCACTCCGGGGTTCCAACGAACTCACCATTATAGCCATTGCCGGAGCTGTCATAGGCAGTGGTGCCGGAACCCTCGTCGAGTCTCCAGTGAACCACCAGGTCCGCTAAAGCATTGCCTGGTATGCTTAGCACTAAAACAAAAGAGATTAAATAAATTAATTTCTTACACATAATAGTCCTCCTTAAGGAGTTAAGCTAAACGGCTGATAATAATTTTAACGTTCATTTCATTATACTTGCTCGGGACGAGTTTTTACGACTTGAAGCCATCTCCTTCCTTTCCGTCGTGGCTCTCGTCGGGGCGAAGCCCGCCGTAGCCCGGCGGCCACGCCGAGACAGGCAAAAGCCCAATATGAGCCATTATTTGAAATGTAGAGCTCTTAAGCGCGAAATACAAAGTTTTGACTTGACACTGCGTATTTCGCTATTTAGTATCTGTTGTGGAAAACAAAAATTTACGATGTCACCCCTGCGAAAGCAGGGGTCCAGAGCGAAAAAGCTGGATTCCCGCCTCCGCGGGAATGACAAATACTGTTTCCGCAACAGGAACTATTTAAGCTTTAATGTAAGCTAAATTAGCTGAAAATTTCAGAAATTCAGCCTGCCGATAAGGAACAAACTCCGATGATTTTATTTATAACAAATTAGGCACTTTGACGTCAAGGAAAAACTCTGGCACTATGCGCGATTTTATGATATGATTATGTAAGAATTCGGGATTTTATTAATATTAGAGCCGTGGAAGCATTTGCAGAAAGCAGTCTTTGAGGAGTGTAATCGCGGCAGAAGGAGAAGGCACAATATGAATGAACGAAAATTGTTTAGGCCGTTAGAAGTTGAGGTTGTAAACCAAGAAAGTGGAAGACATCAAAGAGGGTTTACGTTAATAGAACTTCTGGTAGTTATCGCTATCATCGCAGTATTGATGGCGATATTGATGCCGGCATTAAATCGGGTCAGAGAGCAGGGCAAACGTGCGGCGTGTCTTAGCAACGTGAAGCAAATGGCACTTGCGTGGATTATGTATGCGGATGATAACGACAGCAAGATTGTTAACGGCAATACAAGCACGGGCAGCCAAAACAAAGACGGCACATGTTGGGTATATTGGTCGGGCCGGAGCGCCTCAGAAGAAGCGCGAATAGAAGGTATCCAGAGGGGATTGTTATATGAATACTGCCCAAACATAAAGCTTTACAAGTGCCCGACCGGTATTCGGGGAGAGGTAGTGACGTATGCCATAGTTGATGCTATGAATGGTTATGATGCGATACCCGGCGCTGAGGGGCAGATAGTTAAAAACAGGACGCAGATTCGCAAGCCTGGCCAGAGGGCGGTTTTTCTTGATGAGGGCCGATTGAGTCCGGCGAGCTGGACCATTTGGTATGACCAGGAGCGATGGTGGGACCAGATTACCGCCCGACACGGTGACGGGACAAACTTTTCTTTCGTAGATGGGCATAGTGAGTACTGGAAGTGGAAAGACCCGCGCACGATAGAAATCGCCAAGATGGATTATGACTACTGGCAAGACACAGGGCGGAATGGCAATTTATCAAATAATCCGGGCAATCAGGATTTGTATAGTGTTCAGAAGGCTGTGTGGGGGGAATTAGGTTATACACCAACTGAGTGATAAGTATAGTTTTATTCGGTGGGTCGGGGCGAGTGATAGAGCACTTGAGGTGATTGTCCGTGCGTTTGTGTTTGCAAGTGCTTCGTGTTGTTAAGTGGTTTTATTTTCCTCTGCTTGCCTGCGCTCCGGGCCGGTATGATCCTGGTCGTCAGGAGTGCTTTTGGTTTGGTGTTTTTCCATATAGCGTGTCAACGGCTTTGCGAGCTTTAAGAGACCCACGAGGACGACAATTACAATGAGCGTGGATATAGCTGCCAAGTCGTGAAAACCGGCCCCACAGGCCATTCCGATACTTGCAACAAGCCAAATGGTCGCGGCGGTAGTCAAGCCATGCACACCACGTCTGTCCTGGATGACGGCACCGGCACCTAAAAAGCCTACGCCGGTAACAATCTGGGCTGCTATCCTCATAGTGGAACCTTCGTCCACGACGTCCAGTCGTTTGGAGATTATTGTAAAGATCGCTGCGCCGAGACATATTAAGATATTCGTCCTCAGGCCGGCCGCCTTGCCACTAAGCTCTCTCTCCAGGCCTATCGCCGCTCCAAGGAAAGCAGCCAAGATTATACTGATAACATCGTCCGGCCAAACCATACGTTTACCTTTCAATTAGTGTCTCATCAACCTGCATACCGAAGTGCCTGCCGGCCTTTTCGATATGGCCTAAGACTTTATCACCCGGCTTCAAAGTTGTAACGGAAGCCGCTTTGCCGTCAGGCCTGACGAGTCGAATCGTCTCGGCGTTCTGCAAGACAAGACTTATCGGCTGACCTTCGGCATCGGCCTCGATGAGCATCACGGGCCTTTTTTCGATTTTGTTTCTGCCGAGATAAGCGGTTTGACTTTTGCCGTGGAAATCCACAAGCAGCACTTCGTCACCGGCCTTTAAGTCAGCTAAGTATTTCGTTTTACCGCCCGGCGCTAAGGTGTATGCGTGCACGGCACCGGCATTGACGCGGAAGGGGCGGGATGCCACGTAAGGATTATCGATGGATTCGGAATGTACTAAAAAGAAACCGGCAGCGGTATTGCCGACGAGCATCCCTTCGCCTAAAGTCATCTGCGTGCAGGTATCGAGGCAGGCCCTGTCGCCCATGCCTAATTGTTTTATTCCTGTGATAGTGGCTGTCACAAGAGCGACTTTTTCACTTACGCCGTGAATGATTTCGGCGCACTTCTTTATCTCGTTTATGTCGGTGGTGTTTAAGAGGACGCCGTCAACGCCTTTTTCAAGTATCTCGACCATAAGCTTGGCCTGTTCGCTATTTTCTACCTGGACCATAATATTTTTGCCTCGGCGGGCCAACAGGTTCTCTATCGGTATAATCGTCCAGTCGAGCATTCTAAGGACAATAATTTTTTCAGCCGACACCGCAGAGGCTTTGTTTTCATCTTCTTTGCCGGCTATATCTATGAACTCGACGTCCACGCCGGGCTTGATGTCGCCGTTCTTCTCGACGGTTTTGATTTTGCCGAATTGGTGCACGGTTTCGCTTTGGCCGTCAGGAAGAACAACTGCCTCGGCTCCGCTTTCAAGCGCAGCTATGGCGAGCCCCTTTTCGTATGGAATAACATTTACCCATAATTTTTTCATTTTTTTGCCTCACCCTTGCTTAACATTGAACTGTTAGTTTCAATACAATTTACTGCAAATTGTAGGCCTCTGTCAACACTTTTCAACTGGCGGTGAGATAAGAGCAAATCGTAAGTTACTTGAAGATGGTTAGCTTCAATTTGTAGCGATGTGCGCGGCATGTCTATCTGTTATCTGTAAGTTCACCGATTTGCTTTAGAATCCAGTCCGCCACGGTTTTCATGGCAAAGGGAGCGAATGTCTCTTTTATTTTGGCGTATTCTGATTCGGCACCGGTGTCGGCCGTCTGGAACTGGTGGTTAAGACCGTAGAGTTTTTTGACGAGGTAGTGACGGTTTCCTCCGGCTTTCAATGCCTGCTCAATACCTCGGAGATTCTCGTCAGGGGCGACCTGTAAATCCTTCTGGCCGTTGATGGCAAGAACGGGACACTTTACTTTAGTCAGGAATGCTTTGGGGTCGAACGCCAGCAGGTGCCGCGACCAGGGCGAGAGCACGCGTTTTATTTCGTCATTCAATTTTGTCTCAGACCAATCCAGCATCTTTTTCTGCTCATCGGTCAGGTCGGCGTACATTTTGTTTATTTTCTTTTCGGCGAGGGCATCATCTTTTTCGCTGATTGCGATGGCGTAGTAACGTTCGTACCAGTCGCGGAGAAGGTCGAGCTTTTGTTCGCCTGCTCCATCGGCTTCGGCGTATAGGCAGTTCTGAGTGACCAGTAGCTTATCGAGGGGCACGCCTGCTCCGGCCATCATCACGATGAACGCGATATCGGGGGATTGGGCAGCCAACATGGGTGCTATCATTGCCCCCTCGCTGTGGCCGATGATTCCGATTTGCGCGGGATTGATTTCTTTGCGGGTCTTGAGGTAGGCCACGCCGGCGAGGGCATCGCTCGCAAAATCCTCGGTCGTCGCCGTGTAGAAGTCACCGGTCGATTTCCAGACGCCGCGTTTATCGGCGCGGAGGGTGGCGATACCGCGGCGGGTCAGGTAGTCGGCCAGGACGAGGAAGGTCCGATGTGAAAATCCGTTGTCACGGTCGTCGGTTCCGGAACCACCGATGAGCAGCACCGCCTGGAACGGGCCTCCGTTGCGGGGCAGGGTCAAAGTGCCGACAAGCTTTATAGCGGCCCGGCTGTTCTCATAGACGACTTCTTCATCATTGTAAGGATATGGCCGCTTCGGTTCCTGTGGCCGGTTCGGTCGGGGCAGCTCGTCCGTGCGCTTGAGCATTAGAGGAAACAAGCGGCCGGCCTGGCTCCAGTTGCCTTTGATGGTCGTACCATCGGCTTCGATTCTTCCTTCATAAGCTCCTTCTATGGATTTTGCGTCGATGTGGAGGCGGCCGTTCTCAAAGGTGACATTATTCATTAGCGTCCTGTGTAGCTGGTCGGGGCTTTCCATGAAGGCCTTTGGGACACCGTCGGCGTTTATTGCAATCCGAAATATGACGGGAGGGGCGGGAGTATCCGGTTTTTCAGCGGCAGCCATCCAAATGCCTTCGATGTCCCGGTTAGGCATCTTATTTGAATTGGAGGCGGCCGCTATTATAGAGGCCGATGCGACGATGAGGACTATGCCCATCACAACGAATAGATTAGTACGATGCGTTTTCATTTTCTCAACATGCCCATTTATTTTTTTATAGTTCGCTTTTTTACATAGAATGCCGTCTCCAATTATACTTATTTGAAGATTTACCGCAAGGAAATTTGCCGGTTCGGGACCGGCCTTTTTAGACCGGCCGGACTTGACAGCAGGGAGGGCTTGTGAGATAGTGGGGCGTATCAGGCCGTTTTGTTCAGTACAGGTATAGAAAGGGAATCCATTATGGAAATCGAGAAATGTTCACAAATGAATGTCAAATGTTCCGAGCATAACAGGAGGGGCTTTCTTAGATTAGGGGCCTGCGCGGGGATTGGATTTGCTCTTGGCCAGGCGGGGCTTTCATGCTGTCCGAGGTGTTCGGAAGGCGAAAAGAAAAAGTTAGGCGGTGATGAATTTGCTATGGTTGCTTATTGCTGCTTAGAGTGTGACAAGTGCGATGTCTATATTGCGACGATGAACAACGATGATGAGTTAAGGGCCAAGGTGGCAAAACAATGGAAAATGGATGCGGAAAAGCTTTATTGTGATGGGTGTAAGTCGGAGAATGCTCTTTTCAATTGTGATGCGAAGAAATGCGCCGTAGCAAGAGGGCTGCCTACATGCGCTCACTGTGATGATTTTCCAACCTGTGACAAAGACATCTGGACAAAATGGCCGGAGCTAAAGAAGAAGACGGAGGAAATGCGGAAGAGGTTTCGGAGCTAATAAAACATAAAGAGTATTTCGTATTTGGTATGTCTAATTGTGGAGTTATAGAGCAGGGATGAGATCACATTTTGTTCGAAGCCAGATTTCTCCACTGCGCGATGCTATGCATCGCTTCGGTCGAAATGACAATGGGACATACAACATATTTAGGGACAGCATTGGCCGGAGCCCATCTTATGAATCTGGATTCCCGCTTCCGCGGGAATGACAAGGTCAGGTAATCTGCAACGAACAAATAGAATTTCGCCGAGGATTATTTGTGCCGGGGATGACCAGTTAGCGTTTTACCTTCAACTCAGCACTATTTTATATACGACTAAATTTATAATCAAAGGGGTCTTAACCAGATGTTTCGGAATCGGACGGGATTGTTGTGGGCCGAGAGGGCAAGGGGTAGTTTGTCCGGGATGGGCTCGTCGTACTTCGGCTGGATTCGATGGCCGGTGGGGCCGTAGATTTTCTGGTTGTGATGGACGAGGAGGCCGTTGTGCAGGACGGTGACATAAGCAGGCTTTTCGAGCTTGCCGGATTTGAAGACGGGGGCAAAAAAGATAATATCGAACGACTGCCATTGGCCGGGCCTGCGGCAGGCGTTTACCATCGGCGGGGTCTGGCCGTAAACGGCGGCGGCCTGGCCGTCGGGGTAGAGCTTTTCGGTGTATGAGTCGTAAACCTGGATTTCAAAGAGGCCCATTAACATCACGCCGTTGTTGCCACGGTCCCAGATGCCGCCCTGGGGCGGGTCCGGGGCCATCCATTCGATGTGCAACTGACAGTCGCCGAAGGACTGTTTGGTCGTGAGATTGCCGGAGACGGCGATAAGCTCACCGTTTTCGATTTTCCAGTCAGAAGAGTTCCATTGTGAAAGGCCGGTGCCGTCGAATAGGACGATTGCATCGGATGGGGCAGTGCCGGTTTTTCCCTGAGTGTCGGGCGGGGCGGGGGTGACTTTTTGGGGTGCCGGCCGGTCGGGATCGTGCACGTGGTAGCCGCACCAGGGCAGGATTGGGGTGTCTTTGTAACCTATGATGCCGGAGCCGTCTTTGGCCTTAAAGAGTTTGTGATTGTCCTGGCCTGTCGTCGATTGAGTGAAGGCAAGGAACAAGACTGCGGCGGTCAATATTGTGACCAAAACGATAATTGCCGGGTAACGATTCATAATAATCTCCTTCAAGAATACGATGTTGCATAAATGTCAAATATAATGGTACTGTGTTTTACAAATAATGCAACTATACAGAAAAAGAGAAAACAGGGGCTGAAGTGCATCTTAGCGAATTTTAAGGCCTTTATTGAGATATACTTCAAGGGGAGGGTCCGGGATTTCATAATCGGAAAATATAATAATTTTTGATTCAAAGGGCTGTAAACTAACGCTATCATATATTTTGTTACCGTCCACATCGCAATATTTCTCTGATTCCAAATCAATGCTGATTACATCAAGCGACGTATTATAAATAATCCGAGACTTTATTGGGCTGTCTATGGCAATATCATCGAATTGATCCAGGTAACTGAATTCTTTGGAGTCTGCGTCGTAACCGGACAGAGTACACCATCGCTGGAGCGTCAGATCGTCCTGGACCGTTCCGCCGCTGTAACGACTCAAGAAGATATGTGAGGTGCGATAGGGATTGTAGAAGTAGTTCCTGTCAGATTGGCCAAAATGCACGTCGTCGTAGTTGATGCCCAGGTAAAATGTTTTCTGTTGGGCATCCGTCGCGAACAGGATGTTGTCGAGAACGACGTCATCGACAAGCTTGTCGCCCGGCTGATTGCGGCCGCTGAACCAGATCTGGGCCTCCTTGTTGCCATATAGCGTGTTGTTCTGCACGACGTTGCCGGGCGCCCAGTGAAAGAAAATGCCCGTCATGTGAGAGTTGATAACTGTATTGTGCTCGATGATTCGGTTGTTGCCCCGCTCATCCACGTAGATGCCGGGTGCGGCGCCGGAGTATTTCTCGATGGTTACCGGCAACCCCTTGTCAAATTTCCGATCCATCGACAGGCACCCGAACACGTCGACAAAGATGTTGTGGTGGATATGGTCTTTCTCGGGTTTGTCGTAGAAGCCGCCCGTGTAGATGCCGCCGCTCTCGGTCAGCGCCAGGCCGACGTTGGTGACGTAGTTGTAGGACACCTCGCGGCCGAGCGTGTGCCCGTCGAGGTACAGGGCCTTGTGGCCCGTGCGGTCAATCCTGTTGTTGTACACCTTGGCGAACGGGCCGCTGATGTAAATGCCGTGGCTCGGACCGTTCATCAGATCCCCACCGTAATGCTCTGTTCCCGTGGCATAGACGTAGTTGCCCTCGACGCGGCAATGCCAGGCGTCGCCCCCGACGGTGATACCGCGAAAACAGGAGTGTTTGATCGTATTATTGAGGATCTGATTGTTGTTGCAGACTCCGCCGCTGGTCTGCAGATAGATGCCAAAAGTGAAGGTATGCTCAATGGTGTTGTTCTCAATAGTCATGTCGTTCGCATGGCGCAACCAGACGCCATACTTGTACGCGTTATGCATCGCCAGTCCGCGCACGATATTCCAGCCGGTGCCGTCGTAGGTGCGCACGCAGTAGTCCCGATACGTGAACTCCACACCCTCTGCAACGTCGCCTCTGGGCCACAGGAAGATTTTCTTCCGGGCCGGGTCATACGCCCATTCTCCCTCCTCGTTGATCTCGCCGACGATACTGGTGATGTAGTATCCGTATCGCGTCGATATGTCGTACCGGGGACTCTTCGCCAGGGTTATCTCACGTTGAGAGAAATCCGTAATGGGGATCTGGTCGAGATGCCCTACGAACGTTTTCACATGGCATACCGAGCCGACAAAATATCCGTCGGGCTTAGAGAGCGAACTGTCGGTGAATGTCTTCTTGGGATCGGAAATATCCGATGGATAGTGCCATCCCGCGTCCGGATATCGTGAGCGCTTGAGCAATTCCCCATGCTGAAAGACCTGTCTGACCGCAAATGCACTGTCGGGGTGGGACTGTACCAGGACCGCCACATCCACGACGTAGATGTGCTCCCAGTATGGGTTCCCGGCACAATCGCCGGGGCCGGCGCACTTCTGCCAGTTTGTTACGGGCTCTGCGGCGTTAATTATGACCTTACCTTCATCTCCGGGATAAGCCCGAATCCTTATGGGGTACGCTTGCGTTCCGCTTCTCGTCAGGATTACGGTTTCCCTGTAAGTCCCGGCCTTTATTAGCAGGGTATCCCCCGGTTGCAGCGATTGCACGCCCCTTCCAATCGTTTTCCAGGGTCGAGCTTCGGTCCCAGGATTGGTATCACGGGCAGCGGGATTTCCTCCATCGACATAATACGGAAGCTTGGTTGTGAAACTCCAGATGTCGCCTTTGTGCGTTGCTTCGCCGTCGAATACATCAACGCGCCAATAATACGTCTTGTCGAATTCGAGAGCGCCGGGGTAATACCGGGTGTGCGTCTGAGATGCTCCCCCCACAGAAGTCGATACGGTGTTAAAATCGTCACCGAAGTACACCGTGTACCGTCTGGCACCGATACCGGCCGCCCACGTGAGGATTACGTCCGTGGCTACAAATTTGGCGCCGTCACCCGGGACAGGATTACAGGCCTTGCTGGAGGGAACGAAGAAGCTCCAGACCTCGCCTTTATGTTTGGTCACACCATCGGTTTCCACTTCATCAATCCGCCAGTAATACGTCGTGCCCGGAACGAGGCCTTCCGGATATGGGAATCCGGGGAGGCCGACAACAAAATAGGTTGAGGGCTGGTTGCCCCGGAAGGTGCCGCCGGTGCCGTTGTTGACTTCTGCGAAGCTCTCGCCGAAGTACACATCGTGTGAGTCGGCTGTAAAACCCGGCGCCCAGATCAGGCGCGCCCATGTATTCCGAATTATAGCACCATTAGCCGGTTCAAGGCTCGAAGCGATTAGACCCATCTCTAATAGTTCAACTTCGGAGATCTGCATACTATTCGCACTTCCCGGGTGTCGTACAGCCGTGAATAGAACTTGATAGTGATCGTATGCTACATCATTATCAAACAAAATCGGCGTTTCGTTCATTGTGAAGCGCGGCCATGGCGTCGCTTGGCTGAAATCGACGATATCGCCGCTGGCTATCAACGTGTACGGCCCATTTATGCTCACATTAGAACCATAGAGTTCATATGCAACCGGATCACGCCCTACAGCGTCATTTGCCGTGGTGAAAGTCAGCCCAACGACAATAGTCTGACTGGCTGATGGTGTAACCCGGAAACCAGTGGTTTCAATTTCTCCTTTGAAATGCAGATACTTCGTCGAGGTGTTATCATCGATCGCCAAGGCAGGGTGTTCATGACCAGGCCAGCCGAAGTTTCCACTGCCATCAGTTACTCCATCGTTCGGAACACCCCGGATGGTATCCCCTGGTGCGGTGATATCAAGCCCAGCCGCCTGTATCATTCCACAAAAAAGCAACGTGCACACGACCACAACTATAATTGACAATTTCCTGTATATAATAATCCTTCTTCAAAAAATAAATTTAGATTGGTAATTGAAATGTAAAATATTTTCACTGTGAAGCACCAAATGTTCCACTACAGCTTCACACACCACACATAATATCTCCTCCTTTAATCGTCTTCCACCTTGTTATCTGTGTACTATGCGCAAGCCATTACTGAGCAGCATAAATCTAAGATGTCTCGCGTCGCCGCTCGCTAATAACAAATCTACACGATTGAAGCGGGTTTGTCAAGAGAAAATCAGAAAACTTAAGACAGTTGTTGGTTGTACAGAGCCGAGGAATAAAATTACGCCAGCCAGCACTACGATTAAAACGATAATTGCGGGATAGCAATTTATTATAATCTCCTTCAAGAGACAGCATGGGCTAAAAGCACATACTACGGAGCTGCGCTCAGGATGAGAAGGGGGGTGAGAGATTTTTATCCGTTCGACACAGGACAGCATTGGCCGAATTCCATCCTACTGAATTTTACCGTCTTTATTGAGATGACCTTCAAGGGTAGAGTCCGGGATTTCATAATCGGAGAATATAAGGATTTTTGATTCAAAAGGCTGTAAACTAATGCTCCCATATATTTTGTTACCGTGCACATCGCAATATTTCTCTGATTTTAGGTCAATGCTAATTACATCAAGCGACGGATTATAAATAATCCGGGACTTTATTGGGCTGTCTATGGTAATATCATCGAATTGATTTAAGTATGAGAAATCTTTTGAGTTTCCATCATACCCTGATAATTCACGCCATCCACTAAGTGTTAAATCATCACGCGTCCATCTGTCTTCGTAAGCTTTATAATGATTAACAAAGATATGCCTATAATTGTAGGGATTATAAAAATAATTGTTGTCAGATTGGCCAAAATGCACGTTATCGTAATTTATCCCCAAGAAAAATGTTTTCTGTTGTGCATTTGTTGCGAACATAATGTTTTCGAAAAGGTCGTCATTCTCAAGAATTTTTTGGGCTTCATCCTTGCCATCGAACCGCACCTGCGCCTCTTTATTGCCGTATAACGTATTCTTCTCTACGACATTCGAAGGTGCCCAGTGGAAGTATATACCCGCCATATGAGAGTTTATAACGGTATTATTTTCAATAATTCGATTGTTGCCTTCTTCATCAATATAGATACCCGGTGCGGCCCCTGAATGAGTTTCTATGGTTGGAGGACTTCCTGTATCGAAATCTTTCTCCATAGAGCGGCATCCAATAATATCTTCAAATATATTGTGGTGTATATAATCGGTTTCAGGTTCGTCAGAAAAGCCGGCCATATATATGCCACCTCCATCAGACAACGCAAGACAGGTGTTGGTAGTGTAATTATAGGATATCTCACGGCCTGCAGCTTTGCCTGACAGATATATGCTTATATGTCCTGTGCGGTCTACCCTGTTGTTATACACCCGTGTAAACGGACCACCTATAAAGATTCCAACCCCTCGACCATGCATCAGGTCACCGCCGAAATATTCGGTTCCGATTGCATAGACGTAGTTGCCCTCGATATTATTATCATAGGAGTCACCATCAACGGTAATGCCATGATAACATGCATATTGAACCGTATTATTGATTATCTGATTATTTTCGCATCTTCCGTCTCGTCCCACCAAATAGATAGCGGTGTCATAGGAATTTTCAACAGTGTTATCTTCAATCCTCATATCGTTTGCTCTGTATAACCAGATGCCAATACTGTATGCATTACGCATCGTCAATCCCCGGACTTCATTCGAGGAAACACCACTGTATGTTCGTATGCAAAAATTTCGGTAAGTAAATTCGATGTTTTGTGCAATATCATCTTTTGGCCATATAAAAATCCTCTTGAGAGCCGGGTCATACGCCCATTCGCCTTGCTCATTGATCTCGCCAACAATACTGGTTATGTAGTATCCAAACCTCGTTGAGATATCATACCTGGGTTTGTTTGAAAGGGTAACAGTATGTCCGGAATAATCGACGATATCGATCTGGTCAGGCTGCCATACTTCCGTCTTTATATGACATACGGAACCATTAAAGTATCCATCCGGTTTTGATAAAGAGCTGTCAGAAAAGATCGTCCGGGGGTCGAGAACACTTGTTGGATAACTCCATCCCGTATCCGGATATCGAGAACGATTGAGCAGCTCCCCATGCTGAAAAACCTGTCTAACAGCAAATGCACTGTCCGAGTGAGATTCAACCAGACCTGTAACATCGGCATAATAGATGTGGTTCCAGTGCGGATTTCCGTCACAATCATCAGGGGCGGTACACTTCTGCCAGTTTGTTACGAGTTCTGCAGCGTTAATTATCGCCTTGCCTTCGTCTCCGGGATAAGCCATAACCTTTATGGGTTTTGTTTTCGTTCCGCTATTTGATAAAATCACAGTTTCTCTGTAAATGCCTGCTTTTATAAATACAGTATCTCCAGGCCGTAACAATGACGTGGCTTTTCCAATCGTCTTCCATGGCCGAGCTTCAGTCCCTGGATTGGAATCACGGGCAGCGGGATTGCCACCATCGACATAATAGGTTGCAGTCGAAGATACGCCCGGAAGCCTGGTCGTGAAACTCCAGATGTCGCCTTTGTTCGTCGCGTCGCCGTCGAACTCATCTACGCGCCAATAATACGTCGTGCCCGGAACGAGACCTTCCGGATATGGGAATCCGGGGAGGCCGACAACAAAATAGGTTGAGGGCTGGTTGCCCTGGAAGGTGCCGCCGGTGCCGTTGTTGACTTCTGCGAAGCTCTCGCCGAAGTACACATCGTGTGAGTCGGCTGTAGAACCCGGCGCCCAGATCAGGCGCGCCCATGTATCCCGAATTATAGCACCATTAGCCGGGTCAGGGCTCGAAGCGATTAGACCCATCTCTAATAGTTCAACTTCGGAG
>DATKYR010000106.1:0-6586 GCA_035528395.1 Sedimentisphaerales bacterium
CTGCGCGAATTTCATTTATGTTGCTACAGACCTGACGGGAACGGGTCTGCGCAGTTTCGACTATTTTGACTGGCTCGACGGAGAATACGGTAAAATGTTTTGGCCGTATTTGCAAAGAAAGGTTCAAGATGCGATGAAAAAGGATCCGACATTTGAGACAAATTCTTTTCTGGATATAAGTGACCGTCCCCGTTTCGTGTTCAAAGAGGAACCATTAAGAGACAAATTTGATGCAGTACTGCCTTACTGGGGGATACTCGTTTTGTTTAATGTGGTGTTTTTTGTGGCGGCGTTTGCGGGGTTCATGAGATATGATGTTCGATAAGAAAAAAGGAATCCACTATGATCTGGAAAATCGCCAAGAAAGAGTTTATGCTGAATCTAATGACGTTCAAATTTGCGGTGGGGACGATACTTTGCGTGGTCCTGATGGCTGTGTTTATGCCTGTACTCGTGAACGACTACCAGCAACGGCTGAAAAACTATAATGAAAACGTAGCCGCTAATGAGGCAGAGCTTCGAAAAGTAAAGGTTTACAAGAATATCACACCTACAGTTTATCGACCACCAAATGTTCTATCAGTCTTCAGCGGGGGGATAGATAACCAGCTGGACAGTTCAGAGAAAGTCGGCATTAATGGGGCCTCCGAAGTTGGGATGGAAACCAGCGAGACTAATACATTGCTTTCCGTTTTTCCTGCTTTAGATGTAACACTGATTTTCAAAGTCGTGATGAGTATTCTGGCCCTTCTGATGGCTTACGATGTTATATCGGGTGAGAGAGAACAGGGTACACTCAAACTTATCCTATCAAGCACAATAGCTCGCTACCAGGTGCTGCTCGGAAAACTTGTCGCGGGGTTGATGACTTTGATTGTGCCGGTGACAGCATTATTTATAGTGGGGCTTTTGATCCTTCTTCTTTCAAATATGGTCAGCTTGACCGGGACCCCGTAGGGTGCAAATATTATCCCTACATAACTCCTTCTACAACAGTGACATAAGGTCGTCGCGGATGAAAGTGATTGCCTGTTGAAGGAGGATTTCGTAGTGTATCCGGACTATGAAACAGAAAATGTGGATTACACTCGCAGTTGTCCGAAATGCCACAAGAGCGACAACCAGGCATGGCTCCAGGGGAGAGAGAAGGAACTCTTGCCGGTACCGTATTATCATGTGATCTTTACGTTAACGCATGAGCTCAGTGGGTTTATGCGCCTGTATCAGCAAGACCTCTATGGTCTTCTCATCAAAACCGCCGCTGATTCTATCATCAAGCTGGCTGCTGATCCCCATTACGTTGGTGGTCAAGTGGGTGTGATGGCGGTTCTGCATACATGGGGTTCAAATCTTTCGTACCATCTTCATGTGCACTGTCTGGTCACAGGAGGAGGCTTATGGGCTATCAGCAATTGTGGATAGCCTCTCTCATCAACTGACTTTCTTCCTCATCAATAAGAGATTCAATAACAGCCTTTCGTGACCTTTCTTCTTTTACAATAGTGTCTGGTGACTTACCGGCGTAGGCCCCGTTTCCAAGGGATGCTTTACACTACTATTGAGCCTTTTTGTGTGTAAATTGAAAGCAAGTGGAATTATAATCAAGTCAGGAAAGTTAGCCACATAACCAAGTATTTCATAAGGGAATGTTAATAGTGGAATGACAACAAAGCAGGCTCGGACCATGAAGTTTTTTCTCTACTGTCTTGTTATGCTCTTCCCTGCTTCTGCCGGAGCGGGAGACATGGTTCCTCGTGATCAGGATCTACCGCAGAAGGTTGTAAGGTTAGAAGAGGAATTGCACAGAGCTTTGGGTCAGGGGGATTTTGATCTGGTCACCCGGCTCTTGCCCCAGGCTGAGCGTCTTGAGTCGCAGCTTCTGGAAATCCTGGAGGATCCTCGGAGGAGTGCTCGTGCGAAAGAAGGGCTTCCGCCGCTTCTGGAACTCATAGGTGGACTTCGGAGAGATGCCATTCGTTTGGTTGCCGACCGTAGCTGGCGGCGTCAATCACAACCGAGAATTGAGCGTCCCCCCAACCCCAAGCTCATCTTGGTTAATCCAGAGGAGGACGGGCAAACCTTTATCACCGGCGCACCCGGGGCAGCTGGCGACATGAGAGCACGAATAGTGCGTGTTGTCAACCCGTAAGGTGCAAAAACTCATATCTGGGTAGAATTCGGGTGAGTAGCCAGTAGTTGTGAACGCTTTCAACTCGGATGAGCCGAGAGTAATTTGATCAAATGACAACAAAACCGCCCTGTGTCGGTTCTCAGTTCCAAATCATACTATCTCCCAGGCGAGCACAAACCATTCCCACGACCTTGCTTGCGAGTTGGAGACATGCTTTCTTGGAGCAACGTTGATCAGGCCGCTCTTCGAACATATGATTTCAGTAATCCACCCAGGAATTCGTGACACCGTATATCACTCGTACGTACCGAGTTACTACCAACATCCTGTGCCTTGTCACCCATCTGGTGACCGAGCTGTTCCGGGATGCAATTCCCAATACCCTGATGTGGCCTGTGTTGGTTGAAAAAGTCTTTGTATTTATCGAGTACGTACCGGAGTCTGTCCAACCCCAAGATAATCAGATGGTTCAGGCATTCCTCACGCAGACTTCGAATCCAACGCTCAGCAAAGGCATTGGCGTTGGGAGCTTCGTACGGAGTTCGAACGGGCTCAAGGCCTGTGTTCTTCAGCATGATGTCAAAACCTTCTGAATAACATCGGTCGTTGTCATGGAGGAAGAACCGAGGCTCAATGCCGTATTCATCGCATTCCCACAGGACGTGACGGGCTTGCTGTTTGAGCCATTCGGCATTAGGTGAAAATGTGGCGTGGACAAACAGGATGCGACGGGTGCGCAGATGCAGGACGAAGAACACGAATGCCCTCTGAAGGCCTTTCAGAGTCCAGATTTCTTTGGTAAGGAGGTCGGCGCAAAGAAAAACGTCCGCATGTCTGGACAGAAACTCTCGCCAAGTCAAGCCTTGGTGATCTGGAGACGGAGGCAAGCCGTTTCTCCTCAGGACGTTCGCTACGGTGGTTTTAGAAATCTCAATGCCTAACTTCTTCAGTTCCCCTTGGATCTTCTTGTAACCCCAAACATTCTCTCTGGCAATTTTACAGATCAGCTCCTCGACATTCCCAGGTGTTCTGGGCCTGCCAGGCTTTCTCTTCCTTCTTTGGGAGTAATCCCACTTTGCCTTCTCAAGTCTTCGCTGCCAGGCAAGGATTGTAGTGGGCTTGACGATGTTGACAACTGTTTCCATGAGCTTCCTACCCATTGCCAGAGCAGCATCAACAAGCGATATTCGCTCATCGTCAGTAAATCGAATCCGACCAGGGAGTCTTGACATGAGGATCTTGTTTTCCAAACGGAGATATTCGTTTTGTAGGGTCAATTCCCGGCACAGTAACCGAGCAATCGTGGCAATTACTGGTAAGCTAAGCCATTCGGCCGGTTGATTAGAAGGTGTTTCTATAGGCATTAATATCCTCCAAACACAACTTGAATATCAAAGGCTCAGAGGATAACATAAACGATTGATTTGGCAAAGGTTAATTCTGCTTTCCGATCCGCGTATGAATAAATGTACCCTACGGGAAAAAGCGAGAAAATCGCAGGGGCTTGATGACTACATTTTTGCAACTCCTGTTAGTTTTTTGAAACTACTCGCTACTAATATGACTATAAGCCTGAAAGTCAGTAAATCAAAGGAAAAAATTTTATCTTTTAGCTATTTTCCTCTTGCAATCCCCGCAAGCGCACGACAAAGCCCCCGCCTTCTGAGAAAGGTTTTGAAAAAACAGGATAGCGGGAGCAAAATGGTGGGTATGTATAATTATCGACCTTTTGGAGTAGCGAGTTCAATAAATAAGCCCCTGTTGACTTGCGGAGGGAAGAGTTTAAGAAGCAGCAGAGGTAATCGAAGAATAAAAAAGACAAAATGATTATAGACCTTTTTGTTTGCGGGGTCAAGGTAGAAATGAAGATTATGAAAAAAGCCCCCGCAACCAGGAGGAAAGAGATTTGCGAGATACCCGCAGGGGCGTGATGACTACATTCTTACATCAACTGTTAGTTTTTTGAAACGACTCGCTACTAATATGATTATAAACCTGAAAGCCATTAAATCAATGGTAAAATTCTTATCTTTTGACTATCTTTATCTTGTAACACCCGCAAGCGCACAAAAAGCCCCCACCTTATGAAAAAAGTTTTGGACAATAGTGGGGGTGGGGGCGGGCATAGAAAATATGTATAATTATCGACCTTTTTTATTAGCGAGTTCAATAAATAAGCCCCTGCTGACGTGCGCATATAACGAAAGCAGGAGCTCAAGATGAAAAAAACAATTCATTAATATTATAGACCTTTTCGTCAGCGAGGTCAAGGGCGTTTTGCGGAAATTCGCCCCCCATGATACCCCTCAAGACGAGTTCGTCGTTTAGATGGCCTGTGAGAGGACGCACCATGACTTAGAGCTGACATAGGTCAAGGTGCTGGTAATGATGTGTAGAGTGAAGTAGTATACAATGAATCGGCAATACTAAGCCTTCACTTAAGTCTTTAGTGAATATCAGAAGAAATAATCGCTACAACAGCCTGTGAGGTATATTAAATTGAAAGCTGGGGGGTGTTGTGTGAGATTGTGTGGGTTGGCTTAGTCACGTCTCCCTCTTGACATCAAGAGCAATCTAAATTGGCCATATCTGCCTTTGCCATGCCGGAGGTTTCCGAGACCAGAAGAAGACCTTGTTAAACCATGATGATTTGCATGCGTCCCGAAGCTCCACGTTATCCAGATTCTCCACAACAAAGGGATGATGTGGCGTTGCGTTGTGAACTGTTGTGGCTGGGGCCGCAATCAAGAGCCAGAGCTCATCTGTGTTGTCAGTACTATAGTCGCGACACTTCTTTTGCTTGTCATGTACTATTTCAATCAACTTGGGAGCCGATAGTCCAATGTGTGAAGCGTTAACGTTAGCGGGCCAACCATAACGTATGCTTAGCCAAACATCGACCTTTTGCAGCTCAATTTGCAGGAAATACTTATTCAATTCTGAATAAGTACCCGGAATCGGCAGCATGTTCTTAGGCATTCGCTGGTAGGTGCAATAGGAGCATTCTTGGTCTTTACTATGCAAGAACTCGTCAACCAAATCATACACCTGGTTAGCAATCGCGTCGGAAAAACTCTCCGCCTCTGGCTTTGACCTTACAGTCCTTGCTTTTGACCTTAGCTCCTGCTTGTTCAGCTTGAAATAACCATGGACATTGTGGAACTCTGAGTTTTCATCAATTCTTGATTCGATTACATCTGTGACTACTCCCCAAAAGTCGTATAGAAGTTGCCCAGGCGAGGGTTGGCCAGGTGTTGCATCGTTGTAGTAGTCTGTGTGTTCGATCCCGATAACCTTCGTTTCAACTTGTCCCAATTGACTGACGGTACATATGAAATCTGGTTTTTCGCAGGATTTGTACTCTTCGACATGATATTCCGCTAATTGTAAAAACTCCTGGATCTTCCATAGTTCGATTTCTTTTGCATTCATTGCTCTCTCCTGTCGAAAAAGAATGTTCCCGTTGTTTTATTTATCGGTTGTTTCTATGATAGGTTTAACTCGATTGACTCTTTTCCACACACAAATATAAAAGCCCCTGCGGTGCGGAGGGAGAGGAAAGACACGAGATACTCGCAAAGGGCAGGTTGTATGTGCGCCAAGCCAAGAAAGCTGCGAAATAGGGAATGCAAAGTGTGCCTAAATGATAGGGCTATATTACGTCTACTCGACGCTTCAAGCCGCGAAAAAGAGACCATTTTGATTCAACTGAAAGGTTTGCCAGCATCCTATCTCAGCCGTTTGGCCAGCTCAGCTATGGCTTTAAGTTTTTCTTCGTTGAAGAGTGTGATTGGTTTTCCCGAATCCTCTGAATTGTAGGTGTCTGCTCTTAGTATCTCTTGCTCCTCGTTGCATTCGGTGGTTTCGTATTGGATTTCTTCAGGGGTGTCTTTTAGCACGTCAAGCTGTTCCACGAGCTCTTTCCTGGCCTTTTCGCTTTCGATGATTTGATCTTTGAGTTGTTCGTTAGCGGCTGTTGATTCAGCAATCTGTTGCTTAAGGCATGCCTCTGCTTGCTCGGTGATTTGATGTTTGAGTTGCTCGTTGGCAGCTCTTAGCTCGTCAGCCTGCTGCTTGATGTTTCCCTCGGTTTGCTCCCGCTCGTGAATGTTATATTGGAGTTGTTCAATTTGCTCTTTCAGCTCTTTTCCCTGCTTAGTTGCCTCCGTCGCCGTCTCTTCCAGTCGCTTGCGTTCGGTGATATCTGTAGTGATAACTATAAACCCAATTGCCTTGCCTTTCTCATTCTTCAACACAATCATCTTCATCTGCGTCGGGAATGTTGCCCCGTCTGCTCGCACGTGTTCTACCGCGCAAGTAGACCAGCCTCTACGTTTGGTTTCCTCGATCAAAGGATTCAAGTCGGCTTTCACCTGCTCTTGGGTGTGGAATGCGCTAATCTGTTTGCCAAGCAGTTCATTGCTCGTCTTGTATCCATGCATCTTTGCCCACGGC
>DATKYR010000107.1:0-17748 GCA_035528395.1 Sedimentisphaerales bacterium
GTATTATGCAGCTCAATCCAGTCCGCAGCATCGGCGTGCGAATGTGCCAGCACTTCGTTGATAACCACAGCGCCTGGGTCGGGAATAATATCGCTGTCATCTTCGCCTGGCGAGCCTCCAGCGTATGCACTTGCACGCCAGGAGTCTTTGTCGTTCCAACTGTACCAGTCAGTGCTAATCGGATCAACTACAGTTAGGGAGAAACCATCGCCATCTGTAATAGAGCGCCAGCCGTCTTTGTAGTCAAAGTCCATAATCGTTTGGCCGATAGCATCTTCCAGCCTGATTCGCTCTCCGGCATTGTTTAATTTGCCGGAGTATTCGCCGGCTATATTCATAGCTGTTCCGTACCGGGCTTCAAAGACATTGCGGTCCTGAACAACTACAACAAATTCTCCAGGTGACACTTCTTGGTTCGGGAAAGTAAAATCAATTCCGTTTGTGAATTTAACCAGATTCAGATTAATTGTTTCGGCCCCGATGTTTTTCAGTTCTATGTATTCGGTGATCGGGTCGTTCGGATTATACATTATCTCTGTAATGCGCAGGTTATCCACCACAGGACCTATGGCAAAGGTCGCCTCGTTGAGGGCGCTCCATGTGCTGCCACTTAAAACACGCGTTTTGACATGCGTGCTCAGGGCCAACGTGATAGCACCGGAGTACACCTTTGCACGGGAATGGTTGACGGCTCCACCAGGCAGGCGGGGGTCAGTACCATCGAGCGTATACCATATCGTGCCTGTTGCACTCATTGTTAATCGAGCGTTGGGAGCAATCTGACCGCCGTGCTTATATGAGCCATTGATACGAAATTGTGGTGCATCTATGTTTGGGTACAGGCCACGAGAACGGAACCGATTAATTGCGATGTCGCTTCTGCGAGGGAAGTAATTGTTGATTAACCGGTTTTTCTCGGAAATCCAGAAATCATTTCTCGTGTATAAGTAGTAAGGTCCCGAGCTGTATGAATGTACGTCCCTTCGATAGTCACCCCACCGGGCGGACTCGGCGATAACGGCCAGGCTCAGCTCATCAGTGCGTTCGAGCCAGCGTTGAATATTTCTTTGGGATGTCAGGACACCGTTACTGAAAAGGTGTTTGTGAACGCGGTCCCCAAAGCGAATGCGAAACTCCTCGATATCATCAAGATAGCTCAGCAAGCTCGTAGGATCCAAATCACGCAACTCGGTTACTTGCTCGTTAATACTTTCGAGCACATGTTCTGCGTCCCAACTGTAGAAGCGCCAGGCTCTGTGCTGTGTACCACCGCCCGCCGCCCGCCAGTTAGTGTCATACTTCAGATCATTATTACCGGCAAATCTGTTAATGAGCACCCAGTCGATGAAGTTATCAACGTCAAGAAGTTCGCAAATCCGCTCCCAGTTGCGACCTGCAGCAACGCTTTTGAGCTGAGCCCACTCGCTCACGGTGCCGTCTGATACCCTGCCCCCTCTTTGTGGGTCGCCATTTATAGCGTCGATGCTCTCTTCATCACCGCCGTTATAGGCAGCGTAGTGTGAGGCGATGGGCCGTTCATGCAGGTTGTACAAGCCCCAATATATGCCGTTCAAATACAGGTGTACGAAAAAGCCCTGGCCGGCATCCTTCTGGCCCATTTCAGTAAGGCAGTCGCGCATCCACTGGTCACGTATATACTGAGTGCGTGCTCGCTGATCAGAAGCCCAGTGTGTCCAGGTATTGTTGAAACCGCCGCGAAGCTGAATCGTGTCGAAAGAATCCACAGGCCAATCGTCAAACAGCTCAAAGTTCAGTTTACCTGGGCCGTACTCGTCCCTGAATCGAAGACTAAACGAGTGTTTGGGGCACTTGTTAGGCCTGCGACTTTCACCTCCCTGAATCCGCAGGCCGCAGTTGGCCTGGAATTCTTTTTGACCATCCTCAGTAAAGAGCTCGGCTGAAACGGGCCGTTCCCATTCGCGACCTCCGGTAATCGAATGACCGGTGTAGATATAAATACCGCCATACTGGGGATCGTTCTTATCGCTAAAAAGGTTGTTTTTATCCGTCACGAGCGAAACAGTGGGGATTGACAGCAGCGCATCGTCCATTAAATCCCTATAGTCAGGATCATTGTACACATCCGGGTCCATTCCATAATCTGCCGGCAACTCCCCCCACCACTTATCCGGGTAGCCGGCTAATATTGCCTGACGATGGCTCAGCCTGATTACGTCGTCGAGGAAAATATACGTATGAGTATCTGTATCTGTAGGCAACCAGCCGGGTTTGATTGCCTTTGCTCGCAAACATGTGGTCTTGGTGATAGGAACAGGATTGGTATAGACTATACCCCCGGGATGCCGCCCGACACCGGAAGTATTATACGGCTCACTGCCATCGAGCGTATAGTATATTACGGCATCTTTGGTTTCGGTGGCGATTGTAACAGAGAAAGGTGCATCATAGAAACCACGGTTGTGGCTGAATTTTGTGTCGGTGACCTCGCCTAAATACGCACCATCATTTTGCCGTCCCGGGCTGGGGGAACTAAAAAAACGGAGCTCGTCATTTGCATCGGGATAGCGACCGAATGAGATATCAGCAGTTTGAGCGGGAAAAATAATACTGTCAATCAGAATCTCTCCATCGGAGTCAAATAGTCCAATCTCTTCTCCATCTGCACTGAGTTTGAAATTCGCATGCAGACCGGTATCTGTGGTATCATTGTCGGCCCATATCAATAGATAGCCACCTGCGGGGATAGTAGTTTCCGCCGGATTGCCGACGGGAATTCGCCACTTGGCGGGAACTAATAGATTGTCTGTTAAGTACATACCACCTGCATCGATAGCATCGGTGCCGTAGTTATAGAGCTCAATCCAATCATCATACTGGCCCTGTGGGTCCCGGATAAAACTGCTATTGGACGCCATTAACTCGTTGATTACCAAAGGTACCCCGTTCAAGTCACCCGCCGGGCAGTGCGCTGACATAATACCCGCCAGCAATAAGTATAAGACCAATTTAGACGATAGACTTTTCATAAAACTAAGTATTTTATGTCTCCTTCCTAATCTGTTTATAGCTATTCGGTACTTTTCAACTATGGGGGTCCTGAGAGGACGCAAGCAAGTGAACAACCCCTAAGATTGTAGCACAAATTACAAAGCAAATCAAGTCGCAAACCGGCTCAAACTTAGAGCTTATCCGAATAACCGGGTCGTTATGAGGCCGAGCGAAAACTTGTCCGCCTATGGCGGAGTTCGAGGCCAAGGCGGCAGGCCAAAAAGGCTCGCCAGGCGTGGTTTGCTCCACGTTGAGAACGTTTTTTCACCGACAACGCAGGCATCGGGCTTTGCAGCCGGCCGCAATAGAGCGGGTTATTTGGATAGGCTCTAATTACACAAGAGATTGCCAAGGCCCTGACTGAACATATGGAACTCGAAGAGGGCTTGCCACATTTGATAGCTGGGACAGGACAAAATGCTTTACCTATACAAGAACTCCAGAGTAGACTGAATACCTCTCAAGATGAATTCGTTGTTTAAGGTCGCTTAAAATTAAAAAGTTGATGGACATTGTTTAATATTGCGTGGGAAGATTTGAGTAGTTTACCGATCAAAATTAGCATTAAAAGTGTAGCTTTGCATAGAGCTTTCTGATATTACATTATCTATGTAGGTATTTTCTCGGGCTGAGAATTAGGAGCAGACGATGAAAAAGGCGGCTTTGTCATTCTTAATGGTTTATTTTGGGCTGATTTCAGGCATCGTTCCCAGCACATCGGCGATAGACTCATCCAAAGGCTTTGCTTTTACGGACAAGGTAGTCTTGGCCTATTACTACATCTGGTTTAACGAAAACAACTGGATCAAAACTACGGCCGAGGGTGGGCGTATGGAAGGGTTGGAAGGCCTGCACCCGCTGGTAGGCGCCTACAATTCCTGGGATCCCACCATTATTGAAAAGCATATGCAGCAGATGAACCGCGCCCTGATCGACGCCCTGGCCGTGTCCTGGTGGTACGACACCAAGGCGAATGGGCCAAACCATATCCTCGACATCGTTTTTGAAAAAGCCGTCGCCCACAACCTGAAGATCACCATTGATTACGAACATGGCCGGGCTCCTCTGGAGACCGTGAATCACGACTTGTTTTACTTTCTAAATCGGTACAAGGATCATCCAGCCATGCTGAAGGTGGAAGGCTGCCCGGTAGTGATGATTTGGACGGCCTGGGCGCATACACCGGCAGAATGGCAGGGAGTGTTTGATAGATTGGAAAAAGCCGGGATCAAAGCCTTTCCTATTATGTCCGGCAGCTACCAGAATGGCAAAGGAAAGGAGTACCTGGGGCCATTCCGTTCCCTGGAAGAATATACACTGGTGGATATCGAGGATTATCAGTTAGCAGACTTCATGAAAACCATGCGTGGACATATAGACGATTATAACAGGACAAAAGGTCTTAAGAACGGCAAACCCGCGCAGCATCATGCCACAATTTCACCGGGTTATGATGAAACCAGGAATCCCGGGCGTAAAACCAGGAATGGTGGTTTCAAAGGTGCAGGATGGAAAGATAGGACCAAATTTGGTGTGAATTATCCTGACGACCCCGACGGGGCCTACTACCGAGGCACTTTCGAGGCAGCCATGAGCTCCAATCCCGACTGGCTGCACATTTCCACTTTTAATGAACTGGCAGAGTTCAGCCACATTGAAGCCACTTTTGAGCACGGATATAAGTATATCGATCTAACAGCCGAGTTCGTCAGAAAATTCAAGGGCCAGAAATAGCAAAAAGAAGCAGGCAGCTTCGGAGGTTTG
Organism: Sedimentisphaerales bacterium; assembly: GCA_035528395.1. Lineage (GTDB taxonomy): Bacteria > Planctomycetota > Phycisphaerae > Sedimentisphaerales > Anaerobacaceae > NIOZ-UU13. The sequence goes on from DATKYR010000107.1 coordinate 4,795, forward strand.
CCACTGGGACCACCCTTGACGAGCGACGGTTGGGACCAACATTCGTGTATATGCCTTGTTCGTCAGATTGGGTGAAAAGTGCTCCGGCATTACTCAGGAGATCGCACCGGCCATTGAAAATGTTTACAAATTTCATGTTTTTTATAACTCACCGAAACTACAGAATTCATAAAGTGAACATTTTTGTTGAATTGGCAAATAACGAGGCCTCCGGTTGTAGCAGAGTTGTAGGCGCCGACTCACGAAAATGCGGCTGTTTTGGGAACATCTGTCTCTGGCTCGGTACGCGCCGATTGGCTGGTGGGACTGGTCCAAGTCGAGTCGATAGATCTGGATCTTCACAGTCTATAGAGCTGGTGAAGAATGTGAAGCCACACAAGTATGTCACTCTCTCTAAAGCCTATTCGCCTGACTTTATAAGCTTCTTAGAGCAGGGGCAGTCACATTCTGTTTCTTGAAGCGCTGTAGCTCAGGCATAAGAATCGCCATCAACAAAGCAAGAGACTGGGAGTTGCAGATGCCGTAGTTTTCTGGTATTCTTCTGAGCATTGTAGCTTTGAGATTCCATTGAGGACGAAAATACAAAGGAGGAACCATGAAAACAAATGTGACTATACGGGTCTTGAGCGTTTTGGCAGTGTGTTCCCTTAGTTGTACATGTCTGGCCCAGAAATCCCATGAGAGCCTGAATCCGGAAACCCAACAGGCCTTTCCAACCAAGGGGGCCATGTTGATCGGGGTGGACTACTATCCTGAGCACTGGACCAGAGAAAGGTGGGAAATTGACATTAGGCTAATGAAGGAAGCGGGCTTTAACACAGTCCGTCTTGCGGAGTTCTCCTGGATCAAGATGGAGCCCGTGGAGGGCCAGTTTGAATTCAGTTGGCTGGATGATGCTGTGACACTACTTGCTCGGCACGGTATGAACGTCATCCTTGGGACGCCGACAGCAGTCATGCCTGCCTGGGTGGCGCGGAAATACCCGGAGACACTTCGGCAGAAGCCCGATGGTACGCGTATCGTCTGGGGTGGCAGAAAACACAACTGCTTCTCCAGTGGGACGTATCGGCTGCTTTCAGAGCGGATCACCCGCGCAATGGCTGAACACTTTGTCGTGGCGCCCAACGTTATCGGGTGGCAAACAGACAATGAATTCGGAGGGGGAGAATGTCACTGTCAGACCTGTCTTGCCGAGTTCCAGGATTGGTTAAAAAAGAAATATGGCACACTGGACGCGTTGAATCGTGCATGGGGCAATCACTTCTGGGGGTTGAATTTCACGACATGGGGAGAAATCACGTTCCCTGACAATCGCACCGATGAGACCTGGGCTATGGGCAATCCCAGCGCGTGTTTAGACTGGAAGCGTTTCACATCGTGGCTGCGTGTCCGTTTCCAGGCGGATCAAGTCCGCATTCTCCGCCGTATTTGCCCTGATGACTTCGTGACGCATAATTTCATGGGGTTGTACAGTGATCTGGATTATTATGATCTGGCCCGTGATCTCGATTTCGTTACGTGGGACAACTATCCGATCTGGTCCGGCAAGCCAGACATCCCATACGGTGCCTCGCTGGCTGCCGATGTCATGCGTGGCCTCAAGGATAAGAACTTCATGATTATGGAACAGACTGCCGGTCCCTGCGGATGGGGAGCATTTGGACGTAATCCCTGGCCGGGTGAGATTCGTAAGATTGCGTACCAGCAGCTCGCGCATGGCTCCGATGGGCAGATTTGGTTCCGCTGGCGCACCTGCACAGTTGGACGCGAGCAGTATTGGCATGGTCTGCTCGGTCATGACGGAAAGCCTCTCAGACGCTACGACGAGGCCGCACAGACCACGAAGGAATTCCGTAAACTCGAAGTTCATCTGAGGGGAACAACCGTTGAGTCGGATGTGGCAATTCTATATGACTACGACAATCTCTGGTCTCTCAATTTCCAGCCCGGGTACCCGGGTAATAGTCTCCAGGCTGCCATCCTGCGGTATTACAATGCACTGTATCGGGCAGGCGTGAATGTGGACATTGTGAATCGAAGGTCGAATCCTGCCAAATACAAACTTGTTCTGGCACCAGATTTGTCCCTGATGCCTGACGAGACGGCCCACATGCTGAGTCAATACGTTAGGAAAGGTGGGGTTTTGCTGGCTGACTGCAGAACCGGCGTGAAGGACTGCAATAATCTTTGTCATGAAAGGACGCTTCCAGGTTTGCTTTCACCGGTGTTAGGAATCCGTATCGAGGAATACAGCGCTCTGGGCGCGGATACCTGGTACACGGTCAGAGGCACTGAAGGCCTGGACGGAACGTACACGGCCATCCGTTATGTGGATTGGGTGACACCTGACGGTGCCGAAACCGTAGCCGGCTATACCGATCAGTGGCATATGAAACCATTTTCGGCTGTGACGCGAAATGGCTACGGCAAAGGCAAGGGTTGGTATGTCGGCACGGTCATCAAGGAGGAATCCTTCTACGATAGCCTGATCGCAGAAATGCTCGAAGACGCCGGTATTCGGCCACTGGTGCATCCTCCGAGTGGAGTCGAAGTTTCGATTCGGCAGGGGCATAGCAAGAAACTACTCTTCCTAATGAACCATACCCAGCAGCCGAAGATTGTGGATGTCCCGGAAGGCAGGACTGAACTGCTCAGCAATACCAGGACAAAGAAGACGTTGAGATTAGACAGGTTCGACGTGGCGGTTGTTCTTCTGGAGTAGCAGTGTCCATGATAGCACAAGGCCAACGATTCAACTCCAGTCATACACTGCGATGGTTAGGTGGTCTCGCATTCGGCATACGTTTTGTCTGTCTGTTTGGGCTCTTTTCTGCGGTGGCGACGTACACCATATAGCAACCTGCAGTATATGGCAGCAGCTGAGTTCGCACAGTTGTGTCATGATGCTGGCTGTGTTCGACCGAAAAGATTGCTGTACAAAAATGATGAAGTTCGTGAAAATACTCTCATAAAGGTTGGGCCATAAAACAGGGGCAGATTATATAAATACGATGAGCTTTTTCATCATTATAGACATTGAATTGAATAGGAAATATTAAAATCATGCGAAAAAGACTACTCTGTATTTCTATTCTATTTTCAACGTTTGATTCTCTTTACGCCGGTAACAGCTGGATAAGGATTAATCAACTGGGATACTTGCCTGATGCAGTAAAAGTAGCTGTGTTAATTTCCGAAGAAGACATAAGAATTGGACATTTCCAATTGAGAAATGCAATTACAGAGACCGTTGTATATAAAGGGCAAACCAAAGAATATGATGCATCCGGCTGGGGAATGAAATCTGCTTACCGACTTGATTTTTCAAACTTTAAGAATGCGGGGGGCTATTACATTCAAATTGATGACATTAAGTCTCCCTGTTTCAGAATAGCAAATGATGTATATAATGGTACCGCTGATTTCATTTTAAACTACATGCGCCAGCAACGATGCGGCTACAATCCCTATTTGAAAGACTCATGCCATTTAAATGACGGAATAATTGTTGACCATCCGACAAAAACCGGACGAGAAATAGACGTTACAGGTGGTTGGCACGATGCATCGGATTATTTGCAATACCTTACTACATCGGCCAATGCGACTTATCAAATGCTGTTTGCATATTTGCATAACCCGGGGGCGTATGGCGATAATTATAACGCTAAAGGGCATAAAGGCAAAAATGGTATCCCGGACATCCTTGATGAAGCCAAATGGGGTCTGGAGTGGCTGGACAAAATGAATCCGGCTTATGGTGAAATGTACAATCAGATAGCTGATGATCGTGATCATATAGGATACAGATTACCCAGTAAAGATACGGCAGGTTACGGGCTGGGCAAACACAGGCCCGTTTATTATATCACAGGAAAACAGCAGGGACTTGCAAAACATAAGAACCGAACAACAGGGGTCTCATCCAGTGCGGCAAAATTTGCATCAGCATTTGCGTTGGGAGCACAATTAATAAAGGAATATTATCCGGTTTTTGCCAATAAAATAGCCAAAAAAGCCGCTGAAGCCTACGAATTTGCATTAAGTGATTTGGGAGTTTGTCAAACCGCCTGCAATGTGTCACCATATTTTTACGAAGAAGAAAATTACGTTGATGACCTGGAATTGGCGGCCTGTGAGTTGCACCGTCTGACTAATAAAAAATACTATTTTGACCAGGCGGTAAAGTGGGGTGCAGTTGAACCCGTTACTCCATGGATGTCATCCGGTCGTGCAAGACATTATCAATTTTACCCCTTTGTTAATTTAGGGCACTATTATTTGTCTGAAAAACAGAGCATTTACATAGATTATTTGAAGGATGGGCTTCAATTTATTTACGAGCGATGCGAAAAAGACCCGTTTCTAAATGGAATACCGTTTATCTGGTGCTCCAACAATTTGGTAGTAGCCGCATTAACTCAGGCCAGGTGCTATTATAACGCAACAAAAGATTCAACGTATATCAAAATGGAAGCTGCATTACGCGATTGGCTGTTTGGATGCAATCCCTGGGGAACAAGCATGATTTGCGGTTTGCCGGCAGGAGGGGACTATCCTCAATTACCGCATTCGTCAATAACCTATCTGCTGAATGAAACTACCTATGGCGGACTAATTGATGGTCCGGTAGATAAAACTATTTACAACAATTTGCGAGGCATCCATTTACTGAAAAAAGACGAGTATGCTCCTTTTCAAAACGGCAAAGCAGTATACCATGATGATATGGGTGATTATTCTTCTAATGAACCAACAATGGATGGCACTGCGAGTCTTAGCTTTTACCTGTCATCGATGGAAAAAGAAGGCAATAGAAATAAATAAGAAATGTCATAGATTAAGAAGGTGCAATTGTAAGAATGGACCCTGCCTGTAAGGATATATATCTTGCCTTTACAGCCGACGAAAAAGCTGAAGGAGGTGAACATATACTTCAAGTTTTGGAAAAGAATGACATTAAAGCTTCTTTCTTTTTTACCGGAAATTTTTTACGAAATCCTAAAAGTCATTAATAGCGGTCATTATGTTGGGCCTCATTCAGAACAACATTTACTTTATTGCGATTGGGAGCAACGAGATTCGTTGAAGGTATTTAACATGTTTGAATGTGTGCCCCCCAAAAAATATATCCGCAAAGGCAAGATTTTCCAAGACTAACTCAGATTTGTTCCTGAATAAAGGCTTTATTGGTTCCCAGATGGATTTTGTTATTAATCTTGGCATTGATTTTTCCTGAAAAATGCTGTAAATTTTGCTCCAAGTGGAATAGCCGAATTTTATGCAAATCCCTGAAAATAAATGAGAACGGATTTTTTGGAGGTAAAATTTTAAAATGAAACCTAAAAAGAACTTGAACCGCCGTGAACTACTGGAATCTGCAGTTGTTTCTTCAATAGCGTTTACAGTGGTTCCCAGGCACGTATTGGGAGGCCCTAATTATGTGGCCCCGAGTGATAAGGTAACCGTTGCCAATATCGGATGCGGTACGCAAGGCCTTCGCGAAATGCCGGGTATGCTTGAAAATCCGGATGTACAAATCGTTGCCGTATGCGACCCGAATAAATTTACGACCAATTACATTGATTGGTCGTCGAACGGCATACGAAACGGCATTCGTGAAACATTGGATGACCCGACCTGGGGTGCGGGTATTGAAGGTATTCCAGGGGGGCGTGACATAGGCAAGGAGTATGTTGAAAAGTATTACGCCAGGAATATGCCTTCCGGGAAATACCAGGGATGTAATTCTTATGAGGATTTCCGTGAATTGCTCGAGAAGGAAAAAGACCTGGATGCCGTAAAAATCATGACACCGGATCATCTTCATGCTACGGTAGCCATTGCTGCCATGAAAAAAGGAAAGCACGCCGTTACCCATAAGCCAATTGCCAACAGGATATCGGAGGGAAGGCTGGCCATTGAAACGGCCCGCCGCAAAAAGGTCATAACGCATCTTCTGGCCTGGGGCAATAGACGTGAAAATGAGCTGACGCTGAAATGGATAAAGGAAGGCGTTATTGGTACACTCAGGGAAATACATAACTGGTCATACAGACCCGTGTGGCCCCAATGGACATCCAATCCTACTGATACCCCTCCGATACCAAAGGGATTTAACTGGGAACTGTGGTTAGGGCCTGTACCGCATCGTCCTTATCACCCGAATTATACACATAATGTTTTTCGCGGCTGGTATGATTTCGGTGGCGGCAGTATTGCAGATATGGGACATTACAGCCTGTTTCCTTTATTCCTGACCCTTGGCATAGATACGCCGCCAATCAGCGCCGAGGCCTATGGAACGACTACGCGGACCATCGTCGATCAAGTGAGTAAGGCTGTGAACAATGATGTGGCCTTCCCTTACTCTTGCACGATACGGTTCAAATTCCCGAAACAGAAAGATTTGCCTGCTTTCGATCTATTTTGGTACGATGGAGGCATAAAGCCCTTTCCACCGGAAGAGCTTGAAGCGGATAATAAATCGATGCCGCAGGAAGGAATGATGTTTGTGGGCGATAAAGGCAAGATACTGGCCGGTTTCCGTGGTGAAAGACCACAGATCATCCCGGAAAAGAAAATGCAGGCTTATGCCGGGCAAAAAGAGATTCAGGAAGAAGACCGGCGAACAAGGTCAAACACTTGGGTAAAGTCCATCAAAAACAAGGAAGAATCACCCGGCAGTTTCCTGCTGGCGGGTCCTGTTACGGAAACCATCAACCTCGGTGCCGTAGCGTTAAGGGCGGGAAAAAAGGTGGATTACGATACCGAAAGCATGAGAATAACCAACTTTCAGGAAGCAGATAAATATCTGACCCGGGAATACAGGAAGGGTTGGGAGCTTTGAAAATATTTCTGATAAATTAACAAACATTTACGACAACCGGCCATGAGTTATGCAGGTGTCGAAAAGGGGCCATTTTGGGAGTCCTCTGTGCGTGTACTGGCTCTTGAGGGCTGGAAGGACCGGTCCAAAAGGTGCTGACAAATCTATTTTGATAATCAACAGAGCTAATAATGAATGTGAAATCAGTCTATTACATAACGTCCTTGATTGCGGGATTTTCCTTGACTGGAAAGTGGGTAATTTGTTATAAGTTAAATACGGTCGGTTCTGTGTCCGCACTGTAGGTCATCTGTAGCTTTTGGATCCTTCAGCGGGCAAATTTCTTTTTAGTCTTTCGATAGAGGAGGAGTTATTATGTATCGTGCGATGCACAGAGTTGGAGTGAGAGCTCTATGCTTCGTAATTGTGATTTTTACATTTCAATTAACAACCGATATTTAATTTTTGAAGGAGGAGTATTATGTTTAGAAAACTGATTTGTTTGGCTTCTTTCCAAAGGTTAGATTTTACAAAGTGGTAGCGAAAGCTACTGAATTTTAATTTTCGCCATTGGTGATAAAGGAGAAAAAAATGATTTTTAAAAGATTTATGACATTCGCAACGCTTATATCTCTGGTTTTCATCCCGCTGTTTTCTTCGCCTGTTGACGCACAGACATATTTCTCTGACGACTTCGAGAATCCTGCGGAGTCTGAGGACAAATGGGAAGTGATCACCGGGGATTGGCAGGTTGCCGATGGTGTATACCACCAGCTCAGTACGGCTGATCCGTGGTTAACGTCAATGGTTGCAGCGGATAATTGGAACGATGAATGGGTAGAATACACTATTGAATTCATGGTAAAGCCACTTACCGAAGGAGATGCTCCTGTTAATGTGCTCTTCAGAGTCCAGGATCCGGTACCGCCGATCTGGGCTGACCGCAATGGGCCTAATACCCATATGTATAGATGGATAGTAAACGGCTGGACGAATACGGAATCCAGACCGTATATGTATAACGCTGGTACAAGTGAGATGCTGGCTCAGACAAATAACTCATTGGAAGTCGGAAACTGGCATAACATTAAGTTGGTGGTTACCAAAACAGGCCTCGCCGGTTATGTGGATAATGTTGAAATGTTTGATGTTGAGCATGCTGAATGGACTGATGGGAGGGTAGGAATTCAGGCTTACAGCGGCATTATGGACTTCGATAATTTCATCATATATGGATCTGGTCCATGTGCGTCGAGCCCAAATCCGCCTGATGGGGCGATCCAACCGGATACGTGGGTGAGCCTTGGATGGTCGCCGGGAGCTTATGCCGTCTCTCACGATGTGTATTTGGGTGACAATTTCGACGACGTAGAAGAAGCTTCGCGAGATTCAGTCGTATTCCGAGGCAACCAGACCTCTACCTTTTACGTTGCCGGCTTTCCGGGATTTGCATTTCCTGATGGCCTTGTTCCGGGCACAACTTACTATTGGCGAATCGACGAGGTCAATGACACCGAGCCAAATAGTCCGTGGAAAGGCGATGTCTGGAGCTTTTCGATTCCACCCAAGACCGCCTATGCACCAAACCCTGCTAATGGTGCCGAGCAGGTAGACCCGGATGCAGACCTTAGCTGGACAGAAGGTTTCGGTGCAAAACTGCACACCGTATATTTCGGTGACAATTTTGACGATGTTAACAACGCCGCTGGTGGACTCCCACAGGGAAATACAACCTATAAACCCGGTCCACTTAAATTGGCTGAGACTTACTATTGGCGTGTCGATGAGTTCGATGCCGTCGACACGTATAAAGGCGACGTCTGGAGCTTTACTACTCAGGGCGCCGTCGGGAACCCGAACCCTGCTAATGGCGCTGTGGATGTAAAGCAAACACAGATTATTACCTTCTCGCCGAGTATCTTTGCTGCTTCGCACCAGTTATACTTTGGTACAGATAAAGATGCCGTGAAAAATGCCGATACCGGCTCGCCGGAGTATAAAGGCACCAGGGACCTTGGTGCTGAGAGCTATGACCCCGGAATGCTTGAGTGGGATACCACTTATTATTGGCGGATTGATGAGGTTAACAATACCAACGCCGACAGCCCGTGGACAGGCATCCTCTGGAGCTTTACGACCGCTAACTTCCTTATCGTGGACGATTTTGAATCTTACAACGACCTTGACCCCGCCGACCCCGATAGCAACAGGATATTTAATGCGTGGCTGGACGGATACGGCGACCCGACAAACGGTTCTTTAGTTGGTTATGAAACTCCTCCTTTTGCAGAGCAAACTATCGTTCACGGAGGCAACCAGTCGATGCCGCTCTACTACGACAACAGCGTTGGTTACTCTGAGGCGACATTGACATTGACTTATCCGCGTGACTGGACCGAGAATGGTGTCAGCACATTAACGATTTGGTTCAGAGGCATTTCGGATAACGCTGCTGAGACGTTATATGTTGCTCTCAATGGCAGCGCGGTGGTCAATCACGATAATCCTGATGCAGCCCAGGCAACTACCTGGACGGAATGGACTATCGACCTGCAGGCCTTTGCCGACCAGGGCGTGAACCTGGCCAACGTCAATACGATTGCCCTTGGTCTTGGCAACAGGAATAATCCGGTAGCCGGCGGTTCAGGTACGATGTACTTTGACGATATTCGTCTGTATCCTCCGGCGCCGTAAACCGTATGATTTAGTTGGCCCCCATTGCTTATTGAGAAGCAAGATATTGGGGCGCGGTTGACCCCGTTAGATAACTTCGTATTTTTCATATATAGCGGGGTTGATAGAGCAGATTTTACATTAATTCGGGGCCTGTACTGATCAATTCGATATAGGCCCTTTTTTAATTGTCTATTGGATATTGATTATTTTTTTGATTCGATGCATAATTTTGGGTAACAGCTGTTTTAATAGATACCCTTTTTGAAATCATTCATTGAAAACGTTTACATTTTTTTTCGATTTTTGTAAAACCTTGCTCATATGAGACTTATGAAACGGACATTTTTTCAAATTTGCAGATGACGAGCTTTCTGGTTGTAGTCTGGTTGTGCGCGTAAACCTCGTTAAAATGGGGCCATTTCGGTGTGAATGAATCCTTTCTGATGGGCATGGTGTACAGCCTGACAGATTTGAAGAAACAGACCAAGACGCGTTTGAAATTGGGTTTGTTTGGGTTTGTTTTTTGGGCCTGAAGGCGGTAACATTTTCATAATCCTCTATAACATATAAGTTTACGTTCATTTTGGGCCGTTAACGAAATTGGGTTTGTTTATTCGGACTTCGAAATCATCTTTTTTTCTGTAATCCTTTGTTATAAGTGAGTTTACATTCATTTGGGCCTTTCGGCAATTGGGTTTGTTTTAAGTTTGATTGGGTTTGTTTTTTTGCCCCGCCAGTGGGATAAAATTTTTATAATTCATTGTTATTAGTGAGTTTACGTTCATTTGCAATCCGCCTACGGCGGACAAGATTGGGTTTGTTTTGCATAAAAAGAGTTGATTTGTAGAGGGTTCTCGACAGATGTAGAGGGGCGAGAGAGTGAAGAGTGAGCTAAAGTGCCTAAAGTGCCTAAAGTGAGCTAAAGTTGGATTATCGATGCTCATGATTGGTAATTCCCCTAAGGGTTTTCCGTTTCGCTCCAAGTTTAGGTGGTGAGTGGTTAATTGGTTAATTGGTTAATTTGGTAAAATGGTTAAACTCTAATCTGGATCCCCGACTACGACATTCGGGGACAAGCTTGGCTGGGCTGGCTTTAAGTCCTTGCTGCGCTGCAGCTTACGACATGCAAACTGAAATGTCATCTTCGCCTGCTGGCGGTTTATGTTTGCCTGCTGGCAAACATACAGGTATTTTAACATAGTTTCAAATATAGTCAACAAAAAAATGGCCAAAAAGCAACTTTTTTTTGGCTGCACTGAACGTCAGCGAAGGATCTCCCCCCCAATTTTATTCCCCCGTCGACTTCCCATCCGCAAATTACCCCGCTACCCACTGCCTGCCACCATCTCCTATAAATCGTTGGCAATAGTGAATATAGAGGAAACTGAACCCTTTGCAGCTGCTTTGGTAATGCTGTGTTTTTTGGTACTTTCCTTGGAAAGATGCACAAAATTTCTGAACTCTCTTGCGGAATCCGACAACTTTCCAATACCTGTTTGTAAAAGCTTATTCTGTTCACAGGCCTTAATATACTCATTAAACGTATTACCTGCCGCTGCGATGTTCTTGTGTTTCAGATAGAGTCTCAGTAGTTCCTCGATTACACCTCCGGCTAAGATAACAGCGGGTTTCGCAAAACCCTCCGATGCTAACACGAACGCGTGTTCAACATCACGAAATATGACTTTCCTTTTGAATGAGTCCGACACGAAGTTAATCTTCTTGCCAAAATCCCTCTTGCTGATGTCATATTCACTTTTTATGTCTTCCCAATTATCCTTACTTGACCTTACCGGCATTGTAAGCACGCTCCTTTCAGCCTTTTCTTCGTTTTTGGACTGCTTCATTCGCGATTTCTCTTTGATTTTTAGGTTTTCTATTTTATCCCAGCATTTGTTGGTCAGGAAAAAAAAGTTAAACTGAGTCCCTGCTTTAACTTCATTGAATCTGATGAATCCTTGCTGCGCCAGCTCGCGCAAGAAGGCGTAACATCCTTTTCGATCTGGCGCAAAAAGGTTTAGGCAATCGATTTCCAAATCCAGCCTAATGCCTTCGAACGGTAGTGTGGCTAATCGGCTCAAATTAAGAAGTGTTCTATTAAGAAAATCACTGGCTTTTTTGGGAAACTCGTCCAAAATATCATCGATAGAAACTTGAGGGTAGCCGCAAACCTTTTTCACCTTATCTGTCTTATTACTTAATGCTACACCGCCCAGTCCTTTTAGGCGCCTTTCATTCAATACGCAGGCTATTTTGAATTTAGAATCTGATTGGCCTGATAATATTCTAGAATCTTGTCTATCAAGTAAATATTCACCGCAGTAGCTACAGCAATATTTGTTTGAATAAGACAGCGAAGGAATTGTATTTAATATACATATACTATTGCAGAAAAAACAATTTTTATCTTCTTCCATCCAAAGCCTCCTTTCACATATCTTCCTAACAATGATTATAAAGTCTGTATAAAACGCCAAACACAAACTCTTTTTGTATAAGAAGTTTACGTTGCTTCTTCAATATCTATCCAATCTTTCAATCTAATCCAAAATTGTATTTTTTTTGTGTTTGTCTTAAGCCAAATGTACTTGGAAATCACCATTCAAGCCAACTTGTAAGTCAACTTCATGGTAAGTAAGGATTGCTTCGAATTTACCTTGAAATACTTTGCCCTTCAAATGACCAGAAGCTGTTGTCTGAGTTTGAACATGATAATTCATAGGAAAGGGCAATTCCTGCCATGTTGTAAGATCTAACACCATCTCTCCTTTAGGAAGAATGTGCTCAGTAGATGACGTAAATACGGTAGGATTATCGCTGTCCTCCGAAATAGTATCGCTTTCGCTGAAAAGGTGCATAGAATCCAATCCAAGTCGTTCATTTAGGCGTTGAAGTGGCTGAAATGGAATCTCAGTTTGAATATACACTTCTAGCTGACCATAGTCATTGCGCTTAATATATCCCCCTATGATAGCCATCTTGAGACCTATTAATGGTCTAAAATTTGAAGTATTGCTTTTATAAGTTATTGAGCCATTTGTAATCTTTTCCATAAATCCTCGTCCTAGACTAACAGAAACGCCATCGTTAATCTCAGACTTCGGTAACAAGCCAATTCTTCTTTTTATCGCTTTTTCAATTTCATCTATTGCCTTAGGTATTATTTCAAGAAACTCATCAGCTTTGTCGTGTAAGACCTCGTCAAAGTTTTCAGATTTTAACATTCTGGCAACACTTCTAATATACCCTCGACATTGACTGAGAATGTCTCTAGTTATCTTGCTTACATCATCATGATAGAAAGGGCGAGGTAGTGTAAGATTCTTTCTGTAAATTTAAGTAAAGTAGTTTTATTTTCCCCCTTCGTAAGAAGGTGAGGGGGAAAATAAAACGGCCCAACATCAAAGGGTTGCAAAAGCGGGCCAAGTCGTTCCAATAGAATCTTTTTA
>DATKYR010000108.1:0-9059 GCA_035528395.1 Sedimentisphaerales bacterium
CTGATGATTTGATATTCTGTCTTTTGCATGGCTACTCCTTTTTGAATAAATGGTTAATATTTCCGCCTGATCTTACCTTATATCAGGCTGGAGTAGCCATCGCTTTTTTTCAACCTTCAACTATGGATGGGACAAGCTCACGGTATATTTGTTTATCTTTTTTAATTGGCCTTATTCTACAGAATATGCTCGGGATATTTATATTTACGCAATCGGACTTTTGTTTGGTTACTGCGTAGTAGGGCTGCTTGCAGGATACCCATTAGCATGTCTAGTCAAAAAGACACTGCGCAGACCCGAAAAAACAGTTATTTCACATCAAACAGAGAAGCTGGAACTGGATGCTTGGATGGCCGATGACCAACCTATACAGAGCGAAGCCGAAAGTCTGTTCTCAGCACATTCGGGTGTGGCTCGGAGGATATTGAACAAACTGTTGTCAGAAGCTACTCAAGAGTCTTCTATTTTACCGAGTATCGCACTAATAGGACCTTATGGTTCTGGAAAGACAAGCATTTGCAATCTGGTTGAAGATCTTTACCGCAAGGATAAGAAGATGAAGAATTTGAACAACGTGCTTTTCTGTCGATTTGAAGGATGGCAGTTTTTGTCGGCAGAAGCTGCTGTTAGGAATCTAATAGATGTTGCTACAGATAGGATTCTTGAGTTAATCGATGTTTCTGCGTTGTGGAGAATTCCTGAGAAGTACATTGAAGCGGTTAAGGCCGGTGGGAGTTGGTGGAGTAATTTTTTAGATATGTTGTTTGGGGGAGCGGATAGTCCAGAGGAAATTACTTCAATTATCGGAGATGTATTGGTTAGACTAAATGTTCGGTTGGTCATATTTGTCGACGATTTTGATCGCATTGAGGAAGATTCGTTTGAAACTCAACAAGCGGTAGCCAAGGCGCTTAACCAACTACAAAATATTCAAAATACCCAGTATGTTATTTCGGTGGGGCCAACAATTGATATTGGGCGAAAAAGTGGAATTGTTAAGGGCTCTTGGGATTTGCTGAAACTCACACGTTTTCAGGAGCTTGTTCCTAAAATTGATCCAGAGGCTGTTATTTCGAAAATTAGGGAAAGCCGGGATAATGCGCTGAAGGATAGTTCATGTTATTTCCTTTGGGCTGAAGGAAATGAAAGAGAAAGTGATCCCTTTTTCTGGCATCAAGGATTTCGACATATACTTTCTTCTGTAGGTATTCGCGGGAGTTTGCTCGGTCTTGTGCAAACTCCCCGTGTACTTAAATGTGTGCTCAGGGAATCACATGCCGCCTGGGAGGGAGGCCTTAAAGGGGAAATCAACTGGTATGATCTAATTTTAGCAAACGCTCTCAAGGCTGCCGAACCTGCTGTTTTTGAATGGATTGCAAGGGATAGGGACGTCTTTATTGAGAAACCGAACCCGAATGTGACAGAGCCGGAGACCTATGCAAATAAGAAATATGCTGAGGAGCTTAAACAGCGGTTGATAGAGCGTATTGAGGGTAAGGGGCCGGCGCATTATGAAATTGTGAAAGACGCTGTGTGCGAACTTTTCCCTTTTTTTGAAGCCAAGATGGAAGCAAGTACGTGCAGTTATACGCAATATAGCTTGGCACCCCAATTGTCTCAAAAAATATCTCTTCGCCCTAATCATGGGTCGGACTACATAGAGCGATTCTTTGCCGGAGAAGTACCCGATGGGGATATTTCGGACCAACCTACATTACAATACATACAACGAATAATGAAGGAAAGCTTTAATTCGAATGAATTTGAATCACTATATCTGGATTCTCAAGAGAAACTGACCGGTCTCTTAAATAAGCTTGTACAATTTTCAGGGCTTATTCCTCGCCGACTTGCATACGAGATTTGTGAAACAATTCTTTATTGGCTTTCCGAGCCTGAACATGCTAAAGACTGGCCTGAACCTGAGAGACTTATTTATGATGTGCTATCGGATGTATTTACTATCGTAGATAACGCTGGTAGTAGGCAAAGGGTACCAGAAATAGACGATGGCGCGGCAGACAAAAGAGAAGAATGGCTTACGAAAGAGGTGCAGCTACATACACGCAAAGCTCCGTTTTTGGCGGTAACTATCGTGGAAGGCGCTAAGGAGAAGGGATATAAAGGGGCAGAAAAACTCCCTGATGTGTTCTTAAAGCGTTTCGAGGCGGAGTTCGTACAAAATAAAGTACAAGATAGACGGCGTCTCCTACCCTTGCTAAGTATATCACGCTTTGCGTTAGCTTGGCTGATGGATGATATCAGAAAATATCTTGGATACAAAGATATTAAGGCGAGCTTTACACAAAAGATTCTTGCTGAAGCTGAGAATGAATCCGGAACTGATTTGAAAGAGAGAATAATCTTTTCACTTGTTACCACCACCACTCCAGCAAGAAGTGGAGAAATACGCACTGAAGAGCACCAATTCTCAGTTGAGAAAGGAAAGAACGAACAGAAATATGATATGAGTTCTATTACGGATGCACTAAAGAAATGGTATGCTGTGAAGTGGTCTGACGAAATCGCAAAGAGAGCCTTTTCACGTCTCCAGCGAGCGTACAACGTTACTTGAAATGTCGATGGTACGTAACGTCCTCGAATGATAGATTTAGATTCCGTATCAAGTATGGAATGACCACGGAGAATATCGAATATGGATACATACGCTTCTCCGTAAGGAGTCCTTAGGAATTACAGGCGTATTCAACAAGGAGAGGAGAGAGGGCAGTTAAACGGTAGGGCAAGCCCCACCCTACTTATGTAGGCGGGCTTATTAATAAGCTGGCATCTGAACGCACCTCAGCATTCTGTCGTTTTTGCTCGAGAAGATAATCTATTATATCCGGCCTGCTTATAATCCCGACCAGTTTTCCTTTTGTCGATACTACCGGGACTCTTCTGAAGTAGTTAATCATCATAAAATCACAGACACTGCGTAAATTTTCGTTCTCCCTGTAGGAAACCGCCGGCCGTGTCATAAAGAAACCTACTGTTTCATTTTTCTCCTCTTCGTTGGCGTAAAACAGTCTGATTACATCTTTTTCAGTAATTACCCCCACCAAAGTCATATCATCATCGATGACCGGCATACCGGTAATATCCTTTTTTCTCATAATCTCCATCGCCTCATATATTGGGGTCTCTTTTTTTACGCTGACCACGTCTTTTGTCATAACGTCTTTAACCTTGAGCATCTGATGTCTCCTTTCCTGTCAATCTGTTTTGTACGATAACAAACTTTATCAGCGAGGCGGTAAAGTCTTTTCGCCGGCTTTTGTGTCGGGAGCTTTAGGCTGAAGTTTTTCCTTCACTGGTGGTTTGGATTGTTCGATGCCGAATGTCTTTTCTATCCTTGCAATTCGCGCCGAAAGCTCTGTAAGTTTGTTATCGATGGAATATAATTTTTTTATAACTTCTTTGAGGTCCGCATTAATCCTTATTGAATTTCTTTCGGTGAGGTCCATATATCGTTCCATCAAACGCTCATAGGCATCTATAGCACGGACCGCATCGGTTCTGTACTCGGGGATGGAAATGTTGGGCCGGAGCTCGTAAGTTCTTGAGTCACCCTGAATCGACGTGGAAAACCAGACCAAAGTTATGCAGCATACAACGACCGCTCCAATAGCTAATAAATTCTTGTTCGTTGTCATCGGCTTATCCCCTATATCAGGCTTTTATGGTTCTGGACAGTCTTTTTATTTATCGGCAGAAAAGCAGCTTAAAATATTGAATGCTCAAAAAAAACCCGCATTTTGTGTATGTGGATACGGGCTGTAATCAGCCCAGTTGAGCTTAGAGCCTATCCAAATAACCCGCCCTATTGCGGCCGGCTGCAAAGCCCGATGCCTGCGTTGTCGGTGAAAAAATGTTCTCAATGTGGAGAAAACCACTTCTGGCGAGCATTTTTGACCTGCCGCCTTGGCCTCGAACTTTTCGCTCGGCCTCATAACGACCCGGTTATTCGGATAAGCTCTTATTAAATATGGTGATTCCGATAAATCGGAACAAAAGTGGTGAGTAGTGAGGGGTGTCATTAGGTTACCGGGATATCGGGGTATAAGGCTGCAGGATATCAAGATATCAGGGAATCAGGAAAAGACAAATTTTTGCTGTACATTTATCCTGATAACCATTTGCCAATTAACCACTCACCAGTTAACCAAGCAGGTTTAGGGCCTTGATGGTTTCTTCCAAAGACAGCTCTGCATAGCAAATAACGGTATCAGCGGCACCGTAATAAATCTTGAGCTTATCATCTTCGCAGAGCAAACCGCAGCTAAACACCACGTTTCCATAAAAGCCGTTACATTCGTAGTCGGCTTCCGGTTCAAAAACCGGTTTTTCCGTCCTTGCGATAACCTTCCACGGCTCCCGGCTGTCCAGCAATACCGCTCCAAGACAATAGCGATTATTTCGGTTTACGCCGTGATAAATCTCCAGCCAGCCTTGCTCAATCTTGAAAGGTACGGCACCGGCGCCAATCTTAATCTCGTCCCAATAGTCCGGGCGAGGGCCCATTAGATAGCGATGGTTTCCCCAACAGCACAGGTCCGGCGATTCTGCAATCCAGACTTCCTGTTTTCCGAATAAAGGAGAAACGGGCCTGTGCATAGCATAATACTTACCATCGAGGCTTTCAGGGAAAAGCACTACATCCTTGTTATCGGGACAAAAGATGACGCTGTGGCGCTCAAAAGTGGTGAAATCTTTCGTGGATGCCAGGCAGGTTGTTACTCCCAAAGGGCAAACTCCAACATAATTGATATAATATGTGTTGTCAATAAGGCTGATTCTTGGGTCTTCGAGGCCGAAGGTTTCATAGTCATTTGCCGGCTGAATCGCAGGGGTATTTTCAATCTCAAAGCCGATACCGTTTTTGCTGCGTGCCAGCCTCAGATGCGAAATAGATGTCAAATATGTCCCCCTCGGTGTTATTATTAACCTCGGGTCTGAAAAATCATTTTCCGGGTCGCCTTTCGGAAATTCTTTTACGACAAGCTGACCTTTACTAACATCGTAAATAGCGGTTAGTACAATATCGGGATGTTTATTGATAGGCCTTTCAGCCACACGAAGAAGCAGCACGACCTCGTCTTTAAAACGAGTAACGCCGGCGTTAAAAACACCGATAACTTCAAAGTCGTCCCTGGAGGGCTTAATATCCTCTGGTTTAATTATAGGATTATTCGGCGACCGGAATACTTTCACTTCGTAACTCCTTTAATTTTGAACCCTAAATTTACAAACGCCCAACATTAGTATCAGACAAATTTGCTCATAATAATAGCGGCTCGTGATAAACTCTGCAACAACTTCTACGCGGGTATTACTTTCCCGACAATTGTGGAACGGCTGCCTTCGATCAAAGGGTATTGACTCAACTGCTCTCAATATGTTAATATATGTAAAGCCTGTAAACTACGCAGGCTCAACCGCACTGGGCGGTTAAAATGGAAGTGAGGAAGGGAGAAGGGATTAGAGAAAATGCCCCGATTTATGAAAATCTCATTGCTTGGCCTGATATTAACTGTAGCCTTGCCCGGTTCAGTGGAGGCCGAACGTCCATTGTCCTTAGTTATCAACGAATTGATGGCCACCAATAGCAGTTGTAACACAGATCCGCAGGGCCAATATGATGACTGGGTCGAAATCTACAACTACGGCACCGAGGCTATTAATGTAGGTGGGATGTACCTGACGGACAACCTGTCTGTTCCGACCAAGTGGCGAATTCCCTATGGCAATTCGGCTGTAACTACCGTGCCAGCAGAGGGCTACCTGTTGATATGGGTCGACAATGATATCACAGATGCCGGCCTGCATGCTAATTTTAAACTCGATGCGGACGGCGAGGAGCTTGCCCTGTTCGACACCGATGGCAGTACACTGATTGATAGTGTCGCCTTTCCCGCTCAGACTACCGACATCTCCTACGGTCGTTACCCCGATACCAACGATGACCAACGCTTCTTTGGTTTCCCCAGTCCGGGAGGACAAAATATTGGTGCGTATTTAGGCGAGGTCGACGACACGAAATTCAGCCATAAGCGTGGTTTTTACGATACGACTTTCTCTGTCACGATTGCCACTGAAACCAAAGATGCCGTAATATACTATACACTCGACGGCACTGAGCCGTATAATACTGCCAGTGGGGGGCGGTCTCCGGGCGGTATGGTCTATACCGGCCCTATTCGTATCACCACGACCACATCTTTGCGGGCGATAGCTGTCAAGCCCGGCTGGAAACCCACAAATATAGATGCCCAGACGTATATCTTTCTCGACGATGTCATTAGACAACCTGCCCGTCCAGCCGGTTTCCCTACTAACTGGGGGCACGCCGGCAACGGCGACTACGAGATGGACCCACAAGTTGTCAACGATTCACGCTATCGCAACACGATAAAGAACGACCTCAAATCCGTACCGACACTCTCACTGATAATGGATAAGGATGACTGGTTCGGCAGTAAAGGCATTTATATCAACGAGTCCCAGGATGGTACTGAGCGAGCAGCTTCAATGGAGTTTGTTGAGCCGAGCAGTGGGGACGAATTTCAGATTAACTGCGCAATAGCAATGCAGGGTGGTGTCAGTGGCGGAGGCACCAGTCTCGACAGGTGGAAGACGGACAAGCTTTCAATGCGACCCAGATTCAAAGCCTATACAGACGATGGAACTCCTACCGGTGGGCCGACAAAGCTTAATTACCAGATCTTTCGCGATTCTCCCACTGAGAGCTTTGACACCATCGTGCTCGACTCTGTGCTGAACCACTCGTGGCTGCACCCCGGCAGCGACCAGCAGAACACTGCTAAATATATTCAGGACCAGTATGTCGCTGACCTCCATAATGCTATGGGCGGCCATTCACCGCATGGCTCCTATGCCCACGTCTATATTAACAAGCTGTACTGGGGAATGTATTACGTCCATGAAAGGCCGGACCATTCCTGGGCGGCAGAGACGTTCGGTTCAGACAAGGAAGAGTATGACGCAATAAAGCACAATTCCAGCGGTGTCATCAACAACGGAACCGGTGGCAGCGCCCGTACGAATTACAACTCTATGCTCAGCGCTGCAAGGGCAGTTCAGTCCGAACCGGCCAATCTCGCCAAATACGAGGCACTATGTCAAAAGCTGGACATTGACGACTTCATTACGTACCTGCTGGCCAACTGGTTCTGCGGAAACCACGATTGGCCCCAGAAGAACTGGTACGCTACACATCGCAATCATCCGGACGGCCTGTGGCGATTTCACTCCTGGGATGCCGAGCACACCGTTGAGGGAGACAACCAGGTCGGCAACAGCCCAGACGATATTCACAACAAACTCAAGAGTAATGCCGAATATCGCTTGCGCTTTGCGGACCATATACACCGTCACTTCTTTAATGATGGAGTGCTGTCTTACCCGAATACTGCAAATATGTACCAGAGGCGAATAACTGAAACTGAACGCGCAATCGTTGGTGAGTCCGCACGTTGGGGTGATAACCGAAAATCCACTCCATACACCCAAAGGAACTGGCTGGACTTCCAAAACAACAATATGCTCAATAGTTTTTTCCCCGGCCGCTCGACAACCGTCCTGGGTTGGTTAAAAAACGCCGGGCTTTATCCCAACACTGATGCGCCGGTCTTTCGCATCAATGGCTCTTATAAGCACGGCGGCCTGATTTTGCCAACCAACAGATTTTCTATGACTGCCGCAACCGGCACAATCTATTATACTCTCGACGGCAGCGATCCACGCCTGCCGCAGACCTCGCCGGACGATAGTACCAGTACGACCCTTGTTCGTGAGAATGCGGCTAAACGGGTGTTGGTTCCGACCGGTAACATCAGCAACAATTGGAAAGGCGGGGGTGCTTTCAACGACTCGGCATGGAGACTTAACACCGGAAGTCCCGGCGGTGTCGGCTACGAAAGAAGCTCCGGTTATCAAAATCTCTTCAAACTTGACCTCGAAGACCAGATGTATGGAAAAAATACCACATGTTATATCCGCATTCCGTTTGTCTTTAATGACACTCCGGATGACTTTGATTTTATGACGCTGAAGATTCGCTACGACGACGGCTTTATCGCCTACATCAATGGCGTCGAGGCTGCCAGACGCAATTTCACCGGCACGCCGAGGTGGAACTCCAGCGCCAACGGCAGCCGTTCTGACACCGAAGCCGTCAACTTCGAGAACATCGACATCTTTGCTTACCTCAGCGCAATGAAGCCAGGTAACAATATTTTAGCCATCCACGGCCTGAATACATCCACAACCAGCTCTGACTTTCTCATTTCCGCCGAGCTGGTTGCCGGCAAAAGCAGTTCCGCCGGTGGCGACACCTCGCCTGGCGTGCTCCAATATACCGGAACAATTACGCTGCCCCATAGTGTCCACGTCAAGGCCCGTGTATTGAGGGGCGGCACATGGAGTGCCCTCAACGAGGCGACATTCGCCATGGGCCCGGTAGCAAATAATATGCGTATCACAGAGATTATGTATCATCCGCAGAATCCAGATGAATCGAACGAACCAAACGAAGAATACATCGAACTGAAAAACATCGGGAATGAAACAATTAATCTGAATTTGGTCAGCTTCACGAATGGAATTGATTTTACATTCCCGAGTTTGGAGCTTGCATCCGACGAATATGTCGTAGTTGTTCAGGACCGCAATACTTTCGAGACTCGGTACGGCACAGATATGAATATAGCCGGTGAATACTCCGGCAGGCTGAACAATGCCGGAGAGCGAATCAGGTTACAAGATGCTATCGGCCGAATGATTATGGACTTTGACTACAAAGACGGCTGGCGCTCTATTACCGATGGCGATGGTTTCTCCCTAACTGTAATTGACCCGACCAAAACTGACTTATACAGTTGGAACGACAAAGAATGCTGGCGTGCAAGTGCATACGCTGGAGGCTCGCCAGGCGAAGATGACAGCGATATTATTCCCGACCCAGGCGCTGTGGTTATCAACGAAGTGCTGGCACATTCGCACGCCGATGCTGCGGACTGGATTGAGCTGCATAATAC
>DATKYR010000109.1:0-64957 GCA_035528395.1 Sedimentisphaerales bacterium
GCATCATTCCAGCCTTCTACGGCGGAAAATGAGAGAAGCTTATTTTCACGCGAATCACCGCCGTCGTCGTCGTCATTGTAGTAACAGTCAATACCAATCAAGTCACCAGCCTGGGGCGCTGCGCCCTGTATCGACAGCCAGGGCATCTTTATCTCGATACGCCAGCCTGTGTCGGTGGTTACCTGAGCGTGTTCCATACCTTCGATATATCCTTCAAAGTTGTTTCCCTGTATGTCGTCCGTTGTCCACCCAAACGTATACTGGTGGTCGTCTCCGGACAGCGGGGTGTTTACCTTGGTGTTACCACCGTCGAAATATACCTCCACGCTGTCGTCCTGCCAGGAACTGGCCGAATCATTTTGCAGACTGTCGTCGGTCATGTCTACGATCACATAGAGATTCTCAGAATCATACAACGCCATCCAGCTACCGGAGGCATTGGCCGGATCATCCAGAGGGACGAAATACTGCGTTGATGCGTCCGCCCAGATTTCATCGACCTCCCCATCAAGCACAGGAGGCTGCGCGGCAAAACCGATTTCCATATCAACCGGCTCAATTGGAGGGGTCATGCTGAGACGTATCTCATCAATGTTAACCGGCTGGTTGCCGGCGATACGTACTCTGGAGAACTCGATATTCCTGGTTGTATATTGGGCAAAAGCAGTTTCGTCAGTAAGGTCCAATGGGTCCGTGTCGTTTATGGACTTGGCCCAGGCCGTCACGGTATCGTTGTCTCCGTCCGTGTTGAAGTCTACACGGGCAACAAAGATAATCTTCTCGGTTATGGGGATCTCCGTGAATCGATTTTCATCTCCCTTGGTGTCAAGGCCCCAGACTTTGTCGCCTTCACCATCCTGCCACGGAACTCCCAGAAAGAGACTCTCGTCGGGTTCGTGGAAAGAGACACCACCCCACATAGCAGCACCGGGTTGCTGGTCGGCCTGACCGACAAAGCTAATCCAGAGCTGGGTTTCATTATCACCCATGGGTTCCGGCAGGTCACGGAACGATTCGGTTTCATTACCCACAACGGTCGCTTTATTGCCCTTAACCAATAGAGGCGAAAAAGCCAAACCGGGAGCCGTTACTTGTTGATCACCTCCATCCCAAGCGCCGTTCCAACCGCTGCCACCATCGTTACCGCTTAGGCCGTTGGCAGGGTAATCAAAGGGCTCATACGCAATCAACTGTGCTGAAGCGCTGCCGGTTAGCCCAAGCACCACAACAAAAGAAGTTAAAAGAAACAATTTCCTACACATAATAGTTCTCCTCTAAAAAAATTTAAAATAATTGTGAATTTATGCTTTGGCCACACACCAAAACACGCGGTGTTTTCAACAAAACAACGAAAAGACTTACACCGCAACTAAGTCCAGTACCTCCCCAGGATAAGAATAATTTGCTACGATTTGACACAACCTCCTTCCTTCCCATCGTGGCTCGGCCACGCCGTGACAAGCAAAAACCCAATATGAATTGAGCCGTTAAATGAAATGTAAAATGTTCACGTTAAAGTACAAAATTCTTACGAAGAACTCTATACTTTACTAACAAACCTTCCGGCTAAGCTAATTTACACGAAAAGTACAGCACTTTCACTTGCCAGAAAGCCAAATATCCACAGACTTTACCTCCTCTAAATATATAAAAATGGCTACCTTTTGTAAAGGATAATATCGAAATAAGATTAAGTGTTGGTCAAATCCATATTTCCTTGTAAAAGCATCTTTCAACTGGATTCCTGCTCCCTGCTTGCTGCGCTTGGAATAACGGGTTGCAGGTAGCGTTCAGCGTATGGACTGTCTTGGGCATTCCGTCTGCCCGGAATTGCCCCTATCTGACGCTTCAGGTTCTGTCCTCCGTAGTTCATCCTCTTCCATTCGCTCTAATAATCTTTGAAATTGCTCATCCAGTTCGGCCAGTCTTGAGTCTGGGCACTGCCCGCTATGGTCCAGGGGCCGGCCGTGTCGAACTGCCGATGCCACTTTAGGGTCCATAACTGCTTGAGGCCGATTTTTGGGGCGGACCAATCTAAGAAAAGGCCATTGATATGCCCCACGTGCCGATTCATGCACGAGAATTGCATTTGATTTGAGCGGTCACCGTCATAAGCGGGAGGTGCGTCTGTAGGAGCCGGGTTGATCGCCACATACATACAATCCACAAATACCGGGACGTTATCTGCACCTTTAACGCCGATCTTCCTCCAATACTCCGGGCCGGACTTGTTGAGAATGTAGCGGTTCATGGCATAACTGCCGAAGAAACCTTCTTTCGGCACCCATGAGCCGCCCCAGCCCCAGTCCGGGTCGGCCGGCCCCTCCTTCCGGCCCCAGGTGCCGTACGGTCCAAAGTGAACGTCGGGATTCTTGGCCGCCGGGCAGCATCGCATCATTGGATCGTCATAGTATGGTTGATAGAATTGCGGCCACATCCTTGAATAATCGGTCCCGAAAGGCCTGTCATGGAAATAGCCCTCGTTGTCGTTGGTGTACATTGCAAGGATGAGGGCCCATTGTTTGAGCTGGCCCTGGCAGGCGGTGGTGCGGGCCTGTTTCTTGACCTGATTCAAGGCGGGCATCAAGATAGCCATCAACAGGGCGATAATGGCGATGACCACGAGAAGCTCGATTAACGTGAATCCGATTCGTCTGTTCATAATAGCCTCGCATCCTGATTATACGAAAATCGATGACACATAAACTACTTATAACGTTTTAGCGGCTCAAAATCAAGAGATTTTTCTTAGCATCTCTCGTTACAAAAAACCGCAAATCCGAGGCACAGAGCCAATAAACTGACAATTCCCTCTGACAGCCAAAGCTCTTAATTTAAAATATCTTTCACCCATAGGGGACACAATGCACAGTATTTCGAAGGTATAATCAGTTCTCTCTATGCAAATGCCGTCGAAGATGATAAACTCATTACTCTTTTCATTACTATGTTGTCATAATACGACTGATTATTTATACTTGTGCGAAGATAACACATGGATTTACATAGTATTGACATTGTCATCATCTTTGCCTATCTGGTAATAACAGTTGTGATAGGCTTTTGGGTCTCCAGGCGAGCCTCCAAGGACCTGAATTCTTATTTTCTCGGGGGGAAAAGCCTGCCGTGGTATATTCTCGGCGTCTCGAATGCATCGGGTCAGTTTGACATCACAGGGACCATGTGGTTAGTGTATTTGTGCTTCATCTATGGGCTGAAGAGCGTATGGATTCCCTGGGTCTGGCCGACATTCAACCAGATTTTTCTGATGGTCTATGTGGGCATGTGGTTGAGGCGTTCTAATGTACTGACCGGCGCCGAGTGGATACAAACCCGGTTTGGCCGGGGCACCGGTGCCAATCTGGCCCATATCAGTGTGGTCCTCTTTGCCCTGATAAATGTGATTGGCATGATTGCTTATTCCTTCAAAGGTATCGGCAAATTCGCTCAGATCCTTCTGCCGTGGGGGCTGAACCAAAATACCTATGCGCTTATAATCCTAACCATCACAACTCTCTATGTAGTTAAGGGAGGTATGTTCAGTGTTGTTCTGACCGAAGTCCTGCAATTTGCTATTATGACTATCGCCTCCATAGCCGTAGGTGTTATTGCCATCTATCATGTCAGACCCGAGATGATAGATGCCGCTGTGCCGGCTGGATGGCAAAACCTCTTTTTTGGTTGGAAACTCGACTTAAACTGGTCCGGCGCGTTTGACATGGTCCAGTCCAGTATCACAAAGGACGGCTTCTCTCTATTTACCGTTATCATGATGCTCATGCTGTTCAAGGGGATTTTGGCCAGCATAGCCGGTCCGGCACCCAACTACGATATGCAACGTGTCCTGGCTACACGAAATCCCAGGGAAGCATCTTTAATGAGTGCCACAGTCAACGTAGTCCTGTATTTTCCTCGCTATATGTTAGTAGCGGGTTTGACCGTGTTAGCCCTGGGTCCACTGCGTGAAACGCTTCAAGGCATGTGGACAACCGCCATTCAAAACGGTGCACAGCCTGATTTCGAACAGATCCTTCCAGTTGTCATACAAAGCGCTATCATTCCGGTAGGCCTGACCGGACTTTTGCTGGCTGGATTGCTGGCAGCGTTTATGTCCACATTTGCGGCGACGGTTAACGCCGGACCAGCCTATATTGTGAATGATATTTATAAACGCTTTATCAACCCGACGGCCTCCAACAAGGCACAGGTACGAATGAGTTATCTTATAACTATATTGGTGGTGGCAGTGGGTATTGTCTTCGGATTTCTGACAGAAACAATCACTGAAATCACGCTCTGGATTGTAGGCGGACTGTATGGAGGGTATGTAGCAGCCAATGTGCTGAAATGGCACTGGTGGCGATTCAACGGATTCGGCTTTTTCTGGGGTATGATCATCGGGACCCTCGGGGCCCTGGTAGTCCCTCCCATAGTGGACTACCTCTGGCCCGGTACCAATACACTTTACGCCTTTCCTGCCATCTTTCTGTTTTCGGCGCTGGGGTGTTTCCTCGGCACACTTCTGACTAAGCCGGAGGACGAAGAAATCCTCAAAAACTTTTATATGACTGTTCGTCCCTGGGGATTCTGGAAGCCGATCGCAGACAAGATAAAGGCCGAGCAGCCCGGCTTTGCGCCTAATACTGATTGTGGCCGTCACTGGTTCAATGTAATTGTAGGCATCATCTGGCAGACCTCCCTGGTGGCCTTGCCCATTTATGTGGTTATTCAGCGGCCTCAGGGCATTCTTGGCGCATTGCTTGTTTTGGCCGCAACAACAGCGATTTTAAAGAAGAGCTGGTTTGACCGCCTTCCCAGTGAAAAATAATGAAGCCCCGGCTCATGCGGGATAATAATGTCACATGAAACAATGCGACAATTCGGTGAGTCTGTAAGGCGCGAGCTGGAGGACAACCTTGTTCCATTCTGGCTTGAAAGAGTTGTTGATAATGAATACGGCGGATTTATCGGCCAGATGTCCAATGACGGAAGGATTGACCACAAAGCCCCTAAGGGTTTAATCCTGAACGCCAGATTACTTTGGACCTTTTCAGCCCTGTATCGATTTAATAAAGAATCCCGGTGTCGCAATATGGCCGAGCGTGCTTACGATTATCTTGATACCTGCTTTAGAGATTCTTCACATGGCGGGGCTTTTTGGCAAGTGGACTTTCAGGGGCACCTCCTGGACGGCAAGAAGAAGATATACGGCCAGGCTTTCTATATCTATGCATTGGCCGAATACTACCAGGCCTTTCAAGACCCCTCAGCGATCCAACACACCGAGGAGTTGTTCGAACTGATCGAGACACACAGTCGGGATAAGGCTTATGGGGGGTATGTCGAGGTCTGCAACCGGGACTGGTCTGTTGCTGAGGATTTGCGGCTTAGTGACAAAGACATGGATGAGAAGAAGTCCATGAACAATCACCTGCACCTGCTGGAGGCTTATACGAATCTTTATTGCATCCGGCCGGATACCCGGCTACGTGACT
This sequence comes from Sedimentisphaerales bacterium, assembly GCA_035528395.1. Taxonomy (GTDB): domain Bacteria; phylum Planctomycetota; class Phycisphaerae; order Sedimentisphaerales; family Anaerobacaceae; genus NIOZ-UU13. Next base: position 5,496 of record DATKYR010000109.1, read on the forward strand.
GTTTGATAGAACTCGTCAACATATTCGATCAGCGGATTGCGGACAGGGACACCGGTCACCTGAATCACTTTTTTGATGAATCGTGGCAACCCAGGTCGGCTAACTACACGTTCGGCCATGATATCGAGGCCAGTTGGCTATTGTGCGAGGCCGCCGAAGTCCTAAGTGACCCGAATGTGACATCGCGAGCTCAGCGTTTGGCTCTGCGACTGGCCCAGGTCACGCTGTCCGAGGGGCTCGAAGACGATGGAGGTCTGTGCTACGAAGGACAGGACGGGCAGGTTATGGACCGGAACAGAGAATGGTGGCCGCAGGCCGAGAGCGTTGTGGGCTTTCTGAACGCATGCGAGCTGTCAGGCGACCGGTCGTTCTTAGAAGCGGCCCAAAAGGCGTGGGCCTTTATTGAAAAATACTTTGTTGACAAGGAGCATGGGGATTGGTTCTGGCGAATCGACCCGACCGGCCGTCCAGACCCGAATGAGCCGAAGGTATCGCAGTGGAAGGGGCCGTATCATAGCGTGCGAGCATGTTTGGAGGTAATCAGAAGACTGGCACAGATAACTTTGGCGAGCTAAAACCGGTATAACATGGCAGGAGAACCGAATCAATGAAGGAAAATGAATACAACGAACGAGTCAAACATCTCTTGACCGGCTATGAGGCCCTGATTGAGCGGCCTAACGAAAAGACAAGGGACACAAACGGTGTCGTCGAGCGTTATCGGTACCCCGTGCTTACAGCGGCACACACCCCCGTTTTCTGGCGATATGATCTCGACCCCGCCACAAACCCATTCCTCTGCGAACGCATGGGAATCAACAGCACCTTCAACGTCGGTGCCATAGAATTAAACGACCAGATTTATCTGGTGGCGAGGGTCGAAGGAGCCGATCGCAAGTCGTTCTTCGCCGTCGCCGAGAGCCGCACCGGTATCGACCGCTTTCGATTCCGGGACTACCCTGTCGAGATGCCGCCTGCAGATGCTGAGGAGACCAACGTCTATGACATACGCCTGACCAAACACGAGGACGGCTGGATCTACGGGGCGTTTTGTGCCGAGCTTCATGACCCGGTTCACCCCGAAGACCCTTCGGCCGCCGTCGCTCGTTGTGGTATAGCGCGCACTAAGGACTTAAAATCGTGGCAGCGACTGCCCGACCTAAAAACCCCATCGGCCCAACAGCGCAACTGCGTACTGCACCCCGAGCTCGTCGACGGCAAGTACGCCTTTTACACACGGCCCATGGCCGACTTCAAATCAACCGGAACCGGTGAGGGGATTGGCTGGGGTTTGTGCGATGATATCGGGCAGGCCAGGATTTCCGAGGAAGTGATTATAGACCGCTGCGTTTATCATACAATCACCGAAGGCAAGAACGGCCAGGGCCCGACTCCAATAAAGACAAAAAAAGGCTGGCTCCATCTGGCCCACGGTGTGCGTGACACGGCGGCGGGGTACCGATATGTGTTGTATATGTTCCTGACCGATTTGAACGAGCCGTGGAAGGTGATTGCCAAACCGGGCGGGTATTTTATGGCGCCACAGGGGGATGAGAGAGTCGGCGATGTCTCCAATGTGCTCTTTTCCAATGGCTGGGTCGCCCGCGATAATGGTGAGGTGTTTATCTACTACGGGTCGTCCGACACGCGAACCCATGTCGCGACCAGTACGGTGGACAGGCTGTTGGACTATGCCACTAACACGCCGCCGGACGGGATGCGCTCGAGCCGTTGCGTTGAACAGCGATGTGAATTGATTAAGAAAAATCTAACCAATACCTCGTGGAAGTCACTTATGTAGAGACGTTCTGCAAACAAGAACAATTGTGAAGAAAGGAGACATTAGATGAAAAGGTCAATTATTTGCTGGGCTGCCCTACTGACGTTGGGTGTCGCTCTCGGAGCTGGGAGCGGTTCTAATACGACGCTCAAGCTAACCGACCCCTTGGCAACGCCTGAGACGAAGGCCCTCTATCGAAACCTGCATAAGGTGGCGCAGGAAGGTATCCTCTTCGGTCATGAGGATACGCTGGCCTATGGCGTGGGATGGAAGTCTACTGAGAACGATTTTGATAGCGACGTTCACAGGGTCTGCGGCAAGTTTCCTGCGGTTTTCGGCTGGGATCTCGGCCATATCGGTACAGATGCGAACATTGATGGCGTCCCGTTTGAGTATATGAAGGTCTGGATAGCGAAAGGCTATGAAAAAGGAGGGATTAATACGATAAGCTGGCACGCCCGCATTCCCGGAACAAAACAAAGCTCCTGGACTCAGAAAAAGGTCGTGAGCAGCCTTTTGCCCGATGGGGACATGCACAAGGCCTATCTGGTCAAGCTGGATCAGATAGCGGCATTTCTCGCCGATTTGAAAGGTCCCGGTGGCGAACCGGTCCCCATCATCTTTCGGCCTTTCCATGAGCACAACGGCGACTGGTTCTGGTGGGGTGCGAAGTGGTGCACGCCGGACGAATACAAACAGATTTGGCGCTTTACTGTGGATTATCTGAGAAAGACGAAAGGTCTGCACAACATTATTACGGCCTACTCCCCCGACCGCTTCAAAGACCGCGAAGAGTATCTCGAACGTTATCCCGGCGACGACTATATTGATATCATCGGCCACGACAACTACGGCGACTTCAGGTCGATCAAGACAAAAGACCAGGCCGTACAGGCATTAGAGATTGTAGTCTCATTGGCTGAGGAGCGGAACAAGATCGCCGCCTTTACCGAAACCGGCGTCGGTCAGCGTGCTGCCAATGCGACGTGGTGGACCGACGTATTGCTCGAAGTCCTCAAGTCCAGCCCCTCGACCAAAAAGATTGCCTGGGTTCTGGTTTGGCGAAACGCAGACAAGCGTCAGAATTACGCCGCGTTCTCCGGTGCAGCGACTGTCGAGAACTTCAAGGCCTTTGAAGCAGATACGCTCACATTGTTTATGGAGGACCTGCCACAGATGTACAAGTGACATGATATCGAGGCCATGAGTTCGATGCCATTGGGTATCAGCATTTTTTATGCCACAAAGTGCGTCTATTGATACGGCTTCAACAATTGAAACGTGTACATATTCTCAGCAGAAGGTGACATTAACGCTTCATCGGTATGTACCGCACGATTGTTCTTTACTCAATAATGAATTTGTCAGAGAAGGCCGGCACCGGCCTTTTACTGAATTTCTGAAAATAACCGACACATGTATCTCGCCAGATGATGGCGTCCTTTTCCTGTGTGGCCAGTTTTTCCTGAACGTGCAGGTATATTTCCTTGTCAATATGCTTTTCCAGGGCAACCCACTTCCGTCTCATCGCTTTTACGTAATTAACTCCCGTATGGTATCTATAGCACAGTTCCTCCCACAAAGCCCTGCCCGATTCCATTTTGCGGTCCCAGGGAACATGGTGGAACCAAAGCAGGTATTTTTCGGGACATGTCTCTATATTATCGAACCGCTCCCTCCAGGGCGGGAAATATTGACTTGTCGCATTGCTCCCAGAGGAACTTCGGTCAAATCCCAGGCCTGCACTGTCGGCACGATGATAATAAACGGAAGTCCAGTCTAATCGTGATGACCTTGCATAACCTGGTTGTGGCCCGTAATGAAAACCCGCCTGCATAATATGATGGAGTCCTAACGGAGTCATATAGTTGATGCACGCCTCCCACGATCCCATCATCGTTGATTTGATTGTCCTGACAACGTCACTATTCCGGCTCAGGGTCATGCAAATCCATTCTTCAGCGATTTCTTCACTGGAAAGGTTGTGGTCCCAGGCAAGGCGGCCAAAGGCATACCAGTTGGCCTGGCCAAAGAGATGCCCGCACCAATTACGGTCCGAGCCGGTATTGGCCACACCCGCAATACCGGTCATAGGGTAATCGTGCAAAGAACCATCCATGATCCCGGAAACATACGAGCCTCGACCCTTGGCGTAAGTGTCAAATTCCAGGTATTCCTTCCACATGGGTGCTAAAAAAACCAGATGCTTTGAATGTCCTAAGTACTCCTGGGTAATCTGCAATTCCAGCATTAGAGGCGTCTTTGGCATAGCCCCAAACAATGGGTGAACCGGCTCGCGGGGCTGAAAGTCAATCGGGCCATTCTTGGTCTGGACAAAGACATTGGCACGGAACCGTCCATCCAGAGGGACAAACTCCTTGTAAGCCCGTTTAGCACGGTCGGCATCGACTTCGGCATCATATACAAAGGCCCGCCACGTGACTATGCCGCCATAGGGAGCCAAGGCCTCGGCCAGCATATTAGCGCCATCGGCGTGGGACCTTTTGTAATCCTGCGGGCCGGGCATACCCTCTGAATTGGCCTTTACCAGAAATCCGCCAAAATCGGGAATAGATTGATAGATTTCTTTGACTTTGTCTTTCCACCAATCTCGGACATCAGGATCCAAAGGGTCGGCCGTTTCCAAAGTGCCAATGCCGCCCCTTCGACTATACCTATCGGAACTCGGCCGAAGTGGAGATGAAAAGCGAATAGAGAGAAACAGCTTTATGCCGTAAGGCCTGAACACATCGGCCAGTACTTTGAGTTTGGAAATATATTCGGGTGTCAAGATAATTGGATTGGCATTTACGCTATTAACCACCGTCCCATTGATGCCAAGAGAAGCATTAGCACGTGCATAATCTTTATATCGCGGGTCTGTAGTCTCCGGCAGTTCATTCCATTTCCACAGCGACTTACCTGCGTAACCCCGCTCTATCGATCCGTCCATATTGTCCCAGTGGTTCAAGAGCCGGTATTGAATTTTCGGTTTGGAGCAGATGTTTGCATCCGTGAGGGATTGCCCGTTTTGCATGAGCCTCAATAAATGAAAAGAACCGTACAAAAGACCTATATCCTCGTTTGCAGTGATTAATATTGATGGAATGCCTTTGATAGTGATAGACCGAATCAAATATCCTTCATGCCCTAAAGTCGCCAGCTCTTTGGACAAGTTTAATTCTTGTATGAGGACAGACTGTTTCGGTGTGCCAATAACAAGAGCTTTACTTGTAACAAGTGTGCTGTGTATAGGCAAATCGACTCCTAAAAGTCCGTCCAGTCCTTTTTTTACTTCCTCTCGAATAATGCGAAGCGTTTCAGAATCGCCCTGAATTACAATAGAAGAAAAAGCCTGTTGGTATTCATTCAATATCGTTGCATCATCCAGCTTTCTGTAAGACATCCAGAGGTCGTAGCCATCATCAGCACTCGCTATCGGACAAACTGAAACCACAATACATAGCACAAAGAACATATTCTGTAATGAGTATTTCATATCCACTCCAATCATCTGAAGAATGTTAATCGGATTCTCAGCCAAATTACCGGCATAAATTACTCTATTACTACAATATCTTAAGCCGTCCTGTTTCCAAAGATTCACTCACGTGACCTGATCTTACAACGCTGCACGCGCTTGTCAAGTGCCATAGGGTTCCTTCATCCGGTCAATATCCGTTCGCAAGGTTGTGAACCTGTCTTTTTTGCCTTTTTCGACAACACAGGTCACTGTTTCGTTGCAGTCGATGTCAAATCCGATATACTTATCTATCGCGCACGGAAAAAGTGCGGGCATGTTTGAGTGCTGAAGACAATTACCCTAAAGGATAGTTTCGTCTGAAAATGCGGGCACGGCAACGAATTGGGAAAGGATTAGGAAATCATGTTTGGAGTCGGTTGGATTGACTGGTTGGTACTGGTTTTCTATCTTGCAGTAATTGCGGTAATAGGGGTATCAGCCGCCAAGCGTGTACGCAACACCGCCAGTTTCTTCATCGGTGACCGAAAGTTTGGCAAAGTGATGATGATGTTCTTCACGTTTGGCACCGGCACCCATTCCGACCAGGCTGTTAGTGTCGCCGCGAAAACGTATCGCTCCGGTGCTTCGGGTATCTGGTACCAATGGCTGTGGTTGTTTTCAACGCCATTCTATTGGCTGCTGGCTCCGATATTCAGGCGAATGCGAGCTGTTACCATTGGAGACTATTTCTTTGCCAGATATGACCGCGGTGTTGCCGGCCTGTATGCCGTGATGGGGATGCTGCAGTTGATGGTTAATATCGGCGTGATGCTCAAAGGCAGCAGTGCAATGATCACAGCCGTATCGGGCGGACAAATCAATCCGAGCATCGCCATTTGTGCAATGACGGTCGTTTTTATTATCTACGGTATCGCGGGCGGCCTAAGCGCCGCCATACTGACGGATTTTGTTCAGGGGATACTTACCATTGTCCTTTCATTCTTGATTCTGCCTTTCGCCCTTTCGGCCGTAGGGGGGATGGCAGGCCTGCGCGAGAGCATACAGAATCCGGATATGTTCAAGATTGTTGCCCCGGACGAAATCACGGCGTTTTATATTGCGGTCATCGCGTTCAATGGCTTGCTTGGCTGGGTAACCCAGCCTCACAGCATGGGCTTGGCCGCTGCGGGCAAAACCGAAATGGAAGGTCGTGTAGGTGTGATGTGCGGCATCCTGTTCAAACGGGTGTGCACTATTGCATGGGTGCTTACGGGACTCTGTGCAGTGGGACTATATGCCGGTAGGGATGTGGATGTCGACCATGTGTACGGCCTTATGGCCCATAGTCTGCTGCCTCAGATAGCACCGGGACTTATTGGTTTGTTCATCGCTTCAATGCTGGCTGCTGTAATGAGCTCCTGCGATGCTTTTATGGTCGCTTCGTCGGCACTATTTACCGAAAACATTTATCGATCCATCTTAGTGAAAAATAAGACTGACAGACATTACACTATTGTCGGACGTATTGTCGCAGGAGTTGTTGTTATAGCCGGTGTCTTCTTTGCGTTCAGCCTGGAAAGTGTTGTGCAAGGCCTTGAAATATTCTGGAAAGTCTCGGCAATGATGGCCATCCCGTTCTGGCTGGGTCTTTTCTGGCGGCGTTCTACATCGACAGCCGCCTGGATATCGACTCTGTTAAGCTTTGCGGTGCTTTTGTTTACCAGCAGGCTCGAGATATTCGGCAATATCTTGTGGGACTTCAACGCGTCACTGGCAGGCAAACTGCCGACCTTCATGTTGTTCGAAGGCAAGCTTTACCTGCCCTGGCAAATGATCCTATACATATCCGCGGGCTTTATCACAGCCATTGTGGTCAGTCTGTTCACCAAACCGATTGAGAAGAAAAAACTGGACCGCTTCTATGAATGCCTGCGGACTCCTATTGCTCCAGACGAACCGGAAACCGTGCCTTTTACCCTTCCTGACGGTATCGTACCGGCCCCACGCCGATCCTGGTTTAAGCACCCTGATTTTGAAATCTCCAAACCGAGCCTTATCGGCGTTGTTGGTTTTATTGCCGGTTGGGTTGCAGTAGCGATGTTAATCGGCTCCTTCTTCTGGATAATCAAACAATGAGTCGCTATGGATAAGACAGGGTCGGTTCCAGCGTTCAACAGCGATGGACCCGTGTTTTCCTATCGCTCCATATCGAGGTTTCACATTCCGGTGGTTCAATAGCGCTGCAAAAGAATCTCCTGTAAAGGCAACCGACTACACATGGTGTATTATTAACCGGTTAGAACATGAGAATCTTACTGCTTCATTTTTTCTTAATAATCGGTTGCAGTTGGATGTACGTTGGTTTGTCGCGGTCGCAGGTAAGCTGGCCATCCTTATATTCGAGCTCAACGACCTGAATCGAGCTGCGCCGCTGTCCGTAAAGGTCGTTTTTCGGAGTATTATTCTGTCTGCCCGGATGCGTAAAATAGAAAAGGAATGCACGGTTGCGGCTTACCACCACATCCGGATGGCCGCCCTTGACTTTGTCATCGGGGCCTTTTCCAGGCTCTTCGAGCAGATTCTTTGCCTGTCGCGTCCACTTCAGACAGTCATCCGATTTATAAACGCCGAGGCCTTTCCAAACGTCAACAACCATCCAGTAACAACCTTTCCAGCGGAAGACCTTTGGCCCCTCGCCCGGGCGTTCGCCCATCGCCTTACCGCGGTCCTCCCACTTGTACAGGTCGGGACTGTCGGCATAGTAGATCGATTTATGATCGACCTCGTTGTTGTACCACATTCGCCATGTGCCGTTTGGCAGCCGAATGACGCAGGCATCGATAGACCTGTTGGAAGAAAGCTTCAGCGTGGACTCATATTTCCAGTTCAGTAGATCCTTGCTCGTCAGGTGTATGATATCGCGCGGGTGCGACCAATCGGTGAAAATCCCCGGCACAAAAGTCAGGTACATATGGTAAGTACCACCGTGCTCAATAACCTCCGGTGCCCAATAGCTGTATTCGTCCTGGCCGTAGTTAATATTTGCCGTACCCCTGTATTTCCAGGTAGCACCGTCGTCCGAGGACTCCGCGATGCCGATGTGTGTACCATGGACCCAGGTCACGCCTGGTGTGTTAGGTACATTTGCACGGCGATTGGTGTAAAACATAAACCACTTGCCCTCAGCATGATTCCAACAAAGCACAGGATCGGCTGCTCCATCATGCACGGGGTCTCGAAACAGCGGCTTGGCTGCGAGCTTGCCCAGCATCATCGGCCCTTCCGGTGCCAGCTCTTTTGTTAGACGCGGTTCGATCTGCATCAGCTCCTGCATAACCAGATGCGCCATCATGCGGGCGCCTTTTTCGTTGAAGTGTGTACGATCCTGTGGCGCGTTTGCCACGACGTCGTTGGCGGCTGTGCCGAGTTGTTCGTAGAGCCTGCCGCTCGAAGCGTTCAGGTCAATCACGTCCACTTTCTTCTCCGCTGCGACTGCTTTCATCGCATTTGCATAGGGAAGCAGACTGTTGTTCAACTTGCCGCTCGAGCTATACGTCCGCCGTTGCACCGGAGTCACGAGGATAGGCGTCGCACCAATCGCCCGAGTCTCGTCAATATAGCGCCGCAAATAGTCCTGAAAATCCGTGGCGGCATCAGTCGACTCCGGTTTGCCCGGATCATGCGAATCATTATGGCCGAACTGAATCAGCAGAATGTCAGGTTTGGCCTCCAGCGTCTTCGCCCAAAGCCCTTCATTGATGAACGTTTTCGTGCTCCTTCCGCTCTTGGCGAGATTGACCACGTTTACTGTATCCTTGAAATAGTCCTGGATATATTGTCCCCAGCCGCGGCAGGCATGTTCCGGGGGATATTCACAAACCGTCGAGTCGCCAATGATTACTAAGCGCAACGGTGTCTCGACCGACCACAGAGGCGTGACACTACTGAGCAACGAAATCAACAAGTAAAAGCAAAGGGCAGTTACGAAACGCCTCCTCAGCAAGACGCTCTGCATCAAGATAGTTGGTTCTGTAGATTGTGGGAAAAAACCGCTCCTCAATGCAGTGTGTGTGGTCTTCATTTTCTTCAACTCCTTCAGTCCTATCATGGCTTTAGCAGCCGTTATAGCTTTATGATACCACCCAGGCGCCGGCAAGCGGAAAGACAATTGCGGCACAAAACCTCTGTTTTATTCTGCTTAGGGCATGCGCTTAAGTCCCTCCCAACGTATATTCCATTTTCCATTGTCCGGAAACCCGGGCGACGGACGGTCGGGACAGCCGTCCCAGCCTGCCGCCATCATCGCAACAGCAGTGAGTAAGCCGCCGTTTCCCGGCAAATACAGAGGCAGCCGGGATGACTGGAAGTTGTGTCCATTGGCCAGGTACCGGTTCTTTTGCGATTCGATGAACAGCGCATCTACGGCCTTTTCCGGTTCGCCCAGACGAGCCGCGGTCATCGCCAGCATCGGATAATCCCAGCCCCATGTGCTCTTCCAGTCCCACGTTCGCATTACATTGTCGAACGTTCGTTTCATTGTGTTCGGATCGATCAGCGGAGTTTGAGGAACGAATCCGAGTGCCGCCACCATGGAAGGATGGTCGCGGTAGATTGTATAAGGCGGGGTCTCGATTCCCGTATAGACTCCGTCACGGATAGTCGGACGTGACAATAGCCGCATCACCCGATCCCATTTGACGTCACGTTCCAGGCCAAGCCGCTGCCGCCACCTTTGTGCGATTTCCAGTCCCCAATACCAGTAAGCGAGTTCGAAGGTGGGATTAAGGTTTCGTGCGCGGTCACGTCCGTAGCTTTCCTGCGCCGGGATCAACGCCGGGCCCAGCGAAAAACGTTGGCCGCTTTCATCCCAGACCGGATACGAAGCCATAAACTCCGCCGTCTCAAAGACAATCTGCCGGTATCGCTCCAGGGTTTCGCGATCTCTGTGAGCACGGTGACACAACTCGGCATAGTAAATCGGATGCGGCTGCTGCCAGATAAGAAATACTCCGACCGTGCTCGGACTGTCACGTCCGTCCGGTGAAACCATTTTCGGCCAGCGGGCACCTCCATATCCCTGGAGTTTCGAAGTGGCTTTCGCCATAGGGAGAATCGACTGGTACCAGGGCAGGCTGCGCTCCAGCAGCTCCAGCCGATCCCACAAGGCGAAATGCACTGCGTGCCACCAGTGCATTTCCAGGTGAAACTTGCCGTACCAACTGTTGCAAACGAGCCCGGTCTCTTGCGGCGGACGAGAGCCCGAGCATTGGATAGCGGTCAGATACTGCGAGAGCACTACCCTGCGCTCAAGTTCCGCAGCGCGCGAATCTGTGCATCCTGAGAAATCAATCGCACCGCCGCTCATCCAGAACTGCCTCCAGTGACGGCCGGCCTCTGCACAAACTGTCTGAAAATCGGGTAGTGGTTCGGCAATCTCTATTGGAGAAAAGGCAAATACAATCTCCAGAGGTTGACCGTCCTCACTCAAGATATCATATTTATGCTGTGATTCGATTCGGATATTGCCTCCCGATGACCAGCAAACATGTACATAGTAATGGTCGTCGTCAAGTATCCGGACAAAATCAGCCCCTCTGCGCTCGATCCGATGTCGCGTTGTATGGCTTTGCGGATTATTCCAATCCGCTGCATCGCCCCAATCGGCTTTCCCATACGGAAACGCCAGAGAGACCAGCAAGCGTTCTTGTCGCAGCAGCGGTGATTCAATGCGGACTGCCAGCAGGTCACGCTCCGGATGACACACCGTCTCAACCTCTACTGGTCGGCCCTCGGTTTCGAATCGGCTTCTCAGCAATCCCGTCCACAAATCCAGAGTCTGTAGAGTGTGTGTCAGCTCATCTATGCCTACTAATGAGCCATCGGCTTTAGTAATTCGCAATCCGATTTGTCCAAGGTCTAAACGGTGCGGATTAACACGCAGCCAGGATGCAGCCGGAGAATACGTGCCGGAGTAGTCTTTGTCTGAGGCATAGGGGACCTTGCGCCCTGCCACCACATAGTCGTCAAGAATATCCGCCAGCTTGTACCCATTTGGATTTGGCATCGTATGCCAGCCCCATTGAGACTGTGTACCCAAAGCCATGCCCTGCTGATGGTATTCTGGATATGTCTGAAGTCCCGTGATATCGGCTGTAAAGGCGAACTCACCGTTTCCGACGCTGAGCGGTGTCAGCGAGTCGGCGGTGCTCAGGGTGACATTGTGTCGCCTGACCAGTGCCCGGCGATCTATGGGACGCATTGAAGGAACCTTAGAGTCAACCTTCGACGGGTTAACCGGGACGCGAGCTCGTTGGGCAGCGGACTGTGGGGTATTCTTTGCGATTACAGCAGAACCCAAAGCACAGCACACCCATACTCCAAGTATGATTTCTCGGCTTGCAGTTCTCATAAGATCTCTTTCCGAGGCGGCCATGGCTGCATCCGATATTCTTCGGTGTACTGCCCTTCTGCGGACAGTCAACTCCCGATAAATAAGTCCTGCAACTGTGGCAACTCTTAGCGACCCGATTTAACTCTTGAATTCCTTTTCGTCACAGAGTCTTTCTATGAAGACAGTCTAACTAAAATCCTTTTCATTTCAAGTATTTTGAGTACAATCCAATATTGTCGAGCTGTCTGCATGAGTTTTTGCATAGTAAGGGTAGAATACAGGTAAACACCCGGAGGCCTCTGTGTTCAAGAGATTAATCTTCTTGGTGATGGGCATTGTCGTATCTGGAACCACGAGTGCATGTGGGGCACAGAGAGACTGTGATTTGATGTTCGTCCTCGATGCAGGCACCTTTAAGCATCACGTTGATTTTTTCAACACGATGGAGCCGGAAAACATCGTCAATCACATCTCAAATCAGCAGTCGTGGGCATGGATGACTATGAATATTCCGTTCTTTGAGTGTCCTGACAAGAATTTCGAGCAGATATATTATTTTAGATGGTGGACATTTCGCAGGCATTTGAAGAAGACGCCGGACGGTTTTGTTTTCACGGAGTTTCTCGACAAGGTCAGTCACAGCGGCAAGTACAATACGATAAGCTGTGCGCTGGGGCATCATATTTATGAAGGCACATGGCTGCGTGACAAGCGGTATATTGACGATTACGCCCGTTTCTGGTACGTGGGTAACGAGGGTGATCTGCAGCCGCATTTTCATCGGTACAGCAACTGGGGGACATGGGCACTCTACCGCAGGTATTTAGTGAACCAGGACAAGGCATTTGTGGTGAGACTGCTGGACGCTTTTATACGCGATTACCAAGCGTGGACGAAGGAACAGGGCCTTGAGAATGGTCTGCTCTGGCAATACGATGTGCGTGACGGGATGGAGGAGTCGATCAGCGGTTCACGCAAAGTGAAAAACGCCCGACCTCCGTTGAATAGCTACATGTATGCCAACGCGGTGGCGATATCAAAAGTAGCAGAACTGGCGGGCAAAAAGACTATTTCCAGAGAATACGCTCAAAAGGCTGCCAGGCTAAAGTCGCTCATGCACGAGCTGATGTGGGACGAAGCGGCGAAGTTCTTCAAAGTACGACATCCGAACGGGGAACTGGCAGACGTGCGGGAGGAAATCGGTTTTATCCCGTGGTATTTTAACCTGCCGGAGCAGGGGTATGAGCAGGCATGGCAACAGCTCACTGACCAGGAAGGATTCAAGGCACCGATGGGGATTACGACTGCTGAACGGAGACATCCTGAGTTCAGAAGTCATGGTGTAGGGACGTGTGAGTGGGACGGCGCAGTTTGGCCGTATGCAACGAGCCAGACGCTCGTGGGACTGGCAAATGTGATTCGCAACTATGAGCAGAAGTACGTGAGCAAGGCGGACTACTTTGACGCCCTTCTGACATACGCCCGGTCTCACCGGTATAAAGGCAAGCCATATATCGGGGAGTATCTTGATGAGATAAACGGCAAGTGGCTGAAGCCGGATTCAGACCGGAGCCGATACTACAATCACTCGACCTTTTGTGATCTGGTAATTAGCGGACTTGTGGGACTTATACCTCAGGAATATGATGCGGTGATAGTTGATCCTTTGATACCAGCGGATACGTGGGACTGGTTCTGTCTTGACAATGTGCGTTATCATGGGCGAACACTCACTATCTTGTGGGACCGAAGTGGCGAGAAATACGGTAAGGGAAAAGGCCTTCACGTCTTTGCCGATGGTAAAGACGTCGCGCGATCCGACGAGCTGGCCCGTGTTACAGGCGAGCTTCCGTAAATTCGTACGGAGACGGCGTTTCAGTTCCTTCAAGATGGCTGGTGAACGGCACAAGCGGCAGTTGCTGCGAGCCAATAATGATAGAGGCTTATCTTCGTGGTGCCCAGTGAGAATATCTGGATAGTACGGGCTGGAAACGAAGTGAAAGCAGAAAGAATGCCTTACGGCGCAACTTGTTCATAGGAGTGGTTATCATGATTCACTGTTCGATCCGGATCGCCATTGGCCTGCTGCTGGGTCTGGCCGCGGTCGCCCCGGCGCAACGGCAGATGGAAAACCTCACTCGTGGGATTGTGGCCGTCAAACAGCCTGACGGCGGTGTTTATGTCGGCTGGCGACTTTTCGGAACTGATCCTGAGACAGTCGCCTTCAATCTCTATCGCGTCGCCGGCGGTACACCGGTCAAGGTCAATGAAACGCCGATCGCAGGCGCAACAAACTATGTTGATCGCGGTGCCGACACCAGTCAGGCACTCCAGTACTTTGTCCGGCCGGTGTTGAACGGCAAGGAACTGGCGGCCTCCAAGCCGGTGCGCGTCTGGGACAACAACTACCTCGAAATCCCGATCCAAGGTATCTCCGAATACCGGCCCGGCGATGCCTCGATCGCCGATTTGGACGGCGATGGCGAATACGAGATCGTTCTGCACCAGATATCGCACGGCCGGGACAACGCATTTGCCGGCATCACGGGGACGCCCATCTTTGACGCCTATGAGCTGGACGGCACGCAGATGTGGCGCATCAACCTGGGAATCAACATCCGCGACGGCGAGCACTACACGCAGTTTATGGTCTATGACCTGGACGGCGACGGCAGGGCCGAGATGGCTTGCAAGACTGCTGACGGCACAACGGACGGGACGGGGAAGGTCATCGGCGATAAGGACAAGGACTGGCGTACCTACAAGGAAGGCGACCGGACTCATGGCCGTATCCTCGATGGCCCGGAGTATTTCACTATCTTCGACGGCCAGACCGGCAAGGCGTTAAAAACGGTCGATTATATACCTAACCGCTATCCGATCAACGGCTGGGGCGGTATCGGCGGAAACGGCGGCAACGATAGCTACGGCAACCGCTGCGACCGATTCCTGGCCTGTGTTGCCTACCTGGACGGTGAGCGCCCGAGCGTGGTGATGTGCCGCGGTGTCTACGGTCGCATTGTCATGGCCGCCTGGGACTGGCGCGACGGCGAGCTGACCAGCCGCTGGGTCTTCGACTCGGGTATCAGCTACCCACCCTTCGCGGATGCCTCGCCCTACTCTGGTATGGGTGGCCACTCGCTGTCGGTGGCCGACGTGGATGAGGACGGAAAGGACGAGATAGTTTACCACGCAATGGTTATTGATGACAACGGCCAGGGGCTTTACTCCAGCGGGCTGCGACACGGTGACTCGATGCACATCAGCGACATGTACCCCGACCGTCCCGGCCTGGAGGTCTTCACAATCCACGAAAACGAGGATGAAACCGTCCGGTTCAAGACTCCCGGTGCGGCGATGCGCGACGCCCGCACGGGTGAAATACTTTGGAGCCACAGCCCCGGCATCGATGTTGTTGGGGGGATGGCCGCCGACATCGATCCTCGCCACCGCGGCTACGAGGCGTGGGGTGGGCCGGGAGGTCTGCGCGACTCACGCGGTAACGAGATAGGTCCCAATCCGCGCTCAAGCGGTTTTGTAATCTGGTGGGACGGCGATCTGCTGCGCGAGCTGCTCTCCCGTTCCACCGTCAACAAATGGAACTGGGAAACGGGCGCCGAACAAAGGCTCTTCGCGACCGGAGTTCGGGGTGGCGGACGCGGTCCCAACATTATGGGTGACTTCATCGGCGACTGGCGAGAGGAACTGCTGATGACCGCCCCCGATGGTAGGGCCCTGCGACTCTACACCACGACGATTCCGACTGAACACCGCATCTACACGCTGATGCATGACCCGCAATACCGCTTGGCGATTGCCTGGCAAAACGTGGTCTATAACAAGCCACCGCACCCGGATTTCTTCCTTGGTAACGGGATGGCGCCGCCACCGCGCCCCAACATCCAGCTTATCGGCAGGGGCGAGGCGATGGCCGGCGTGAAGGCGGATGATACAGTCAATTAAAAACGCTGAGCGATAAGCGGACCCAAACGCTAAACTTGAGTTTCCGCCACGATTCGGCTGCGATATTGTGAACACTCTGAGAAAGCGGAAGTCATGTCTTCATGAACCAGTTTCTGCAAGTCCATATTGACCGAGTCACGCAGGGCTCGAATCACAACATCCATACAGACGCCTTTCTCGATAGCGACATCAACGCCGGGATACTCCAGACGTACGTAAGAGGGTGCATAAATCGTTGTCTTACCGATTTGATCCCGCGCTGCGGATACGATCGGTGACGCCGGTGTATCCATGTTCGCCGTCCCAGCTTTCTCAGGCGAATGCGACCGGTTGGAGGAGAGGGCGCAACTGAGGAGTGGTTGCCAGCGAATATTGTAAGGTTGATATTTTGCGACGTTATGCTGGCGGTTTGTTGCGAGGGGCAGGAGGACGCTCTGCCGCCGGAGGCGAATTTTGGGTAACCCCCACCGCGCGGGGTGGGGGCTATATAAAACGACAGAAAGATGATTGTCCCCCCACCACAGGGGTGGGGGCTATATAAAAGCATTCCTCACGTTTGCACCCCGGCCCAGAGGACCGGGCTAAATACTACCACCGGCAGAGCCAGTGGTCTATAGGGAAGAAGAAAGCATTTCTTGTCCCCTGCCCCCGACAGAAAAGCAAGGAAGCTCACATCGGGGGTAGACTAGTAAGTCAAGGGGGTAGTTCTCGGGGATAAACTACAGGGGATTAGAGAATTAGAGGATTGGTTAAAAGGCAAGATTTAGAAATTTAGGAGTGGTTCGGGTATATATGGTTCAGGTAAAGGCGGTTCGCGAACCGCCCCTACGTTCGGGGACAATGCTTCGCAGGAATGAAAACCCCCGACAATGCCGGGGGGTAAAAGGGGCAGTACCTCGGTCAATTGGAGCGAGCCGCCAGTGGTGTCGGTCAGCATGGAAATGCCGCCGTACAGGCCTCCGAGCCCGAGGAAGACAAGCAAGAAGAGAAGTAACCAGAGTGTGCAGGGACGTTGCAGGTTTTGTTGTTTTCCTTTCTTAACCACAAATCTGCGAGCCGCTTTTTCCCGGTTTGCGGCCGAGGATACCCGTCCCGGTCGTTTGTCCGGTGAGGCAGCGCCTACTGCGAGCGCAGCACAGCTAAGCCGAAAATCCCACGTGAACTCGCCGTACAAACAGCAAGCATACGGTATGGCCGGGCAATTTTCAAGGAAAAGCCATGCCCAAAACGGGCGCAAAGAATCTCGCATAGCGTGCCTCGGTTGTCAATGTGGAGCGGCGGAGAGTTTTTTTTGCGATGGGAGAACATTATGTTTGCCTCCGCAGTAGAGAGCCATATAATAGCTGTCAGAAATATATTGAATTGTAATGATCGCGTGGCGAAGCCTTGAAGCAAAATCACTCTGCGTAATCCTGAATCCGGATCAAGACCTACTTTTCGCATCATTTCACTTTTTTTACCTGTGCTCTTGAAAGAGAGGTTCATGCATGGCGATTCCGATTAATCTCTATGTTTGAGTCAGTTTGAATATAGTATCTTTTAGGATTATTTAATGCCATTTACGACTTTTGGTCTTTCAGACCCGCTGGTGCGGGGTATTCTCGCGACCGGCTACAGCGCTCCCACTGAAATTCAATCACAAGCGATTCCCGCCGCGATCAGAGGCCGGGACGTTATCGGCTGCGCACAGACGGGAACGGGCAAAACCGCAGCTTTTGTCCTGCCCATTTTAGATCGGCTCAGCCACGAACCTGCGGCGAAAAAGCGAGTTGTCAAGGCGCTCGTCCTCACGCCGACGCGCGAGCTGGCGCTGCAGATTGAAAAGGCAATACGGGGCTATGGGCGATTCGTGGATATTCGTACTCTGGCGGTTTACGGCGGCGTCAATATCAAGGGTCAACTCAATGCGCTCAAGCGCGGCGTTGACATTGTTGTGGCCACGCCCGGACGACTGATGGATCACATGGAGCGGGGCACGATAGACCTCAAGCATATTGAAGTACTCGTGCTTGATGAAGCCGACCGAATGCTGGATATGGGCTTCATCAACGACGTTCAAAGAATTGTGAGCGTCTTGCCCGGGAAACGCCAGACAATGCTTTTTTCAGCCACCATCTCGCAGGAGGTAAAATCGCTGGCCGCCGAGATGCAGAAGTCTCCGGAAATGATCCAGATCGGGCGGCCTCGCAACCCCATCGAGACGATTACACAACATATTTATCCGGTTCGGAAGGAACAGAAAATGGACCTTCTGGTACACATGCTCAGCGACTCGCAGATGTACAGCGTACTGGTCTTCTCCCGGACCAAGCGCGGAGCGGACAAGATCAACCGGCGACTCAAGCGGGCCGGCGTTGTATCGATAGCGATCCACTCCGGCCGCACACAGGGACAGCGTCTGCTTGCAATGGATGGCTTTAAGAGAGGCACGTACCAGGTGATGGTCGCAACCGATATCGCCGCTCGCGGGATCAATATTGAGGGGATCTCGCATGTGATCAACTATGATGTGCCGGCCTATGCGGAAGACTACGTTCATCGCATTGGCCGTACGGGACGGGCCACGGCTTTGGGCGACGCAATCACGTTTGTCTCGTACGATGAGCAGAAGTACCTTCGCAAGATCGAGAGCTTCATAGGGCGCGAACTTAAATCGGAAAAATGTGAAGGCTTTGCCTACACGAAATCTGATTCCTTACAGCCACAGCCCGCAGACAAATCCAAATCAGTGCGGCATATGAGCCCACGTCGGACTGCGGGCAGGAAGCTGCGTGCTGCCCGTAGGCCATATCGGAAAGCTGCAAAGCGTCGCGCAATCTAAACGAGTACTCGCGTCCTGATTGACAGATCATCAGAGAGGTCCTTTCTCAGTTATGACGGATGCCGTGTTCCACAATGTCCGAATGTCCATCAATGTACAGGCTGGCCCACTCGTCGGGAACTGGTTCGGCAGCCGGAAAAAACACATCTTCCTGCCCTCGCCTTCTACAGAAAATCCACACCCACACCCCCGTGAACTTGGATTAGTGAATGATGCTTCTGCATCTAATACGATTATCAGCGCATGGCTTAAGCATGATTTTGGTCAAGATTCTAAAGCGTGGAAACCCTTTTGGCTGGCAGGAATAGGATTTGGTATTACTGACATTGATGAGGTGCGGGGGGATGTATCAGGAGGTGGCACTTACGATATTAGCACGGATGGCGGAACTGAAATCATCCCCTTCGTAGACGCAGGGCTTCTACACACGTTTAGCAAGAGTCTTGAGGCTGAGTTTGGGATTCGTGCTCAATACCACATTGGGGGCTGGGACGTCAAAGATCGCAACTCAGGCCTGACGGGGTCAGTAGATGACTACCTGGCTTACTGATTTTACGCGGGATTGATATACAAATTCTAACTAATAGTCATTTTTGGAAAGAGTTGGATATTCGTAATTATCTTTAATTCACACTTGAAGCATTGTTGAGCTTTACTGTGTGTATGGGGGATTTTTAAAAATTATTTTGCTTGACGGAGACAAATTATTTGAGCCAAGTGCTACAGTAAGGGAAGATGCTCGTTGGATAGAGTTCCTTTTTCTTGTAGCAGCATTTTTGTGTTTCGGCCCTGGAGCAGGCTTTGAGCTTTGGCAGACCGGAGATATTCAACACGGACCAGGGCAGCCAGTTCACCTCGATAGATTTCACAAAGATATTGTTGAATGCAAGTGTTCAAATCAGTATGGATGGCAAAGGCCGAGTATTTGATAATATTTTTTCAGAGCGTTTATGGCGAACAGTAAAAGTAGAGGAGGTTTATCTGCGGGACTATCAGACGGTGACTGAGGCAAGGTATAGCCTTGGCCGGTATTTTGAACTTTATAATAATCAGCGATTACACCAGGCTTTGGGCTACCGCACCCCAGCCGAGGTGTACGGCGTAGCAGTTGGCACTCCGGGCTCCCTCCGTTCCAACTGCTTCAACACATGGTGATGAGTCCACCTTAAAAACCCCAAGTTTTTGTCTTGACAATGGTAGGGGTATACAACATTATGGAATCATGCCGTACGGAGCGGCCTTTTGCTCTCCGGATGAAATCGCAAGTTGAGTCTTTGCCGCACGAGTGAGTGGCATTCTGGCATCAGTGCAAAGACAAGTTATTTTCTATATGGGACTGGATCCAAACGTTACAATCTTGACCGATGAAAATGCCTTGCGGGCATTCCTCGAAAGCGACCAGCCCGGCTTGGTAATCTCCCAGGGAACGAATATTAAAGAAGCGGCAGCGGCATTGTTGCCCACGCAGCCAACGTATATGGAAGACAGACGCACGTGGGTATCACCTGAGAAGCACCAAAAAAAACTGAAGGCATGGCTTATTAATCCGGATCGTTCACTGATAGCAATGGAGAGTGAGGAGGCGAGCAGTGCGAAGTGACTTTCTTCCCTTTTCCAGGCCCTCTATAAGTGAAGAGGCGATTGCCGCTGTTGCGGAGGTTCTTCGTTCCGGCTGGCTTACCACAGGTCCAAAGACAGCGGAGTTCGAACAGGCGTTCTGTGACTATATAAGATGCACCTGGGCCGTCGCGCTGTCCTCGGCGACTGCCGGAATGCATCTTGTTCTCAAAGCACTTGGCATCGGCAAAGGAGATGAAATTATAACCCCCTCTATGACATGGGTCTCAACAGTAAACCTAATTGTTCTGGCAGGCGCTACGCCGGTGTTCGCCGATATCGACCGCGAAACGCTTATGGTGACTCCTGAGTCTCTGCGTAAATGCATAACAAATAAAACAAAGCTTATTATCCCCGTCCATTTTGCCGGCTCCGCGGTTGATATGGACGGTATTATGAGAATTGCCGACGAGAAGGGTATTCCTGTTATCCAGGATGCCGCACATGCTGTCGGCACGCAGTACAATGGCAAACCCATTGGCAGAAACGGCACTTCAATTTTCTCTTTTCATCCCATCAAAAATATTACAACGGGCGAAGGTGGCATGGTCTGTTCGGACAACGAAGAGTTCCTGAATCATATCAGATGCCTTAAGTTCCATGGCCTGGGTGTCAATGCTTTTGATCGACAAACTCAGGGACGCGTTCCGCAGGCGGAGGTGCTTGAACCTGGTTACAAGTATAATATGACAGACATATCGGCCGCGCTTGGAATCAAGCAGCTCGAAAGAATAGGACAGTTCAATGCAAAACGCACGGCCCTTGCGATGAGATACAAAGAACTTCTCGCTTCAGTCGAAGAGATACTGCCTCTCGGCGATGTACCATATCCGGTTGAACACGCATGGCACTTATTTATTGTCAGGCTTGATACCGACAAGGCCGGTATAAGCCGGAATGATTTCATGCGTGAGCTGAAACAGAGGAACATTGGAACGGGACTTCACTTTAAAGCCGTGCACCTTCAGAAGTATTACTCAGAATCAATGGGTATGCGCCGCGGAATATTACCCAATACCGAGTGGAATTCAGATCGGATATTCTCCCTGCCTTTGTTTCCGGATATGACTATGGATGATGTTGATGATGTTGTAAATGCGATTAAGGATTTATTATGAAAAACAAATCTAAAGATATCAATCTCTTTGCTGAACAACCGCTTCCTAAAATGGATGACACCGGAAAGAGACGAATTGTTTTTTCTGACATCCTTTTTTGGTTTCTGGCAATATTTCTTTTATTTGCCTATCTCGGTGCAAAAGAGATTTTTGGGTCGGAAGACCGATGGGCCGAAATCGTTAGGCAGATGCAAATAACAGGAGACTATTTTCATCCAAGTATTAACGGCAAGCCCTACTTTGATAAACCACTTCTGAGTTATTGGCTGATTGCTCTGGCATCGGCAATTACCGGTCGGCTTGACGAAATGGTTTTACGGTTACCAAGCGCAATTGCCGGTCTGTTGGTCCTGTTTGGAACTATAAATTTAGGGAAAAGGCTTTTCTCAAAACAACAGGCCATGACAGCCGGCTGGGTTCTTCTTGGTACATACGGTTTTGTATTCTGGGCCAGATTAGGTGAGGCGGACATGGAAAATCTTGCTGCTATCATTCTGGCCGTTGCATGGTATTGGGCTCGACGCGATCGACCCGGATTTTTCAGCTATATAGTCTTTTACCTTATCTGTTTTATGGGAGCCCATACAAAAGGGATGGCGACCATTGCTGTGCCGATTCTTGTAGTATTGCCGGATTTGATTTGGGAAAAACGTTGGAAGTCGTATCTGTCTGTTTCTCATTTCCTGGCCCTGGCTTTGGGACTCTCGCTGTATCTGGCTCCTTTCCTCTATTCGGAAATGACCAGAACCGGATATAAGACTAGCGGTCTCGGTTTGGCGTTCAGGGAAAATATCGTACGTTACTTCCGACCGTTTGACCACAAAGAGCCGTTCTATATCTTCTTTTATCATCTGCCCAGACTACTATTTCCCTGGATAGTCCTCTTTGTTGGTGCAGCTTGGGCTTTCTGCGGCAATTTTCGGCAACTTCGATGGCCGGCCAAATGGCTCGCAATCTCAACTGGACTTATTTTTCTCTTTTTCACTCTGTCCGGCTCAAGACGTTCGTATTATATCCTTCCCATACTGCCTTTTTGTGCTCTGATGGTTTCACAATACTTAGTTGTGGAGAAAAAAGAGAAGAGTAAGCGGATTATACTGGGCATTCAGACGTGGATATTTGTCGTTATTATGGCCTTGGAAATTCTCAGTCCCTTACTTTGGCCTGTATTGCAAAAGAGTATAGGCTTTGAGGCGCCTGGAGAACTTAGGTTAGCCACTTTCATTCTGGGGCTGTTGGCGTTAATATGTTTTATTCCGAATATTTTCCGGGCCAGCTTATTGTCCAGGCTGCTTGGAACAGAACAAAGGCTGGCTCGACTAATTGCGATTTGCATCATTATCGTCGGGGGGTTTTTTGCCTGGCAACAAAATAGTCTTGAAACCTTTGAAACCGAGAAAGCTTTCATTCTTGAATTAAAAGACTATGCGGACACTCTTGGATCAGACAATATAGTTTTTTTTAAAATTCTTAAACCTAAAATACTGTTTTACATGGAAGTTCCAAAACCCCCGTCGGTGTTACGAAACGTCACTGAACTTGGATCACTTCTGAATTCAAAGGATGACAAATGGGTTTTGGTTTCACGCAGTGAAAATTCTGAAGAAATAGCTACCGTATTATCCCAAGAGATATTTAGCAACCCAATTTTGCAAGAGAAAGTATACCCTTGGGAAAAAAACAAAAAGATATACCAGGCATGGTTAATTAATAGGGCCAAGGACCATAACGGATAAAGGATTTCCAGCCAATGTAAGGAAAAAACAATGGACGGTAAACTGAAACAAACTCAAGCTAAATCAGATTCGTCTAAAAATGTACCGATCAGCAGTGTAAGAGATGTGAAGATATCTGATAAACCTCGTCCCATGGCAAACAGGTTAGAGATGATTTCTGTGCGGAACAACAACACCCAGTCAATTTGTGACTATGAAGAAAACCATAAGTCTGTTGGCAATCCAGCCATCTCGTTGGTTATTCCGGTCTACAATGAGCAAGCAAACATTGATGCGCTTATCCAGCGTTGTCTTAAAACATGTATAGATTTTGGACAATCATTCGAGTTGATACTTGTGGATGACGGCAGTACAGATTCCTCACCGAGGATAATAACAGAGGCGGCTGAACATAACAGCGGCAAAGTTGTGGGTGTACTTCTGAACAGAAATTACGGCCAGCATGCTGCGATTATGGCGGGCTTTGCCGAGGCAAGGGGTGATATAATTGTTACGCTCGACGCTGATCTGCAGAATCCGCCTGAAGAAATTCCGAAATTAATCCGTAAGATGGGCGAAGGTTTCGATGTCATCGGCACAGTGAGAGTTCCAAGGCATGATACACTTTTCCGAAGAGCGGCATCCCGTATAGTCAACAAAGCCGCTCAAAAAGCCACAGGAGTGGTCATGCATGATTATGGCTGTATGCTGCGGGCTTACGGTCGGCATGTAGTGGACGCCATGCTGCAATGTCACGAACGAAGCACCTTCATTCCCATTCTGGCTAACAGCTTTGCCAGGAAAGCCGTAGAAATCGAGGTCAACCATGCCGAGCGAACCGACGGAGATTCTAAATACGGGCTTTGGAAGCTGATTAATCTCCAGTTTGACCTGCTGACCAGCATGACAACGATCCCACTGCGGGTCTTGAGTGTTCTGGGCGCTATGATATCGATGGCGGGTGTGGGATTCGGCATCTTTCTTCTGATTATGAGATTAATCTACGGATCCGATTGGGCTGCTGAGGGCATCTTTACACTGTTCGCAATCCTATTTATCTTCGTTGGTGCTCAATTCGTGGCAATGGGGCTGCTCGGGGAATACATCGGTCGAATCTACCATGATGTCAGAGCCAGACCCCGCTACTTTGTACACAAAGTTGTTGGAAGGGGTGAAGAAAAGGAAAACGTGAGGCGTACTCAAATATAATCGGAGGTTATGATATGAAATCAATCGTTTTGGCCTATCATAATATCGGCTGTGTCGGCATCGAAGCCCTGCTGCGAAACGGCTTCCAGATCCACGCGGTCTATACCCACAAGGACAACCCGCAGGAGAATGTCTGGTTTGATTCCGTGGCGGAACTTGCTGCATCTCGGGGAATTCCGGTCTTCGCTCCCGATGATATCAATCATCCTTTGTGGGTAAAAAGGATCAAAGAACTTGCCCCGGACATTATTTTCTCCTTCTACTATAGAAATATAATCAAGCAGCCTATTCTGGATATTCCGCCCAAAGGGTGTTTGAATCTGCACGGTTCGCTTCTGCCCAAATATCGAGGACGATGCCCGATTAACTGGGTGCTGGTCAACGGGGAGAAAGAGACGGGTATCACACTGCATTATATGACACCCAGGCCTGATGACGGCGACATTGTCAGTCAGAAAAAAATCCTAATCACAGACGATGATACGGCCAGGTCTTTACATGATAAAGCAGCCCAAGCAGCTTCTGTTATGCTTGATGAGTTACTGCCGCAAATAAAGAATGGCACTGTATCGGGTAAACCTCAGGACCATTCAAAGTCGACGTATTACGGTGGCCGCCGCCCGGCTGATGGTGAAATTGACTGGGCCGCAAGTGCAAAGCAAGTAAGGAATCTGGTCCGTGCTGTAACCCTTCCATACCCGGGCGCTTTCAGTTATATCGCCAACGAAAAATTTGTGTTCTGGATGGTATCTGAAGCACCTTACCAGGGAGAGGAACTGAGCCCCGGTACTGTCATTTGCACAGATCCTCTCGTGATTATGTGCGGCGAGGGTGCGGTGCGTGTGGATTTCGGCCAGGATGAAAAGGGTCTCTATATGAATGGCGCACAACTGGCTCGTGAATTTAACCTGGTCGAAGGTATGAGATTCGGTCAAAGTTCAAACAGTCGAATCGAGATAATGAAAAAAGAGCATGTTCTCATCCTCGGCGTCAACGGCTTTATCGGTAACGCATTGAGCCAAAGGCTGCTTCAGAGCGGGAAATATGAAGTGCACGGAATGGACATTCGATCGAATTACGTCCAACACCTTATCAAAAAACCCGCGTTCCACTTTGAAGAAGGCGACATATCCATACATCGCGACTGGACCGAATACCATGTCAAAAAATGCGATATTGTGATTCCACTGGTAGCTATAGCAACGCCGATCGAATATACCCGCAATCCGATAGGTGTTTTCGAACTGGATTTCGAAGAAAATCTTAACGTGGTCCGTTATTGTGTCAAGTACAATAAGCGGGTCGTTTTCCCATCAACCTCTGAAGTATATGGAATGTGTGATGAAAAAGAATTTGATGAGGATAATTCCAGACTGGTTCTTGGGCCGATCCGGATGCAGAGGTGGATATATTCCTGCTGCAAGCAATTACTCGACAGGGTCATCTGGGCCTACGGACAGACAGAGGGACTCCGGTTTACTCTATTTAGGCCGTTCAACTGGATCGGGCCGAAACTTGACAGCCTGACCTCTGCGCGAATCGGCAGCTCGCGTGCCATCACACAGTTGATTCTTAATCTTGTGGAAGGTACACCGATTCTGCTCATTGACGGAGGAAGGCAGAAACGCTGTTTCACGGATGTATCAGATGGTGTGGAATGCCTGTATCGAATAATCGAGAACAAAAACGGTGTCTGTGACGGGAAGATAATCAATATCGGTAATCCCGATAACGAGGTCAGCATAAGGAGGCTTGCAGAGATGCTCTTAGCCAAATTCGAGCAGCATCCTCTGCGGCCGGAGTTTCCTCCTTTTGCTGGTTTTCGAGTGGTTGAGAGCAGCTCCTACTACGGCAGCGGTTACCAGGATGTCCAATACAGAAAACCAAGCATCCGGAATGCAAAGAAACTGCTTGACTGGACGCCCGTTGTAAACATGGAGAAATCCGTGGAACAAACACTCGAGTTTTTCCTGAAGGAAGGTATAGAGTCAGGAGAGTTGTTACAGCATTCACAGTCGAGACCGTCAGTCCCATATGATATAGTGCCTGTGTCCTACGGTGGTGATAAAAAGTCACTGGAAGGGTTGAACGTTAATGAAAATAGGTCTAAGAATTGATGTGGATACCTTTCGGGGAACAAAGATTGGTGTGCCGAACCTGTGCAGGCTTCTTGCCGACTATTCAATAAACGCATCGTTCTTTTTTTCGGTTGGTCCGGACAATATGGGCCGGCATCTATGGCGATTACTCCGGCCGGCGTTTCTCTGGAAAATGCTCAGAACCAAGGCCGCCCGTCTTTATGGCTGGGACATTCTTTTCAAAGGTACTTTTTGGCCCGGTCCGGTTATCGGGGAGAAACTTGAGGATATTATTCGTTTCACGGCGGATGCCGGCCATGAAGTCGGCCTGCATGCATGGGACCACCACAGATGGCAGGCGAATATCGACACAATGGACGCTGTCTCTATTCACCACTCCTTGAATCAGAGCTTCGAAATGCTCACGCGCATTCTTGGCCATCCACCGAAATGTTCTGCGGTCCCGGGATGGAAATGTAATGATATCGTGCTGAGAGAGAAGGAAAAGTTTCCATTCGAATTCAATAGTGATTGCAGGGGGGAGAGTATATTTCACCCCGCAGTGCAAGGAAGAAATTTGGACCAACCCCAGATTCCTGTTACGCTTCCAACTTACGATGAAATCATGGGACAGAAAGGCATAACTGAGGACAACTACAATGACCACCTGCTTGCCTTGTGCAGCCCGGACAAACTCAACGTCCTTACCATCCACGCCGAGGTCGAAGGTATTGTCTGCCTGGAGATGTTCAGGCAATTCGTCAAGACCGCCCTTTCGAAAGGCGCCTCATTTGTTCCTCTGGGAATCTTGCTCGGAGAATACGCACAAAGTGACCCTGCTGTCATCGTTGCAAAAGAAATTCCCGGTCGTGAAGGATGGGTTTCATGCCAGGCACAAACAGCCTGACGTATAGGTACAAGATAAATCTGAACTATGAAGAAGTGTTGCTCCCTAATAATAGTTTTTTTCCTGTTGGTTTATATTCTGCCGCTTAGTGTCCGACCAATGATTATCCCTGATTAATTCCGATACGCTGAAATCTCCAGAGAAATAGTGGAAACAGGAAATTAGGTTGTCCCTCATCTACGGTATTTCGAAAAACCGGTTCTCGGCCACTGGCTTCTTAATGCTATTGCCATCGCTCTGTTCGGTGAAAACACATTTGCCGTACGTTTTCCGTCAGCCGTGGCGGTTGGATTGTCAGCCTTAATGCTCTTTTTCCTTGCCCGGAGATTCACGGACGCTTACTCTGCAAGTCTCCTGACTCCCATAGTCTTCCTCACCAGTTTTGAGGTCTTTGGTGTTGGTATCTTTACTGTTTTGGACAGCATTTTCTCTATGGTTGTCACGGCAAGTATGGCTGCGTACAGTTCACTCCAAAATGGCCCCATTTTCGCGAGTTTGCGCCTACAACCTCTGTACAACTCAACAACCCGTCATCTTCAAATTCGCAAAAATATTAATTTTATAAGTCACATGTTTATAAGAACCATAAAAATTGGTAACGTTTTCAATGTCCTTTTCCGCTTGGTGACTGTCTGTAAATTGTGAACGTTGGCTGAAATGTCGTAACGAGGATGCCTCAAAAAAAATTTGTGGCAACAGAGATTTTAGTATTTGACTTCGAGTTCTTCATAGGTGACCGAGCTTGGCGCCACACATAGAAAAGAGCTGACAGTTTCTCACGCTGTCAGCCCTTGAGCCTTTCTTACTCCAGAAATTACCTACTATGGTTTCACCGCTCGGTTGTAGATGCGGATGTCGTCAATCAGGCCGGACCAGAAGGACCCCGGTTCCATAGCCTTGCCGGTGCCGATGTAGAGGCCGTTGCCTGAGCCTTCCAAACCATCCTGCACGTCCTCGGCTACTACAGCATCATCGACATAGAGCGTTCTGTGCAAACCATCCCACACGAGACCTATCCGGTGCCATTCGCCATCGGTGACGCCCGCCTGGGACAGTAAGGGACCGCCAGACCCGCCGGAACCTTCAATCTCCGTTATCAGTTCACCAGTTGAAGGGTCTGTGCACAACCAATTTGCGCCACCTGGCTCGGATATCGCAGCTTGTCCCGCGGCACCGCCTCTGACCCAGGCAATAACACTGAACGGCCCATCTGCCGGATTGGGGCCGAAGGCAGTGATGAGACAATCGTCCACCCCATCCAATTCAAGTGCACCATCAACCATACCACCGGCCGGCTGCCAGAGAGCACTACCCATGACCAAGTCGTCGTTACCACTGATGCTATCATGAGCATTACTGCCTTCTGTTTCGTCCAATGCCCAGTGCGCCACCAGTGTGGGATCATCAACAGGTTGTCCCCAGTGGCTCATCAGAAGCTCCAGGTCCAGGACATCCACAATACCATCGCAGAACGGCGGAGGGGCAATGTCACACATGGGGTCGTCTTGCCACCAGGATTCAATGAGTCTGAGAAGATCGCTGATATCCACTTTCCCGTCGCCATTTAAGTCAACGCTCGGCGCCTCCACCGAAACCGCTTCCGCCCAGCGATAAATGGCTTGCCCCCCCTGAGTCCCGGCATAAAGTGCGAACGTCCCGTCAGGCACCACATCCTCAACGAGGGTGATCTGCGGCTCGTCGGGCATGGGCTCATCGGCCGGCCAGCACCAGCATTTGAACTGATCGCCGATGGCATCCACGCGGATGATCAGTTCCCGCTCATCGACATTGAATGGGAGAACCGCACTCTTCAGGCGCCCGCGGTCCCTGTGCCCGAGCCAGAACCGGTTGGGAGGCCTGACTTCTATCCAATAGCCACCGGGTCCTCCATCATTCCATCGGCAGACTAATCCCGATTCCCACTCACCATTGGTATGGTTTGATGTTCTCTTGATCTGCACCCTGACGGATACATCACGATAAATGTAGGGCGTGCCGTCCCGGTCCGCCGCCGTGGCACTGCCGACTTGGAGTCCCTCCGGCGTCAAAGTGTACCCCGTGTGGTGTTCGTCACCGGCGGACAACCAGTTCACCGGTGAGCCATCCGCAGGATCCCCGTCGCTAAAATCATCGAAGAAGTAGAGGCCTGCCTCGGCATTGGCACAAAGGACCAGCAGGGATACCGTAATGCTCAGCAGGTATCGTATTGTTGCTTGATTTTTCATTTTCTTTCTCCTTTCCGGATAATTACTGGAAGATTTGTATTAATAATAAAAATCTGCGTCTTCTTTTACGGCTTGCGGCTGCAATAGCACACGTTTCGATTCCATCGGCCACGGGCCGCACAACAAAGGCACGACGCCTTCATCCGGGAAGCCATCGTCGTCGGCATCTTTGTCCGCAATGCTCCCTTCAAGTACGTCAACGGAATTATACAACTGCCACTGTCCGTCCTTTACCAAAGTACCCTCGTCACTGAGGTGTGCCGTTCCCACCCACCACCAGAGCCACTGGAGCTCAGCGTGCAGATCTCCTTCCGGTATGGCCTTGGCGGCATGGCATAGGATGGTGAAGTAGTACTCGTTGTCTCCGGTCTGGACCAGTTCTCCCAACGCATGTCCATGAACACGAACCCCCGTCAGGCCGATCCCGCTCCAATTCGCTTCCGGATTGGGACTCCACGCCTCGTAGGCATATCGTGTGCCAGCGCTATCCAGAGGAGTGACGGTCTCCGTCCAGATCCACGGGTTATCCTCCGGCTCATTCTGCTGGCTGGCGACCCAGCAGCCTGCAATGGAATCTGCTTGGGCGTTATAGTCTTCCCAGGTTAGGAAACCATTCTCTGCTGCAATCAGTAAAGGAACTGCCAGAATTGAAAACAGCAGGCCGTATTTTCTTGCCACTGCTAAAAATGTACTTATGCGTTTCATAATGTCATCTCACTTTCTCGTATTCAATTATACGTTTTAAGAGTGTTTCTTTTAACTTAGTTTTGCCACGTTGGCTTAATTGCAAGTTATGTTTTCATATCCTATCTCCTTTCCGCTCTGTTCATCGTGCCAAAGAGCCGCTCAATACAACGAGTTAAAAGTATCGCAGCATTCGTTAAACTCGTTTATCAATTCCCTGAAAGCCCTGCTGATTCGATGGCTGAGCTTTGAACGATCCAGGCTTCCACCTTTAAATACAGCAAGAGATTCCGAATTTGCGCGCTTGATCGTTTTTTCGCGATTTTTTCTTCAAAATAGTGAGAGATGGCGATCCGGGCATAAAAATTGTTGCAGGGCGAGCCTTTATTATGTATAATATTTTGTTGGAAGCGAGCGAGAGAAGGTGCTATGAGTATTAATGTTCGCAACCGTTGGGGTATACTAAATGGGCATAAGCATGATTTCGCAGAGCACCAACTATGAAAAATGATGACCAAACAGATATTGGCGGAGATGGACAGACGTTTCTGACCACACATTGGTCTCTGATCGAAAGCATACGCACCGAAGCGGACAGCAGCCATGCCCTTATTGGTTCACTGCTGAAGGATTACTGGAAGCCGGTATATTGCTATTTGCGTCGCCACGGGTACCAAAATGAAGAAGCCAAAGATCTTACTCAGGCCTTTTTTCACGAAATCGTACTCGGTAATGAGCTGGTACAGCAGGCCGACCGGCGCAAAGGACGCTTTAGATCGTTCCTGCTGACAGCTTTACGCCGGTACCTTATCAACGTAAAACATAAAGAGACTGCTCGCAAATGTGTTCCCAAAGGCAAACTTATCGCTTTGGACGTGGTCGATCCGGACGCTTTAGCCGCAGTCTCCGAAGATCTTTCTCCGGATGATTGTTTCAATTGCGCCTGGGTGTCTTCATTGCTGGAGCGGGTTTTTGAAGAAGTTGAGAACACCTGCCACCAGGACGGCAAGACCGTTTATTGGAAACTATTCGAAGAGCGGGTCTTGCAGCCGATAATGGACCAGACCGATCCGCCCTCCGTGAAAGAAGTTTGCTCCAAATATGGTATTCCGGACGGACACAAACTTGCCAACATGATAATCACGACAAAGAGGCGGATCCGATCAACTTTGGAAAAGCACATTCGAAAGTTAGTTACATCGCCCGAAGAGGTAAGTGACGAATTACAGGAAATGGCGCGTTTTTTCCCGGAAATAGCGCAAAATTTCAAATAGTTCCTGTATTTATTTAATGAATCAGCGGAATTGCTCGCTTAGTCCGAGCAGAACCCGGTTCCGGTCAATCTGAATCATAAGACAAAAACGAAGATAGATAACAGAAGTGTTTTCTTCGGGATGCTCATTTTTTCGTTAAATCATGAAAAGAAAGCCGATATCTCGCCTTAACAGGAAACAGTTGGGCCGCCTGTTCGCCACTATCACCGACAAGGACGACTCTGCTTTTGACGGATCCGACGACCAGGCCATCAGACAAATAGAATCGAAAGAGCAAAGTGGCAGGTCAGATGGGACACCTGGATCAGATAACCTGCCCTGCTCCGGAACACCCCTCCTGGAACAACCAGGGACCTGGATCGGTCGCTACAAGCTTCTCAATATCCTGGGTGAAGGGGGCATGGGAGTCGTATACCTGGCCGAGCAAGAACAGCCCATGAAGCGCCAAGTAGCCCTCAAGGTCGTCAAGCCCGGCATGGACAGTAAACGGGTGATCGCCCGCTTCGAGAGCGAGCGGCAGGCCCTGGCACTTCTAAATCATCCAAGTATTGCACATGTCTATGATGCGGGAACGACCGAAGGAGGCAGGCCGTATTTTGTGATGGAGCTCGTTACGGGAGTATCCATTACCGATTACTGCGACCAGCATAAGCTGACGATCGAAGAAAGGCTTGAACTGTTCTTACTGGCTTGTGACTCTGTGCAACATGCACATCAGAAGGGAATCATTCATCGTGATATCAAGCCATCCAATATTCTGATTTCGCCGGGGGATGACAATGCGGTACCCAAGATCATCGATTTCGGCATTGCCAAGGCATTGACAGACCCACTGACCGAACGAACTCTTTGTACCGAGCAGGGAGAGCTCGTGGGGACGCCGGAGTATATGAGTCCTGAACAAGCGAAGATGACCTCCGAGGCTGTGGATACGCGCACGGATATCTACTCACTTGGTGTTGTCTTATACAAGTTACTGACTGGTGTGCTTCCGTTTGATGCCAAGACACTGAGGGAAGGCGGTATTGAGCATATACGCCGTGTGATCCGTGAGGAAGAGCCCAAGACCCCGAGCACCCGGCTGCGCACTGTCACCGGAGAAGAGTCAACGAAGTTGGCGCAGCTCCGCCGGATAGATGTTCGGACGCTCAGGCAAAAGCTGCATGGTGACCTGGACTGGATCACGCTTAAAGCGATGGAAAAGGATCCGAACCGGCGTTATCCTACCGCCCACGCCCTGGCGGAAGACATTCGGCGACATCTCAATCATGAGCCCGTTACGGCAGGCTCACCCACAATAATATACCGTCTAAGGAAATTCGTCCGCCGGAACCGAACGCAGGTTATTGCCGGGGCGTGCGTTGTGGTTGTCGTTTTGATGGGTCTGTTGAGCGTCAAGCTGTACAAACAGAATATGGCCGGCAAAAGGAAGCTTGCCGAGGAAAAACGTAATCTTGCGTTTCAGAAGGCCGAGACAATTTTATCTTCTGCCGAGGCGTACTATGGCGAAGGACAGTACGAACAGGCTCTTGAGCAAACCGCATTGCTGCTTGAGCTTGTGCCTGATCAGCTCAACGGTCGATTGCTTGCGGCTCGTATTCTGACCGATATGGGCAGAAAGGAAGAGGCATTTCAAATACTCGAACGACTTGAAGCCGAGCATCCTGAAGAAGGGGCCGTGTACGAGCTTCTGGCAATGTTGTACGTCGAGCTTGGTAATGAGGCAATTGCCACGAGGTATCGTACGTTGGCAGAGAAATACCCACCCAAGACTGCCGAAGCATTCATAGTGCGGGCTCGGATGGCCGAGACACTTGATGACATGGTCGGAATGTTATCGGAGGCCCTGAATCTGGACCGCCAGCACTATGCATCGCGAAAGGCGCGTGCTTTGACTTATTTTGCGCTTGGTGACTACGAGAATATGGAGAGGGACGCCGACAAGATGACTTTTGTGCAACCGGAGAATCCTTCGGGCTACGCTCTGCGGGCCGTCGCGCTTCGCCAGATGGGGCGTTACAGTGAAGCGATTGAGAATCACAATCGCGCCATCGAACTGGCGGGCGACACTTATCCCGATATAACAGAACTTTACGATCAGCGGCGCAAGACCTATTTTCGTATGGGCAATTATGAACAGGCGCTGGCCGATGCGAAAGAGTGTGTCGAAAGGCGGCCGGATGCAGGCAACTATAAATGTGGACTTCTTGTTGCCCTGATTGCATTGGGCAGGTATAGTGAGGCTGACGCAGAAAGTGCTACACCACCCGGGGTACTCATGTATAACTTTGTCCCACGGTTGGCAAAGTATGTAGCCGATTGTCTCGAATCCCGCCGAGAAATCCCACTACCGGACCGCACTGAGAGCGGCCCCACGGTCAGGCTCATGCGATGGATCCACCGTGACTATGAACAGCTCTACTCAAAGGCTCGCAGACTGGTTCCGAATGGTGCAGCAGCGGATTACTCGCCGGATGGGCAGAAATTGATCTATGCCCGATTTAATCCTGAAAAGATATGGCAACACGAAACTCCCCTAAGCCATCCTTTAAAGCCCGGATCAAAGGGAATAGACATTATCAAGGATTTGGAACAGGGCACGATTCGGTCGCTGGTGAGCTTTGGCCATTTTCCCAGGTGGTCGCCGGACGGCAAGTACATTGCCTTTGTCAAGTCACCTTTTTCGTTCCGGTCGGCTTTCGAGCATATATACATCGTACCGGCAGCCGGTGGTAAGCCCTGGAACCTCGGCAAAGGAGTGCTTCTGGGCTGGTCGAGGGATTCAAAGCATGTGTATTACCATCGTTACCTTGAGGACTGGTTTATTTACAAGAAGGCTTTCGACGACCCCCAGGCCGAGCCTGAACGGATCATCTACAGCCCCTCCTATTTTCCCGCTATATCACCGGACGAAAAATACATCGCTTATGAGCACAGAGGCGAAGTTCTGATCACGGATGTGGAGACTCGAGAAACGGTCGCGACCTGGAGGCTGCCGATTCTTCCGGTTTACTACGAGGCAGCATGGAGGCGGCCGATGCCGACCGACTATGAACCGATCCCTATTGAATGGTCGCCGACAGGACGCGAGCTTAGCATTGGTTCGGAACTCACGGCTTTTGGCTTTTGGATTTACAATTTAGATACCGGGACGGCTTCTCGGGTTTTCCCAGGAGCGGTCATATGGGGGCGATGGTCGAGGGAAGGGACAAAAATGTTGTTGGTCCTTGGAAGTCCCATGTGGGAAATCTGGGAGACGGATATCAACCCAAACCGGCCGACAGTTGAATCATTGGGGCCCGGCATGGCAAAACAAGAGCACTGTCGTGACATGATCGCCGAGATGGAGGACTGGCTCGTGGATTGGCCGAAAGGAACGCGTGCTACGCTGTCAGGGCGTATAGCGGCCTTCTGCCACGCCGGTCTCGGGCATGAGGACGAGGCTGTAAAAGGCCTCGATAAATGGCTCAGGAGCCTATCCACATGGCCGGAAACGCAGCCACCAACGTACTGGCAGATGGCCAATTGTGTACTCGACTGTTACGACCCAGGAACTGATGATGGGAACGCAGCACTTAGCCTGGCCGCCAAGGTGGCTGAACTTGCGCAGGATTCATGGGCGGGCGAGGTCTTGGCAGGCATGGCACACTATCGGGCCGGGGCTTACGAAGATGCCATGGCCCACCTGGAACACGCCGAGCAGTTGCGGGGACAAAGCGGTGCCGACCTGTACCCCGACCAGGTGGCATATACTGCGATGACGTTAAACCGCTTAGGTCGCAGGCAGGAAGCTGAAGATGCTCTCGAAAGACTTCGCGCCATGTTCCTGCACAACACCAGTCACGATGACTTCCAGCCTTTGGTAAAAGCCGAGAAGGTTTTTACGGAGGAGAACCGGCTGCTCCCGACTGTGTGGGACCATATTGAGCTTGGGTATCTGGATAAGGCCTTGGAACTCCTGATCGCAGCAAGAGAATCGGTGAAGCCATCTGACTCTGAAGTCGATGCAGACACGATGAGTGCGCAGAGACAACTGGCCCTGCGGTTTGCCGCGCGGGGGCAAGGGTATGAGCAGCGGAGCGAATACGGCAGAGCCGCCAACGAGTTTGAATCGGCGGCCGCGGCCACTCCGTGGCACGCCGAGATGTTGAATCTGCTGGCCCTGTTCCAGGCAACATGTTCTGAGGCGAAGTTTCGTGATGGGGCCAAGGCGGTCGAGAACGCCACGAAGGCGTGCGGGTTGAGTAATTGGGACAATTACAACTACATCGATACGCTGGCGGCGGCTTGTGCCCAGGCGGGCCAGTTCGAGCAAGCAGTGAAATGGCAGAGCCAGGCCATAACAAAGCTACCCGCAGATGTACGGCCCGGCTCGCGAGCGCAATATGAAGCGAAGCTGCAACTATACCAGCAAGGCCAAGCGTATCACGGACAATATTTGCTTACCGGCAAACTCATAGCATGGTACAGCTTTGACGACATTAGCGGGAATACGGTACCCGATTCGTCCGGAAATAAAATAGACGCTACGCTCTTCGGCGATGCACGGATTGTTGACGACCCGGTAAGAGGGAAGGTGCTTGAACTGGACGGAGATGGTGACTGGGTGGATTGCGGGAATGATTCACTTTTCGGAATTACCGAAGAGATTACCATCTCGAGCTGGATCAAGGTAAACGGACCTGCTGGGCTTTGGCGCACGATTATCTCCAAGGGAAACGGCTGGAAGCTGCAAAGCTGGCCAAACACCCTGAAGTTCGTATGCGGCGTGAACGTACCCGGTGACATCGGGGTGGACAGCGGAATCCGTGGCAAGAAGAACATCAATGATGGCCGTTGGCATCATGTCACGGGAGTGTACGATGGCCGGACGGCGACGTTGTACATTGACGGACAGCGCGACGTGTCGGCCGCAGTAGCGGGGTCAATCACTGCAAACAGCTACAACGTATGGATCGGTTCCGACTCGCACCGCAATGAACGCGCCTGGAAAGGCCGCATCGACGACGTCCGAATCTACAGCTACGCTCTGACAGCCGCGGAGGTCAAAGGTCTTTACGAAGGCAGCGAGCCGCCAAGAGATAAGCATTGACCGGGCCAAAGCAAGCCTAATGATCCGCTACACCATCAGACCAGCTTCCCAGAATGCATCGGTAAGTTAGTTTGCTCAGAAAACTTTTCCCGAATAACGCCACCGTCAAAGTAGCTGACAGGTTAGGACGGTCAACCGATACAGTGAAAAAGAAAGCATCCAGGATAGGGCTTAAGAAATCGAAGAAGTACCTCAAGTCGCCTGGTCGAGCGTAGCTGCCAATACAAGACCACCGGTGACAAAATCCAGAGTGTGCCAAGGTAAGCTGTTGTGAGTCAGCTGGACAATCCAGCCTGGTCAAAGGTTAGCCACCGGGCCAGAACGGAACTTAATGTATATCGAGGTAACGAGATATGCAAGGCTTAAGGAAAGGTGAATGGTCAGCCATAACGCAAGTGAAGGTGTTCAGCCCCGAAATATGTCTTATTGCATTGGGCCAAGGGTTTCTCCATTTGGAAGCCAGTAGCGCTACACATGATAATGGCGGGTGTGTCAGCGACGTGCCGGGGTCGGAGTCCATGGCGGGTCATTCGACGATTCACAGCGGAACTTGGGAGAACCATATCGTTCCCAAAGGAAGCTTCCAGCAAGCTGAAGAGGCAAGGTGGGGGTATGGCGGCATGGCAGTCGGACCGTTCCATATCAGAGGCGTAGTCGGGGTAATACCCGGCGAGTCCCAACGAGCCGGGACACTCGAAGGGGTTAGCAGTAAGATGCAGAGGGATGAGGATGCAGGAGCCATACACGGAGATGGATAAACTAACGCAGACAAAATTAGCCCTCATATCGAGGGATTATCCTTGACGGGAGATGGCTAATTTGGTATAGGTAATATAGTGAAGCTTGTGTCTGCGCAGTTGGGCATCTGTGACTTTTGGTCTTCCAGTGTGCATAACTCCTGTAGTTTTTCATAGAGGAGGAATTATTGTGTATTATGCGAAGCACAGAGTTGTAATGGAGATTTTGTGCTTTGCCGTAAAGATATTTTAATATTTCAATTGAAACCTATATTTATTTTTTGAAGGAGGATTATTATGTGTAAAAGACTAATCTATTTGACTTGCTTTGTTTTGGTGCTGGTTGCTTTCCCATTAGTAACTCATGCACAAGTGGAAAACTTAGCGCTAAATCCAAGTTTTGAAGAGGACGAGGTTATCTTAGATGACCCGGACTGGGAACAATGGTGTACTTGGAACCCAGATGAGGGTGCTGGTAGTAGCGTCACGGTAGTCGATACTGAGTTTATTGACGGCACCAGAAGCCTTAGGGTTGATCCCAAAGGACCTGAGAACTGGCATTTCATTGTGGTGTATATATCCTTCCCGGCCGATCTTAATAAAAACTATACCGCCAGTTTCTGGGCCAAAGCGGAAGAACCACGTCCCCTGACCGTACAGATGAAAGCAGCGGACAACTCTGTTGATGCCTGGGGAGCAACAGACTTTGAATTGACGACTGAATGGGCTGAGTATCATTATACCTCAGAAGTCTTGCACACCGATGTAAAGCTTGAGTTCTTGGATGCCGGCTCTGAAGTTCCACACTGGTTGGATTTTCTTTATATCTATGAAGGAGAGTATGTTGCCGGAATTGAACCGGGAGCATCGCCCAAAGTAAAGGCTACTTCTCCGAATCCGGCTGATGGTACTATACATCCCGATACATGGGTGAATCTTTCCTGGAAACCGGGAGTTCATGCAGTCTCACATGATGTGTACTTCGGTGATAATTTAAACGATGTGAACAATGTCGCCGAAGGTACGTTCGTGGGTAATCAGAACGCGACATTTGTTGTTGTTGGTTTTCCCGGATTCGCTTTTCCGGACGGTCTTGTTCCGGGCACGACCTACTATTGGCGTATTGACGAGGTAAATGACGCTGATCCGAATAGCCCCTGGAAAGGTGACGTCTGGAGCTTTAGTATTCCTCCCAAAACTGCATACTTTCCCAACCCGGCTGATGGTGCCGAGTCTGTGAATCCCAATGTTGAGCTTAGCTGGACGGAAGGTTTTGGTTCGAAACTACACACTATATATTTCGGCGATAATTTTGACGATGTGAACAATGCCACCGGAGGTCTTCCTCAAGGAACATTGGCCTATACTCCCGGCCCACTTAAATTGGCTCAGACTTACTACTGGCGGGTCGATGAGTTTGATGCCATCGACACGTATAAAGGCGACGTCTGGAGCTTTAGTACTCAAGGAGCCGTTGGGAGCCTGGACCC
This sequence comes from Sedimentisphaerales bacterium, assembly GCA_035528395.1. Lineage (GTDB taxonomy): Bacteria > Planctomycetota > Phycisphaerae > Sedimentisphaerales > Anaerobacaceae > NIOZ-UU13. The sequence goes on from DATKYR010000109.1 coordinate 44,060, forward strand.
GTCTAATGGCGCTGTGGATGTAAAGCGGACACAGATTATTACCTGGTCGCCCAATGTCTATGCTGCTTCGCATGAGGTTTATTTCGGCACTGATAAAGATACAGTGAAAAATGCCGATACCGGCTCACCGGAGTATAAAGGCACCAGGGACCTTGGTACTGAGACCTATGACCCAGGAAAACTCGAACTGGGTGTCACCTACTATTGGCGTATTGATGAGGTCAATAGTGCCAATCCGGATAGTCCGTGGCCGGGCATCCTCTGGAGCTTTACGACAGCCAACTTCCTTGTCGTGGACGATTTCGAGGACTACGATTCCGGGGACAACCAGATATGGTACACCTGGAAAGACGGGCTTGGCTATGGTACGCCGGGTACTGATCCCTACTCTCCCGGCAACGGGACCGGCTCGGCCGTTGGCGACGAAAGCACTGCTTCTTTTACCGAGGAGACTATCGTTCACGGAGGCAACCAATCGATGCCATTCTGGTACGACAACAGCATCCTCAAGTATTCAGAGGTGGATAATACGCTGACCTATCCGCGTGACTGGACCGAGGATGGTGTGACCACATTAACGATTTGGTTCAGGGGCGATTCGGCTAACGCTGCTGAGACGTTGTATGTTGCCCTCAATGGCAGCGCGGTGGTCAATCACGATAATCCCGATGCAGCACAGACAGCTTCCTGGACCCAATGGAATATCGACTTGCAGGCTTTTGCTGACCAGGGTGTGAACCTTGCCAATGTCAATTTGATTACTCTTGGCCTTGGCAATAGGAATAATCCGGCAGCCGGCGGTGCAGGTACGATGTACTTTGACGATATTCGTCTGTATGCGCCTTAAACCGGAAACGGCAGCTAAGATTGCATAGTTGATATTACAGATTTGTATTAACGCGGGGCTTATACTGATTTGGTATAGGCCCCGGTTGTTTTAGCATTCTACAGTCGGGGGATTTTAAGGCAAATTAGAACGAAAATAGAGGCTTTATCTCACCTTCACCTTACCCCTCAAGTCGAGTGCATCTTTTAATATGGCCTCTGAGGCGTTTAAGTTGTAATTTGAAGGCGCAGATCATGATTTATCCAGATTTGTCGAGCAGTATTTACGATCTGTCAATTTAATAGCTTTGCCAGGTAAAATCAAATGTCGAGTTGATTTTTTGGGTACCGATACTGTTTACAATGCACGGTAATTTCAGTATCCATAGACAAAGTAAAAAAATCTTCACAAAAATTGTAGTTTTGACACCAGTTCTGCAACTAATAATATGAATTGGGAGCAATAACAAATGGTTGATATAGCCAGAAAAAGCAGGTTTCTGGAGCTCATCGAGCAGAACCAGGACATCGTCCACAAGATCTGCGGTCTGTACGCGAGAAACACGGATGATCGCAGGGACCTGAGTCAGGAGATCGTCTGTCAGCTATGGAAATCCTATCAATCGTTTAGGGGCGATTCCAAATTCACCACCTGGATGTACAAGGTGGCCCTCAATACAGCCCTGCTCAACTCACGACGGAACCAGTGTAGGGTGCGAACCGAGAGCCTTAAAGAGCATCACGGAGATATCCTTGTTGAGGTTGCCGCCCAGGAGAAACATGGAAGGATAAGCAGACTATATGAGGCCATAAACCAACTACGAGCACTCGATCGTGCGATCATATTACTGTATCTGGAGCAGTTCACCTACAAGGAAATCTCCGAATTCATCGGAATCTCAGAATCCAACGTTAGTGTGAGACTGGTTCGGATAAAGAAAAAGCTTAAAGAACTACTTGCATGAGGATTTGAACATGGAAAACGGTGATCTCATAAGGATCTGGAATGAAGGAAATCAGGAAATTCTTAAGGATAGGAGATTTGAACGGTCCGAATTAGAAGCCTTCTTGAAACCGAAGGTAAGTAAAGCAACCCTCTCCTTGAACTTGAATATTTTTGTCTATATGGCAGTTCAACTGGCGGCAATGGTTCTTATCGGATTTGACCTATATGGATACCGGTCTAATCCGGTCATGTTGAAGGTGCTGATCCCTATGTTCATCGTTTGTTCATTCTTTTTTAGCTATGGAGTGTTTTTGCTGAGCTACATTTGGCAATTCAATCGCGGCGACTTCGATCTTGTCACTGCCATTAACAGGAAATTAAAGGCGTACCGGAGACATTATGAAGCCTGGATGTGGATAGGGGCTGTTTCGTCGTTGTTCTTGAGCTTTGCCCTAAACACACTGATTGACAACGACCAGGGAACGTTTCGCATCAATCGCCCGGTCTTCTTCGCGGTGATTTGCCTGTTGGTCATTTTCTTTATTTACGGGGTTCAAAAGATCGCTCAGTTCATAGCAGTTAGGCAGATCAGAGTCTATCTGTCAGATCTTCAAAACGATGCCCTGGAAGGGAGTCACCGGCTGGAAAAGGCGAAAAGAAAGTACCTGGTCGTCTATCTGATTATAGCCATTATTTTAACAATAACATTTATCTGGGGTATTATCAAGGCGACGAGTACATAGCTCATGCTGAGCAGGCCTGATTAGTCTCGGTATAAGTGGCTGACCCCAGACGAAACCAGGTAAGATTATGGGAAAGTAGAATAATGAAGGAAAACTGTTTTCTAAAGCCAGTATGGACTCAGAATGGCTCAATAAGAGCAGACCTTCTTTTATACCCTGTTCGTCAGACTTCGCGAAGAGAGCTTAAGTATCGCGCAAGAAATCGCACCGTACATTGAAAACGTTTACATTTTTTGATATTTTTGTAACGCCTTAGCAATACGGGACTTGTGAAATAGATTTTTTTTCGAATTTAGTGATAACGGATTGTTGGGTTGTAGGTGAGTTGTAGTGGTCAACGCGCGAAAATGGGGCCATTTCGAGGTGTTTGGGGAGTGGCTCGTGCGCTGTGATCGGTTAGTGGGGCCGGTATAAGAAGGTACTGAAGAGAAAGCTATTATGTGTTAGCTCTTGAAAGATTAGGCAACTATTGGTAGAGTTTTTTTGTTCCTATATCGCTTACGATAGTGTTGGAATAAATGACGTGGTTGTGTTTGGTGATGTCATCCGACAAGCTATCTGTGGTAAAGATTAACATTTGGGAGAAAGGAATTGCAGACTTATGACCAACAGTCTCAGACAAAAATGGCTCGGTGTTGCCTTGACGATAGCGGTAACGTATCCAGTTGTTTCGTCGGCAAAAGACGAAGCAGTTGTCATCGAAGATGCCCGGCACTTGAAGGTGTTTTACGAGGAGAGCCGGTTTGCGGGATGGCCGGCCAACAACGGCATCTGGCAGTGGGGTAATGAAATCCTGGTGGGCTTCAACCTTGGCTATCTCGCGCCGCCGGAGAAACAAGGTTTGCACCAGATCGATCCTGCACGCCCGCGGAGCAGCATGCTTGCGCGAAGCCTGGATGGCGGCGAAACCTGGTCGGTCTCCGAAGCCGGCTATCCCGATGGCGAACTTAAACCATTCCCCACGGACATTGCGTTCGATGCGTCGGGTTTTGCTCTGAACGCCCGCGGTGATACGGCCTTTATTTCGCTCGACAGAGGCCGAACCTGGAACGGACCCGTGCGCCTGCCCTTTGCCGACTTGCATCTACGTGCGCGCACCGATTATCAAGTGCTCGGGCCAAAAGACCTGATACTCTTTCTCACTGCGCAAAAAACGAATGATCGAGAGGGCCGGCCATTTTGCGCACGCACGCGGACCGGCGGCAAATACTGGAACCAGTTTGCCTGGATCGGGCCGGAACCATCCAGCGGCTACTCGATTATGCCGTCTTCGATTCGCCTGCCTAACGGCGATTTCCTTGTAGCCCTGCGCCGTCGTGACAATAACCCCGCACAGCACAATTTCATCGAACTGTTCCGCTCGCGGGACGGCGGCCTGAACTGGCAATGGCTGGCCAATCCCGTTAAAGAAAACGGCGAACACAGCGGCAATCCGCCCTCCCTGGTCCACCTCGCCGATGGACGCCTCTGCGTCACCTATGCCAATCGCAACGAACCGCGCACCATCCGTGCGGTGTTCAGTAGTGATGACGGTACCACCTGGGGACGGGAATATGTTCTGCGCCACGGCGCGGGTGAACCGGATATTGGCTATACGCGGACCGTGCAACGGCCGGACGGCAAACTCGTTACCGTCTATTACTGGCTGGACGAACCACGCACCGAGCGCTACATCGCTGCGACTATCTGGTCGGTGCCCAAAGTCGATTAACAAGAAGAAATAGCCGCGCATTTGGGCAACATCGATAGCCTTCTATTGTTATCTGGAGGGATATGTTGTCGTAAATTGTCATTGTAATTATGAATTGGGAAATTTCAGTAAAATATATAAGGGAAAGAAATGAAAGTTCAACATACTCAAATTTGTCTATTCATGTTCGTCATAGCGGGAAATCTATTTCTATTTTATGTTGCGGCATCAGCAAAGGTGCCCCAGACCATACCGGCTACATATAACGTGGCTGATTTCGGAGCTAAAGGGGATGAAAAAACAAAGGACACATCAGCCATTCAAAAAACCATTGAAACCTGCTCTGAAAATGGCGGGGGCACTGTGTATTTCCCCCCCGGAACGTATCTAACCGGCAGTTTGCATTTAAAAAGTCGCGTAGCCTTGTACCTCGACCATGGGGCCATCATTAAAGCAAGTACAATTAAAGATGATTTTGACCCATATGAAGAACTCGGTTTTAAAAACGATGCGGACCATGAAACAAGTTTTTTCCATTATTCGCTGATTTGGGGGGAGAATGTCGAACATGTGGCAATTCTTGGAACAGGTACGATCGATGGCAATCGCACTAAGCGCGGTGGCCCCAAACCAATTGCTTTGAAGAGGTGCAAGCATGTGACGATTAAAGACATCACTATTCGCAATGCCCCGAATTATGCCATTAGCATGTTGGGCACGGATTATGTCAATATTGATGGTGTTAATATCTTCAATGGCTATTGCGATGGTATTGACCCTGATTCTTGCCGAAATGTTCGTATTGCTAATTGCCAGATCGAAACCTGGGACGATGCGATTGTGCCCAAAGCGAGTTTTTCTCTGGGCGTTCGTCGAGCCGTCGAATATCTGACGGTGACCAACTGTATCCTGGCCACGAATTGTAATGCGTTTAAATTGGGTACTGAATCTGGCGGTGGATTTAAATATATAACGGTGAGCAACTGTGTTATGTATAACCGGGCTACGGGACGGCCACCTGTTTCCGGGATTGCCATAGAATCCGTGGACGGCGGGGATATCGACGGGGTGACAATTTCCAATATTTCCATGATGAACGTCCGAACGCCGATCTTTTTACGTCTTGGTAACCGCGGCCGGGATATGGATAAACCCATTCCGGGAAAACTCCGAAATATATTAATCAGTAATATTGTGGCGACTGGAGCAAGGCAAGCTTGTCCCATAGTAGGTCTTCCGGATCATGACCTCGAGAATATTACTTTAAACAATATCCAAATTACCTGTGTCGGTGGGGGAACTCCGGAGCAAACAAACATTCAAGTGCCGGAACATGAAAGCAAATATCCCGAAGCTACGATGTTCGGTACATTGCCCTCCTATGGATTGTTTTGTCGCCATATTGAAGGATTGAAATTACAGAACATTAACCTGACATTGATATCTCCTGATTACCGGCATGCGCTCATTTGTGATGATGTTTCACGAGTGCTCATCGATTCCTTTGATGCGCATCAATCCAAAGGCGCCGAATCTGTAATTCGATTCCAAGGGGTTAAGAAAGCTATGATCTGTCGCTGTATGCCGTCTGAGGAAATATCTGACTTTATCAAAGTGACGGACGGCGGGATGAATGAAATTAAATTCGTAGGGAATGACTTTCGGCGTATAAAACAAAAAATAACACCCGAATAAGAGATAATTTGATGTCTACACGAAATTCAAATAAATCAATTCCTATTTTTGTACAGACCGCTTTTCCGGAGCAGCCGGAACTGGACCGTTGGCACCAAGTGACTGAAAAGGAAGCAAAACTCGCATATGATATGACTTTACGTAATGAACTTTCGGGGGGAACTCCAACGGTACGGGAATTTGAAAAGGCATGGCGTGAATGGACACAATTAAAGCATGCCATTACTACCTGTAACGGAAGCGCTGCCCTTTATTGCGCCTATTTTGGTCTCGGTGTGGGTCCTGGTGATGAAGTTATCTGTCCCACGTACACCTGGATTTGTACCATTGCGCCGGCTCTCTTTCTGGGGGCTCGCCCGGTGTTTGTCGAGAGTGATCCTGAGACGCTACAAATGGACCCGGATGATGTCCGAAGGAAAATCACTCCTAAGACGCGTGCGATAGTTGCGGTGCATCTATGGGGGAACGTCTGCGATATGAATCGCCTCATGGCTATCAGCTCCGAAACGGGTGTTCCCTTGGTGGAAGACTGCTCGCACGCCCATGGGGCAACCTGGAATGGGCGACTCGTCGGGACGATCGGCCATGTGGGCGCCTGGAGTTTGCAGGGGACCAAAGCCGTCAGTGCGGGAGAAGGCGGTGTCCTGGCGACAAATGATTCCGAAATATTCGAACGAGCGTGCCTGGCCGGCCAGGTCAATCGCATGGGTGGGCTTGACGTCATCACGGAAAAATACACTGATCTTCAGCCTCTGGGATTGGGTATGAAATTTCGGGCTCATCCTTTGGGGATAGGTATCGCTCATATCCAGTTGAAAAAGCTGGAACAACTCAACTCCCGGCGAAAGGCATATGTGGAAGCAGTCGAAGCACGCATAGAATCAATACCCGGTCTGAAACCGGTAAAAGTATATCCATCGGCGGAACGGGGAGGATACTATGCGTTCCCAATCATCCTTGAACCGGAACATCATCATGGACTGGATAGACACCTTTTACTCGAAAGGCTCAAACAGGAAGGACTTCATGTTTCGACGAGCCCCTATGGGCTGTTGCATGGCTTGAAAATATTTTCCGAAGGATTTGACCTGTTTACACGACAACGGGGACCGCTTTGTGGTGATTACCAAGGGTACCGGGAAGGAGATTTCCCTGTCACTGAAGAAATATTCAAACGTCTTGTTTTTTTACCCATGCTCTCCGACCCGGTGCCGGAGGCGGTCGATAAAATCGAAGCTATGTTGAAACGGGCTATTAAATCTGTTTTAAAATCATAACTGCACTTTCCAAAAAAAAGATGTTTAGTTTCGCTCTTTGAAAAACCTATATTGTAATAAAAATGGCTCATCCTGGCCGATGTGATAAATATCAAAATAAAACACATTGGCAAAGGAGAGCCCATGTTCGACAAATGGATTTTTCCGGATAACTGGCAAGTCTTGGTCGTAGCAATTTGTACTATTCTGCACCAACGTTCGGCCTGGCGATTGAACATAATCATCGCCGGAATCGTCTTTGCCAAAGGCCGAAAAACCATTACCAGTTGGTTCCGGGCCGCCGGTATCACACAGCGGTATAAAGCATTCTATTACTTCATCGGTTCGATGGGTAAAAAAACTGAAATAATTGCGACCGTATTGTTTGAATTTATGGTAAAACTGATTTACAAGAAAGACAACAAAGTCTTGATGGGAATTGACGATGGTCCAACTAAAAGATATGGGCCTAAGGTCCAAGGTGCTGGAACCCATCGTAATCCAACGGTTGGCCCCGATGGCGCTAAGTTCATCTACGGCCATGTCTGGGTAACACTCTCGGCTCTGGTTCGCCACAGCTGGTGGGGGACGATTGGCCTGCCTTTGCTGGCAAGAATGTATATTCGGGCTAAAGATGTCAGCTCTGTGCCCAAAGACTGCGGTATCGGATTTCAAAATAAGCTTCAGCAAGCGGCGGAATTGGTAAAATGGGCTGCAGAGTGCTGCAAGAGCCTCCAAAAGGAACTCTGGGTTGTTACCGATGGGGGCTATACCAGGGCAGGATTTATCAAACCTACGATCCGTATGGGAGCAACCATTGTTACCCGCCTTCGCAAAGATGCGGCGTTGCATTCTCTGATTAAGCCTCCCAAGAAGCGAAAACCAGGCCGACCACGCAAATATGGTCAGCGGATAGACCTTAGAAGCAAGGCGGCTAATAAATCTGGATGGTTCTCGATAAATATAACGCTCTATGGTCGGCAAGAAACCAAATGGGTTAAGATGTTTAAGGCCACATACCGCCCAGCGGGTGGAGAGATATTGGTCTTGATTGTTCGTGAGGCTGACGATTTTTGGCGAGCTTTTATGTGCACAAACCTCTCGGCCACTGCCCAGCAGATTCTTGAAGCGGTGGCGGATCGTTCTGCGATAGAGCAGAACTTTCACGACCTTAAGCAGGTCGAAGGAGCCGGCCAGCAACAGGTTCGCAGCTATTGGACCAATGTTGGTGCGTTTCATTTGAACATGTGGGTTCATACCATGATTGAATTGTGGGCTTGGAATGAACCGGTGACGGTCATATGCAACCGCAGCAGTAGCCCTTGGGATGACCCGGCTCGCCGGCCATCTCATGCGGATCGCCGTGGTGGCCTGCGTTGCGAGGTTTTGAAGAAAATATTTTTTGAAACTTCTGGTCATGACCGTAAAACGCAGAAAATCGTACGTCAGTTTTATAAGCTAATGAAACTGGCTGCTTAATAATTTATTTTGGAAAGTGCAGAATCATAAAGTATATCGATAAAAAATAATAAGCTTGAAGACTAAGAAGATATTCTAAGACAAATCTTTCCCCCAGCAATCGGTGCAGTTCTCCTCCGGCATTCGGCGTCAAGTCGCGAATTGCAAATCGCAACCTCTCTCACTCTGCCCATCTGGGAAGAGAAACCGTCGCTTGGTAGTTAGAATAATTGTAGAGTGGATTGCGCTCGGGCTTATAGAGCCGGCCCTGCTTCGGATTATCATCCTGCGTGTAAATCCAGACTTCGTAGGGGTCCCATACTACCACCTCATCGCGGCAGTCACCCGTTGCATCCAGCACTGCATTGCACTGGTAGGGATGTCCATCCGCCGGGAATTGCACTACCCGCAGTCCCCGGCCGTCATACATGCCACCCTCGGTCACGTCCGGCGATAACACGAAGAACTCCTCACTCTTTCCTGTCCAGTTGATCGGAAGACACATGCTGCCGTGCTGCACAGGCTCAAAATCATAATATAACTTGCCATCCGAATCAAAGTAGTGGATGATACCCTGGTTGCCCCAGAAATTGATGCTCACTATCTCGAGCCCGGGCAGATCGTCCCGGAAGTTTGCCACTGCCGGATTCTGTACATGACCGAAAAAGTGACGCTTGAGCACATTACCTTTGAGATCTGAGTAGAAGGCCCCGGCATCACTCGCCGCACAAAAAAGGGTAGGCTCTACGTCCTTCTTGAATTTTACCACGGCGACGCCGTCTGCGTGGTCTCTTATCTTTCCGTCCAGCGACCACAGCTTTGTCCCGTCGTCGTCAAACATGGAATAGCCGATGGCGACCTCGTCCTTGCCGTCATTGTCAATATCGTAAGCGAAAGGATAGTGCCCTGTAGTGCATTTTCCCGTCCACATTGTCTCGAACTTATCATTCATCGCCCAAATTTGACTATAGCGGTCTTTGAAGATTATGTCGCGATCCCGGCCGAGCCCGCGTAGATCGCAGAAGAACAGCGAATCGCCCAGGATATGGGGGAAAATGTTGTGCTCGCCGTGATCGCCCGGCGGCTTCAACGGCGTCGGCTTGCTGTACTTCACATTACCCGTGGCGCCGTCAGCCGCTATTATTTCCTGGTTCATGCAGTAGACCACTTCGTTCTTTCCATCGTCGTCAATGTCATGTATCTGAAAGGCCACGTCGTTCGTCAGGTGATTCTTCCATGGGTCCGGCTTTCCCTTCTGCCAGAGCACCTTTCCGTGCAGGTTAACCGCCGTAATACAACTCAATTCGCTGTTGCGGTCCTTGGGGCCGTGATGGATCACCTGACCGAATAGAATATCGATCTCGCCGTCACCGTCCAGATCACCGAACCGCAGGTTGCGCCCCACGCCGTATTCGACAATGGGAAACTTCCTCCATACTACCGGCTTGGGATTAGCGGTCTGGAGTTTCACTTCCTGCCTCTTCTTTGCAGCTAAGCACTTTTCCACTCTCTTAATTTCTTCGGGACTCGCCGTCACCTTTACCGAACTGAACTTCACCGGAACATCTGCCGTCAGTGCCACCTTCCCTTGTTCAAAAGTCGAATCCTCCGCCTCCAGAACGAGGCCGCTGCCGAGTTTCGCCCGGATGCGATTGCTCTCGATGCAAATCGTTACCGTAATGAACTCACCCGGTCTCCAGTCGAACTTCCGCTCCGCCAGTATCTTCTCGTAGGGTTCTCGATAAGCGACACCGTGCTTGACCACCTTCAGAATCACTTTCTGTCCTTTCATGCCAAAAAAGTAGTAGCACCGGTCGTTGCGGTATCGAAAAGCCACACCGCTCTGTCCACTGTCCGACTGGGGGGAAAAGCAAGCCGAAACCGTGTAGTCCCTCCAGAACTCGCCGCCGGGCACCACAGTGCACACCATAGGATGCGAATGCTTGTGCTCGTTGTAGATGGTCTGGAAAAGCATCGCATCACCGTTTTCCTCGATTACCCACCAGGCTCGCTGCTCGGGCGTACCTGATGTGAAACAAGAGACTACCCAATTGCCCTGTGGTGCCGTTTCATGCACATAGTGGTATTCGGCATGAGCACCGATAACACCCGCCGAGAACATGCCTGGACGCAACCCATTGAAATCATCATCGAGCAACACCGCTGGCCCGCCAAATGTGGGAAATGAAAAAACTGCAAAAAACCACACGATTCCTATCAAGCCAATACTAATTATAAATTCACGCATCATGAACCTCATTCCCGCAATCATTCTTTCTTAAATAAACGCCACGTTGTCTTTCACCTTTTTCTGCTATGCTCGGATAGTCTACGTCAGCCTTACCTACAATAGGATACCAAGACTGTCTCGATAACTCAAGTTTCCTCACTACTTATTCAGGTTATCGACCGGAATGTGTACAAAAATACGAAACTTGCATTTTCAAAGGATTTATTTACATCAGGCAATATATGATAAACAAATTGGCACAAGCGCAAAAGTAAGAAGCGATACAGAGAGAGAAAGTTAATTTTGCCATATATTTTTTTTGGTAGGTACAGTAGGTAAGATATTCAAACTTAATTGTACCTTTAGTGAAAAAAATTAGCTACAATGGTTTAATTACAAGATTGATACTAAAGAGTGTTTACCGATACATTACCCATTGATGAGGAGTGTAGTATGAATTCATGTTTTGTCCGTCTGGTTTTGCTCTTCGTTGCCTTGATAATAAGTTGCGATAAGGCTCGTGCCGAAAACTGGCCTTGCTGGCGCGGTCCCCGCGGCGACGGTACCAGTCTCGAAAGTAATGTTCCCATTAACTGGAGTGTCAATACAAACATCATCTGGAAAACACAGATTCCAGGCGTTGGCCACGCCTCGCCCATTGTCTGGGAAGACCGCATTTTTACGGCCACAGCTCTTAAGGACACACAAGAGAAGATATTGCTTTGCTTTGACCGAAAAACCGGTCGGATATTGTGGCAGGAAACCGTGCTCAAGACCTCCTTTGAAAAGAAAAACGACAACAACAGTTACGCCTCCGGCACTCCGGCCACTGACGGAGAAAGAGTATATGTCTCATTTCTGGATGGAAAAGATGTTGTTGTTGCGGCATATGACTTCTCCGGCAAGCAGGTCTGGCTTAAACGACCGGGCACATTTTCCAGCCCGCACGGTTACAGTTGCTCACCGACTCTGTACCAAGACAAAGTCATTATCAATGGCGACAGCAAGGGCGACGCTTTTGTTGCTGCTTTGAGTCGGACCGACGGTGAGACCCTCTGGAAAATCCCACATGAAAAACCGGCCCTGAGTTATAGCACTCCCATTTTCCGGGAGTTGGCCGGTCGCATGCAGATGATCTTCTGCGGTAACAAAGGCGTTGCCGGTTATAATCCCGACAACGGCAAATGCTATTGGGTTGTTGACGGGCCATCAGAGGAATTTTGCGCATCACCAGTCTATCATGAGCGTACCGGACTGATTTTCGTCAGCAGCAGTTGGCCGCAGCGCCACCTGCTGGCGATCAAGCCCGACGGTAACGGCAATGTCACTGATACGCATATTGCCTGGCGCACCAGGGACGGGGCCTATTATGTGCCTTCACCAATTTGCGCAGGGGACTATCTGCTAACTACCATGACCAGCGGTCAGGTCTATTGCTTTGAGGCCGCCACGGGCACTGTCCTCTGGAAGGAAAATCTGGGCAAACAATATCCTTCTCCTGTCCTTGCAAACGGCTTGATCTATATGCCTAACGACGATGGTATAATCACCGTAATCAAACCCGGGCCGACCTTCGAAAGTATCGCCCAAAACGCTATCGGTGAAAAAATGAATGCCTCACCCGCCATTAGCAAAGGGCAGGTCTTTTTGCGGGGCCAGACGCATCTGTTTTGTATCGGTCAGGTCGATCCATAAGTTTTATCCCTTAGAATCTGTATTATTGATGATATTCGCATCTACAACCAGGCCGTGCACTCGTACCGACTGCTCTGTGGAATAAGAAAAGCGGGGATGACAGCTTGAGAAACTGTCAGTCCTTTTTATCTGTAGCTCCAGCATGGGCTCAAACTGTTGTTTGTCATTGCTTTGATTAGTGAGATCACAGGCGACAATTATTTTCTTTTCGCTATCCACCGCGGTAATATCTTGTGTAATAAGCAGAAAAGCCGTCGCCGGGTTTGAAATTGGCCCATTCCCTTCGATTACACTCAGGGTAAACTCACTGCGCTCAGGATAGGGTTTTATTGGGTTTGTTTTGTTCGAGCTTGAAGGTGGTTTCATTCTCATAATCATTTGTGGTAAAGACATTTGCGTTCATTTTTTGGCATTTCGGCAATTGGGTTTGTTTTGGGTTTGTTTTTTCATAGCCCTTAGCCGCATATTTCTTCATAATCCTTTGTAAATACACACTTTGCATCAATTTTTGCCCTTTCGGCAATTGGATTTGTTTTGGGTTTGTTTTTTCGGACTGCGAAATCATCTTTTTTTCTGTAATCCTTTGTTATAAGAGAGTTTATATTCATTTGGGCTTTTCGGAAATTGGCTTTGTTTGGGTTTGAATTGGGTTTGTTTTGACCAAGTGTCCAATTGCTTATATTTTCATAATCCATTGTTATTAGTGAGTTTACGTTCATTTGGGCATATTGGTAATTGGGTTTGTTTTGCATAAAAAGGGCTGATTTGTAGAGGGTTCTCGACAGATGTAGAGGGAAAATTAGTGAAGAGTGAGCTAAAGTGCCTAAAGTGAGCTAAAGTTGGATTCTCGGTGGTTGTGATTGATAATTCTCCTAAGGATTTTGCGCTTCGCTCCAAGTTAATTTAGATAATATGGTTAATTAGGGCAATTTGCACCGCACCAATTAGTCGAGAGATAAGCTCAATTGGTGCGGGGTCTGCGCTGCGCTATGAGTTAAATGGCATTTCAAATCCGGGAGCCAGTTTTTTGATGAGGTTTAGTCTTTGAAACTCGAGGAGCGTTTTGTAGAGGCTGTGCTCTATTCTCCGTTCGTACATCAGGAGACGGTCGAGGACCCTTGCATTTGCGAAATCCTTTATTGCCAAACGGCCAAGAGTTAGATGGGCAGCGGAGGTGGAGGGCCCGACCTGCGATTGGTCATGGTTTTTGAAAAGCATGGATTGGGTGAGTTTTGCTAATGGGGAGGGGATATTATTCGCGTTCAATGCGTCTATAGTCTGGTTCTGGATTCGTCCAGCTCGTTTTAGCCGCCATGAGAGAGCGACAATGCGTTCTGCGAGCATAGATTCCATAGGGCTGGCCGGGGCCAGCTCGGCGAGCATCCGTTCTCGGTAGAGGTCGAAGTCGGCCTGACTTTCCGAGGTGATTACGTCCTGCCGGGTTAACAGGCCGTGTTTGACGGCGTTCTGTGAGACGGAGGCCCTGCCTTGTCTGCTGCGTGGGCCAGTCGATTTTTGTGCGTTGCGCCGGTTGGCGCGGATTTGGGCTTCGGTGGCCATTAGTAACTCCTTTGTTATTGGTTAACTGGTTAAATAGGGTAATTAGGGCAATTTGCCCCGCACCAATTAGTCGTGAGCTAAGCTCAATTGGTGCGGCGTCTGCGCTGCGCTACGAGATTCTCGATGCTTATGAGTGGTTAAATGGCTCATTGGTTGTTCCCCTAAAGGGTTTCACGAATATTGACTATTTACTATTGACTAATGACTAATCTGGATCCCCGATTACGACATTCGAGGACAAGCTTAGAGTTTGGCTTCTTTTTGCCGGAGGCGAAAAAAGCAGCGCCTCTATAATTAGAGCTACCTGCACTTTTGATGCGAAAAAAGTCCTCGAATATAGATTCGTAATTCTCGTAACTCAATGTGGGAAAGTAAGTTAAAAATTTTATAAAAATTTCGATTTTTGTTCTGAGGTATCAGCGTTTTTGATTGAAAACTGGGGGAATTTTTACCTATTTTAAACCACGGATCCATTCGACTTCGCTCAGGACAAGTTTCACTGATTACACGGATTATGTTTTAGCCAGCTTGGTGTTCTCGGCAAGCTCTGTTCTGAAAGCGAGCTTTCGCCACAGAGACTTGCTTTCGTCCACAAGGCCATCGAAGCGGCCTTTTTCAGAAGCTGGCTAAGAACGGTTCTTGTTAGACGCGGATTAGCACGGATTTATCAAGTGAGAAGACGGATTCTCGTTAGTGAGGAGTGAGCTAAAGTAAACTAAAGTGCCTAAAGTGAACTAAAGTGCCGGTGAAGGGGAAGGTGAGGCTGTTCAAGGTTGTCGCTTAAATTAGGTTTGCCGGGCAGAGATAAGCAACTTAGATGCAATTAGTTTGTCGAATTGCCCAAAATTAAGTGATAATCCAAGGATTAAAACGGTTGAGTACACCGTTGTATTGCCTTTAATTGCCAAGGAAAAAGCGTTGTGCTGTTCAGAATAAAAGTAACCGCACCCAAACCAAATAGAAAAGACCCTGCTTTTAGAGCAAGCGAGATTTTAAGGAGGGAGCAGGGGCATTGTCCAAATGACAATATGATTATAGACCTTTTTGTTAGTGATGTCAAGGGCGTTTTGCGGAAATAAGTCCTATGATACTCCTCAAGACCAGATCGTCGTTTAAATGGTATTTGAAGTGCTTTCTCACTGTTGTAAATTTGGTAACACAGGATTTATTTCTTATATTTTGTGGGGATAGTTATTTAGACTTATTCGTTTTGGACGTAGAACTTTTTTGATAAAAAGGTACGAAAAATGGAACCTAAAAGCGGTTTTACATTAGTGGAAATTCTGATTGTTGTTTGTATCTTAGGTATCCTGGCAGCTATCGTAATTCCTCAGTTTACGGAAGCCAGTACAGAAGCCAAGTTTTCAAGTCTGTGCACCGATCTACATACGCTGCGTTCACAAATTGAGCTGTATAAGATGCAACATAACGATACTCCACCTTCTTTTGCCAACTTCATGGCGCAAATGACAACGTACACAGATATTGATGGAAACACAAATGCAGCAAAGACTGCTGTGTTTTACTATGGACCATATATGCAAAAGGTGCCGGTAAACCAGTTCAATAACAGGTTTGATGTGACTGGTATATATGGTCTACTCGATAACACTGGAACCATTGGTGATAATGTTGGTAGCTGGGAATATGACGAAGCCACCGGTGTAATAAATGCTGACGATGACTACAATCAAGATGGTGTTGCCGGTCCAGACCATGCGAATCTTTGACATGTCCTCTTCTAACGGCTCTTGGTCGTGGGCGGTAACCCACTACAATGGCCAAACTCAAGCCGAAGTGTATCTGAGGGTAGGGTCGGGGGATTTTAACGCAAATTAGAACGAAAAGAGCGGCTTTATGAGCGTTCTGTGAGATTGTGTGAGCTGGCGTAAGTAGGCGTGGAATATAATAATGGACGAAAAAAAGAAACATTCTTCAGAATTTTGCACTTCGGCATAAATAACTTATATTTTTTATAGATTGAGGCCTTAGCAGTGAGGAATTGAAAGCCAGACAAACGACTTAGTTTACAGAATTGCGGGGAGATTATATGCAGATGAAAACGATTAAACACTTTAGTGTACACGTTGAAACAGGTGATATTTACGCTATGGAGCAGTCGTCGGACGCCAGGTTAGTCGGTAGCTGCGGCCCGCTGGCAGAGAATAACTTGAAGGATTTGAACAGCTACGATTACAGCGACGAGCAAAATGGCTGGATAAAAAAAAACAGTGACCGGTTAATTTTGTGGTTCCCCTGACAACAAGTGCAGGAAATACATCGAGCGTTGATTGAAGTAACTCTATCCTGAGCAGAACACACGATTACGTAGACCCACCATGGTGAAGCTTTTTTCTTCTAACCATCACCGCACCATTTTAACGCTTGCCGCCGGGCTATCGTGATTTACTTATTGTTTTTGCTCATCATTTGGCTTCTTCTTGCTGACCAATTACGAAGCATACTAATGAGCCAGTTGACGATTGCGTAAACCAACCAAACTGCTACAAAACAAAAAATTCCTGTATACACACCCATCTGCCCACCCATTGAAGGCCATTCTTGTATCCCTAAAATAAAGAAATATCCCCCAATCCATAATGATAATAAACAGGTAAATATAGCACTCGCCTTTTTCCAGCCCATTTTTCTCCCTTCAAAAATTTCAGTCCACCTTTTCAACGATAGCCTGTCGTAATTCAACGGATAGATTTGTCCCAATTTGTACCAAATACACAACACAGACGCAACCAGAATCAGAGAGAATTTAATAACTACGTTACAAACACCAACTTACATAACGATAAAAACGGTTAGAAAGACCATTGGCTAAGTCAGAAAGAAACCACCTATTTGCTTGTCAAATCTTTTCTTGACTGTTCAGAATTTTTTTGTATTTTAGGAGAGTACAACAGCGGCTGGGATTAAGTGTGGTGGCCCCTGAATTAGTCTTGCCAGAAAGTACGAAAGAAGAATCGAACAAGGCCCTGCAGCAGACTCGCTGACGCTCACTGCTGAGTTCAGCGTTAGCTATATAAAGAAGGATATCATGTTTAATCGTAAGTTGAGACCAAACCTATCTGGGGTGCCAGAGACGATGCTCTGGGCGCTGCACAATCGTGTCTCGGAAGCGACTCGTGATGACGGCATCCTGCATGATCCCGAGGCCGTACGGATCTACCAGATGCTGGACTACGAATTCGAAGAGGCCTTTGGTCCCGCAGAGCCAACCAACGCCGTGAAATCCGCAATGTTTGACGCCGAACTACGCGCGTTTCTCGACCGTCACCCAGACGGTGTTATCGTCAACCTCGGAGAGGGTCTCGAAACACAGCGTTTTCGCGTGGCAAGTGATGAAACGCTGTGGCTAAGTGTTGATCTACCGGAGGCGATTGCAATTCGGGAGCGCTTCATCGCCCCGGATGACAAACACCGGCACGTGGCGTTGTCGGCCCTTAACCGGGCGTGGTTCGACGAGGTCCCGGAAGAAAGGCCTGTCTACATTACTGCCCAGGGACTGTTGATGTACCTGCCTGAGGGGGAGGTGCGGTTGCTGCTCCAGGACTTCGCGGAGCGGTTTCCGGGCGCGTGGTTTACGTTTGACACGATCCCGAGGTGGTTGTCGCGCAAGACCGTCGGACGCGGCTGGAAGAAGACAGCACAATACACGACACCGAAGATGCCCTGGGGCATCGACCGTCACCAAATTGCTCCGACCCTGCGAGCTTGGGTGCCGACGCTCGACGAGGTAACAGAGCTTCGGTGGTGGCGCTTCCCGCGCGGTGTGGGGCGATGGCTGTTTCCCCTACTGTTCGCAACGCCAATCCTGAACCGCCATACCCCAGTCATCACCCGCGTCCGTTTCAAAAGACAAAAAGGGTCAGGTTGTAATGTGTAAAAATGGAAAAACTAAGGGAATTAAAGGGGTACGTTACATTTTTCGATGAGTTGTTCTTGATAATGACAGGTTTTGATAGAGGACAGCGGCTGGGCTGAATTACTGCGGAGCTTTGGGACGCAGAGGACGGCTGGAATTAAGTATGGTGTACCCGGAATTAGTAAGCCGTTTTCAAGGGATTACTTATGGACTTCGGTCAAAGGGGTGTTATACTGAGGCTCGGAGAGGTCAGGAGTCTTAGAACCTATCCAAATAACCCGCTCTATTGCGTCCGGCTGCAAAGCCCGATGCCTGCGTTGTCGGTGAAAAAACGTTCTCAGCGTGGAGAAAACCACGCCTCCGAGCCTTTTTGGCCTGCCGCCTTGGCCTCGGACTTTTCGCTCGGCCTCATAACGACCCGGTTATCTGGATAGGCTCTTATACGGAAACCATATATATATATATATATATATATATATAGTTAGGTTTTGCAAACTTATTGGTTAGATTGTGGTGAACTACACATAAAATGACCGGATCAAAGCGATCATGGAGGAATATTTATGAAAGCAATTGTATACACAAAATACGGGCCTCCGGATGTTCTTCATCTCACAGAGGTAGAAAAACCTACTATCAAGGACAATGAAGTACTCATCAAAATATTTGCGACAACAGTAACGACATACGACTGTTGGGTGCGAAGTTGCACAGCCCCTCCCGGGTTCTGGCTCCCCATGCGAATAGCAACAGGTATCAGAAAACCAAAGAAACCTATACTTGGGACTGAGTTAGCCGGGGAAATTGAATCAGTAGGCAAAGATGTAAGACGATTTAAGAAAGGTGACCGGGTTTTTGCATTTACCGGGATGAGTTTAGGTGCTTATGCCGAGTACATATGTCTGCCTGAAGAAGGGGTGGCAATAAAACCGGCCAATATGACCTATGAGGAAGCCGCCGCCGTCCTTCAAGGGGCATTAACCGCATTGTTTTTCCTTAGAAAAGGAAATATCCAGAGCGGACAAAAAGTCCTTATCTTTGGCGCTTCTGGAGGGGTCGGTAATTTTGCGGTACAGCTTGCCAAATACTTTGGGGCAGAAGTTACCGGGGTCTGCAGTACCCCGAAATTAGAAATGGTAAAATCTCTGGGAGCCGATAGGGTAATTGATTACACTAAAGAGGATTTTACCAAAAACGGCCAGACCTATGACATTATTTTTGACACGGTAGGCAAGACTTCAGTTTCACGTAGTAAAAGATCGCTAAATAAAAAGGGATTCTATCTTTTTGCTACCTTTGGGCTGCCAATGCTTGTTCAAGTGCTATGGCTTTCAATGACAAGCAGCAAAAAAACATTTTTTGGGGTCTTAAAAGAAAGAACTGAAGATCTAATTTTCCTCAAAGAGCTTATTGAAGCGGGTAAGATAAAATCGGTCATAGATAGACGCTATCTGTTGGAACAAACCGCCGAGGCTCACAGGTATGTCGAAAAAGGACAGAAAAAGGGAAATGTAGTAATAACTTTGGAACATAATAATGAGTATTGAAGTATTGGGAATTTCCGGGAGTCCTATAGAAAACAGTAACACGGACCGACTTATTCAAGCCGTATTGGATGCAACCGAGTTAGAATTCGAATTTGTGAAACTGAGCCAAATTAACATCAGACCTTGCCTTGCCTGTAAACAGTGTGTTCCGGACAACATCTGCAAAGTTAAGGATGATTTTCCGGAACTTGCAAAAACAATCAAGAAAGCCAAGGCATTGATTATTGGTGCATATATTCCCTATAAACAGATAGACGGTTTCACAAAAGCGCTTCTTGAGAGATTCTGGTCGCTGAGACATGTGAGCAACCTTCTTAGGGGCAAGCTGTGTGCAACGGTTCTAACCTACCTGAGTCCCGATGCGGCGGATAATGTCAATCAATCATTGGCCACAGAGTTAAAGGACATGGAACGTATGGAGCTTATTGGGCAAATGATGGTTAAGGGCAACCTTCCCTGCCTGACCTGTGGCGAGGGAGATGAATGTGAGATGAGTGGATTAAAAAGACGTTACGGACCGGATGCCAGGTCATCCGATTACACATACTCACGGGTCGAGGATCAGAAAGAAGTATGGGAAGAAGCAATGCGAATCGGTCGTCTAATCGGTGAACGCGTACGAACAACTAATCGGGGCTAAAACTCAGTATAACCATCGCATGAACTCGGACGTGTCTTCCGCTGCGCTACAGTGACGCCGGTTATGCGCAGCGTTACGCGCGGTTCAACGTAATTCAATAGAATGCACGAAGTTCCCTGCTGATTAGGGGAAAAAGCACATTTTACCAGAACAGTATAAATCAGCCTTGGCTCTGAGTGATGAACCTACGACCACGGTTGCATAGGTACAACCAGTTTTTGGGGAGTATTATATGGTTTTGTATTGACGGGGCTGAAAATAAGGGTAAAATGATTGATTTACATGGGGATGATCAAGCAAATCCTGAATGGTTGTTTATTATTTTATTTTAATATTCCCTAATTGAAAGTTTGTTATGTATTCAGATTATATTCGTAATGTAGCAATAATCGCCCATGTCGATCATGGCAAAACAACGCTGGTAGACCAGCTTCTCTACCAATCCGGCATGTTCAGAACCGAAGATCTCGATAAATTAGCTGGTGCCCAGCACAATTTGATAATGGATTCAAACCCCCTTGAAAAAGAACGCGGCATAACAATCCTAAGCAAAAACTGCGCGATCTACTATACCGACTCAAAAGGCGACGAATACAAGATCAATCTGATCGACACTCCAGGCCATGCCGATTTTGGTGGCGAGGTCGAACGAGTTTTAAAAATGGCAGATGGCGTATTAGTCCTGGTAGATGCATTTGAAGGCCCAATGCCGCAAACAAGATTTGTATTGACCAAA
>DATKYR010000110.1:0-12086 GCA_035528395.1 Sedimentisphaerales bacterium
GCGGGAAGAAATAGCGAAAACAGTTGAAAGCAAAAACAATTCTTGAAAGGAAAAGAATTAACTGTAAAATCATTGAAACCGGAGCTGAGATCGTCTCCTAATTTAAAGGTAAATTTGTCTCATTATTGCTGAAGACGTACATTCTGTTACACTATCAAATGCCTCCGCAAGATTAAATATAACCGTTGTATCTGTTTTCGTAATATGACTATGTACTTCAGCAGGTATTTGAGTGGAGAGACCAATATTGATCTCACCTCCAAAATTTATATCATCGCCTTGGCCAGACGTTATTAAATCAACACCACCACTCAAACCAACAGCTGTTGCACTACCTCCACTATGGCTTCCAATACCTTGAAGTCCATCTGCATCCGTGTTTGAAAGTCCCATGTTAACTGAGACAGTAGCATCAGGCATTCCTCCCCCTATGCCTGCTGTATCTATTTTAAAGATATTGCCCGAACTGTCAATGCCGTAACCAGTAGCTCCGTAAGCAGACCATGCTGCTGAACTAGTGTTAGTATTAATCCGACGGTTTGGTACAAAACGGGATAATTATCTGCATCAACCTGATGTCCGATCTCGTGAGCCATAAGTTGCTCCTCAAAGGTACCCTGTGGAAATTGCTGAGATCCATCTGCCCTGATCGGCAAGTCAAAAAATTCAAGATCGAGTCCTATAGCGTCCCTTATGTTCTGCTGCCGCATCAAATCCGCAGCCATCTCGGGACCAATGTGGATCTCGCCGCCAATATTCATGGCAGCACCAGCAAGACCCGGAATCCCACTGTAAATGCTTCGACTTTCAAAAATCTTGACCGGCAGTCTGACTCCATTCGGTCCAATCACATAGAAAGCAACTTCCTGGTGGCTTGCTATGTCGTCCAGGATAAATTCCACCGCGTTAGCTATCGCCTGTGCAGTGCTACCCACTACGTTTGCCGCGCCTTCTACTAAATACGAGACTGCGCCGATGGCGGATTTGAGCAAATTACAAGGATCACACGGGTCACACCCAAATGGATCTACCAGTCCAAGTGGATTATTATTACAATACGTATATAGGTTCATACCAGCTTTATACCCAACGGGGTCGGTCTGCATAAATCTGCCGATGTGTGGATTATAGTACCGGGCACGGTAGTAGTAAAGCCCTGTTTCGATATCGAATCTGCGGCCGGTGAACATGTAGGGATTGGTAAGGAAGTTGGGGTCTGAGACCGCCACCTGGCCATAGGCGCTGTACTCGTAGCTCTGGCAGCTATCGCCGTTAGAATTACTCAAGGCCACCACGGAACCCAGACCATCGAAGTGATAGTAGTAGGCCGCGTTATTATTGGCCACGTCGAGCATACAGACCGGCTCATCAAGGCGGTCACCATAGACGTATTTGCGTATATAGTCATATGACTACTGCAAATGACTATAAGCTTTCTACGTCAACTGCTTTAGATTTAGCATTTTATGGCCGAAGAGTTTGTAGAAGTTTGTGCATGTGTTCACATGTACAAACTTTATTGTTGTTCCGAATAAAATAAAGTCTTGCAATCTATTATTTGCGTTCTCTGTGTCTTTGTGCTTTTGCCACTCGGATGGCAGCTCTCTGCCTTTGCCGGAAGGCATCTGCCGAAAGGCATCCTGTGGACCGAATTCCAAGGTGCGGCTCGGGCCTACAGGGCTACGGCGGGCTCCGCCAAGACGAGCGCCCCGACGAGCTGTCTTCTGTTCTCTACCGGCTGGTCATTAATTGTCAGGGCTAACAGCAAGCAATATGCCTAATTCCTATTTTCCTTTTGGTCTTAATGCTTCAATCTTCTTGTCGTACTCTTCATACTCTTCTGGACTGTCACAGTATTGGTATCCGTCATCGTAATACCACAAACCATCGAGAAGCTTTTTATCACCGAGTTTCTCAGTATGAGGTGGTTTCTTATAATCCTCAGGATAGGCATATACTCCGAAATGATCCAAGCCTCCGAACATTTCCAGAATCACACGACCATCAGAGTTTATATATACATGACTTGGTCTAAGGTCCAAAATAGGTCGAGAAAATCCTGTAATCCAACGATCAGATCCAAATCGGAGTTGATACGGTCCATTCGCCATGTTTCCATTGGTTACTCTTTTGGAAAGCTCTCTACAAGCAACCAAAAGAGCTTGATGATCGGTTTTGTATAATAATTTCACACGCAACCGTTGCGCATTTATGAACATTACACGCATAATTACAGGCTCTAACGCTTTAGGAACTGGTACAAAGTTCCAAATTACATAAGTTGTAACCACCCCGAGGCTAACTATGCAAATGACTATGACAAGTACTTTCTTGAACCTTGTCCTGCTCATATCCATAGACTCCAATAATAGCTGAATTTGTCTTCTGGATGTGCGCCACCAGCTTGAAAGAACTCTCTTTCCATTATAAACTAATTTATTTATGTTTTCATGCGATAATTTGGAAAACGCAGCGGTATTATCAGCCCAGGGACAGTCCTATTGTTTTTGCAACGGAGCGAATATGCGTGGCCGCCAGGCGGTATTCTTCCTCGTTTGGTAAGTGCTCCAACATTAGTGGAGCATGAGGGGATTTACTCAATTCTCTCAAAAACGTGGCATAGTCCAGTGCTCCCAAACCCGGGCGGGCTTCATCAAGGTGTGTGGTAAGTTTTAAGCTCAGGAGGATATCTTTGGCGTGACAGCTTTTGATATAAGGGCCGAGCTTTCTAAAACATTCGCGGATTAGTTGACCGTTCTGAAAATATCTCTGTGGACTGCAGATGAGATTGACAGGGTCGAGATGGACAGCAAATCGCCTTCGGTCAATGGCTTTTAGTAAGCGTAAATATGAATCAGGGGAGTCCGGATAGGCCCACGGCATGGTTTCCAATGTAAAATATGTCCTGGTTGGTTTGACATCATCAATGATGGCGCGTGTTGTTTCGACAATCATATCAAATGTTTCCTCGGTGAGGTTCTCCGGAGATGGGCCGTCCCAACTTTCGCCGCGTGAACCGCTGATATTTACGCAGCAGTTGGCTCCGATTCGGTCTGCCAGAGCCAATTGCCTGCGGCATTTTGCCAGAGCTTCTCGTCGTGTTTTTTCGTCGGGGCTGATTGGATTGCTCCATGCTCCGACTTCAGCGATGATGATGTCTGCTTTTTTAGCTGCACGGGCATAGGCATTGACGACATTGTCTTTTTCTCCGGCGCCCACGGGGCAGTAGGCGGCATTGTAGCCGAGCTTTTTTACAACATTTACCCAGGCATCCGGGCTGTCATATTTTTCGAACGTGGGACCTCCAAATCGTAACGATGGAAGTTTTGTCTGTGCAGCTTGTAATTTCGTCGCTGACGTATAGGCCAATGCGGTTGTGCCCATCAGAGAATTTTTTATAAATGCGCGCCGGGACATTGAATTTTTCTCGTTAAGCATTTTTGCTCCTTTCCTTAAAGTATTAGGCCATAAAAAAAGTAAAACCAACGACCAATCAAAAACTATAGATGAGATTTTATCCCATAGAGATAATAAATTCAGTAAAAAAAAGTTAAAGTACGATTTTCAATGTAAAAACAAAGTTTGAATTGCATTTTAGTATACAGTTGCTATAATTCGTATCGCGTATGTTGTCTTGCGTATATCGTGATACGCAATAGGCTTAACACACTATAAACGAGACATAAATTTAAGCTGAGGCAAAAAGTGAAGTTCCAGGTTTTTAAGAACGGTAAGGTTGTTGATAAATTCACATTATGCGGAGCTTATCTTTTCGGCGGTGATGGAATCGGTATCCGCCGAGCCCAGATTACCTTTAAAAACGGTTTTATCGAGTGTAAAAGGCCTAATCTGGAAACGGCAGGATTAGCTCTACTATGGCCTATAAATGGTCTTGGCAAGGTGCTTTTACCGACAACCTGCCTGCCTGAAAGAGAGCGTCCGTATAATTTGAATGTGGAGATAGCGCGTGCAAAGCTAATGCAAATTGTCAACAAGCGAGAGGACTGGTTGTTTTTTAACAGCATAGAGGATTTAGGAGATATTTGTAAAGAGGGCCAGGATTTATTTATTCGGGCAATTCAAAATATTTCAGATGCGCCGCAGTCGTCTAAACTGGCAGATGATTCACTTAAAAAATCGATAGTTTTTTCTGAAAAGCTGGCAATGAAACAGTCTGAATCGCTTTTTGAGACAAGGAGCAAGAGCCATGGTTTTGGTCGAGGCTGCCTTGGATGCAGAATAGACCCGGTGGAGATTAGTAATCCTATATACGTTGAGAAGCTTCTTGAATTGTTCGGGTCTGTAATGATTCCAATAAACTGGGCCCAGATAGAATCTCATAAGGGCAGTTATGATTTTTCGGCGATTGATGCCTGTATTAATGTGCTTGGTGAAGAGAGATTGTCGCTCAGCGCGGGGCCTTTGCTTTGTTTCTCAAAAAAGTATCTGCCTAAGTGGCTGCTTCAAAGCGGAGCGGGTTTTGAAAAGATTCGAGAAGCGGCGTATCGGTTCGTTTCAGAGATAGTCGCTCGTTATTATGGGGTTATTCGTGCGTGGTGCGCCATAAGCGGCTTGAATGTGTTTAACCACTTTGGATTCAGGTTCGAGCAGATTTTGGAAATGACACGTGCGGCGAATATGGCTGTAAAACAGGGCAGCGACAGGGCTTTGAAGATAATAGAAATCAGCAACCCATGGGGCGAATATTATACGACAATACCCAACAGTATTCCGCCATTAGTGTATATGGATATGGTTGTGCAGAGCGGGATTAATTTCGATGCGTTCGGGCTGCAAATCCGATTTGGTAAAAATCAATCGGGTATGCACGTTAGAGATATAATGCAAATATCGGCAATTCTGGATTCCTTTGGGCCCATAGCCAAGCCTTTGTATGTGACCGATGTGGAAGTTCCGAGCCAAAATGGTTCTGGTTTGCAGGACGGGAAAGTTGCCGGGGTATGGCATGAGGAGTGGAACCAGTCGCGGCAGGGGCAATGGATTGAGCAGTTTTATAAAATAGCGCTCAGCAAACCGTTTGTTAACTCCGTGACATATTCGAACCTCACCGATACAGAGGATAGTGCCATATCTAACAGCGGTTTGTTGACGGCCCAGCTCGAACCCAAAGAATCATATCGAATGTTGAAGAAGCTGCACGACGGCATTTTCAGCCGGTAAATAAGTCATGGCTCGTGTTTTGTGGTTCGAAGGAGCGACGCAATACAATATGAGAGAAGCCAGGCAAAAGAGGATTCAATCATTTGCGTTTGTTATCAGTGTGTGTGTGGCGGTTTGCGGTGCCTTGGGTTTTGTTTCTGAATTTATTGGGGCTGGTCAAACCTGCGAAATTGAATTAGAGAGCCGAATAAATCCAAACGATGCGTCCATAGCGAGTTTGGTGAGATTACCAGGCGTGGGCGTTGGACGGGCCGGGGCGATAGTAGCGTACCGCGAGAGTTTCAGTGGAAAAGACGGTGGAAATCCAGCCTTTCGAAATTGCAATGATTTGCAAAAAGTCAAGGGCATAGGGCCTAAAACGGCACAAAATATCAGCGAATGGCTGAAGTTCGAGTAGGGTATAACGCCCGGTGTTTAGCAGATAGGCGAAGAAGAAATATGACGACCTTAGCAGCGAAAGCGTGGGAAATCCTGAGCGATGAAATTGTGGCGGGCCGAGGTGAGTCAGGGAAAATCCGGCGTGGTAAACTCAGATTATCCAAGGCAGCGGTTTTTATTGTCGCTCAGGCTACCGGAGTCTTTATTTATCTGCGGAATCTGTACTTTATTTATCACAAGCGCCCATCGCAGGGATTGACGCGTCCGGAGGAATCTGAGCCGATTCAATAGCGTAGTGTGTGCTGCTTATGGAGATAGCTATGACAGGAGAACAGGCTGTTGAGATTTCGGTGGTTGTTCCCGCTTATAACGAAGAGCAGAACATTACTACATTACTGGAACGTATCACAGAGGTATTCGAGCCCATGGGGCGCTCTTTCGAGGTTGTGATGGTCGATGACGGTAGCACAGATAAGACCCTTGAGCTTTTGCAGGAACACAAACGGTCGAAATTGTGGCTTCGAATAATTGCTCTCGACCGCCATTACGGGCAAACTTGTACCATGTCTGCGGGCTTTAAGGCTGCTTGTGGGGCTGTCATCGCCACGTTGGATGCTGACCTTCAAAACGACCCGGCGGAAATTCCTCGCTTAATCGAAATGCTTAATGGGTGTGATGCGGTAACTGGCTGGCGCGTGAAACGGGCGGACCCCTGGCTGCGGCGAGTATCCACCCGTATCGCTAATGGTGTGCGGAACAGACTCTCCGGCGAGTCGATTCACGACTCTGCCTGCTCGCTGAAGGTTTATAAGAAAAGATGTCTCGAGGGCTTGACACTCTACGAAGGGATGCATCGGTTCATGCCCACCCTCCTGAAGATGAGGGGCTTCAAAGTTATGGAGGTTCCGGTTTCGCACCATCGGCGTAATGCAGGCAAGGCCAAATATGGTGTGTGGAATCGTGCGTTACGGGCCTTTGTGGACCTGCTTGTTGTGCGGTGGATGAAAAAACGGTATGTCAACTATCAAGCCCGTGAACTCTAAATCAGAATTCCTTAAATCGGACAGTTTAGTATTGATATTTTATGCTGAGAAAACACAATGGCGAGGCTGGGCTTAGGTTATACGGGCGAGTATCAGCTAAATAGCAGGGAAAAGAATGGATGAATGGGAAATTAATAAGCCATTAGGGCAATGCTACGGCACCGGTAGAAAAATTGAATATGGTGAAGAATATTTTGGTGCACTTGTTGAAACCGACGAAGGACTGCAACGGCGGGATTTTTGCGCCGATTACTGGGAGGAAGAAAAGCCGGATGTGTTTTGTTACTGGAAAACAAGACTGCCACACTCCGACCAGAAAAAGCAGATATTCGTTGATGATGAGATGCTGCTGGCCTTTTTTGAACGGTTGGAAAAAGAGACTGAGCAGGAGAAAGTAAATTTTCGGTTTGTTTTGGCGTTAATTCTGATGCGAAAAAGGCGGCTGAAATACGATGCGACCAGAGTCGAAGACGCCAAAGAAATCTGGCGTTTGAGGATAGCAGGCGAAAAGCAGATTATCGAGGTGATAAATCCACATCTCGATGAGGAGCAAATCGAGCAGTTATCGTCACAGATAGGTCAAATTTTACAGACGGATTTATAGAAAATGAATTATCAACATTACAACCTGCGTTTATACTTTTATTATGCTGCGGCAATACTGATTTTTGCCGGCTGTGCGCCCGAGATTCGGGAGCCGGCAGAGGTCGTTCCGGGCAAAGAATCTGTAGCCGAGGCGTTGTCTGTTCTGAAAGCACGCTCACAAAACGCGGTGCCACTGTTGGCTAAGGGCCGGTGTGTTTTGAAGTATTTTGATGAAGACAAGAAAGAGCGTAAAGAATCTCTTCCTATGGTTAGAGTTGTGGTGAATCCTCCTGTTGAAATCTACCTGCAGGGTGATGCAACTCTTGTCCCCAAGGCGATAGTTCTCGGCTCGAACGAACGTGAGTTTTGGCTTGCATTAAGGCCAAAGGAAATCAGCACTTACTGGTGGGGCCAATGGTCTGAACAGGTTTCTTCCGAAGGACTTACGATAAATCCCAGAACTGTGTTAGAAGCTATTGGAGTTGTGGAAATAAAGGCAGAGGAGAATTGGTCTTTGTCAAGTGAAGGCGCTTTTGATGTACTTACAAGACGAGAGGGGGGGGTGGTAATCAAGAAAATATATATCTACAGCCGTGATTATCTGGCAAAAAAAATTGAGTACTTCGATTCGAGTGGTCAAGCTGTAGCTTATACGGAATTAGGGGATTACAAAGAGGTGTCTGAGGGTTTTTTTGTTCCTGCTTTGATAAAGATTATCGCATACGGGCAGAACAACGGCGAAGATTCACTCAATATTACTCTTGACCTTAAGTCTATAGGACCGAAGGAAATCACTGAGGGGATGCAGAATTTCTATTTCAAACGTCCACAGCCGCGAGGGTTTGAACACATTTTGGTAAACGAGGGAGGAAAGTGGATTGAACAACAGCAGTAAATAATGAGAATGGAGCTTGTTTATGCCCAGGATGAATTTAAGAGAGAGAATTAAGCAGGACATATTTTTGTTGGACGGAGCGATGGGAACCCAGTTAATTGCTCGCGGGATTGAAGTAGGAAAGTGTAACGATTATCTAAATATCGAGTCGCCTGATGTCGTTTCGGACATTCATCGCAGCTACTTCGAGGCGGGCAGTGATGCGGTTCTTACCAATACCTTCGGGGCAAATAAATATGCTTTGGGACGGCATAGATTGGCGGAGGAGGCTGCTAAAATAAATAGTGCAGGCGCCCGGATAGCACGAAAGGCGGGTGGCCAGGATAAGTATGTATTGGGCGATATTGGGCCGAGCGGAGATTTTCTGGAGCCTTTGGGAAGCCTGAAACCGGAGGATTTGAAAGAAGCTTTTGCCCGGCAGGCAAAGGCACTTTTGGATGGCGGTGTGGACGGTTTTATTATCGAAACGATGACTGCTCTCGATGAGGTGACAATTGCAATCGAAGCGGTGAAATCTGTCGGCGGGGGGGTGCCGGTGCTTGCATCGATGTCTTTTGACAGGGCCGGCGATGATTTCAAAACGATGATGGGCGTTGGCGTCGAAGCGGCGGTTGCAAAAATAGTCTCATTGGGAGTAGACGCGGTAGGATTTAACTGCGGGACAGCCACTCTTGATGAATATGTAGAGCTGGCGGAAAAGTTTGTTTCGGCTGTACGGGTACTATCGGCCGATGTGATAGTTTATGCTGAGCCTAATGCGGGCAAGCCGGAACTGGTCGAAGACCAGGCGGTTTATAAGGTATCGCCTGAGGATTTTGCATTAGCGGTAAAGAAAATACATTCGGCTGGCGTAAACATCATCGGCGGTTGCTGCGGGACAAGTCCAGCGCATATTAGAGCAACGACTGAAAAGCTAAAAAGCTGATTGTTGGGCAAAGCGTTTTATCTGGTAGTGTTCAGGAATTTTGCGATTTGGTCGATGGTTTTTGCAGTTGCGCCCTGGTTTTTTCTTATTACTTCTTGGCCGTTTTTGGCAATTGACTGCGCGAAATCAGCGTCGCTGAAGCATTTTTGCATTGTCTGAAGCAATTCCTCTTTGTCTTTAACCATAATGGCACCGGTGTCGGCTAAAAGGGCGTCAACGGTTTGTTTGAAATTGAAGGCGTGTGGGCCGAATATAGTGCATTTGCCCAGAGCGGCGGCTTCGGCCATATCAGAGCCGCCCATCGGCACGAGGGAGCGGCCAACGAAGATTATCGTTGCGAGCGAGTAAAACTTTCGCAAGTCACCCATCGTGTCACCCAGGATTACCGTATCAATTGATGATTGATTATTGATTATTGATTTTTCTATGTTCTCTGTGGTCAATTTCTTTATGTGGCTGTACCGAACCAAGGACAAACCTCGGCTTTCTATTAACTGTGCAACTTCGTCGAATCTTTCAGGTTTACGGGGTACAATTGCCAAACGCAGGTCACTGAACTGGCTTTGTTGTTTTAGATTCTGATAGACGTCAAGCAATATCTTTTCTTCATCGTTTCCGGTGGCGCCTGCGACCCACAGTCTTTCATCGTTAATATTTAGTTGAGATGCAAGAACGTCGGCACCTTCAATCTTATTGGTGATTTGGGCGGTGTCGTATTTCAGCGAGCCGGTTACAATTACTTTTTCATCCGGGCAGCCGATTTCTTTGAACCGTCGGGCGTATTCATCGGTTTGGGCGAGGACGAGGGGGACTCTTCCGAACATCTTCCTGATGAGCGGGCGAACTCTCTTATAACTGGTGAAACTTCTGTCACTAATCCGGCCATTGACTACGACGATGGGGATGTTTGACTGCTCTGCGATTTGAACGAAATTGGGCCAAACTTCCAGCTCCATCAGCAGACAGATTGCCGGGCGAATATTGCTGAACGCGCGTCGCATTGTCCGGGAAAAATCAAAGGGAAAATAGAAAACCTGGTGGTTCTCACTGAAAAGGTTGGTCGCACGGGCAAAGCCGGTATCGGTGGTGGTGCTGATTACGATTTCGAAATCGCCGAATTTATTTTCAAGCTCTTTGACAATTGTCTTGGCTGCGTTGACCTCGCCTACACTTACGGCGTGGAGCCAGATACATTTTTTTGTGGGACTTCTGCGGGTGATTTTACCAAATCGCTGGTCCCAGCCGGTGCGGTAGCGCTTGTGCCTGACGGCTCGATATACAACCACAGGGCTATAAGCCGCCGCAGCTAATAAATACAGCAAATCCACGGCAAATCTCATTTGGTCATCCTAATAAAGGA
Source organism: Sedimentisphaerales bacterium (assembly GCA_035528395.1). Taxonomy (GTDB): domain Bacteria; phylum Planctomycetota; class Phycisphaerae; order Sedimentisphaerales; family Anaerobacaceae; genus NIOZ-UU13. The sequence continues at coordinate 10,368 of DATKYR010000110.1, forward strand.
GTAAACGGGTTAATAATCGGTAAATGATATTTATAAAGCACGACTATGTCAAACAATTGCCTGACTGTGTAAGCGGGGGTGTGGCCAGATTTTCCGGCAAGCGATGTTAAGAGCCTATCCAAATAACCCGCTCTATTGCGGCCGGCTGCAAAGCCCGATGCCTGCGTTGTCGGCCAAAAACGTTCTCGACGTGGAGAAAACCACGCCTCCGAGCATTTTTGTCCTGCCGCCTTGGCCTCGAACTTTTCGCTCGGCCTCATAACGACCCGGTTATTCGGATAAGCTCTAAGTTCATTTTGGCCTTTCGGAATCCGCCTACGGCGGACAAGACTGGGTTTGAATTGGGTTTGTTTTTTTGGGGCTGAAGGCGGTATCATTTTCATAATCCTCTATAACATATAAGTTTACGTTCATTTTGCAATCCGCCTACGGCGGACAAGATTGGGTTTGTTTATTCGGACTACAAAATCATCTTTTTTTCTGTAATCCTTTGTTAAAGTTAAGTTTACGTTCATTTGGGCTTTTCGGAGATTGGGTTTGATTGGGTTTGAATTGGGTTTGTTTTTTCCACTTAGCCAAGTGTCCAATTTTTCATATTTACTTATCATATAAGAGTTTACGTTAATTTGAGCATCCTTGACATTGGGTTTGTTTTGCATAAAAAGTAGCTGATTTGTAGAGAGTCCTCTACAGATGTAGAGGTGCGAGAGAGTGAAGAGTGAGCTAAAGTGCCTAAAGTGAGCTAAAGTAAAATAAAGTGAACTAAAGTGCCTAAAGTGCCTAAAGTGAGCTAAAGTTGGATTCTCGATGCTTGTAAATGGTTCATAGTTCATAGTTCATAGTTCATAGTTCATAGTTCATAGTTCATGGTTTCCGCCATACGACGGCGGATCTGCGACATTGGTTAATTTAGTTAATATGGTTATTTGTCTTCTTATTGCCCCCGGCAGAAAAGCAAGTGAGCACACACTTGGGGTAAACTCAGGGAGTAAAAAACACTCCCTCTATAATTAGAGCTACCTGCACTTTTGATGCGAAAAAAGTCCTCGATTCACGATTCGGGATTCTTGTAACTCGATGTCAGTAAGACAGTTAAAAAATTTTTGAAAAATTTGATTTTTGCTCGAAGGTATCAGCATTTTTGATTGAAAACTGACGGAAAATTTGCCTATCTTAACGCCCGAAAACACAGATTTTCAGATTCTTGTTGTTGTGAGAGCAGATCCCTCCCATTCGACTACCCCTTCGACTTCGCTCCCCCCTTCGCTATATTTCTTCGCCATCCTACTTCGCCAAGGTTACTAAGGAACCGGCTACTAAGGAACCGGCTACGAAGGAACCAGCTACGGAGGGCAGGCAGGGCTTCGGCTAATTCAGGGTAAACTCTGTCGAATGGCTCCAAACCTCAAATGACAAAAGAGAGCATAACATACTATACCTTACAGTGCGAGGTATGGCTTGATATTTCGGCTGGGGGTTGAAGGTGAGGCTCTTCGGCTGGGCGGGCGATGGTGAGAAAGAAACACCGACTCTCTTTTTTATAGTGTAAAGACGCTGTTTTAGAGGCATTGACAGACAATCCTGAGCCGGTCTGACCTGATTAGTGTCAGACCTGGAGTTTACTTCCTATTTCTACAGTTGATTCAAACAGTAGTAGCACTTTATGGTCTCACTACCCGGTTGTAGATGCGAACGTCATCAATCAGGCCGGACCAGTAG
>DATKYR010000111.1:0-16199 GCA_035528395.1 Sedimentisphaerales bacterium
TAAATTTTTGGAAAGCTTTACCGCTGGCCGATAAGATATTATCGTTCATATAACACCTCCGTGTGCCCAATAGTTTTTAGATACTATCGGCACATGGAGGTTATTTTTTGAACCATCTCCTAAAAAATGGGTCATCACGAGAAATTTGAGATAGCTAAAGCTTTTTTTAGTGACAGTAAGTGTTTATTAAACTCAAAGCAATGTTGGCCAAAGAATCTTAGGTAACCCGGGAGACATGCCTGTGGAAAGAAAGGCGATATGCATGTTCGACTAACTGTGGACAAACCTGAAGTGCGTAAGATGCAAAAAAGGCTGGAGCGAGAAACTCCAGCCTTTGTGAGACAGTTTGTCATTTAGAGAATGTACTGCAAGCTTATAAAAAATCTACCGTCTCACGAAAACCAAGATTTAGAGAAGAAAAGAACTCTTTATACAGTTTTAATTATAATCGCTGCACTGATTTTTGCAAGCAAATTTTTTAAGGATTTTCAATTTTTTCAAGATTTTTTTATTTTTCAGCGATTCAGGCCTTATCCGGGGTGATTACCCCTCCATTACGATCGGGGCTCTGTTTGATGGAGCGCATATACTTTTTTGAGCCGTATTATTCACCGGCTGTGGGAGCGACGCAATAGACGTAAACAAGTGGTTCAGAGCCGGTATTTTTAACGTCGTGGGCTGTGTGCGGGGGTATATAGGAGGCCTTGCCCCTGCCAACTTGATAAGAGTCTTCTTCGCCAATCATCAATTCGCCCCGGCCGGAGAGAAAAACGAGCAGCTCCTCACGATTCTTTGTACTGTGTTGGCCACAGGCCTGGCCGGGGGGTAAATATACTCTGCCCGAGCGCATTCCACAGGTTTGCGGTTTGCCGTCGAGGAGCTTTTGATTTTCGGGATTTTCGTTCAAATCGATGACGAGCACTTTTTCTGACGAAGCCATACAGTCTCCTTGAAACCAGTAATCCATAAACAGAGAAATACACCTAACAAATTTTGATTTTTCTGTCAATTATATTATTGGCGCAGTAGCACGAATTTGATATTCTTATGCGTAGTAGCACGATTTATTATTTCGTGCTACCGCCAAAATCGAACGAATCGATGCTTTGTGAACAGAAAAAAGTGAACATTATGAACAAGGCAGGGATTGTTTTAGGAGTGATGTTTTTGGAGATTGTGGTGAGTGTTTCAGGAGTTGAGAGCGCCGAACCTAAAAATTCGAACCTTGCCTGCAATATCTGGAAGCAGGAGACCCTTACAAACGGTTTCTTTGGCCTTTGTGAGCGCCTTACTAACAATGGGATAGAGTTATGCTTCGGTGTGACGAATATTTACCAACAGAATGTTCACGGGGGCCTTAGTACGCATCGCCGGGCCGGCCGACACACCGGCAGCTATGACCTGGAATTCTTAGCAGACCTTGAGAAACTGCTGGGTTTTGAAGGCGGCAGCCTTTTTGTCCACACTGAAGGCAGTTGGTCAAGGTTAGATGTTGATGCGACTTCAATAGGTAGTGTATTCGGCGTGAATCGCGATGCTGCCGGCAGACGGGCGATGGACGTCACCGAGCTTTGGTATGAACAGACGATGTTCGATGATACTCTCCGCGTGCGGCTTGGTAAGATGGACATTACCTGCGGGTTCGAATGCCGTGGTTGTCCGGTGTCATTCGATGGCAGTGCTTACGCCAATGATGAAACCAGCCAGTTCTTAAACGGCGCCCTGGTTAACAACCCAACTATTCCATTTCCGGACTTTGGTCTTGGTATAGTTGTTTACTGGAATCCTGTCGAATGGTGGTATGCGTCGGTGGGTGCTATAGATGCCCAGGCTGATGGCAGGGAGACCGGCTTTAGGACAACCTTCCACGATGAAGACTATTTTCTCTATCTGCTTGAGACCGGCATTGCTTCTGAGCTTGATTCCTCTAATGGGTCGATGCCGGGGACGTATAGGATAGGTCTTTGGAACGACCCGCAGCCAAAAGCAAATTCCGACAGCACTAAGAGCTATCGTGACGATGTCGGCTTCTATCTTAGCTTCGACCAGATGCTCCGCAAGGAAAACTATGAGCTTGAAGATAGTCAAGGTATTGGTGCATTCCTCAGATACGGCTACGCAAACAGTAAGAAGAACGACATTACGAACTTCTGGAGCGCTGGTTTGCAATACCGGGGCTTGCTTGATGGCCGGGATGATGATGTGCTTGGTTTGGGCTTTGCCAAGGGCATTTTCAGTGATAGCGCATCCACAAGCTACACCGAAGATTATGAAAGTGCTGTTGAGCTTTACTACAGCGCTCGGATTACACCGTGGCTGGCCGTCAGTCCGAGTGTTCAATATATTACTAATCCTTCTAACCCCGACAACGCAGAAACAGCCGACGACGCGGTTGTTTTGGGGATACGAGTGCAAATGATTTTTTGAATTGTCTGTAGTAAGTTTTAGACAAAGGAATCACTGCGTTGAACATAAAGTTGACCATTAAAAAGACTGGATTCGCGCTTGCACAGTAATGACACAGAAGAACGGTTAGTGTAAGTATTTAAAAGATTTTTGTTTTTCAATCAATTAAATTCTTGACGTGGTAGCACATATTCGTTATTTTTATGCGCAGTAATACGATTTTCTATTTCGTGATACTATCAAAGCAAAAAGACAATAGGAAGATTTTGTTATGCATATGGCTAATGAATTGCTGTCGATTCCGGTTGCTGCGGGTACGTTGGCAATAGCAGCGGCTGGCCTTGGCTTTATCTGCAGGAAGGTAAGGCAGATTATCGCCGCGGATAAACTTGCTTTGATGGGTATTTTGGGAGCGTTTGTTTTTGCGGCGCAGATGATCAACTTCCAGCTTCCGGCGATGCCCGGGACAAGCGGACATATGGTTGGAGCAGTGCTGTTATCAATCATATTGGGCCCCCACTTGGGCGCAATAGTCATATCGTCAGTGGTGATTATTCAGTGCCTTATTTTCCAGGACGGCGGCCTGTTAGCATTGGGATGTAACATTATCAATATGGGGCTTATACCCTGCTACCTCGGTTACTTTCTATACAGGGTTGTTACGGCAGGCCAATTCAGTAGTTTGAAGGCATACATTGGAGCGATATTGGCTTGTGTGCTTGCTATCGAAGCAGGTGCGATTCTTGTTCCGATACAGGCGGGGTTGTCCGGGGTATTGGCGGTTCCGTTTCAAACTTTTCTGATAACAATGATCGGCGTTCATTTCCTGGTCGGATTTGTCGAAGGCCTGATTACGGTGACGGTGCTGGCATACCTGCAGCAGGTCAGGCCGGATGTGGTAATTGATTCTTTGCCGGGCAAAATCAGGTTAAGCAGAAAAGCGGTGTTCGCAACGTTATTTGTTTTTGCGATTATCATCGGGGCGGGATTGTCTTTGCTTGCTTCTGACTTCCCTGATGGTCTGGAGTGGAGCTACGCCGAAAGGCCGGACCAGCCTGATTTCAAGACCGTCGTAACGAATGAGGATTCCCGAATTACCGCGGTAGATGATTTCCAGTCCAAATATTCCCCGCTGCCGGATTATTCGATAAGGGCATCGAAATTAGGAGAAGCCGGCGGAGAGGAGGCGGAGTTATCAGCCGGCTGGACGAGCTTCGCCGGGGTGGTCGGTTCTGCCGTAACGATGGTTTTTATCTGGCTGGCAGCCTGGATTTTGAGAAAAAGGCAGCTATCTAAGGCGTAATTTGCTGCAATATTATAAATAGATTTTTAATACCCGCAGCGCCGGTATTTTGGGTTCTGCGGGTATTGATTTCTTGACTTGAAGTGCCCTGAAAAAAGATGCATCACGCACATATAGATAAATTTGCATATCAGGATTCGGCCATACATCGGCTTGACAGCAGAGTAAAATTTATTGTTGTGCTGGTCTTTACAGCCGTGGTGGTTTCTTTGCCGCGTACTTCTTTGAGCATACTTGTTTGCTATGCCATCGGGCCATTTGCAATTCTGGTTTTGGGCGGGATTCCACTGAGGTTTGTTTTCAAACAGATACTGCTGGTCAGTCCGTTTGTTCTGGTCCTGGCTCTGAGCTGTCCGCTTTACGACAGAACGCCTCTTGCGATTGCGTTTGGCCCATTTGATTGGCGGATAACGGTCGGCTGGATGCGATGCTTTACTATTCTTGGTAAGTTCACTGTTACAATGTTAGCTCTGATAGGGCTTGTGTCCACGACCCGGTTTAACGATTTACTTGCGGGCCTGCAAAAGTTGGGAGTGCCCAGGTTGCTTGTAATTCAGCTTGGCTTTTTATACCGCTATATATTCGTTCTTATCGACAGGGCCCATCATATACTGCAGGCACGCGCGGGGAGAAAGCTGAGAAACCTCGGATTCAGGGCGGAACTGAGGACGGCGGCAGCTATGCTTGGTTCATTGTTTGTCCGCAGCATTGACACGGCCGAGCATATAAACATCGCAATGCAGGCCCGCGGCTTTGATGGTCACTGGCGCAGTGTTTCGAGGTTGCGAATTCGCCGTGCTGATTTGCTGTTTGCTCTTATAGCCGCATCGTTTATGTTGGGATTGTATATTTTTGTAAAACCGGTTTTGCAGTAACACGATAAAGGTCTGGCAGTTACTGGTAGGGTGGGGCTTTCGTCCTTCGCAGTCCCGATTTTCTCGGGACGGAGAATGGATGCCCCACCGAGATGATGCGGGTAGTTTTGTTCGGCGGGCTAAAGCTATGCCAAATGCAATTGATATTGAAAATTTCTCATACAAATATCCTGATGGTACGGCCGCCCTGAGTGACATTACCCTGAATGTTGAGCACGGCCGGAAAGTTGCCCTGATAGGTCCGAACGGTGCGGGTAAATCCACATTGCTTCTTGCAATGGCGGGCTTCGTAAAAGGGGACGGCAGGGTGCTTATCGACGGCTTGGAAATCAACAGAAAGAATCTCAAACAAATTCGCGCCTGGGTCGGCTCCTGCTTAGAGAATCCCGACGACCAGTTGTTTATGCCCACTTTGTTCGATGACGTGGCATTCGGGCCGCTGAATATGGGGCTGGGTACCGAACAGGTGAAAGAGCGGGTTGCCGATGCGCTGCAAACCGTCGGACTGGCTGAGATGGGCGACAAAGCCCCCCATCATCTCTCGGCCGGCCAGAAACGAGCTGCTGCAATAGCGACTATACTGTCAATGACACCTAAGATAATTACGCTCGATGAGCCTGACGGCAGTCTGGATCCGAGAAACCGTAACAATCTTATCAAGCTGCTTGGGAGCCTGTCTCAGACTCTGATAATAGCGACGTGTAATATGAATTTTGCGGCGGTGCTTGCCGACAGGGCGGTTCTGCTCGACAAGGGTCATATTATTGCCGACGGCAAGGCTAAAATAATAATGTCGGATTCAAAACTGATGAACGAACACGGTTTGGAAGTTCCCACAATAAGTAGTTGATTGGTAAGTTGCTGCCTGTAGTATTTCGCCGATATCAGCAATAAAGCCAGAGATTTTCACGCCGACTTTTAGCTTGGGGCAATAAACAAACAAGCATTATCAACCCAGAGAAACCATCCCGGAAAGTGGGCAACAGGTCTGCCTGCAGAAAAGGTTTAAAATTGCTTGCAGTGTATCTGAACAGCTCTTAAAATTGCGTTTTCCAAACCAGTAAAATAGGGGAACAAAATGTTAGCCAGACTGCATAGCGTTACACTTGAAGGGATTGAAGGGATAATCTGCGAGGTCGAGGTTGACGTTGCGCGGGGCGGCTTCGAGAAGTCTGTTATCGTAGGGCTGCCTGATACTGCGGTGAAGGAAAGTATCGAGAGGGTCAAAAGCGCAATTGTTAACAGCGGCTATAAACATCCCAAAACCCAATCGTTAATAAATTTAGCGCCGGCAGATGTGAAAAAGGCAGGCCCTGCCTTCGATTTGCCTATTGCCCTTGGTATGCTCATTGGCCAGGGGGCCATGGTCAGCTCTGATCTTAATGAGACCATTATCGTCGGCGAATTAGCTCTGGACGGCAGGGTCAGGTCGGTCAACGGCGTATTGAGTATGGCGATGACCGCCGCGTCAAATGGCTTTAACCGAATGATAGTCCCATTGGAAAACGCCAGAGAAGCTGCGGTGGTTACCAATATTGATGTTTTTGCTGTCGGCTCGCTCGCCCAGGCGGCAGGTTTTCTTTCGGGGCAGCTGCCGTTGGAGACTACGACGGTTGACGTTGACGAGCTGTTCAACGTGGCGTCAAGTTACGAAGTTGATTTTGCCGATGTTAAGGGGCAGGAAAACGTCAAGCGGGCAGTGACGGTTGCGGCAGCCGGTGGACATAACATAATGATGATAGGCCCACCCGGAGCAGGCAAGACGATGTTGGCGCAAAGATTGACGACGATTTTGCCGCCTTTGAGTCTGGAAGAATCGCTCGAGACCACGTGTGTGTACTCCTCCGTGGGCCTGTTGGGTAAAAACAAGGCGTTGTTGGCTACTCGCCCGGTGCGAATGCCGCATCACTCAGCGAGCGGGCCGGCCCTGATCGGCGGCGGTACGACACCTCGGCCCGGGGAATTGTCTCTCGCTCATTTCGGGATATTGTTTCTGGATGAATTTGTAGAGTTTCCACGACACGTTCTTGAGATGATTCGTCAGCCATTGGAAGACGGTTTCGTTATTGTCTCACGTGCGAAAAAGACCATCAGATTCCCTGCGCAATTTATGCTTGTTGCGGCGATGAATCCCTGTCCGTGCGGTTATTTCGGCAGTGATGCAAGAAGATGTAAGTGCACGCCGGGGCAGATAGGGCGGTATCTGTCAAAAGTATCCGGCCCTTTGGTGGACCGGATAGATATTCATATTGAGGTGCCTGCGATAAGTTTCAGGAAGCTTCGCTCAAAATCAAGCCGGCTCGACTCGGCTACAATGAGGCAGGATGTTGTCAGGGCGGGGGACATTCAGGCAAAGCGGTTCGGTGATAGCAAGGTTATGATAAACGCAAGGATGAGCCATAAACAGGTGGAGAAGTTCTGCAAGCTCGATTCAGCAAGCGAATTTATCCTGAAACAGGCGATGGTGGAATTCGGGCTGAGCGCTCGTGCTCACGATAAGATTTGCAAGGTCGCCCGCACGATAGCGGATTTAGCCGGTATCGAGAACATCCAGCCGGAACACATTGCAGAAGCTGTCAGCTACCGAAAGTTGGACCGAAAATTATAAGTGTGTTTAGTAGAGACAAGGAATAAAATTATCCCCTTTTTTCGACGGTTTCTGTTGTTCATTTGCCAAAGGATACAGAAAGATTAGTTTTTATAGGCCGATGCTGTAAAGCGAATAAAGTTTCTTTTGTTTTTCTTTCTTAACCCGGCCGAAACTTCTGCCGATAAAATATCTGAAAGTTGCTCGGCAACCCATTTTGTAATGAGTTGCAAAATGTAAAGCTTAAACGCTTTGTTGACATGAAAAAAGGAGATTAAGATGGGGATTCAAGATTGGTCTGAAGATATTATTCTTGTGGACTTGCCCCAAGAGCCGGAGATGGGAGATGAGCTCAAAACGATCACGGAGATGGTTCGTGAAAGAGGCGACTGTGACGTGGTAATAGACTTTTCCAGCGTGGATATTGTGACTTCCTCCAGCCTTTCGAAGCTTCTGAAGCTGCGCAAGTTGTTAACCGATTGCGGTCATCAGCTTGTTTTCTGCAACGTTGCGGCGGCAACCAAAGGTATCTTTACGATAACCGGTCTCGACGGGATTTTTGAGTTTGCCGATGATAAGTTTGTGGCTCTGGCAAGTTTGCAGATGGAAGTTAGCAAGTAAGCCGGATTTTGTTTTGCTCCCATGCTTTCCTGCGAAAAGCAGGAAGCCGAGCAAAGTTGGGACTTTACAACGGGTTTACCCTTTGTTAGCATGGCTTTTTTCCTGTTGAGCCGGCTACGAAGATCGCTGTTTATAGCGGTGTTCGTAATCTGCTCGCAGGGCCCCTATAGAAACAGGACGTGATTAAAATGGATAAAGAAACTCTGCAGCAAATCGAGCAGACGATAGGTTACACATTTTCGGACAAGACTGTTTTAGCCAAAGCATTTACTCATTCCTCTGCAGTGGATAATCGACTTTTAAGTAACGAAAGGCTGGAGTTTCTCGGTGACGCAGTTTTAGCTGTGGTTATCTGCCAAACACTCTTCGAGAGATTTCCAGGTTATCTCGAGGGTGACTTAACGAAGATTAAGAGTATGCTTGTTTCTCGCGGGACGTGCGCCCGTGTTTCGAGGCAGTTCGGACTGCAAAAATTTTTAAAAGTCGGGAAGGGCATGGTTTCCAGCCGGGCTTTGTCAGGCTCTCTTGCCGCCGGTGTGCTGGAAACCATTATCGCTGCAATTTATATTGATGGTGGATTTGACGCGGCCAGCAGTTTTATCCTGAGAGTTTTTGGTTCGTTAATTGAGCGGGCCGATGCAGAACAAGCTCAGGGCAACTTCAAGTCGTTACTGCAGCAGTACTCCCAGGAGCAGTCTAATGTTACGCCTGTCTATATGCTGCTTGATGAAAAAGGCCCCGACCACAATAAGTGCTTTGAGCTGGAAGTGGTTATCGCAGACCGTCATTTCCCAAGCGCCTGGGGGACAAACAAAAAAGAAGCGGAGCAAAAAGCCGCCTTCAATGCACTTGTCGAGTTAGGTGTGCTCGAGAAGGGCTCTGGAGAGGACGACGAATAATACCCATCAAAGAAATTAAGTGTGCTCGATGTGCACCCACTCTGAATCAGGGACTGCAATTATACCAAATTTAGTTAATGATTGCCGATTGCCTGAGTTTGTCATTCCTGCGAAGGCAGGAATCCAGGCTCTCTGTGAGTATTATATGCAATTCTTAACTGGAATTGGTATTACCTCTCCCTTATGGTCGAAGCTCTGTTTGAAGGTTTTCTCTGCATTTACTCTGTAATCAGCCATGCCAGGGCGCACAGGGCCAATGCAGTTATGAACATAAAAACAACAATTGAACCGGTTAGAATCATAGCTTCTTTGAGGAAACTGGCGGATTTTATTTCGGGCACCTTCGTTGCTTTATAGACGATGGCTATCGCCGCTACTAATGGCAGCAGCCATAGAATAGATTGCGGATTTGAGCTGATTTTTTCCGGCGTTGTAAAGGTCGCCATTACAAGAGCGGGCATTATCGACATATCAGTCTCCAGCGGTTTCTGTTTTTTGCAGGTGAGCCAAATAAACGGCGTTTACAATACACAAAAGGTTTAGCAAACCTGCGATGCTGGTGTATATCTGTCCTATTTCGTTCGGTCTGCCAAAGACAGGATAGTGAGCGGTTGTGGCCAAATGCCCCAGGAATGCCACCATCGGTGAATTCATAATTTGTGCCACATACCAGGGCTTTGCTCCGACGGGATTAATAACTCCAATTGAGCCGACATATAATCCTGCGCAGAAGGTAAGGACAATAGTTACAAATATAATGAACGCACGTTTTCCTTCTTTTAGCAGTAGATGTCCGGCGCCCGGGACGAGCCAGGCCAGCAGTCCTACAATCAGCAGAAATATGGTGTTGTTTTGTTTCGAACGCGCTGTCGTCACAATGTTGCCTCCGATTCTGTCGTGCTGCGGCGGGCTTCGCCCGGAGGAGTGGGCGTATTGGCATCCGCAGGTTCTTCACCGGCCCCGGCTGGCCCCTGCTTGTTGCTGGCCGGGGCAGGCCTGAAGCTCATACGTTTTAATATGTTTTCGGGGTTAAAGTAGACCGCCGCCAGGCTCTCGGATTGAGTATGATCTTCTCTTTGAATTTGCATTGCTTTGGTTTTTTCATACTCCTGGAGTGTAATGCGCTTAACGGAGATATTTTTAATGCAATAGAAGCTCATATCCGGCCTGAATTCTATAACCAGAGGGACGGCATCAACAGTGTTACTGTCCTGCGGTATAAGCGAATAAAGCTGTTCTACGAAGCGGCGTTGTTTTCGTCGCTCGTTTATGAAGAACGGTGCCGCCGGTCTGCCTGCACTTTGCGCAGTAAGAGTCTGTAAAGTCACCTTTGATATTCTTCGCATGCCTGCAAGATTTTGCAGTTTGAATGGTTCGGTAACGCTTTTTTCCGCAATTGAAATCTCGGAAGCGTTAGGGTCGTTCGGGTCCTGGCTGTTTTTCTGTCCATAGAGTTCGTTAAATTTATCAATTACGCTGTCCCAGCCATCCTTTGCCGCCAGGCCAATGAACTCTTCGGCTTTGCTTTTTGTGATGTCCATTGCAGCAAGTTTCTTTAAGTCTTCGGTGACTTTTTCTTTTACCGAATAAATATTTTCAGCTGCATCTTCCCCTTCGGCTCCGCCCAGGGCTGAAGGCTTGTTTGGGTCGAATTCAAGTGTGCTTGTGCTAAAGGTTTGGTCTATGCTTTGTGGTTCGGCGGCTTTTATAGTTTTAATCACCCGAACAATGGCCATTATTTGTCCGGAGACGTCCTGAAGCCCGCTCCATGGCGAGCCCCACAAATCTTTAAGGGGTCCGATATTTTCATACATTCTGGATTTTTGCACATCAAACGGTCCAAGCTCGCTGGCTGCTAAGTCGCCGACGGCAAAGACAATTTGAGCCAATGAGACCGGATTTTGCCCGTAGCCATCTACATACAGCCTTGCAAGATATTCATCGATTTGCATATCGATTGGGCTAAGCAGTCCCGTCCGGCCTGCATATAGCTTGAAATTGTGCTTTTCGCTTAATTGCTCGGCGGTGGTTTTATAATCGCCGGCCTTTTCCTTAAAATGCTCATCAGTCAGATTAGCAGGCTCTATATCTGTATCTTCCAGGCTGGCTTCGGTAATTGTTTTGGCCTCCTGCAGTATTCTATTTGCGGTGGAATTTATTTTGTCCTTTAGAAGCCGGTCCGAAATTATGTCTGAAACCTCGGCATAGCTTTTAGTTTCTTGTTTCAGCGGTGAGTTCGGGTCATTCGGGTTGGATGGAACTTGCTCAGTGAATAACTGTTCTCTATTTCTTTGGTAATAATCCTCCTTCTGCTGTTGGGTGGGCGGGGTTATCAACGGTGAAATATCGTCGAGCCTGACGACTATGTATTCAAGCTGAACCCTGTCCGGCAGTTTATATCCGAAGCCATAAGGATTTTCCTCGCTTACGGCGGAAGGCAGGAATTTCTTGTATTTGTTAAAATGCTCGAGCATTTCTTCATTACTTATCTGAGCCTGGTCATCGGCGAATACGGTGGGGTTGAATTCTACCAATTCAGCGTCAATGCTCTCCTGCTCGGTGGCAATAGCCTGGCTTATCTGTGAGCTTGTAACATCTTCATTTGAGCAAATCATCTGGGCGTACTGCATTACGGCTAACAAATCGCTAAATATTGTCAGGAGCTGCGGCTCCGGAAGGCCGTATTGATCTCTTAGAGCCCCAATTCGTTGCGAATATGTCTGACCGTTGAAAAGCTGTGGTATTACTTGTCCGAGCAATTCGCCGGCCTGCTCGTTTGGCACCCTGATACCAGCGAGCTGTGCTTCGTTTTTAAGTAACAGCCAGTATATATTGGACGGCACCGAGCGCCTGTACATATCGTTGATTTGTTTATCGCTGATTCTGTACCGGTTCGTTCTAATCGTCTGCCTTATATGATTGATAAGTGCCGGCGAAGTTTGCTGCTCAGCAAACAGCAGCTCGCCCAGGAGAATTCCACGTAAGTCCTGGTTCCTCAGCAGTACATCGGCCGCCAGGCTTCTGAGGATATCCAGTTCCCGTCGTGCCAGGTATAAGTCGTTGTTTGTTATTTTCTTGTTGTCCCCAAAGTAAGCTATTGTCTTGTGCAGCCCTGTTGCTCTTCGGCTTAACTGTTGGAGCAAAGTGCCGCCGCCGATAAAGCCGAACATTATGACAATCACAACAACAGCCATTACTTTTGTGTTATTTTTTCGAAACCACCTGACTAAATTCATATATTTACTCCATAACTGGTGAAATGGTGATTGGTTAATTAGCTACTTAACAATCATCACTCACCACTCACCAATCACTACTCACTAATTAATAATCCTGTGAGTTTAGCAAATCACCCAGACATTGCAAGAAAAATAGTCCGTCTTGGCTTTCTGCTTCGGCGAAGCGCTTTGCAGAGACGAGCGGCCAAGCCGAGACAGCCCTGCCACGGGCCGCTAAATATATTGCGACCGCAGCTTATACAAATAGTTTGAATTTTCCCGCCAATAGTCTTATGATGGAAAGGCAGATGACAGTGGACAGAAAACAGAGGACAGATAACTGGGGACAGATGACAGAGGACAGAGGACAGAGGACAGAGCAGTCAACTAAATCAGCACAGGCCTTTGCTGAGGCGTGTAAATATCTCCCGGGCGGTGTGAATTCCCCGGTGCGGGCGTTCGGCGGGGTGGATGTAGATACGCTTTTCATTGAAAGTGCAAAAGGGTCTAAAATCTACGATATTGACGGCAATGAATATATCGACTACGTGTGCTCATGGGGTCCGATGATACTGGGCCATTCCCATCCGGAGGTTTTGAAGGCAGTTACGGCCGCAGCACAAAAGGGTACATCATTCGGGGCACCGACATTGGCTGAGACCGCCTTAGCTAAGAAAATAATCGCCGCTTTTGATTCGGTTGAGAAGGTCCGGCTTGTAAGCAGCGGCACCGAGGCGGTAATGACGGCTATCCGGCTTGCCCGCGGCTATACCAAAAAGGACTTAATAATCAAGATGGTCGGCTGTTATCATGGGCACAGCGATTCACTGCTGGTAGCAGCCGGTTCCGGCCTTGCCGAGGGTGCCATCGCATCCAGTCCAGGCGTCCCTGATTCGATTGCGAAGCTGACCGTCATAATTGACTATAATGATATTGAGGCGGTAACAAAAGCATTCCAGGTGTACAAGGGTAAAATCGCGGCGGTTTTGGTTGAGCCCGTCGCTGCAAATATGGGCGTAGTGCCGCCTATTGATGGATACCTGCAGACGCTTCGGAATTTGTGCGACCAATACGATTCGCTTTTGATATTTGACGAGGTGATAACAGGCTTTCGCTTGGCCCTTGGTGGAGCACAGCAGCTTTTCGGTATAAAAGCTGATATTACCTGTTTAGGCAAAATCATAGGAGGTGGATTGCCTGTAGGGGCTCTTGGCGGCCGAGCCGATATTATGGACATGCTCACTCCGCTCGGGCCGGTCTACCAGGCAGGGACACTCAGTGGTAATCCACTTGCTACAGCAGCAGCAATTGCGACACTGGATATACTCTGTGAGGCGGACTCGTACGAAAGACTCGAGTATTCAGCAGCTCTTTTAGAAGCCGGACTGGCTAATGCCGCAAAAGAGGCCGGTATTGCCGTTACAATTAATCGCCTCGGCTCGATTATGAGCTGTTTCTTCACTCATAAAAAAGTACAGAACTTTACTGATGTCCAGTCAACCGATATAAAACGATTCAAGAAATTCTTTGCCCTGATGTTGGAACAGGGGATTTATCTTGCACCAAGCGCTTATGAGGCGATGTTTGTTTCGTTGGCCCACAGCAAAGCGGACATTGAGAAGACTATTGAAGCAGCAAAAAAAAGTTTCCGGAAGATAAAAGATGAGAAATAATCCCTCACTAATGGCACGGGAGAAAAAAATTGGCCTTTTCAACCGGTTCCAGTCTCCGGCTCGAAATCAATTGGTGCGTGGCAAAGAAATTTCTTGCATTTACAGCAGAAGGAGAGCATAATAGCTCAAAAAGGGATGCTGAAAAGCACGCTTCTCCGAAAAGAGTCCTTAGGACTAACAGGCGTGACGGATGCTCATGGAAATGGAGAGTAGTTCAATAGTGAGTGGTGAGCGGTTAATTAAGCCATTAACCAATCACCTGTTAACCCAATTTAGGAGATTTAAAAATGAACGAGAACCAGGCCGGCCCAAGCAGTTTATTGGATACTACCGATTGTCTTGAAGCGATTGGGGTATTCAGAGGATGGAAAAACTTTTTCTTTATCATTGTGGTTTTGTGTCTTCTGCTGCTGCAGATATCCTTTTGGGTTGTAAATACCGGCTACATTCCCGCAAAGGAGTGTCCCGGTGGCAAGGCTGCTGTTGTGGGTGGGGGCTTGAGTGAGGATGTTGGCGAGGCTGCAAAAAAAGTGGCTGCCGAGAAAAGTGAGCCGGCCGAAGCAGAAATGGAGGATTCTTTGTTTGGAATAACCTTCAAACATTTAGCCATAGGTATCCGGGTTGTTAATGCAATACTTATACTAACGGGACTGCTTTACTGTCTGACAATACTTTTGTCCTTGAAGGTTTCGCTGGTAGGCAGGCTCGGTGGAATGAACCATATCAGCAGAGCATTTTTCCTGTCACTGGTTATGCTTATTCTGCTGCTGCCCTGGCAGAGAATTTTTGCCGGTATGGTTCTCGGAGCTATATATACACCCTGCGAATTGGTGAAGTGGAGCTCTGCTGAGACCGGCAATATATTCGACATTATCCTTTATTATCTGCGGTTCTGCGGTTACTGGCTGTTAATACTGTTACTGCTTATCTTTTCACAGCTTCGCAGCGGCCGCTGGACAAAGTCGATTCTTCGCCGTCTCGAGGTCATATAAGAGTTTCCATTTTGCGATAACTCAGGCCCCACTGGAGCGGGAATCTGTTAAAATGTGTCACTTAAGAAGATGGCTGAAGTGGAACGGCGAAACGATTGATAATTGATTATTTTGTGTCTGTGCCGTTCTCTGTGGTTAATCTTTTTTCATACGATGCCTTGTGGTTCACCCCGCAGGAGATTTATCCTTACTCGATAAAGGAAACAAAAATGGACAAAATTGAACGTATCGGGGTCTCGCTTGATAAAAAGCTGCTTTCGATGTTTGATAAGCTTATTGCCAGGCAGGGCTATCAGAGCCGGTCCGAGGCGATACGTGACCTTGTGCGCCGGCAATTAAGTGAAGAGCGTCTCGGCGACCCAAAAGCCAAAGGGGTCGCCGCTGTATTTCTGGTTTACGACCATCACTCGACAAAGCTCGCGGACAGGCTGATAGGTCTGCAACATACGCATATTCTGGGTTCGTCACTGCAGGTCATTTCTTCTTTGCACGTTCACCTGGATGAGCACGATTGTCTGGAGGTGATTGTGCTTCGGGGACATGTCGGCGAAATCAATAAGGTGGCGGAAAGCATATTGAGCATGAAGGGTGTTAAATTAGGGCGCCTCAATATTATGGCACCTGTGCCTGCGGGACCATAAGTGCAGGCAGCTTAATTTGCGGTTGACCATTTGCGATTGACGATTTATAATTTTCAATCGAATTTTGGAAATTTAACTCGTGCTGCGTAGCCCCCACTGCCGGCTTGCTCCAGCAAGCCGTGGGGGCAGAGTAGTAAAGGGCGATTAGCTCAGTTGGCTAGAGCGCACGGATCACACCCGTGAGGTCACAGGTTCGAGTCCTGTATCGCCCAGTGGCGTAACCCCTTCTCAGGTAAGCATTTCCCAAACCACTTAGGATCAGTACGGCGATGGATCCGGAACGGAGGTCAGACGACGTCGATCTCGACGATGCTGCGGGGTTCATGACGGGGTTCGCCGGGCCGTGAGGACGGGTTCGGACCGCCCGATCGCCGATGCGGTTTGATCGCCTGCGACGGATGCGCTGTGTCGGGCGAGTGCGACCTCGTCGATTCGACGGCAACGGGCAGAGTGTTCCGGCTGATGCTCGAGGGCCCCGCGCCCCCGTCAGGTGGTCGTGTAGGAAGCTGGCAGCGCCCTGATCTCACCGTTCTACGGCGTCCGGCCGTAAAGCTCCTGGAATCGACCGAAGTCGCGAAGATCGACGTGGTTGTCCGCGTCGTAATCGCCGGCTTCGTAGCCCGACCCGGGCGTGACTTCATTCTGCGGGCCGGTCATGGCCGGGGCGAGGAAGGCATAGTCGTCGGGGTCGACGTCGTCGTCGCCGTCAAAGTCGCCGTAGCCGGTAGACCGGGCCACTCGGAACCCAAGGTTGTTCTCCGCGTAGTAGCGGGCGGTGGTGATGATTCACACGCTGTTGGTGACCCACTTGGGGTCGCTGTTGCTCCATCGCCCGCCGCGCGTCCCGCGGTACGTGGTACTCCAGGGGTATTCCAGCGCGGTGTCATTGATCCACTCGGACACGTTGCCGCACATGTCGTAAAGCCCGTAGCGGTTCCGCGTGTCGTTCGTCGGTGTGCCGCCGATGAGCGTGTTGATCCCGTT
>DATKYR010000112.1:0-86789 GCA_035528395.1 Sedimentisphaerales bacterium
CATTTGACCTTCGGTTGACCTTCTGCTGTTCTTCGGTTGATGTCATAAGTCTTTATTTGACAGTCGTAAACGGTTTTCTTCACAACGACTTACAAACCCCGATTTCGGATTAGAAATCCGATACTTGTTTCTACGGATTCCGACAATTGCCGGAGAATTATCAAGGACGCCTACGGATATCGCCGGCGGTCCAGGTCCTGGTGATACTTTCGGCCGGGCCCTTGGGCCTACGCCGATGTCACTTGGTCCCGGGGCTGAGTTCTATCAGGATCAGGACGACCGCCTGCAGGACGATCGCGGCTGTCACAAACGCGAGGACCAGGGGGATATATCCGATATCATCCCTAACAACAAAGCAAAAACAGGGCACGTTCTCAAGGCACTAAGTCCTATAGGACCAATTCGGTTGAGATCGCAGTTCACAGGGCAAGTGGCGCAAATGTCACCGGGTCACGCCTCCAATAAAAACTTTTCGCCGCTGTCACCCTCGGGCTTCAACCGCTGCAAAAAATCTACAAGTTCTTTTTCCATTTCCGGCGGGAGTTCAAGACAATTAGGTAATTTCGTAAAAGACAAATACATCTCGCGGAACCAAGCATCAAAAATTTCTTTGATTTTCTCCCGGGGCTGATTTCGGCAGCGCCATGATAACTCTTCAGCGCCGCGAGCACAAAAATCTTTCAGGTGCTGGATTCTTTGTACCAGCCCTACAACCACTTCCTGCCGGTCAAGCAGCTGCTTGCGACGTTTCTCAAGCTCCAGCTTGACCATTTCGGCTTTCACTGCTCTCAGCGGGTCCAGCGTAGCAACCGGCGCCTTTCCCGCTGATACTTTTTTTAGCAGATATTCTTCGTACCACGCCAAGAAAATGCCCAGGTCAAACGTCTTGTCTGCATTTCGCGGCAAGCCGTTTTTAGTATGCCATCTGTGAATCGTTATACGGTGCTTGCCCATTAGCTCGGTAAGCTGGAGAATTGTTACATGAGAAGGGTCGAGCCCGGGCTGTTCTTTTTCATCCAGCAGAAAGTTCTCCACCGCCTTTATGGCCGCCTGATTACCTTCCTTGGCTTCATTAACGAGGGCCGATTTGATCTCGATATAAACTTCGAGCTGTGTCTGATCCCACAAGTCCTCCACTTCCGCATCCTCATCTATCATCGTTCGCAGGACCCGGCCTTTCGCAAAGCCTAATTTCTTTGCCGCTTCCGATACACTTGCCCCGGTCCTGGCCAAGCCCCTCAGATTCCGCAGAAACCGGCCGCGATCCCAGGCCTGCCTGAGCTGCGGATGTTTCCTGAATATCTCCGCCAAAGATCTGCGGGTCCTGATCGCAGCATCCGCTTCGGTCAGGTTCTCGCATTCGAGTCCCAACCTGCGGACCTCCGCCTCATCGACAGGCGGCCTGGCCTTTCCTTTTTTCTTGGCCTTTTTTATTACACGCTTTGTCGTCGCTGCGGCCTTCCGCTTTTTCTTTTTCGGCCTTACCTTCGATGTCATCCTGGCCTTTGCGGTTATCTTGCCGGCTGCCTGACGTTCGTATCTTTTCAATTCATCCAGCTCCGCCCTGGAAAGCCTCTTGTTTTCCTGGACCTTCCGCAGCAAAAACATATGTCTCTGTTTCTTCGCTATATCAATGGTCGAAAGTTTAGCCAAGACTTCACTCACTTCCTTTCGCGTTTTGCTTTGGTGCCGGTCCACCGCTCCCAGCGTTCGACCGCCACATCCACAAAGATCCCCAGACTTCGAAGTGCTTTCAATCTCTGATTGCCTCCGACGATGACATTCTTCCGGCCCCGAGTGTTGACCACGATCGGTTCAACACAGCCGAACCGGCTTATCGAATTCATCAAACCTTCCAGCGCTTCAGCGGCTATCACCCGCGGGTTGTAATCGGCCGGCTTCAATTGATCCAACCGGAACATACCTACTCCGGGGCAACCGATCCGACGGCCTGCAATTTGGCCGGCCGATTTCGTCCGGGGCTTCTTAACTGATTTTTTTGATTTCATTTGTGCCTTTTTTATAACTTCATAGGGTTTCACAAAATTAAAGGTTTGGAAGGAAGTTTTTGATAAATCGGATTTTGTCTTTGTGACCGGATTTGGCTGCAGTGAGAGCGACAAGCAAGACGGCAATATGGGCAATGCTACAGTGATTGCTTGTAGCAGAAAGGCCTCTGACAGATGGATCTTGCATGCATAGGGTTAGTAGCCGAGAAGCCAGCCGTTCTGAACCTGTTCGCATGTTATATTGCTCTTTGAAAAGTTGAGAACCGTAGTCGATAGTCTTACGGATGTCCCTATCCCCTCGCAGATAGGTAAAACAATCTCTGCCCTTAAGGAATGCCGGGTGATTCCAAGGGCAGACAGGA
Source organism: Sedimentisphaerales bacterium (assembly GCA_035528395.1). Classification (GTDB taxonomy): domain Bacteria; phylum Planctomycetota; class Phycisphaerae; order Sedimentisphaerales; family Anaerobacaceae; genus NIOZ-UU13. Next base: position 2,372 of record DATKYR010000112.1, read on the forward strand.
TGCTGTTTGGCAAATTTCTTTGAGTGAGTAATTGGACAGCAAAATTTTCTGCGTATTTTACCGCGGTCCCTGAATTTGCCCCAATATATCATCTCAAAGCCAGCGATGCAAACAGGATTACCTTTAGAACAGAGCCTTACAGGTCTGCGTGCGTGCCAACGATAATTGCGAGCGATACGTGGCTTTGCTTTGATTTCATCGATTACAAAAGAGAGGATTTTCTCGCTGTCATAGAGTGAGTCAGCCAGTACTATTTCGGGTTTGAGACTAAAGTCATTTTTAGCCTGCCTGAACATAGGGATAAAGAGTTTCGAATCATGAACATTTGCAGGCTTGGTTACTTCAGCGACTGGAAGTTCTGAAGGCATATCGGTGATTGCATGATTACGATAACCCCAGAAGTAGGAGACCTTCTTTGCAGAGGTTCTGAACTCCACCACAACTCCCAACCGACAGTCAGGATCACCTTTCGGGATACTGTTTTTATCAAACCTGTTTTTGACATTGGTTTTCAAGTTGTTTTCTTTGACATTTGCTGGGACAGGATACGAATCAATGCTAAGGCACTTTCCTGAGATTTCACCAATGGTGATGAGTTCTTTGACAAGAGAGTTTCTGACCTTTTGGAAGATAGCGTTATCTGTATCGCGGAGAAAAGAAGAGAATCGTTCGACCGGCGGCACACAGGATGGATCGAGGCCGCACTTGAGGGCAATACTGGGGTTGTCGGCAAGTTCCAGGACCAAGTCAGAGAGAGTAGGTAAGGGTTTAAGGCACTTATAAATAAGGGCTCGCAGTAACGCTGGCTTTGAGACAGGATTTCGTCCCGGCCCTTGACTTCGATCACCAAGTACCGAGGCGTCGAGATGATCGAAGAGTACCTGATATTTCTTCAGCGGGTTAATATCAAAGAGAAATTCAGCAGAGAGTAAAAGCTTTTGACTACGGTTGACAGCGGACATATAAGATACCCTCCAATTTTGTGAAAGGTTCATCTTTTGCGGAGATTTTTAATAGCAATTATACACAGCTTTGGGTTATTGGAGGTGAAATCCTAAAATCCGCAAGTGTTTGTCATCAAAGAAAAAACAAAAAATGATAGTTCTTTGCGAAAGAGGGTTTCACAAAATTGACAGCTGAAAAATCAAGCGAAAAAATTCACCTCCACCCTCTTTGGAACAGGCGGAAAACAGGGGAAATCGGGGATTTGAAGTGATGTAACTGCTTGATTTGAAATGAGTTAGCAAAGTGGAGGTGAAGTGGCAAACAGGCGTTGTTGTAACGCCTTGTGTAATAGAGGGTTATGAATTTTGTGAAAGGCAATTATAACTTCATATATAGAGGTGATTTACAAATGTAAAGTAACATCGAAAAAAAAAGTTTATAAGCGGCCGCTTTACGCAATGCATTTACCCGTTAAGGACTTATGAACAGGGAGGATCCATTCATTATCAGAAAATAACTGTCAAACATAATCGAAAACTGCCTTAAGTTAAGCCCGAGCAGTCGTTTACATTTGTTGCATCGCATGGCGGCCAGCCTGAAATTCCATATAGGCAGGCGATTCCTTCGCTTCTTCCCCGAGGTCTTTTTGACAGCGTTGCCAGGACGTTTTGTCCCGGGCCCCGAGACAACTGGAACCCTCTTTTTCTTATCTGCGGCGGTGCCTTGGCAATGGCTTATGAGGACCTTATGAGGACCAGGACATCACCAGCTTCAGGAGAATAATATTTACACTTCCATACGTACCTCATACGTACTTTTTTCTTGTTTCCGTGTCGGCGATGAGTCAGCAATGAGTCGGCGATGATTTGAGTAACCGCTTTTATTGCTCAAAAAACCGCATTTAGGTATAGACAAAACAGAGTTTTATGATTAGAGTGTCTTTTTTCTAAACCGAAGGTCAGAGGTTCGAGTCCTCTCGGGCGTAGTTGGGTCGATTATAGAATGAATATTGCCACCGGGACATAGGTGGCAGCCGATACAAAGTAAAAGCATATTAGACGGTCGAAATGTATCTTATAAGAATGAAAGGAAAACACAACAACTTCGAAAACAAATCTCTTAAAAGCTTTTTATATAGCGGCCTTCTTCTATTCTTTTTAGTTCCTAATCCGGTACCGGCATTTGCAGTTCGGACAAACAAGGCCTCGGCACACTCATCCGAACTTGGTTATAATGAGGCAATACGACGCGTCCGCAGTTTTGATTTTGATTCGCTCCGTCTGGCCATCACAGACCTTACCGAAACATTCGGACAAAGCTATCCGAAAGGCCAAAAGTATTTAGAGCGTCTGGACAGCCTGGAAGAGTTAAGCAAAGCTGCCCTTAGCTCTTTTAATCGGAAAGACAATTCAGCAAAAAACGCTCGATCAAAACTCGCATACGACCTCAACAAGCTGCGGTATGATGCATTGCTTTCCAACCCGCTGCTTGATTTTAAGAGGCTGCTGCTGCTCAAACGCAGGCGAGGACAGCTTGGCCTGCCCGTTAACCACAAGTGCAATTCGGGCATCGAGCGGCCCGGCTACAACAACGAAATTGCGGTGCTAGCGCCTGTTCGTCCTGAAGGAAGGTTACAAACACTCTTTCGACCATCGGGGGGGCGATTCGTCGGCGAAATGGACCTTCACTTCGACGCCGACCGGCTGCTTTTCACTATGCCCAAAGACAACAGTTGGCAAATCTTTGAAATCAAGGTCGACGGCAGCGGCCTTCGGCAGGTCTCGCGAGAGTCATCCGGTTTGCTTCGCCCCCGCAGGCTTGCTTCGCAACCCGAAGCAGCGGGGGACGTGGATAACTTTGATGCCTGTTATCTACCCGATGGCCGCATCGTCTTCGCCTCAACCGCTTCATACACGGGCGTCCCATGCTGGCACGGCAAAGAACGAGCCTGCAGCATCTACCTGATGGATGCCGACGGCGGTAACATGCGTCAGTTGTGTTTCGACCAGGACCTCGACCTTCATCCCTCTGTGCTGCCCACGGGCCAGATAATCTTCAGCCGATGGGACTACACGGGGCCGATGCACATGTATTTACGTCCTTTGATGGTGATGAATCCCGACGGCACCGGCCAGAGGGCGTTTTATGGAAGCAATTCCTATTGGCCAAACGCACTCTATTTCCCACGCGGCATTCCCGGGTCTCCAACTAAGGTTATAGCCATTATAGCCGGGTATCACGGAGTACCCCGGATGGGCGAATTAGGCCTTTTGGATATTACTAAAGGATGGCAGCAAGCCGACGGTGTCGTCCAGCGAATTCCCGGCAGGGGCAAGCCTGTCAAAACCGTCATCCGTGACAATCTGGTCGATAAGTCCTGGCCGAAATTTCTTCATCCATACCCGCTGAGCGACCCCTCGACAGGGCTCGGGGCGGGCAAGTACTTTCTCGTAGCCTCACAGCTTAACCGTAAGTCTCCGTGGGGAATCTATCTGGTGGACGTGTTCGACAACATGCTGCCGATTCACGTGCTGGCAAATTTCGACCTGTTTGAGCCAATCCCATTAACCAAAACACCGCGCCCGCCTGTCATCCCAGACAGGGTGGACCTGAAACGAAAGGACGCTGTCGTCTATCTACACGATGTTTATGCCGGACCCGGATTGGCCGGTGTGCCGCGGGGCACTGTGAAAAAATTGCGGATTGTGGCATATCACTTCGGCTACCCGGGAATGGCCGGACCGGATAAAATCGGCTGCGGAGGACCCTGGGAAGTCATGCGAATTATTGGAACCGTACCCGTCCACGAAGACGGCTCGGCTATGTTCAGTGTTCCAGCCAATACACCACTGACCGTGCAGCCGCTGGATGAGCAAGGCAAGGCCGTCCAACTGATGCGGAGCTGGTTCACGGCAATGCCTGGCGAAACCGTTTCCTGTGTCGGTTGTCACGAGCAGCAGAAACAAATCCCACTGACCAGCAACAGGTTGGCTCTCAACCGACCGCCGGTCCGCATTAAGCCGTGGTATGGTCCGCCGAGAGGTCTGGATTTTGAAAGGGACGTCCAGCCGGTACTTGACAAATATTGCATCGCCTGCCACAACGGCCAACCGCGTCCGGAAGGCCAACAAATTGCCGACCTGCGGTCGGAACGATTCATCAAGGATTATCGCGGGCGAGAGCTTACGAAGCTGGGGGCAACTCGATTACACCCGGCGGTTCGTGAAGCGCTCGGCGGCACAGCGGTTCGCTACACACCCGCCTATGAAGCGCTGGTGCCGTATATCCGCAGGGTCAATATCGAGGACCACGTCGGTCTGCTCGTCCCCGGCGAATACCACGCCGATACGAGCGAGCTGATACAAATGCTCAGTAAGGGACATCACAACGTACAATTGGACAACGAAGCCTGGGAGCGGCTGATTACCTGGATTGACCTGAACGGTCCCTGTCACGGTACCTGGGGTGAGGTAAGCCCAATTCCTGATGGCGCCGACCGCCGGCGACGCGAACTAAACCGATTGTACGGCGGCCCTGAAGATGACCCCGAACAGGTTCCGGAAATACACCGCCTGTCAGTCGAGCCGGCCCCTGCTACGGAAAATGGATGCCCCGCTACGTTTAAGGTTGTCGATGCTCGTATCGATGCTCGTATCGATGCTCGCCCTGGAAACTCGAAGCTCGGGCTTGCAGCCTCCAGTTTCGATACCAGCTTCGACAATGACAAACCAGTTTCATCCCGTTATGTCTTCGACGACGCCAAAGAAACCCGGCGCCGACAGAGGGCTGCTGGGGTGTTCGAGAAAACTATTGACCTGGGCGGCGTTACGATGAAGCTGGTGCGGATTCCCGCAGGCAAGTTCGTTATGGGTGATCCGAACGGCCAGACCGACGAACGCCCACCTATATTGGTCTCTATCAGTCAAGACTTTTGGATGGGAGTCTGCGAGGTTACCAACGAGCAATACCACAGATTCGACTCCGACCACGAATCGGGATATTTTACGAAACGCTTCCAGGGCCCGGACGGCCCGGGTTTGTCCCTTGCCGGTCCGAGCCAGCCGGTGGTTCGGGTATCGTGGGAGCAGGCCCTTGCCTTTTGCAGTTGGCTTTCGCAAAAGACCGGCTTAAAATTCACGCTGCCCACCGAGGCCCAATGGGAGTACGCCTGTCGCGCAGGCTCGCAGGAGGCATTTTATTACGGTACCGAGAACGCAGATTTTTCAGCGTGGGCGAACCTCGCCGATAAGTCCCTCAGCGTTCGGCCGGGCCCCACCGGCGGTTTGGAATCAAACATTACGGCCCACTTCGGTAAAGGCATCCTCGAATCAGCCGTCTCTGGCGGAAACGTCCTTTGCGATATACGTTTTGACGATGGGACTGTAGCGACGGCAAACGTGGGCAGCTACAAGCCAAATGCCTGGGGCCTTTATGATATGCACGGCAATGCCTGCGAATGGACCCGAACAACATATAGACCATATCCTTACAATCCTGACGATGGTCGCGATTATCCAGGCCAGGAAGGCAGGAAGGTGGTTCGTGGCAGCTCCTGGCGTGACCGGCCCAAAAGATGCCGTTCAGCTTTTCGCCTGAGCTACCCCGCCTGGCAGCGGGTTCACAATGTTGGCTTCCGGGTCGTTTGCGAAATGGGAGTGGTGAGTAGTGAATTAACCGATTAACCACGCTCCGTCGCCGAAGTTTTGGAGCGTAGGTGACTCACCAATTAACAAGTAGTTATATAGTTATGGAGTAAGTTGAATATGAACAAACATTGCATGAGGAAAGCAACAGCTTGGACATGCATGTTTTTGGTGTTCGCCGGCTTAGCTGTCATCACGACTGCCGCTGAAACCGGGAGGAGCTATCTCTCTCCGTCAGCACTGGTCGCAGACAACCAGACCAAAACGCTCTATATCGCACAGGCCGCTGCGAAACAGGTAGCGGTTTTCGACATAGCCGCCGGCAGGGTAACCAAAAAGTATTCACTTCCGGATATGCCGAGTGGACTGGCAATATCTGCCGACCGGTCGTGCCTGTATGTCACCTGCGCCTCGGCCAAAGGACAGGTTCAGGTAATCAATTTGCAAACCGGAAATATTTATCATACTTTACCCGCTGGGCAAACGCCGATGGCACCAATGCTCAGCCCGGACGGCAAAACCCTATACGTCTGCAACCGCTTCAGTAATAACGTCTCGGTCATAGATATAACTGTCCGCAAAGAGCTGACCCGAATACCCGTTCAGCGTGAGCCGGTCGCGGCGGCACTTACCCTGAACGGGACGTTTCTGTTCGTGGCCAATCATCTCCCCGCCGGCGCCGCCGACAGAGGAGATATCGCCGCGGCTGTTTCAGTCATTAACACTATGACCAATAAGGTAGTGGACACTATTCGGCTTCCCAACGGCGCCACAGGATTACACGGAATCTGTATCTCGCCCGACGACCGATACGCCTATGTCACTCACATCCTCGCCCGATATACAGTGCCGACCACCCAGCTGGAGCGGGGATGGATAAATACCAATGCGCTCAGCATTATCGATGTCCAGAACAAGCAGCTAATTGATACCGTCCTTCTGGATGATGTGGATAACGGAGCCGCCAATCCGTGGGCCGTTGGCTGCACGAGCGATGGAAAATATATCTGTGTCACCCACGCCGGAACCGATGAATTGAGCGTAATAGATGCACCTGCCATGATGGACAAAATCAGGAATTATCACGCTAAAGAAAATAGCAATCAGAACCGGGCAATGGGACAGGATAGTTATGGAAGTTATGGTACAAGTTCAGCAATTTCATCAAACATTCCAAACGAACTGAGTTTTCTTTACGGGATTCGGCAGCGTATCAAGCTTGGCGGCAAAGGTCCTCGTGCCCTTGCAATTGTTGGTTCCGATGTTTATGTAGCGGAGTATTTTACGGACAGCTTAACGTTAGTTGATATAAACAAAACAACAGGGGCCAAAACCACTGCTTTGGCAATTGGATCGACTCCAAAAATGACTATAAAGCGCAGAGGTGAAATGCTCTTCCACGATGCTTCGCTTTGCTTTCAGCACTGGCAGAGCTGTGCAAGCTGTCATCCGGGAGGTGCGCGGGTCGATGCCCTGAACTGGGACCTGCTTAACGATGGTATAGGCAATCCTAAAAATACAAAAAGTCTCCTGCTTTCGCACAGGACCCCGCCGGCGATGTTTACGGCTGTGCGCGAAAACGCCGAGACGGCCGTGCGCGCCGGAATCAGGCATATTCTGTTTTCGGTACGCCCGGAACAGGACGCCGTTGCAATCGATGAGTATCTCAAGTCGCTCAAACCGGTACCGAGCCCTTATCGGGTCAACGGCAAACTAAGCGCCTCAGCCAAACGGGGGCGAAAGATATTTAACATAGCGAGCTGCGCTTCATGTCATAAGGGCCCACTGCATACGGACCTGCGGCAATACAATTTGGGCATTGGCAAAGGCCTGGATAAAGACCAAAAGTTTGATACGCCGACTTTGGTCGAAGTCTGGCGGACCGCGCCATACCTGTACGACGGACGGGCTGTTACTATTGAAGAAGTCCTAACAAAGTACAATCCGGATGATAAGCATGGACTGACATCCAACCTGTCTGACAAGGAAATTACGGATTTGGCCAACTTCGTGCTCTCACAGTAAAATCTTTTAGCACAACGATAGTATAAGGAGATCGGTAAAATGAAAAAAGGCCCTTGTTTTTTAATTTTAACATTGCTTTCTCTGCCCTTAATTTCAATTAGCTGTCATACGTCCGAAGCGGCTCGACTAAGCTCGCCGAAGTCTAATGTTTCCGCGGTGGCGGACGGCGTGACCATTGTTCGCCCGTTGGATTCGACGGCAGCAGAACGTTTAGCGGCAAAAGAGATTCGCCGTTATCTGTATTTGCGGACCGGCAAGCTGCTCCCAATCGTCCAAAGTAAAAACATACTACCTTCGAAAACCTCCCTGATTGTCGTCGGGCAAAAGGACCGTCCTGCTGTCAAAACTCTAATTGCTAAAAATTCAGCTATGGCATCATCGGTAAATTCATTAGAACCTCAGCAATATCTGCTTAAGACGATAGCTTTCGGAGACCATCAGGCTGTAATTATTGCCGGCGGCGATTCTATCGGAACGCTTTATGCCGCTTACCGATTCGCCGAACATTTAGGCGTGCGTTTTTATATGCACGGCGACACAATTCCAGACAAGCCCCTTGCTCTGAAAATGCCCAAACTCGATGAAAAAGGCAAACCATTATTCAACCTGCGGGGAATTCAGCCATTCCACGATTTTCCCGAAGGGCCGGACTGGTGGAACACCGACGACTACAAAGCCATCATTGCGCAGCTACCCAAGATGCGTATGAATTTCTTCGGATTACATACATATCCTCAGGGCGGTGTGGGGCCGGAGCCGACGGTATGGATCGGCATGCCCGGTGACTTCAACACTGACGGAACCGTGAAGTTCAGCTACCCGTCAAGGCATTTTGCTACGCCCAACACCACCGGTTCCTGGGGCTATCAACCGGCAAAGACGGGTGATTATACTTTCGGTGCGGAGAAGATGTTTGAACGCGATGACTACGGCCCGGACTATATGCGCGGAATGAATCCCTGGCCGAAATTATCTAAGGAAAAATCCAATGAATTGTTCGACCTCATGGGTGAGACGCTTAGAGAGGCCTTTGAGTACGCCCACGCCCTCGGCGTTAAGACGTGCGTCGGGATGGAAACACCGCTTATTATACCGGACATCGTAAAAGAGCGCATCAAAACTTTGGGCAGGGACCCATCCGACCCGGCTGTTGTGCAGGAAGTGTACGAGGGTATTTTCCAGCGAATTACCAGAGCATATCCACTGGATTACTACTGGTTCTGGACGCCCGAAGGCTGGACCTGGGGTGACCCGAAAGATGAGCAGATTGAAGCTACGCTGACAGATTTCCGCTCTGCGATTGCAGCAGCCAAAAAGGTTAATCTTCCGTTCACATTAGCTACCTGTGGCTGGGTTCTTGGGCCGCCAAAGGACAGAGCTTTGTTCGATAATGTCCTGCCCAAGGAAATGCCCGTTAGCTGTATCAACCGCAACGTCGGATTTGCACCGGTTGAGCCCGGTTTCGCCCGTGTCAAGGGACGGCCGAAGTGGGCCATTCCCTGGATGGAGGACGACCCTGCTATGATTATCCCGCAGCTCTGGGCGGGCCGAATGAGGCGTGATGCAGCCGACGCGCTGGCCTACGGATGCACTGGTCTGATGGGCATTCACTGGCGAACACGCATTCTCGGACCCAACGTCTCGGCACTGGCTCATGCTGCCTGGGAGCAGAAAAGATGGAACCCGTACTTCGGTAAAAAAATAAAACCACCGGAACCAAAACTCTTAGAAGCTCGGCAGGGCGGTAACGCTGCTCAGTTCCCCAATAACTTGATAGCCGACACTGAGATGGACCCGCTTTACCAAACGGTCATCTGGGACGTAAAAACATATCGGCTGAAGGTTCCAAACGGCTCTTATACAATAACTCTAAAATTCTGTGAGCCCCACTACAACGCCGCGGGCAAACGAGTTTTTGGAGTTAAGCTGCAGAACAAGGCGGTTATTGACAAGCTGGACATCTTCGCTGAGGTCGGCAGGAACAGGGCACTGGATTACACATTTGAGGATGTGAAGGTAGCCGACGGCCTGTTGAACATCGACTTTGTGAACGTAGTAGAGTTTCCGTGCATCGCTGCTTTTATTGTGCAGGGCCGGGACATCATAAGGAAAATAAACTGCGGTGGAACGGCTTACAAAGACTACCAGGACGACCTGCCGGCTTCGGACTCCGACGACAGACCCCGTGACCTGCCGGTACATGATTTCTATGCCGACTGGGCCGTGACGCAATTTGGGCCCGAAGTGTTTCAACCAATCGCCAGGTTATTCGCGAGCCTCGATGGAGGACCAACGGCAGCAGACGGAGGCCGGCGAGCCGCTAACCTGCCGCGCCCATCTACCTGGGTAAACGGCCCCGGTGGAATTAATCCGGACGAAAGACCGTGGGAACAGGTAAGCAGGGAATACACATTCATCGAGAAAATGGCCAAACTACGCCCACAGGTCAAAGGAGCGGGCAATCTGGAGCGGTTCGATTACTGGCTGAACAATTTCCGTTATCTGCTGGCGGTCGGAAAGGTCAACTGCACCTGGGCAAAGTTCAACGAAGCGATGAAGAAGGTCAAAGACCAGAAGAATCCTGATGAACAGAAGCGATTAGCCCGGCAGCTCGCTCTGCCGCTCAGAAGGGAGTTGGTCGCTCAGGTAGCCGATGTGCACCGCTATCTGTTGGCAACTGTTAACACGAACGGTGCGATGGGCAATGTTACCAACTGGCAGCAGCACATAATGCCGACATTGATAACTGAGCCCGGCCAGGAGCTGGCAAATATCTTAGGCGAAGACCTGCCGGCTGAAGCAATACCTTCGAACAAATACGTTGGCCCATTACGAATATTTTTACCGACAGTGCGCACCAGTCTGAATATCGGCGAGGACTTAAAGCTCAAGGTAATCATCCTGGCTCAGAATCCGCCCAAAGATATTGCTCTATACTGGCGACCAATGGGCAAAGGCAAATATAACAAAATCGTCCTCACACATATCGCACGTGGAGTATATTCTATTAAGATTCCTGCCAATAAGATTAAAACTGATCTGGAGTATTACGTCATGGTCAACTCAACTGATGGTCAGCAGGTTTCTTTTCCTGCAACGGCACCAAACATCAATCAAACCGTTATCGTCAGTGAGTTGTTTTAACAATCAACCGGCATTATTAACAAAGAGATATTAATATGAGCAAGTTCGATTACACTCGTCGTCATTTCCTCAAGACTATGAGTTTGGGAGCTGCGGCTTTTGTCATTCAGGGCTCCAAGAGTGTTACAACAGTTTTAGCAAACGAGGCGACGGATAAAAAACCCAATTTCGTTTTCATTCTCGTTGACGACTTAGGCTGGATAGACACCGGCTGTTACGGCAGCAAATTCTACGAAACGCCGAATATCGACAGACTTGCCGCTGAGGGTATGCGATTCACCGATGCTTATGCCGCCTGTGCAGTCTGCTCACCGACCCGAGCGGCTGTGATGACAGGACGCTATCCGGCTCGCCTCGGCGTTACCGACTGGATTCGCGCCCGTTTCCAGGGAGGCAAAATTCCCGCAGACAAGAAGAACCCTACAGAATATGTCGGCGGTAAAAACAAGAAGCTGCTGTGCCCGCCCAACGCGCTTTGGATGGAGCTTGATGAAATCACCATTGCCGAAGCTCTCAAATCGGCAGGATATACTTCGTGCCACATCGGAAAGTGGCACTTGGGCGCAGACGATTGGTACCCGGAAAAGCAGGGCTTTGATTTCAACATCGGCGGCTGCGACTTCGGCCAGCCACCGAGCTATTTCGACCCGTATTCCCGAAAGGACCAGGGACCAATACCGACACTTGAGCCTCGTCGCAAAGGCGAGTATCTAACCGACCGTGAAGCTGATGAAGCGGTTAAATTTATCCACCAGCATAAGGACAAACACTTCTTTCTCTATATGGCCAACTACGCCGTCCATACACCCATCCAGGGCAAAGCTGACCTGGTCTCAAAGTACAAGGCGAAAAAGCCCACAAATCAGAAGAATCCGACATATGCAGCGATGGTTGAGAGTGTGGACGACGCCGTGGGTAAGATTTGTTCGGCGCTCGACGAACTTAACCTGGCCGAGAGGACAATCATCTTCTTCACCAGTGACAATGGCGGCCTTATGGGTGTAACGAGCAATGTCCCCTTGCGTGCAGGCAAAGGCTTTCCATACGAAGGTGGTATCCGCGAACCTTTGATAGTACGTTGGCCGAGAGTTATAAAACCCGGCACAGTCAGTCATGAACCGGTAACCAGCGTCGATTACTTCCCCACCATTTGCGAAGCTGCCGGTGTTCCGCTGCCGCGAGACCGTGACATCGATGGCGTCTCACTTCTTGGCCACCTAAAATCCTCCGGTATCCAAAAGCTAAACAGAGATACCCTCTTCTGGCACTTCCCACACTATCGCGGTAATATTGTACCTTACAGCATCATTCGAGAAGGTGACTGGAAGCTTATCAAAAGATACGATTCTTCGGCAAGCTCGGTAGAACCAGGCAAAACCTTTGAGCTGTATAATCTAAAGGGAGATTTGTCTGAAAGTAACGACCTCTCAGAAATACTGCCGGCAAAAGTCAGGCGGCTCAATGCTAAATTGACCAGATGGCTCAAGCTTTCCGGCGCTAAGCTGCCCAGGCCGAATCCGGACTATGAACCCGAAAATAGCGTGTCTAAAAAGTGAGTTTAATATTTTATACGTACTGTCATTCCGACCGAAGCCCCCGTTCTTGCTTTCGCAGGAAAGCACGGGGGCGAAGCGGAGGAATCTATTTTAATAAATTCGCCAAAGGCGAATCAAAAAATTAAACTTATTTATCGGAAACGGCAATAGTTCGCAAAAGAGCAAAAGCAGAAAAAGGTAAAGGAAAAACAAACCTCAGCAAAAGGAGATTACATTATGAATCGACGGAATTTTCTAAAAGCTATTGGTATGAGCGCCGTCTCTCTAACACTGCCGGGATGTACGAACGCCTCTGGGCAGGTTGCCGGTAACAGCACTCGGCCCAATATCCTGTGGATTTTGTCCGAGGACATCAGCCCCGACCTGAGCTGCTATGGCACACCCGCAGTGCAGACTCCGAACCTGGACAAGCTGGCTCGCCGGGGTATTCGCTTCACCAACGCATATACCACCGGCCCCGTCTGTTCAGCCAGTCGCTCGGCAATGATTACGGGAATGTACCAGACCTCTATCGGTGCCCACAATCACCGCAGCCATCGTGACGATGGCTACACTCTGCCTGAACCGGTCAAGCTGATAACGGAGTACTTTCGTGAAGCAGGGTACTTCACGGCCAACGTCAAGACAGCTGCTCCAGGTGTCAAAGGCTCTGGCAAGACTGATTTCAACTTTAAGTTCAGTAATGCCTTTGACGGCAGCGACTGGAACCAGCGCTCGCCCGGCCAGCCGTTCTTCGCACAGCTATCAATCAGTATGACGCACCGCGGCGGACACTGGAAGGGCCTGGACAAAAAGCTCGACAACCCGGTCGACCCGGCCGAGGTCAAGCTGCCGCCTTACTACCCCGACCACCCCATAGCACGCCAGGATTGGGCTACATACCTGAACTCCATCCAGATGATGGACCAGTATGTCGGCAAAATTCTAAAACGCCTCGAGGATGAGGACCTGGCGATCAATACCATAGTCATTTTCATTGGCGACCATGGCCGCTGCCACGTCCGAGGAAAGCAGTGGCTTTACGATGGGGGCATTCACATCCCGTTGATTGTTCGCTGGCCGGGCAAACTAAAAGCCGGACAAGTCTGCGACAACTTCGTAAGTGCAATCGACATCTCGGCAACAGCGCTGAAAATCGCCGGCGCCAATCCCCCAAAACATATAGAGGGAAAGGTCTTTCTTGCACCTGATACCTGGGGCCTGAAGGGCACCTGGAAACCCGTAAAAGTACGAGACTATATCATTGCCGCCCGCGACCGCTGCGACGAGACCATCGACCGCATCCGCTGTGTCAGGACAAAACAATACAAATACATCCGAAACTTTATGCCGGAGAGGCCATATACACAGACAAATGCCTATAAAGAAAGCTCATACCCGATGCTGAATCTTATGAAGGCTCTTCACGCCGAAGGCAAGCTTACACCTGTTCAGGCCCTCTTTATGGCGCCGCGAAAGCCGGACGAGGAACTCTACGATGTCCAAAAAGACCCGTATGAGATTCATAACCTTGCGGCCTCCCCGAAACATCAACAGACACTGAAAAAAATGCGGAGGATCCTGGAAAAGTGGATAGAAGACACTTCTGACATGGGCCGGTTCCCGGAAAAACCCAGCTCCATAACGCCGCGAGACAGAGAAAGAATATACCCAGAATAATCCCGCACTTTGGGAACCCAATTAGTATCTGTTGTGGAAAACAAAACTGACGATGTCACCCCTGCGAAAGCAGGGGTCCAGAGCGAAAAAGCTGGATTCCCGCTGGAGTTTATCCCGCACGCGATGCGGGGCGGGAATGACAAATACTCTATCCGCAATAGTAACTATTTAAAAAACTCGCACAAAAAAGCACTTCATTGTGTTCTTTTTTTGGTGCGAGACAGCTCTATGATTTCGGTTCCTGCCGGGGCCTGGCTAAATAAACATCTCAATCCAGACCGAACCTGTATTTGTAGGCCTTGCGCACTCCTTTGTCAGGCGCTGGACGTAAGGCGCACACAGGGAAATACGATATATAATATTAGTTTCACTTTAACTTGAGAGGTACGCCTTTATCGCGAGCTGTTGTTACGAATGACTTTATCTCTTCCAGGAGTAGTTGCAATTGCTGAGTATTTTCAAGCAGTCTTTCATAAAATCGTCCATCGTTAATGAGCCTGGCGGCACTGCCTTGGCCGTTGTTTACCTTCTCCAGGATTTGCCGCAACCCCGCTGCCGCTTTACCTATTTCTTCGCTCGTATCGACCATCGCAACAACAAGCTCTTCTGCTTTGGCATCTGCATTTGTTAAAGTTGTTGTCCCTGCAACAGCAAAGATTCGGAATTCTTCTATTGTCTGCCTGGCCTGCTGCATCGTCTCCGTAGCCTGCTGTGACGCATCGGCCAAATTAGCCAACATTTTCTGAAGATTTTCTTTGTTGCTGGGGTGGCCGATGATATCGTTGGCGTTACTAATAAATGTTCTGAGGCCCTCAGCCACTTCATCCAGTTTTTTCTGGCTCTCTTCCGGAAAAAACTCGCTGGTCATACCGGTCGAGCCCTGCAGCCATATTTTGTCCACCAAAAATATTGTTTCAGGACGGTTCGGGTCAATCGGCACCTCAGGCATATCAGGGTATTGTTTAAGTTCGATATAACTACTCCCTAATCCTCGCGTCATAAGTTTTACCTCGATATTGGAGGGAATATTAACGTACTTTTTGTCAATACTAAGAACAACCACCGTTTGATAATACTCTAAGCCGCTCACCATATCCCTTCGTATCTCCGGAGGCATAACCTTTGTTACTCGACCGATTTGATAGCCACAAAAGCGCACGGGCGTGTCCGTCTGTACTCCCGTTGCTGTCGGGAACTGAACGAAAACCTCAAAAGAGCCCATCTTGGTAAAAGCAGATGGCAAATCGCCGAACTTAAATATCAGCCACACGAGCGCACATATACCTATTATCACAAAAACGCCCACAATCATATTGCGTTTTCTTTGGGTGGTCTCATAGTCACTCACTGTTCACTCCCTTTCAAATCACTGCGGCCTTCCATAAACAACTCCCTTATGGCACGCAAAGGGTAGCCGCTATCGTTAAGTCTTTTTATCAGTTTAATTCGCTCAATACCTTTTTCATCAAACATCCGTCTGCCGGTCGGCGTCACTTCTGTCGGCTCAAGAAGCCCGACCATAAGGTAATATTGCAGAGATTGCCGAGAAATGCCAGCTTTTTTTGCGGCTGTACCTATAGGTGATAATTTGCTTTTCTCGCTCAACGCTCATCCCTGAAAAGCTAAAAAACGAAAAAACCATTACGTAGAAAGAGTCTGATACTAAGAATTGTACGAGATTTTACCAAGTCAATTATGCTTTGGCCAGAAGTTTCCCTGCAATCCAAGAGCAATTTTTTCACCGGCCAAAAATTGGAGTTTGGTAAGTAGTGAGTAGCCAATTAACTACTCACCAATTAACTACTCACCAATCTATCGGGAATCTACGGTTTACTGCCCGGGCGTGGGTAAAGCCGCCTGCCAGTTGGCCGGGTCACTGCCTGAATAATACTGGTCCGAAAAGACCCTCTGCAGGACATCACCGGCACCATCCGCAGCCTCAGGCCAGGGTGGTACATCCGCATAAATCACTTCATCCACAATCACCCAGCAAACAGATTGGCCCGGCTGGTCCGGCGCCAGAGGTCGTTCCAGGGCAAGCCGTTCACCGGCATTAGAAAGGTTACCAGACCAGGGTCCTGCTATCTCCACACCGTCAGTTAACAAACGGGTATTATATGCGGTGAAGAAGTCATTCAACCGAGAAGTTTCCACTGCCGGATCGAAACCCACTATTATTAATCTGCCGCGGCTCCGAATAGATGCACCGGCAGGGAATGTGTAATCCACCGCGCCATCCAGACGCCAGGTGCCTTCGGCATTTTCCAGATAAATCCGGGCTGCCGTCGGATTGTATAACTCAATGTACTCTTCGTTAAGCTCTACAGGATGATACATCAGCTCATCAATCACCACATCCAGGAAAGAATTATTATTGGCCGAATCCCGCGATGGTGACATAGCAAGCCAGTACGACCCGCCATCCGGGTAACGGCCCAGAGATATATCGTTCTCCTGACCCTTAAATCTAATACAGTCAACTACGCGGTCTTCCGAACTGCCGGGCAGATAAGACAAAATAACTTCTTCTCCTGCCTTGTTCAGACCAAAACCATTATTGATGGGATTATGGAAATCACCAACCTCGTCAAAACTAATCCAACCATAGCCGGCAATATCAATCGCAGGAATGGCCCATTTCCTTAACTCACTAACGTCGTCACTGAGATACCAGCCCTGTAGATTCATACTCGTTCCGGTGGTATTGTAAAGTTCTATCCAGTCGTTGGATTCGTACTCCGGGTGCAGAGGATTGCTATAATTGGTATGTGCCATAATCTCATTGAGGACAATGGTGGTTAACGGTTCAGGGCCATCTCGCCCGGGGGAACCGCCGATGTAAGTGCTCGCACGCCAGTTGCCGCCGTAGTTCAACGAGCCTTCAGGCTCACCCACCAGGGCGGAATTCAAGACCACCAAAGAATGGCCTCCGCCGTCGGCTGATAGCGGCCATCCGCGACTATCCTTGTATTCGAACGTAGCGACAGTGCCGTTCCAGAAATCTACCAGGCTTATGTTTTCTCCGTTGTTTGACAGCTTGCCGGAGTACTCACCGGCGATCTTACTGGACAAATCCGTACCGTAGTGAGATTTGAAAGCAGCTTCATTCCCAACCACTATGACAAAATCGCCGGGCGCAAGGCCCATAATATTGCTGTTGCTGAAATCAAATGTTATACCTTCGACAAAAGAAACGAAGGCCAAATCGAGCGTTTCATCGCCGATATTTTTCAATTCGATGAATTCAAAATCTTCGTTGTCCGCCGAATCGCCTGCAGGCTGAGCAGCGGGATTGTACATCACTTCGGTGATGCGCAGGTCATCCAGGACACCTTCTGACAGCGGCTCGCCTGCTATAAACTGAACAGGTTCGGACCAGTGACTCCATCGACCGGTGTTGTCCTTCATCCGGCAGCGAACTCGATAGGTCCGGCCAACCTTAACTGCACTTGCGGGTATTTGTATCTCTCTGCTAAAGTCCGTAATCTCTTGGCTTTCCCAGACGGCATCGATCTCATATTTTCCCGGCCTGGTTTGATAAGCCGGTGGGATACTACCGGGCTCGGCCTGTTCAGCGGTCAAACGAATGTCGATGAAACAATCTGAACTGTTGCTCAGGTAAGAATTGATAACCTGTACCGCGATAACATTTGTGCCGGAAACAAGATAATCGCTCGCCTCAGGCAGCGTAAAAGATTCAAAGTTATGATTTTCCGAGCGGTTGCTAACGGTGTCATTAAATGGCAGCTCATCTGACGGAACGTTGCCGCTGGCTACATGGAAACCGTTAATCCAAATGTTGACCCCGTCGTCGTACTTGGCTTCCAGTTTCAATGTTCCGATGGCTTCGACGTCCGTTACCTCAAATGTCTTGCGAAGATAAATCGTCGTATATCTACCTCTCATATCGCTTAGATTGGTAACAATGAACGACTCGCCGTAACCGATAGCCGTTTTGCCGCTGAGCCAGCTTGAATCGTCAAAACCAGCCTGGCGCCACGATACTCCTCGCCAAAGCGGTGGTTCTCGCGTACCTTTAAAATATTTCCACTCGGCACCGTCCTCTATCAGCACGATACCTTGACGCCCGGATACGACTTGAGAACCGGGGGCCACCTCGGCGATACGCCATTCCATCGCGGCAAAGGTACTGCCGCCCTGAGCATCACTAAAGGGGCTTGTCTCAAACGTAAGTGCATTGATTGGAAAATCAGGTCCACAGGTTGCTGTTACGTTAGTCTGGCGCGGGATATCGGGGTCATCCGTAGGAGTGTCAAACTCCCGTTGGCTGGATGTAACATAATCTTTCATAATCTGGACCATGCCGGGGAAGTCTTTTGTCGCGGCCCTCTGATAAAATAGGCCTTGGCTTGCCTTAGATGAAGCCGGATGGGAAAGGTACTTCGGGTAGGCCGCGTTACCCATGACCCAATGGTAGTCCCACATGGCACGGTCTGCGTCCACAATCGAAAGTCCGCCGATGGGATCATCAATAATAGAAGCAAACTCATCAAGCAGCTGGTTCATCTGCCCGGGATTGTAGAGCAGGTCGTGAAACTCGCGGAGGCGATTCTGTAATTCCAAAAAAAGGACTGGGCGACGATGGATACCTCCCTGTTTCCTAAACGGGTCTTCGCCGTCGCCATACATGTTATCCGCCCAAACCAGATCGAGATCCCAGGGCAGTTGCGACCAGATATTGGTTTCAGGATTGAGGTAGAAGAAATAGTTTTTTCCGTACCCCACGTCACCGTGGTGGACGCCCTCGACGACGGCCCGGTAGGAGTAATAGCAATCCAGGTCGATATTATTACGCCACCACTGCTCGCTCGGGTCTGGATCATTGTAATAGCCCCGCTTGAACCTCGCGAGGTCGGACCCATCCGTAACCGCCGTAGGCCCCTGGTTATTCAATTCTCCATTATGGCTTTCTATCTTGTAAAAGTTGCCATCAGGCAGGTCATGCTCATTCAAAAAGTGACCGTCCATCTGTTCAATAGCCAGGTAAAGCCCCCAGAAGTCACCGTCATACTGCGTCCCGCTGCGGGTTATTGGGGAATGAGCAGCGTTGAGTATCCCATCTTCGTATTCTTCATCAATGATTCTAAAGTGCAGCCAGTTTGTTTTTGGAGCCGGGACTCCAGCCATGTTAAAGAGCTTGAAAGTAACGGCTTCAAACATTCCCTGTTCGCCGCGGTGCCGGTAGTCGCCCTGCTGAATACAGGCTGAGAAGTTAAGCCGGTTCCATTTGGTTTTATACTTTTCGCCGTAGTCATCGCGGGCCTGGAAGTGATGGCCCCGATTGAAATCGAACTTCCACATATTTTTGCCCATAGCGTAGCGCCAGACGCCACCGCGCATGCGGTATCGGATGTGGTCGTACACTTTTCCATCATAGACCAGCGTGCCGTACCATTTGAAATCTTTCCGTTGGGGGTCACCCTGTTCGTGCCGCTCAAGCCAGGTGGCTCCCTCAACGTCGGATTTCTTACTGATAAGATGGTAAACGGGCAGGCTGCG
Source organism: Sedimentisphaerales bacterium (assembly GCA_035528395.1). GTDB lineage: Bacteria > Planctomycetota > Phycisphaerae > Sedimentisphaerales > Anaerobacaceae > NIOZ-UU13. The sequence goes on from DATKYR010000112.1 coordinate 21,864, forward strand.
CATAACCTCGGTCCCATACTCGACCACAGGGCTAACGCCGGGTCGAACAGCACCATACCAGGCCGGCGCACCATCATAGACAAAATATGCAAAATTCGGTTGTGGATCATCCGTATATGGCACAACAAGATTGCGTCCGCGGGTATCTGACACTGCAATACGGTACCGTATGAGCCGACGGTGGACCTGCAAAGAACCCGGCATTTGTACCGTGTAAATATCATCACCTGCAGCTTCATCGCCGTCGAGTCCATCATCGCGCATCCCGACGAAGACCCAATTCGAGTGGTACTGCCAGTCGTTGATGTTGGTATAACCGCCGGGTTCGACGACCTGGTATCTTAACCTGACACTGGCAACTCCATCGGAATCGGTTACCTTGGCAGTAATGGTTACGAATTCGCCTGACTTAGGTTGTTTGGGATAATGTTCCACCTGGCGGATATGAGGTGGGATGTTATCGACATAAACCTCTGTGTTTTGCGCCGCCGGCGTGGGATAAGCCGAACGCCAGCTGCCGCCAAGGTCGTTGTCAAACAACGGATTAATCAATTGGATAGAATGGCCGCTGCCGAGTTGGTCTTCCGGCACTCCTTCACCCACAATAGGCCAGGGGAATCCAAGTTGATAGTCGACCTGGTCGATTTCCTCGCCCTCAGCGTTGCAAAGTTCGATCTTCTCTCCGTCATTATCGAGCTTGCTTTCGAATTCGAATGGCCCAAAGAGCAAAGCCAGTGGTACGACGTACCTGCCGCCGCTCCATTTGGCGTGAATATGAGCCGGATTCTGAGCTACGATAACGTAGCCGCCTGCCGGCAGTATCGCCCCGGATTCAAACCGGTAAGAGATGCCGTCACTGAAATACCAGCTGGCAAGATTAACATCTGTTGAGCCAAAGTTATAAAGCTCGACAAACTCTATCAGTTCGGTTTTGACATCAGGGTCGTAGTGAATCTCATTAATCACAACGGAAGGTGTAATCTCATTCAAGTCACCTACCGGGACACTCGTGTTACGTAGCGATTCATCATTCGCAGTCCCGATTTTATCGGGACGGGGAACGGAGCTGCTGCGCAGAGTAACATCGGCCTTCGCCGAGACGAGCACGGAACCCGCTGATGATACGATTAATATCAGAGTAAAAGAGAAACTGAAAGACCTGAACATCTTCCAACCCCTTCCTCATTGATTGTTTGGCCACTAATTGCGGTTCAATCTTTGCAAACTACTATTTATACTCATTTTAACATATAAACACCGGTCGAGTCAACGCCTTTGATAAAATATAACCGTTCCAAAGATTGTGGGAAAATTTTCAATGCACAATCTGCTGTGTTTTCCCTTCCTGCTGAACCACAATAAATTGTGGCAAAAATCGTCAACAACACATTTTGGGACAGTTACGATAAAATACGCAGTTAAAGGTAAATAAACTTTTTAGCGTATTAGAATTGACATTCGTAGTCACCAGACCGATAACAACCTTTCCAGGAACTTGATTTCTCTGTTAACTATTATCTGTTGCGGAAACGTTGTTTGTCATTCCCGCGGAAGGGTCTGTTGAAAAAGTCGAGATTGCTTCGTCGCTACACTCCTCGCAATGACGCAAAATGCGTTTTCAAGTCATTGCGAGCGATTCGAAGAATCACGAGGCAATCTCAAAACGTTCATTTTGAACCTTGGCAACAGGCCCGAAAGCGGGAATCCGGCTTTTCCACTCTGGGCGCCTGTTTTCGCAGTGGTGACATCGTCGGTTTTTGTTTTCCACAACAGGAGCTAACTACAAAAATTCCAGAAGTAGCAGATGATTAATGCCGATGAATTTTAGTTGAATATTGTTGAATAGATATTCGGTTGGAGGGATCGGTTATACTTTATGAATCATACAAAGCACCAAAAAATGGATGTAATTGTTGAACGGCCTGCAGAGATTATAACTATCAGCAATAATGACACCATCAAAGCAGCCGCGTTTAAGATGTTTACTAATAAAGTCGCTTGTCTTATCGTAAATAATGACAACGGGGACTTTATTGGCCTCGTGACAGAGCGAGATATTGTCAACCGAGTGGTTGCCGCCTCAATGGACATTGAGAAAACCACCATAAACGAAATTATGACGACCCAGGTTATCTCCTGTTCTCCCAATACTCCGAGCAGCAAGATCCGAGAAATTATGACCTCTAATCAGATTCGCCATTTGCCGATTGTCTATAACAAAGTTGTGGTCGGAATAGTCTCGACTCGTGACCTTATGGCAAGACAGCTTCTTGAGGACCGAGCGGCAGCCGAGGAAGTCGCAATGCTCTCAACTTGCCTGAAAAGCATCGACTTAAACGAGGTCGCCGATATAGTTACACGTGAGGTACCAAAGCTCTTCCAGGCCGAGAAATGTGTACTGTTTATTCACCGAAACAGCTCTATTCGTCAGGGCGGAGCCTGCCATAGCACGACATCCAAAGCCTCCCTACAGGTGGTTCGCAAACCACCACTGCTCAGCTACAACAATTGTTGCTGCCCCAAAGAGATCCTGATGCAAATAAAAGACACGCCCCAATTTTATGACGAAGCTGAATTTCACTATGACAGCATCCCGAGCGTTTGTGAAAAGCTGGGGGCACAATCTCCCCGACTGGTCATTCCGCTTAATACCTCTACTCACCGTTTTTCACCCGATTCTTCGCCTCCGCCGGCAACAAGCGGGGGCAAAACCGCAAGAGCAAAGCAAAATGGTGGGGGCGGTAGGGACGGCCCGGCTACGGCCTCGGCCTTCGCCGAGACGAGCTATTTGTGTATGTGTGGCTTAGCTGATTCCACCGCCACAAATAAAGAGCTAACATCCTATAAGGCGAAATTAGCAAGAGAAATCCTGAACTCCCATCTGACTAATGCAAAGTTGTATCAAGAGGCAAGGCTGACTTCCCTGACCGATGCGCTAACCGGAGTAGGCTCAAGGAAGCTTCTTGAGGATAAACTTCAAGCCGAGTGCGCCCGCACAAAACGCTACAAACGTAATTTCTCCGTTGCAATCATAGACCTCGACAACTTCAAAACAATCAATGATATATTGGGTCATGCCACCGGCGACGATACGCTCAGAAAACTTGCCCAATATATGAAAAGCCAGAAAAGAACTTCGGATGTGCTCACACGCTACGGCGGCGACGAATTTGTCATACTAATGCCGGAAACAAAAGCACAAGATGCTGTTAAATTATTGGAAAGGATTCGAGAGAAGGTCCAGAAAATAAAGGTCGTGGAAAACCTCCCGGTGACAATCAGTTGTGGGATAGCACAAAGCCTGTCCGACGCCACTAATTCTTCCAGAGAGCTAATTCGCAGAGCGGACCTGGCTCTGTACGAAGCCAAAAGTGCCGGACGAAACTGCGTTAAAGTCTGGGACAAAACTATGTCAAAGGTCCTAAACGATAACGACATCGAGACAGAGAAGATTAAAAAGCTACAAAGACGTATTGCCGGCCTGTCAGTGCAGGCGGAGAAGGTCTTTATTCAAAGCATCTGGGGATTGGTCCAGGCACTTGAAGCAAAAGACTTTTATACAAAGAAACATTCCGAAAACGTAATGCACTACGCCGTCGGCATTGCCACGACAATGAAAATCGCTCCGAAACAATTAGAAACCATTCGCCGTGCTGCAATGATTCACGACATCGGAAAGATTGGAATACCCGATGCAATTTTATCAAAGACAGGTGAGCTAACACCTCGTGAACGCACCATCATTGAGCAGCATCCCCTTGTGGCCGTCCGAATCCTTGAAAAAATGACTTTTCTGGAACAGGAGATAGCTATCGTTCGACACCATCACGAAAAATGGAACGGTCAAGGCTATCCGAATGGGCTATCTTATACTTCAATACCGGTCGGTGCACGCATTATGGCTGTAGCTGATACATTCGATGCTCTTACCTCAAATCGACCTTACCATAATGTACGGTCCCTTGACAAAGCAATCGAAATTCTGGCCGATTCATCTGGATACGATTATGAACCCAGAGCCGTTAAGGGTATGGTCGCATGGGTCCGGAAAGTTCGCAGCCAGCTGGGGGTAGTTCAACTCACTTCGGAGGATTTGCTAAATTCACAAAAGCAGCTCGACCAAAGCTCTATGGCTCCCCTTGTTGCTGATGCAGTTACTAAATAGCCCTGCTGCATATGAGTTTTGATGCGGATATACACGCTTACCCCTATTGGAAGGGTTCTTCGGCTGATAGGTGTGACCGTCTTGACACAACCCTCCTTCCGTTATACAAAAACTCACGAAAGGCATACCTGTCCCTTATTCGTGCCGCAGCGATTCAATTGGGTCCATATTGGCCGCACGATAAGCCGGATACAAACCAAAGATTATCCCCACCCCGGCACTGATTCCAAAAGCCAACACTAATGAACCGGTCGTAATCACCGTGCGCATCTGCCCAAAATGGGTTACAAAAAATGGTATTAGAGACCCTAAAACAATTCCAAGAACACCTCCGGACAACGTTAAAATTAACGTTTCTGAGAGGAATTGAAAGATAATATCTCGCTTCTTGGCTCCGAGGGCCCGGCGAATGCCAATCTCTCGCGTCCGTTCACTCACGGTGGCTAACATAATATTCATAATCCCAATACCGCCAACCACAAGTGAAATCGCAGCGATTGACCCGAGAACGATGGTGAAAATGCGCTGAAATTCCTTCGCCTGCCTCATTAGCTCCAGGGGAACAGTTATTTCGTAGTCGCTTTTCTTATGAAATCGACTCATAAGCGTCTGCACGCTCTGGCGTGTCCCCATGACCAGGTTGATCTCTCTAACTTTGACGATTATTTCCTGCAGTTCAACTTTTTCAAAATTACGACTGCCTGAGGTAATCTGCAGTGACATCTCGCCAAAACGGTTCCGCACCGTATTCAGAGGAATATAGATGCAGCCTAAGTTCGCACCGGCCTTCTTTGCCCCTGTGGCATCCTTATCTTCAAGACCATTTCCCGCTTTGGCACTGATCTGTTCGGTAACAACGCCTACTACTCGATAGTAATCACTGGCTATTTTAATATCCTGGCCTAACGGGTCGTCAAAGGCAAACAGATCTCTGACCAACTTTTCATCAACAACACAAATGCCCCGTTTGTAGTGCATATCTGTGCTGCTGAGAAACCGCCCATATTTTACCTGGACATTCGATATCTCAGGAAACCACGGCACTGTACCGATTACTTCTATAGACACCCTGCGAATGCGATACTGTGCTTGCTGGGAGAGACGGCGATTCGGTACTATAACCTGGACGTCTGGTATGCCGTTGCGGAAACGCTCGGCATCGGCATAGGTCAGACCATATTCTTTCATGGTTTGCTGTTGACCGCCGGACGATTGGTCTTCAGGAGGATCCACTGTTTTTATAATAATATTGTGGCTGCCAAGCTGGGCAATCTTTTCCTGTGCGTCCCGACTGGCCCCTTCACCTATCGCAAGCATAGCAATAACCGAAGATACGCCAAAGATAATTCCTAATGCGGTCAGAGTCGAACGCAGCTTGTGCATCCACAGGCTTTTTACACCCAATTTAACTGTGCGTTTTAAACGAAATAAAAACATAACGTATTTACCGCTTATTATATTCCTGTTTTTTTATGCGCCCGTCTAAGAGGCGTATTACTCTTTCGGCACCAGATGCGATACCCTCATCGTGGGTAACAGCTATCAGGGTTTTACCCTGCTCATGCAAATCTTGAAGAATTCCCAGAATCTCCGCACCGCTTTCCGAGTCAAGATTGCCTGTCGGCTCGTCAGCCAAAATAATCAGAGGGTCGTTTGCTAATGACCTGGCAATCGCCACTCGCTGCTGCTGACCACCGCTTAGTTCTGAAGGCCGATGCTCAAACCTGTCGCCAAGCCCTACCATTATGGCTAATTCCCTCGCACGTTCGAGGCTTTCCTCCTCGGTATAGCCCTGGTAATACATTGGAACCTCTATATTCTCTATGACACTGAGCTGGTTAATCAGATTGAACGACTGAAACACGAAACCAATTCGGGCACCACGTATTAAGGATAGCTGGTCATCTTCGAGTTCGGAAACATTCTGGCCCCCAAGAAAGTAGCCCCCGCTCGTGGGACGATCGAGGCAGCCGATCATATTGAGCAGCGTGGATTTACCTGAACCGCTGGGGCCCATGATAGCTACATATTCACCGCTTGTGATGGTCAGGTCAACTTCACGCAATACCCGCAGCTCCACTGTCCCAAGCTGGTAATTCTTACACAACTGCTGCATCATTAATATCGGAGTATCACTTTTTAAATCAAGGGTTGGGTTCACTTCCTGCACCGCCTTGTCTTTGCCTCGTTCCACTTCCGCCTTGTCTCATTCTATTACGCATACTCTGCATACTCTTCATAAGCTCCGCTTTGAACTTTTCCGGGTCACTCTTACGCAGTTGTCCCAGCTCTTTGGCTTTTTCCGGGTCGGACTGTGCCAAACCACTCATTATCCGATTAATCATTTCATCTGTTAGCTGAAGCTGTCTGCCGCCCTGCGGTCTTTCTCCACCCTCCGGTGGTCTCATATCCTGTGAGGGCCCTTCACCCTGTGGGCTTTCCCCACCCTCCGGTGGTCTCCTCCTGCGCGTGCTTTGCCCGTCCTCAGCGCCCCCAGGCCGTCCGGCTCTCCTCTCTCGGGGCTGACCGTCAGGCTGGCCTTGAGTTTCCGTATCATTCGCGTCCGGCCTTGTTCTCCTCTGTGGTATTGGTTGTTGCTGTTGGAATGAGGCTGGGCCGGTCAATTCACTAAAGAGTGGAGGATTGAGCATCACCTCCTCGCCGACCTCCAAACCCTCAATAATTTCCACAAATGTATCATTAAAAAGCCCCGTTTGGACAATACGCTCTTGAGGTCTCTGCGAGGTCTTAACGTAACAGACTTTTCTGCCGGCTCGATTTGACACTACCTGAATAGGCACAATTATTGAGTCCTCTAACTGCCTGACGAGAATTTGTACCTTACATGACATTCGACTTCTCAGAAAATCATGGGTACCATCTATACTAACTAAGGTTTTGTAAACCTTAAGGTCGGGATTCATGAAGCCACGTTGCTGGTCAGGCAGTGGAGCCACCTCAAGCACTTCGCCCTCCAATACTCTGTCGGGGAAAGCATCCATTACTATCGTTGCAAGCTGAGCCGTTTGTACCTTGTCAACCTCTGTCTCGTGGACACCGATTTCAGCAACCATTGCCGCAGTATCAGGCATTGATAAAATCGTCTGCCCCTCAGAAACTGTTTCGCCTTCAGCAATAACTCCGCTGCTGCCTCCCCCCCCCCTATATCGCATAGACCTAAACATGTCGTCGCTGCCGCCGGTACCATATACTACCAGACCCGGAGCTTGTGCTCTAATTGTACAATACTCGATATTCTGTTTTATTTCTTTGACCCTTTTTTCTTGCCAGTAAAGCTGTTCTTTGGCTGTACTTAGTTTCACCTGGGCCTGGGCCAGTCTTGAACGACACTGGGCGTAAACCCGCTGTAATTGGCGACCAGCCTCAACGTAGTCACTGAGGTTTTGCTCGGCATTTTTCGGGAAATCATATTCTTTAAATAAAGCCAGAGACACCTCCGCACTTTCTTTTGAAAAAGTACGATTTATCACATTCAACTCATCTCTTTGAAGGTCAAGGTCGGAAACGTAATTAGCATCGTGAAGTTTTCTGGTCCCGGTCAACGTATCCACTGCATTATTTAAGTTACCCTCGGCCATGACAATGTCATCCTGTAATCTTTTCAACTCCTCCCCGGCAGCCGAACCGTCTAACATATTCGGATCAGTCTTTACTTCCCCAAGAAAGGGGGATATATGTTCCGTTAAGTTCGACTCTTCATTTACACCTTTAACCAGCTTATCTGCGAGTTCTGCACCTAAATATTTCTGAAGGTCCAACAGGGCAAACCTTACTCTCAATTGAGCGTCCGCAATATCACTTTCATTTTGTATTTTCTGAATGTCATGCGCTTCTGTTGCTGAGGTAACGCTTTCCTGGTCACCGGAAAGTTCCATATCCTCCTGTATCAATCGCTCTTCTAAACCCGAAGCATCCAATTGTACAAGTACCATGTTGCTGTCTACATCTTCTTGAGTCACATAATAGCCTGCAGAGACGACATTGAGTATTGTTAAATCTCCCGTCTCCCTTCCTCTTTCGACCTTACATTTGTATTCTATTGATTTATGGGCCCTGATACTGCCGCCTTCGGTAACGGTGATGGTCAAATTATCACGGCGCACGGTGAAGGTTCCGCCGCTCGAAGTGTCTATGCCTGCATCTCTTTTTATCGCTGCTGCCACTAATCCCGTAACCAATACTGCCACTACAATAAGCAACATTATCAACCACCGACGCTTTATGCGTTTCCTAACACGCTGACCTTGATTACCCGATGCGTTTTGATTTTGTTTGTCTTTGTAATTTTTCATTGTGTTCTTTGCTCCCACATTCCATCTGGTTTAACCTGCAAAATACCAACATCACGAAAGAAACTCATTTTAGCAACCGTATGATTGACTAAAGCTCCCGTAAGGTCATTTTGAGCTAGAACCAAGGCGTCATTTGTTTCCAGCAGAAGCCGTATCGTACCTCGCCCGTATTCTAAAAGCAATTTCTGTTCTTCCACGCGCCTTTTTGCCAGTTCTAAGCCGATTTTTTGAATCCGGTAAGTTTCTCCGGTCTCGGCGAGGTCACGATAAGCCTGACGCACGTCCAATTTGACATTCTCAGATTCATTATCATATCCGCGCTGCCTCTGCTGGAATGATATAAGTTTACTCATGTAATTATTGCGTTTACTTTTTCTATCGAATGGTAAGTCGGCTCCAAGACCCACCGAGTAATCGCCCTGGTGAAACAGTAACCTGCTAAAGTCGGTTCCCGTAGGTGACTCTATATTTTCGGCACCGCCGGTTAGATTTAACTGAATGCCAAGACCGTCAGCGGCCAAGGCAAGCTGTCGTACCGCATCGTCAACTTTATTTCTGCTGTTAGCCAGGTCCAGGCGCCGGGCCAACGCTATCTCAATCGCTTCGGCTTCCGTATAATCAGGCTGGCTTATGCCGATCGCTTCCAGCGCTGCCAGCTCATTCTGGTCCAACACGATGTTGGCATCGGTCGGTAAAGACAACCTTATTTTGAAACTGTCAAGAAGCTGTTCATATCTTTGTTGGGTTGTCACAAGGTTGTTTTCTGCACTAAGCAGTCTCTGTATGGCCTCATCCGCATCGGATGGGGCCCTTTGGCCAACTTCAACCTCCATTTTCAACTGGTTTGTTGAGTCAATCAGTCTCTTATAGCTTGCTTCGGCGATGGTTACTGAGTTCTTTTGCTGCAAAACGCGATAGTATTCACTTATAATACCAACCACAAATGTCTTACGATAGCGGTTGAATGTGCGTATGTCGTATAAAACCTGTCGCTCTTCCTGCGTCAGGTCTTCTCTGGCTTGCCTGCCGGCACCGGCGCCTAATAAAGGAACGGTCACAGTGGCACTTAGAACCGAACCTAACGAAGTATGAGGGTCGCCGGTAAGAAACCGTATCCAGTTAAGTGCCAGGTTGGTACTAACCTGAATTCCATCGGCTAAAAGGTAATCTTTACTGACTGCGAGTTGCGAGTCAACCCTTCCTTCTTCAATGACGCCACTTGCATCCTCGCCCTCATTTGTGTACGTGGCGTCAATGGTTCCAAGCCATTGAAGTGCGTATTGATGACGGATTCCTGTTAATCTGAGTGCTGAAGTGTAAAGCCTTTCTTTTTCAGACTGGTAGTCCCGATTAAATTTTGTAGCAATTTCAACGGCCTGTTGAAGATTTATAACACTTGATTCCGGTATTATTTGTGCAATTTCCACGTCATTCGGGGATGCCGGTGTATTAGAATCGCTGATTGTATAATTAGCTTTTATACCGAAGTCATCCTGCCATTTGTCGTCAATAATCTTATAAACTTCTTTATCGGCATCGGCTTTGTGGTACTCGGGGCTGCACGCACCGGCAAAGCCCAGCATCACAGCAAAACCGAGCACCCAGCATAACAACGTTACAGGTCGAAATTTACAGAACATAAAATTCTACTCCAACACACTTCACACTTGCTTAATGCTATTTTTGTTCAAATTTAGCTCATTATAAGATAAGATGTTAAAAAACAAAGATAAAAATCTCCCCCGCAAGTGCTTCCAGGTTTGAATATTTGCCGTCAGTTTCACGCCGCAGGTTCCGGTAAAATCTGCACTTTTATCAACTTATATGCCTATACCAAAAAAATCAGGCAAGGCACTTTTGAATTATTAGTCCTTCGTCATATTAGTACTGACGCTTTGTTTTGTCAAAATATTGCAAAAATCTAATAATCTTCACTACAAAATAACATCAAATTTTATTGCAAAACGGGACAATTAAGTATAAAATCATAGATTATTCAAAGCTGGCGGCGTAGCCAAGAGGCCTAAGGCGACGGTTTGCAAAACCGTTATTCGCCGGTTCGAATCCGGCCGCCGCCTGTTTTTCTTGTCTTCAACCCATAATCCAGGCGGACATTATGAAAGTAAATATCGAAAATCGCATTCTGGAGCTCCTCGATGGCGATATTACCGAAATGCAGACTGACGCCATCGTCAATGCCGCTAATGCCCGATTAATTCTGGGCGGTGGGGTCGCGGGGGCAATCAGAACAAAAGGCGGCCCCGAAATCCAGCAAGAATGCAATAAAATAGGCGGAACATTTGTTGGCGGGGCCGTGATAACAACTGCCGGAAATCTCAAAGCAAAACACGTAATTCACGCTGTAGGGCCTCGAATGGGCGAAGGAAACGAGGACCAAAAGCTAAAAAATGCCACACTTAACTCACTTAAATTAGCCGACGAAAATAATCTAACGAGCATTTCTTTCCCGGCAATCAGCGCAGGCATCTTCGGTTTTCCTATCGAAAGGTGTGCCGAAATAATGCTAAAAACAACCATCGATTATCTTAAAGGCAAAACCGGCCTGAAAAAAGTTGTCTTTTGTCTCTTCGGCCGGGACAGTTACCAGGTCTTCGCAAACCGGCTTAAGCAGGAAATCTCAGAATGAGGGCAATGGTATTAAAAAAGCAATCCCCGATAGATGACAAACCTTTAGAACCTGCTGATTTGCCAACGCCTACCGCGGACGATGGCCAGATACTTGTTAAGGTTTCGGTTTGTGGTGCCTGCCATACCGACCTCGATGAAGTTGAAGGTCGGCTGAAGCCGACAAAGTCGCCGATAGTTCTCGGCCATCAGGTGGTTGGAAAGGTAACTGATAAGGGAAAAGATGTAACAAAATTTAATATCGGCGACCGTGTGGGAATTACGTGGCTTTATTCAGCTTGCGGCAGATGCGATTTTTGTCAAACGGGCAGTGAAAATCTCTGCGACCAGGCAAAATGGACCGGCAAAGACGTCGATGGCGGCTACGCCGAATTTACTGTCATCGGTGAGGATTTCGCTTATCCAATCCCTGAGCAGTTTTCGGATTCGCAAGCAGCTCCGCTTTTATGTGCCGGGGTAATCGGTTATCGCACACTTAGACTTGCGGATATAACAGATGGCCAAAAGATTGGGTTGTTCGGCTTTGGAGCATCGGCCCACATTGTGATTCAGATAATCAAACACAAGTTTCCTAATAGCCCGGTTTATGTCTTTACGAAAACAGCCAAACACGCCGAGTTAGCCAAAAGCCTCGGCGCCGTCTGGACAGGCCGCTCAGGTGACCGGCCTCCTGAGAAGTTAAACAGGATTATGGACTTTACACCGGTAGGGCAGTGCATCCGGGATGCCCTCAGTGTTTTGGAAAGAGGCGGTCGATTGGTTATAAACGCCATTCGTAAAGAAACGCCTGTCCCGCCGCTGGAGTATGCGGAATATCTCTGGCTCGAAAAAGAAATAAAGTCTGTTGCCAACGTTACGCGTCTGGATGCAGAAGAATTCTTACCCTTGGCAGCACGGATACCTATCGTACCAACAATCGAGGAATTCCCCTTAAGGCAGGCCAACGAAGTACTCTACTCGATTAAACATTCGAAGCTTCGTGCCGCCGCCGTCCTGAGGGTCTTGGAATAAAGATTTAAACTCCATCGACCCCAGCTTAGATTCGCAGGGGCGGTGAGGTTAAGGCTAAGAGCTTATCCGAATAACCGGGTCGTTATGAGGCCGAGCGAAAACTTGTCCGCCTATGGCGGAGTCCAAGGCCAAGGCGGCAGGCCAAAAATGCTCGGAGGCGTGGTTTGCTCCACGTTGAGAACGTCTTTTCACCGACAACACTGGCATCGGGCTTTGCAGCCGGCCCCGAGTTTACCCCCGATGTTAGCTCACTTGCTTTTCTGTCGGGGGCAATAGAGCGGGTTATTGGGATAGGCTCTAAAGCTGAAATCCTGATACAGTCGGGATTGAAAAGGGAACATCAAACTCCTGTGGTGTTAGCGTAAAAGAAATCGAATCGCCAAAAACATGCCTTGGGGCAATTGAATTTATCAAACGAATTTGGTATAATAAATAATAGTATAAAAGCTTAGCAGAGTGGTTATGCTAAGCTTAAAAACAGGGCAGGGCTTTTTTGAGAGGCTGGCATAATGGAGACCAAATTTAACATCTTCGAGATTCTCCAAATAGCCGAAAAAATCGACCATAATGGGGCCAAGTTTTACCTTAAAGCGGCCGAGCTGTTCGATGACCCCGAACTTCGTAATATATATTACAAACTCGCAAACTGGAGGGCCAGGCACGAAAAGATCCTCGCACAGAGGAGAAAACGGTTTTCTGAAAAGACCGGTGAATTCGGTACTTTCGACCCTGATAATTACGTCTTGTCAAATCCGCACGTCATGGCGGATCTTACCGTGTTCGCTCACAAACCAAACTCATCAGGAAGGCTGACCGGAGCCGAAAGCAGAGGGCAGATATTTAAAGATGCCACCAGAAGAGCAAAGGAAGCTATCATTTTCTATAATGGATTAAAGGACTTTGCACGTGACCCGGCCAGCAAAGATACAATTGATAAGATTATTAAAGAAGAGAACCGCCACATCCGACTACTCACTGAACAATCAGAGCAGCGGTAATCGACCATATAATTAAAGACATCGAATCAACTGATTGTTGTCAGTCGAAGGCACAGCAATACTGCACTGCAAAAGCTGAAATCCTCATATACAGTAGCAGTCGTATCAGTGATTGTACCTTTGGCCTTTATACTCAAAGCATAGCTTAATGGCTGATTTGTTACTTACCGGAACCAGTTCCAAGGTTTTGCTGTATCTGCTTGTAAATAACTCGCGACCTTTCCTCGTTGCCCCCTAATTTGCCTGTTTTAATGCTAAGCTCGCTGCCATCGCCAGCCCCCGGCTCAATCCATATCGTGATTTTCTTACCATCCGCAGCTTTGGCGACAATTTTTGCTATAAAGACATCTTTGGCCTGTTCAACAATCTCTAACTCCAATTGTTTTAGAGCCTTTTCTGTCGCCAAATACACGCTGTTCAAATCCTTGCCGGCCACAGCGTAAAGTTTGCCGCCTGAATAAACAGCGGCATCGCTACCTATGATGGTAGGTCTGCTACAGCCGCACATAGCCAGCATTAAACCGGCAAGCACACAAACTGTACACTTCCTTTGAATTGACATTTTTTTTACTCCTTAAAAAAATATTATTGTTCGCGCCGTTTATTTATATCCGGCTGCTCACATTGTCAACACTTTATTTTAATTTTTCCCATCATCGGCAGCGAACAAGCTGGTCCATATCCACCTGAAGCTGAGGAATATTTGTTTTCAGGTCCTCGATAAAACGCAAACCATCTTTCCAGTATCCCGCCGTGGGCCTCAAATCTGCATTAAAACCGGCAAAATAACGGTTGATATGGTGGACTAAAAGCTCCCGCACATATTTGCTTACCATCGACGCCAGCGATACCGGTAAAAATCGTTCATCTGCACCGACAACAAAATGTAAACGCATACCTTTACCGCCGTCTCGCAATTCATAGCTGCTGGCCGTCGGACTCTCACTGAGAATCTTCAATTCAACATCGCTGAACATCCGCTGCAGATGTTTCCTATAGTGGACTCGTCCCCCTTGCCTGTCAACTATAATTTGTAAATCATTATCCGCAAAATTATCTAAAGCCCGCTTTATAAGTCGCGAGGTTGCGGTAAAAAGCACATTAGCCTTGTTCTTCACAGAAGCCACCATCTTGTTATAGTACCCAACGTCCAGACAATAGCTTTTCAGCTCCAGCAATTCGATGCCGTTTGAGGCCATATCGTCGGCCAGGACCGCCGAGGCAATTCCCTTATCGGCGGCATCAGCCGAAAGGCGATAACTTCCGGCACCCTCGTACCAGGGATAAGCACTTATTCGCTCAAGGCACTCCGGACATAATAATTCTATAAGCTCGGCCAGCGTGGCCGGCTCTTTATCGAGACATTTCAAGGCCCCCAGGACCGTCCGCTCCAAATGCTTGATTCCCACAGCTCTGCTGTAAGCCTTCTTGCTGTCGGTGATGAGCATTCGCCCCGCAAGATGTTTCCGCCTGCTGCCGACACTTTTTCGCAAAATCTGCCATAAGTCTGATGTCAAAATATGATGCGGCAGCGAAAATGTGCTCGACGATACGACCAATGGCCCCAGAAGCGGCCCAAAGCCCGCTTCATCTATTCCTACCAAAACAACCATCCGTGGAACTCCTGCTGTCCATATCGAAATTACCTTCCTTGCATCTGCAATCAGCCATTATATTATACTATCCGGATGAATATAATAACTAATTGCTCTCCTGATTACAACTTTTCCTTTATTTTGATTACCGTCTTTTTTGATTAATTTTTCGATTTCTAACGTTGATTTAAGACAGACAACTGTTATAATGGTGTAGTTGAAACTTTTTCTAAAAAGGGGATATATGAAGATAGAATTAGAATTTATAGAGCCATTGCTCGGAACGTTATCAGGCAATCCTGAAATCGCTGAGGAGTTCATCGCAGCCAAACATCCAAGTGGGGAAGTGCAAGAAGACGAAGCAGAAGCTATTGAAAACCTACCAGAGATTTTGGAGAAATCCAGCACTGTATTCCCGCGTGACGAAAAAGGCAAACTATTCATTTGGGATTATCAAATAAAGGGTTTCTTCAAAGATGCGTGTGCGGCAATGATTCACAGCGATGCAATGAAAAAAGAGGAGCTAAAGAAATTTCGGCTAACTGAGTATCTGCACAAAAAGACTATTGACCAACTTATATTCGTGTCTCCTCGGCAGATTATTCTGCAACTACCCAATAGTTATGACCCTAACAAAATTAAATTTTGCGAAAGGCCATTGCGGGGTCAAACAATGAGAGGGGAGCGTATTGCTCTGGCACGGTCTGAGCAAGTGCCAGCAGGAACGAAAATTATAATAGATATAGTTACCCTAAATTCCAAATTGGATGAATTTATTAAGCATTGGCTAACATACGGTGCGTTAAGGGGATTGGGACAATGGCGTAATAGTGGAATGGGTCGTTTTAGTTGGAAAGAGGTTCAATAGCTTGCTCAGAAACAAAAACCCTAACCGGCAGCACAGGGCAGAGATAAGCAAGGGCAAAGTAAGTAATACGGAGTAAAAACACGACAAAGGCCCTGCAACAGCGGGGCATGGTGCAGCCAAGCACCGCCTCGCCTCGCAATGGCCCTGCCCTGCCCGGCAACGCAGTGCAAAGGATAGGCGCTGCCTCGCATAGTCAAGCGTAGCAATGCAAAGGCGTTGCCTTTCTGGGCAAAACTTTGTAATGCAGTGCGCGGCAAAGGCAGTGCACGGCTAAGTGCTACAATGCGATGTAAAAGCAGCGCGGAGTGAAGTAGAGCACAGCATGGCAAAGCACTGCAACGGCCATGCCGGCAAAGGTGCAGCATCGCATAGAAATGCTTTACGAAGCAAGGCATTGCGAAGCAAAGGCGGAGCTTAGCCAGGCGGGGCAGAGCAAAGGCGCTGCAAGGCGAGGATAGGCATAGCTGAGCAAAAGCGGGGCCGAGCGTGGCGCGGCGCGGCAAAAGCAAGGCGCGGCAATAGTGAAGCAGGGCAATGCGAAGCAAAGAAAAACAACTAAACAGGAAATGAACCTTCAGAATAGGCCTGAAAAAACATATAATGTTTAGCGCTTTAGTTATACAGGTTTGATACATAGAGGGAGGCACTATCACATGAAAGTATTCATAAGTTGGTCTGGCAAAACGAGCGGCGAATTGGCAAAGATATTTCGAGATTGGCTCCCCAGCGTTATCCAGGCTGTAAAACCCTACTACTCCACCGATGACATAGCGAAAGGCATGCGTGGAAATACCGTTATTGCAAAAGAACTCGAGCAAGCCGGTGTTGGTCTTATTTGTTTAACTCCCGACAATTTGGACGCCCCCTGGATAATGTTTGAGGCAGGTGCCCTTTCCAAAAAACTTGATACCTCACGGGTCTGCCCTATTCTGTTCGCCGGGCTTGAGACAACCGATTTGAAAGGCCCGCTTGTTCCGTTTCAGGCTGCAAAATTCAACAAAGAAGAGATTCGCAAAATGCTAACCATGGTCAACAAAGAACTGGGTGAGGATGCACTAGAGACCAAAGTTCTCGACTCGGTCTTTGAAAAGTGGTGGCCGGATCTCGAACAAAGAGTTGAATCGCTTCTTTCAGAGGCTCCTGAATCAGCCCCCAGAACGGTACGTAACGACCGGGAGCTCCTCGAAGAAATTCTCACTATAACTCGCTCAATGAGCACACAGGTACGCCTTACAGCCAGCCTGCAGAGACACGCCGCCCGAGTCAGAGAACCCGGTCAACCCCTTATTGGGTCTACGGAAGCGATTGCGCTTGCATCCTTACTGAAGGAGAAAGGTTGGACAGCTAACAGTCTTAGAAGCGTCCTGGAGGCCTTGTCTTTACCGGCCCCGTTTATACATAATGTCCTATTACCGGATGTAGAAGAGCATCCTGAACAACAAATGTTCCCCCTAAAATAGACTGTTTAAGGATTTTTTTGGACATCTCTTTCGTAGTAATTTTCTTCGATACTTTTGAACGTATGACCGCACTCGGAAGCCTCAGAGCCATAAGATTTTCAAAATCCTTAACTTATCCTGTTTGACCTCCTTAGTTTCAACGAAGGGGGGAGAATCCAGCATCGAGTGCCGAGTCTCGGACATTTATTTAAAATCTACTTGAAATCAAACTCAAAATTTGGTATAATACTCACTTGTTAGCCAGCAGGCTAACAAAAACCGCCAGTAGGCGATAGATATAGCGGAGAACCGCACGTTTTCGTATCAGAAGATACACGCCAAAAAGCATCGTTCATAAATATCGAAGTCAAAGTCAAAGATCCGCCGTCTTTTGGCGGAGTCAATATTGGAGCGAAACGGAAAAACCTTATGGGAATTACCAATCATGAGCATCGAGAATCCAACTTTAGCTCACTTTAGGCACTTTAGCTCACTCTTCACTCTCTCGCACCTCTACATCTGTCGAGGAATCTCTACAAATCAGCCCCTTTTTATGCAAAACAAACCCAATTTCCAAGTGGCCAAAATGAACGTAAACTCATTAGTAACAATAGAATATAAAAATTTTATCCCGCTGGCGGGGCAAAAAAACAAACCCAAAACAAAGCCAAAACAAACCCAATCTTGTCCGCCGTAGGCGGATTCCAAAAAGCCAAAATGAACGTAAACTTAAGTTTAACAAAGGATTACAGAAAAAAAGATGATTTCGTAGTCCGAATAAACAAACCCAATCAAACCCAATCTTGTCCGCCGTAGGCGGATTCCGAAATGGCCAAAATGAACGTAAACTCACTTATAACAAAGGATTACAGAAAATACGATGTTTTCGCAGCCCAAAAAACAAACCCAATCAAACCCAATCTTGTCCGCCGTAGGCGGATTGCAAAATGAACTTAAAATCGCTTGCCGGAAAATCCGGCCACAACCATTTGTTAGACGTTCTTAGTTTTTTTAGAAGAACCTGGAGCAAGAAATTGCTAAAATAAATTAGCTTTCTCAAATATGTGAAAGCCTGACAATACATAAAACTATAATCAAAGGGGCTTGAAGATGTCAAAGAACCTAAATCGCCGAGAGTTCTGCAAGAAATCTCTTATTACCTCAGCCGCTGTTACATCGGTCTGCGGTCTTAAAGAGAAAGCTTTATTAGCAGCTCCCGTCAACCGTACCGCTGCACCGACCCGAAAGGGTTCCGCTGCAGGTTTGCCGATGGGCAAAATCGGCAAGGTTAATATAAGCAGGTTGATTATCGGCGGTAATCAATTCAGCGGCTGGTCTCATAGCAGGGATTTGAAGTATCTCCGTGAGTTATTCATGGCATACAGCACGGACGAAAAAATCATGGAGACCCTTCAGACGGCAGAGGAAAACGGGATAAACACAATTATAACAGCATCGTCGGGATACCTTAATAAATACTGGAAGGAAAGAGGCGGTCAGATACAATGGATTGCCCAGGTCCATCCACAATCAAACGACCTGACAAGTGATATAAAAAGGGCCGTTGATAACGGAGCAATCGGTGCATACGTGCAGGGCGGAGTCGGAGAGAGTTTTATCAAAAATGGCCGTGTTGACCTGCTCGGCAAGGCTGTAGAGTTCATCAAAGAAAACGGATTAATCGCAGGGATCGGCGGGCATTCAGTGGAAGTTCCTATTGCGGTCGAAAAGGCACAGATAGACGCTGATTTTTACATGAAAACTCTACATCACGGGAATTATTGGTCCACTACGCCGAAAGAAAACAGGGTAGAATTTAATGTCGATAGTGGTAGTCCCTACGACCATGATAACATTTGGTCCATTACTCCAGAAAGAACTATCGAATTCATGAGGAAGGTGGACAAGCCCTGGATATCTTTCAAGGTTCTGGCAGCCGGTGCTATCCATCCGCGAGAAGGCTTTAAGTATGCTTTTGAAAATGGGGCCGATTTTGTCTGTGCAGGCATGTTTGACTTCCAGATCATAGAAAATGTAATCATTGCCAAAGACATTTTGTCAGACAAAGCGGACAGGCAACGTCCCTGGAAAGCGTGATATCAGTGCGGCTGCTTGTATCGCAGAGGGCATAATCATTTGTCAGGAATTTTATATTCTGCGAGCCAGCGAAGTTTACATTATAAAAGTGATGTCTCCCCCCTTGGTTCCAACTTCGTATATCTCACAGAACTAATTATCGACAGCATTCTCCGGTCGAGGGCACGCATCCACGAACCCAATCGCCTTTTCGATGAATATTTCACCGGTCATCTCACCCAAACACGTTCTGCTAATGTAGTCATAGCGGTCAAAGCTGTTCCAGTCCACCTTTGTCAGAATATAACCAAAAGCATCGTTGGTCAGACCGAAAAGAAAGTTATGCCTGCCGTGCATCTTGCGCTTCAAATAATAACCGATGTTCGGCAAAGCTTCGCCAGGAATCGTGAGTATCTGAGCATCACCGAGGTTCACGACGTTGACTTGCGTAGCTATGGTGCCTCTTTCGTTCAGCTCAAAACCTAAAGGGGACAGCTTTATAATGGAGAGTAGAAGCTTATTTTCTACCGGGAATTCAACGGTTGTGCTGCTGCAAAACAGCGTGGGATTTTTCAGGACCGGGGCATCGGCAACAATACGGAGAGACTCATCCGCGAGAAGATGGCCGATGCGGATACATTCATCCCATGTCTGAATATCCTTGCCATCGGGGCCCCGGCAGTCGGCGGTAACCATGCCTCCTATGGCACTATTCACGAAGATACCGATACCTCCACCCTGCTTCTGAAGGCGGTCATAGAGGGGCCCAACAAAATCCGGGCAGAGGATTCCCTGATTCGGCCCGATTACTTCGGGATGACAGGCATAGTTCACGAGAGTAGCCAAAGGCCTGCCCTCAAGATTAAGGACCTGAATGACATGGCATCGAGGGTCATACAGGTTCTCTGCGTAGTAATTGTATGCTATCTTGCCTCGTGCCCTGCCGGTAGCGATTCTGACATGCGAAGGCTGTAACCGGCGGACAGCCTGGTTGATGGCGTCAGCCAATTTCGTGCAGACACTATTGAGGTATTCAATGTCGGCAGCGGTCTGGCCGTTCTCGTTCGGAAAGCCATAGCAGTCCGGCCCGCTGTGGTTGTGGGTGGCGCCGATGAGGATGTTCTCCGGGGGAATACCAGAAACCTGTTGGCGAACTCTGCTGCAAAGCACGCCGGGAAATCCGAGAAAATCGGTGCTGCAAATTGCAACGCGAGTGTTGTCCTTTTCAAGAACAAGCGCACGCACCGTTAATTCTCCAATCTTCCGGTCAACAGGCTTAGACGGCCCAACACCACCTGAGACAGGCAGCAGAGGAGCAGGTGTAACATCACAGAATTCAATAGCAGCACGGAATGCCGCCGGCGCGGAACTGGTGTAGATAATACAAATAGCAACCATCACTGTGAGCAATGACGGCTTCAGACTATGCCAATTCCTGTTCATATATTATTTCTCCTTTTCACTGGGTTTGTTTTTATCGCCTGAATTTGCTTGCCATTCACCGACAACCCTTTTCGCCGCGTTGCAACCTATTGCAATGAGTCGCAACAGGTAGGTAAGGCTACATTCACCGGCGGTCAACTTCCATTACACATACTCTCCAGAAACTCCTCGTTGGTAGGGTACTTTTTGAGCAATTTGAAGAGAGAGTCCATGGCCCCCCGGGCCCCATAGTTTGACAAAACGCGCCGGAGCGTGGCCAAACCGCCGCTATGGTCCTGGCTGTAGAGTTTGGCTTCCTTTCGAGTGCCGCTGGCCGGAATGTCGATAGCAGGAAAGATTCTCGCCTCGGCCAAGGACCGGTCGAGGACGAGCTCGCTGTTGCCCGTTCCCTTGAACTCTTCGAATATCAACTGGTCCATTCGAGAGCCGGTGTTAATCAGACACGTGGCGACGATAGTGACCGAGCCTCCGTTTTCAATGTTACGTGCCAGTCCGAAAAGACGACGCGGTACCTCCAGTATGCCCGCTTCCAATCCACCGCTCATAGTGTGGCGGCGCGATGCGCCTCGCCGCCTGGTCCTGTTGTTGAACGCTCTTCCCAGCCTTGTGAGACTGTCGATTAACAGGACCACCTCACGCCCGCATTCCAGCTCTGTTTGTACATGGGCGAGCATCAGCTCGGCGAGCTCGGCGTGTTCGTCGGCACTGTGGTCGCTCGGGCTGGCCACCACCTCGGCTCCCTCCACAGCCCTGCGAAAGTGGGTGACTTCCTCCGGTCGCTCATCCACCAACAGCACGATAATACGGCTTTCAGGAGAACAGTGGCAAATCGCCTTGACGGTCTGTTCCAGGAGAATGGTCTTTCCCGCCTTGGGCGGCGAGACAATCAGCTGACGCGTGCCCTTGCCTATCGGCGCGATGAGGTCAACTATGCGCATGCTTTCCTGGCCGCAAGCGCCCAGGTCAAATCGTTCGTGTGGATCGATCGCCACCAAATCGGTAAATCGTGTGCGTTTGCTGAAGGCTTCCGGTTGCATGCCCCCCAGGGACTCGATGGATACCAACCTGGATTTGCCTTTCTTCCGCTCGACCTGACCGGTGACGGCTGCTCCTTCGGCCAGGGCAAAGCGGCGAGTTAGATCGGGGTGGACCATCACTTCGGCCCGGCCCGGCCGATAAGCCCGGTCCGCGGTCCTGATTGCAAACTGCAGTTTGCTGACACATTTTAGTATTCCAGTTGTCTTATCGGCCATCAAAAAGTTCCGTGGGCATTTCTACAGAAACAAATGGTGATTAAACAAACGCTTGTATTATAACATATTGAACCACGTTTGCAACCCTCGCCCAAAGTTTATGCAGGCGGGTTTCAGCTTTTCATTTTCGAACCTGTTATCGTGTTCGCTTACAGTTGAAGCACACAGGGTTTAGCCCGCATATTTCATGCTTCCTATGATGCGGTTTCTTTTGGAAATGTTTTGACTGGCCGTTGAGATAGATAGATTTTTTCTGAGGTGCTCGAACGCGCAAGCTCCTCGATTTCCTATGGCCTCACTGACCGGTTGTATATGCGAACATCATCAATCAGGCCTAATAAGAAGAAACTGAAAACATCTGGCTTTCAGTACACTAACTATTCAGACAATTCAACCGGCGGAACTTCCTCGAACAAATGCTCAGCAAGGACGATCAGGTCCTGGACATCCACGACGCCGTCACCCCAGGGCATCGGACCAATATCACACAATGGCTCATCCGTACCCCAGTAGTCAAGGATAATGCACATGTCTGAGGCGTCGACAATTCCGTCGCCGTTGAGGTCAACAACCGATTCGATTGATACCTGCCATGCGTCAAAATTACCGGACCCACCGGGCCGGTCAGACATAAAGAAGAGCTTTTGTCCGTCGTCCGAGATGCCTGGCCCGACATCGGGTGACGAACTGTTGACCGTCGATCCGAGATTCACAGGTGACTCCCAGGGCTCTGTAACACTTGGCCGCCTCGCTACCCAGAGGTCGTATGAACCACGCCCACCCGGCCGGTTGGAGTGAAAGAAGAGCATTCGGCCATCGGCTGAAATGCTCGGAGCCCGATCTGTAGAGCCGGTGTTGACCGTTGCCCCGAGATTCACAGGGGCATCCCAGGGCTCGGAAAGCGTCGGCCGTGTTGCTACATATAGGTCATCGCCACCATACCCGCCTGGGCGGTTGGAGCTGAAGAAAAGGGTAGAACCATCGGCCGAGGTGCTCGGCCCCACTTCATCGCCGGAACTGTTGACCGTCGCACCGAGGTTCACCGGGGGCCCCCAAGGGTCGGTGACGCTTGAGCGCATCGTTACCCAGAGATCGTGTGAACCCTGCCCTCCGGGTCGGTTGGACTGCAGGAAGAGCATCAGGCCGTCGCCCGAGATGTCCGGCCCCATGTCCCAAGACGAGCCGTTGACAGTTGTACCGAGGTTCACCGGCTCTTCCCACGGATCTTCTGTTGTCGCCCGCGTTGCGAGCCAAAGGTCCCAACCACCGTACCCCCCCGGCCGCATTGAGGCATAGTAGAGCTTCAAACCACCGGCTGAGGTGCACGCCACACCGTCGTTATACGAAGTGTTCACGATTGGCCCGAGATTTGTGGGAGTGCCGAAGGTAAAATCCGCATTCGCAAGTTCCGTAGCAAGGGCCAATATCGAAACCAATACGAGTGAAATTGTTTTTTTCATCTTACCACCCTTTCAAAAATTGTTAATATTTTCCCCCGTTAGAAATTTTTCCTTTTTTGGACACTATTATTTCCTGTTGTAAAACTTCTAACGGGGTTCACGCCGCACACTGTGCGCAGCTTTACCGGCTTAGTTTTTCAGCTTTATTTTGATAGAATTCTACTAATAGAACGCCAATTGGATTTTCTCCTCCAAAAAGCTTGTTGAATACGGACAGTGACATTATAGCACTTTCTTGCTGCTACTCAATATAAAAATAGAATAATTATGTTAAATATACAGAATAGTCACTCGCGGAGAAGTTATTTCGACTTTGGTGAGGACAATCGCTTCGAGCAATTTTAGCTGGCTTTTGGAAGCTGTCAGTATAATATAATAACAGTTTAGTGGCAAATGACCAAAGCAGGAAATTGAAACGAGGTCTTTAGGGCCGTTTTTGAACGCGTGTTGAAATACAGGAGGTGCAGTTGTGAAACGAGCTGTGTTGGTTGGTGCGATAGTGCTCATAGCAACTATCTTGTCCGGGCATTCTGCCGCCCGAAGCCAACAGGAGAAAGCCCGGGCACGGATGAGCGATTTGCGTTTTGGGTCCTACGCCACATCGCGCCAGGTGGAAGAGCTTGCCACCAATGAGGCAGTGCGGACGCGGGCATGGAAAACCATACAGCGTATGGGCATCACGAAGCTTTATATCGAGGTCTATCGCGGCGGCCATGTTGTGTCAGGTGAACATCTTACCTTTATGCGCGACTGGCTCCAGAAGAAAGGCCTCGATGTTGTCGGCGGCATCGCAACTGTTCCCGGCGGCGATTTTGGCGTGCGCCAAAAAGGACCTCTTGGATGGTTCAACTGGCAAAACGAAAAGACCCAACGTGATATCGAGAAAGTTATCCGTATGGCGGCGGGTATCTTCGATACCTTTATCGTTGACGATTTCCTCTGTACAGGCGATGTGAGCGAGGAATCAAAGGCTGCCAAAGGCGAGCGTTCCTGGGGCGAATATCGGCGCGCTCTGCTCACCGAATTAGCTCAATCGGTCTTCGTTGGGCCCGCTAAAGAGGTCAACCCCGCCATCACGATGATAGTCAAATATCCCCAGTGGTACGACCGGTTCCACCTCTTCGGCTATGACACGGATATATTACCCCGGATATTCGACCAAGTCTGGGTCGGCACGGAGACCCGCGGCCGCAACACGCAGCGATTCGGTTTCGTTCAGCCCTACGAGGGATTTGTCAACTACCGCTGGCTCGCGGGCATCTCGGGCGATAAGATCGGCGGCGCATGGTTCGACCACGGCGACTGCGCCGAGTATGACTTCCTCGACCAGGCCTATACGAGCGTCCTGGCCGGGGCGCAGGAGCTGGTCTTCTTCAACTTCGGCAACCTCATGCAAGGCCACCCGGACCACGAAAAGATTATCGCCGAATTCGACCAGCTTGCCGAGCTCGCTGCGTTCGTCCGTGAACATCCTGTCGTTGGCGTCCCTGCCTACAAGCCGCCCAACAGTGACCCTGCCGGCGATATGTATATAATGGATTTTTTAGGCATGTTAGGTATTCCGCTGATACCTGCGCACGAATTTCCTGAAAGCGCGCCGGTCATCTTCCTGCCTGCA
Source organism: Sedimentisphaerales bacterium (assembly GCA_035528395.1). Classification (GTDB taxonomy): domain Bacteria; phylum Planctomycetota; class Phycisphaerae; order Sedimentisphaerales; family Anaerobacaceae; genus NIOZ-UU13. The sequence continues at coordinate 46,749 of DATKYR010000112.1, forward strand.
CAAGCGGCTGCAGATGTAAATCTTTTAGAGCACATCAACAAGGCCCGCGCCAGAGGCGTACACCTTATAGTAACGACAAGTCTGCTGGTTACGTCACCTGACGCCGATGAGCTTGCGCGCATGGTTAAGGTCGGCACAAAAATACAATCAAAGCCGATTCGTGCATCGCTGATGTCCCTCTCAGGCAAAACTCAAAAGCTCGAAAAAACGAATGTGATTATCGACCTGGAATCACCAATAGAAGTTGAAGCCGGCCCCGGAGACATATTGTGCACTTTCGGCAATAAACAGGTCGCTCTTCTTACTGTAAACAAAACGTCGGATGGCAGTATCAGCCTGCTCAATACGCACACCTACAGCCAGGCCGACTTTGATGCAGTAGGCGAGGTTTTGCTCTGTCCCCGGCCATTGGGCCTGATTACTATGCAGGGGCAAGCCCTTTCCGCTCTTCGCAATGTATTCGGCAATCGTTCGATAATAGATAATGACGCTATCACTCTGTCAAAACTCCAGCTCCCGGTTTTTGATGGTCCAGGCTGCGTCACGTTTCATCCTTTCGGCTCTTCGGCCTACGGGAGCTGTGTCATACAAAACTTCAATGATGAAGCGGTGAATGTCACCGTCACCATTCGAATTGGAGAAGGCAGGTCCCATCGATTTGTAGAGGCGTTCACCGGCAAGCCCATTCCTATCCGTACCATCAAGTCCGGGCAGCATATTGCGATGGACTTAGCTATTCCCGCAAGGGGACGCATCTGGGTTCGGCGGGTTGATTGAGATACTACTACCAATACCTGTGTAGTTTCATGTACCGCCAGGCATCGAATCTTCATTAGGGGTGTTCCGCGACCGCCACGAGATGACCTCTGGTACGAAAGAACAAGGTGCCCCGTGAAATTGCAGGTGTCGCCATACAGATTTCGTTCATTTTATTAACGCCTATCAGCTTAAATTCGGGCCCTGCTTCTACAACATATATGTCACCGCTCTCGGCAGTGCAGTAGATTTTTCCTTCTGCCGCAACGGGAGAAGCTGAAACAGCGGCAGAGGAGGAGCTTAGATTTTCACGGTACAGTAATTTACCTGTCCCGGCTTCAATACAGCTTAGTTTGCCTCTATCTGAACAGCAATAGAGATACTCTTTGTATACAATAGGTGTTGGTATGTAGTTTCCATCTCTCTCGTAACTCCAGGCGATATATTTATTGCTTGATTCATTTTCGGCCAGAGAGATATCGCCGGCTGCCGAGACGCGCACAGCATAGATGGGCGACGTGCCTCCGTGTGCATTGGTAATATAGATTAGATTGTGAGCCACGACAGGCGTTGGAATCGGGATGTCACCGCCACCCCTCAATTTCCAGATTTCTTTGCCTGTTTCAATGTCGTACCCGCCGATATGCTTATATCCGTTAACAATGATTTGCGAATGCTCCCCACCCGCGTAAACAGTCGGTGTCCCCCAGGTTGGCACTTCGTCCCTTGCAGTTTTCCATATCTGAGCTCCGTCCTTAAGGTTAAAGGCGGCAATAAAAGAATTCTCCTGCACATCGCACTGGACAATTATCATATTTTTATGGAAGATGGGTGAAGTTCCTCCTCCCCATTGTGCAGCCGGACTGCTGAAAAAACCCCAATCAAGCTTGCCAAGGTCCTTTTTCCATATAAGATTTCCTTCCATATCGTAACAGTACATACCTTCAGAGCCAAAGAACGCAACGACGTAATTTCCGTCCGTACATGGAGTTGAATTTGCATGGCTGGATTTAGGATGCCTTTTTACCTTTGGCTTTCCCATATAAGAGCGTCGATTCCATAGAATTTTGCCATCTTCTCTATCTATACATAAAATGTGCCAGCTAAAAACATTCTCTTCTTTTGCCGACCTGACATCTCCGTACATGCCCACCTTCAAGCTCGATTGGCCCTTGTCCTGAATAGCGGTAGTGATAAAGATGCGGTTGCCCCATACTACCGGACTTGAATGGCCAAGCCCCGGGATATAAGTTTTCCAGCGGATGTTTTCGGAGCGTTCAGCATCCCACTTGACAGGAACGGAATGGCCTTCAGCAATACCGCTCGCTAAGGGACCACGAAACGAAGGCCAGCTCTGCCCGGTGCAGGCTTGCGGCACCTGTACCCGCGTTTTCTGTGCGGACAGCACAGGTGCGGGCATTAGAAAACAGACTGCAAGAAATAAACTGAATATGCAAATGTTGTATGTACTGATTGGGAAGCCGCTTCGAGCGAACCAAAAATGATGTTGTTTTGCTGCTGTATAAAGCATAGTCTTAACTCCTTTTCAATAGCACGTGTAAAAGAACTCATATTATTTCGAATTTCCTTTATATTACTGCTTGTGCTCCGACACGTCAAGCCGAGCAGATTCTTTCTTATCGTTGTTATGCTTGGGCTGTTATCCCGGCTATAGAACATAAAAATTCCAACGCCCTCAAAGTCAGTAGGGGCGGTTCGCGAACCGCCCATACTCAGCCATACCCAAGCGCTGCAAGGTGTCCCTAAAGGACTGCGCTTGAGGATATGCCAGCCATCAAATTAGACGCGGAAATCCGCCGGGCGGACTTCTCCGCAAGGAGTCCTTATGTCTAACAGGCGTTTTACAGAACAGTAATGAGGAGAAATAAAGTTTAAAGAGATACTCCTTGCTTTGACGAAGAAATATTTAAAGAGGCTAAAATTACAGCCTAAAGCGAAGTTGGTCTGGAATTGGTCGACAAGATACACCAAACAGACCCTTCACTTGGCTCAAGGTAAGGATTTTGAGATAATCTCTAAGTACTTGTCACTGCGGGTATTACCGCCAGGGTAGGCCATTTTTGCTTGGTATTTTCAGTAATCATAGGTCGAAGAATCAGCCAGTTTGAGTAATTTGATTCATTTTTAACCACAGAAATATCTATGGCAGAAATCAACAATAAACAAGTTCCTATTACGCTGATACCGCTGGAATATATCAACGTTCTATTCCGGTATCTCTCACAAACGGTTTCGTTACCCGGAGACGTGATCGAAATCGGTGTCTATAAAGGTGGTTCTTTGTACAGAATGGCGAAGTATATCCAACAGCACCACAGCAAGGATTTTAAGGGGAAGAAGGTCATAGGAATTGATACTTTTGAGGGACATCCATATCACAACCCGGAAGTCGATCCGTCCCATCATTTTACCGGTAGGTTCAGCGACGCATCTTTTGAGGAAGTAATCGAAGCACTTGCGCCCCTTCGATTCGTCAAGGTGCTTAAGGGCGAGTGCATGGAGGTATTCACAAAACTGCCTGCTGACCAGCAGTTTTGTTTTGCCCATATAGATGCTGATATCGCACAAAGCGCCGTCGCTTCGATAATGCACATCTTCCCCCGGTTATCTCCTGGGGGCGTGATAGTATTTGACGAATATCAAGGGTATGGTCAAGAAGCTTTCATCAACGAATATTTTGCCGACAAAGAGGTCCGACTGTTACCACGCACCGGGTTGCCAAGCGGGAAAGACTATGGCTTAATCGTTTTGAAAGAATGGTAAAGTCCACCAGCGTTTTCCTCGTGCCGGTGTAATGTTGGGGCTGTGATGGTGTTATTTTTGGGGTCTGAGCTCAGCGGCCTTACGGAGCTTGTCGGTCATGTTGGTTTTTCCCAGGTAAAGTTTGGGCCGGTTCGGCCGAAATGTCCGCCATAAAATGAAAGTTTTAGGCATAAAGAATTCTGCTTGCCCTATGACCGCCAAATTCATGCTGCTCTCCACGAGTTGGGCTTTAAAATAACCTACCACACTCGCGATGGTACATTCGGAATCGAGGAGATGATTGTTGCCAATGGGTGTGATGCATCCGAGTCTTTATAATGAATCAGCACTCTGTTCTGTGTTCCCGGGAATAAGGATTACTCCCCATCCCCGCACTAAAGCCCAGTAGCATAATACCAATTACAGTTAAAAATTGCCGAAAGAATTGAACATAATACTAATTGAAAGGCGCTGGATTCCTGCTTGCGCAGGAATGACAAGAATAGGTAATCGGCAATCAATAAATAGAATTGGTATTATTTTTTATGTTCACTGTTTGTTTTTGTCTGCTCAATTGTCAGCGCAGGCAGGGGCAGTCCAAGCAAGGCATAAAATAGTCCAACCACGGGCAAAATAATAATATCAAAGCCTCCGAGCAGCAGAAATGCTATCAGTATCAGCATTCCAAATCGGGTAAAGTTTCTGTATGCGTTAATAGCCTCCGGAGATTTAAGCCTGGCATAAACCATCTTTGAGCCATCCAGGGGTGGTATGGGGATGAGGTTAAATACAGCCAGGATAATATTAAACAATATAGCCAGCAGTACAAAATTACCAAGGAGCGATGCCGCTTCCAGGCTGAACATTCGGAAAAGCACAGCCAAAATAAGTGCCAGCAGTATATTGGAAAGAGGGCCCGCGGCTGCAACCGCAAAGATTTGCCTTTTAGTCAGGATTGTAAAGTTAACAGGTATGGGTTTTGCCCAGCCGAAATGCACCAGAAGCGGTAGAATTATTGTGCCAAAGAGACTAATATGCGCCAAGGGATTCAGGGTCAACCGTCCCATTCTTTTTGCTGTGTCATCGCCATATCTGTACGCCATCCAGGCATGGGCGTATTCGTGAATAGTCAATGACACAAGAAAAATAGGAAGTACAAATATAAATGTTGAAACTCGACTACTTAACATAATATCTGTTCACCACAAAAAGAAGATAATAATTGTTATCATACACAAGAAGTTACGAAATAGTCAAATTATTTGCCTTCCCGACAAGTTCAATACATCCGACCGGGAATCAGAGGTGCGGCCAGATTTTCCGGCACATCTTCGGATGTCTTTTGAAGTACTAATATAGCTTCATGGTTGCTTTTATTGGGCAAATCTGGTACTAAAAAGGGACGTGAAATTTTGGAGAATACTAAGACTGTTGGATTAAAATCCTCATTGGTTGAACTCAGGAGGTTATTATGTGTGATTGCTGTATGAACAGGAGAGAGTTTGTCGGATTAATTACGGCAAGTATTGCCGGTGGAGTACTTGGCCTTGGCACTTCGTCTTTTGCCAACAGAACAATAGAAGAATGGAACCCAAATAAACCATTTATCGTCACAGGGAAAAAAATAAAAGTCCAGCCTGTTCTTATGTACAGGACGTCCGTACGAAGGGAACAAACCTCCTGGAAATCATGGGGAGGGGTACAAACCGAGCAGGCTGCATCAGAAGAAACACAGAGAATATCAAAAGAGCTGAATTCGTTATCCACCAGGGCTGATTTCCCCCTCGAAATATTGCCTGTGGTTAAGGTCAAGTCCACCGAAGAGGCATTACAGGTCCACAAAAACGATTACGATGTAATCATTGTCTATCCGGCCACCGGTTCGGGTGACATGCTCAGGGCATGTTTTGCCAGGGAAAAAGACAAAGATACCCTAATATTTGTCAGGCATAGTTCCGGCCCGACTTATTACTGGTATGAGGCACTTAGCGTCAGATATCTAAAAACAGATGAAAACGAAGCATCGCAAAACAGCCGCCTCAATCACGGGGGCGTGTATATCTATGATGTCGTTGTTGATGATTATCAGGAACTCCTGTGGAGGCTGCGGGCGCTTTACGGGCTAACGAATTTTATAGGGACGCGGATAGTCACTCTTGGCGGTGCATGGGGCAAGTATTCCCCGGAGGCCCCCGACGTGGCCCGGGAAAAATACAAAATCGAAATCATAGAAGTCAGTTACGACGATTTGGCCCCACGTATTAGAAGCGCCAAAGCAAACAGCAGTCTAATTTCAAAAGCAGAACAATGGACTGAAAAATACCTTTCGCTGCCCGACACCGCTCTTATGACCGAGAAGAAGTTTGTGGTCAACTCTTTTCTGCTACATAGTGTCTTCAGAGACTTAATGCGAGAATATGACGCACCGGCATTCACAATCAGGGCCTGCATGGCCACTATCATGCCAATGGCTGAGACGACCGCCTGTTTGACCCTAAGCCTGCTCAATGATGAGGGAGTGATTGCCTTCTGCGAATCGGATTTTGTTATTATACCCTCGGGGATATTACTGCATTATATATCGGGCAAGCCGGTGTTTCTGCACAACTCGACGTTTCCACATAACGCGGTAGTGACCTGTGCACATTGCACTGCTCCCCGCCGGATGGACGGGACGCACTATGAACCGGCAAAAATCATGACACACTATGAATCCGAGTATGGTGCGGCACCGAAAGTGGAAATACCAAAAGGACAGGAGGTGACATTCATTGACCCCGAATACAGTACAGGCCGGTGGGTCGGATTCAAGGGAATTGTTAAAGGTAATCCGTTTTTGGAAATATGCCGTTCCCAGCAGGATGTCGAAATTCAGGGGGACTGGAGGAAATTGCTCAAAGAAGTTCGGGATTCTCACTGGATGATGGCTTATGGTAACTATCTCAAAGAGGTCGGATACGCAGCGCGAAAAATCGGGATCAAATGGATAGATATTTCAGAAACATAGTAATAGCCTATCTGAATAACTATTCGCTCTCGCCTGTCATTCTGAACGGAGCGTAGCGAAGTGAATCCCGATACATCGGGACTCTTCATTGGCCAGATTCTTCGGCTTCGCCTCAGAATGACAAAGAATGAAGGATTATTCGGATAGGCTCTAAACGTGAAATTCTTCGAGATTCATAATTGTCAATATTCGTATGAAAAATAAAGTAGTACTCTGTAACATGTAATTTACATAGTTGTCATTGCGAGGCCTGCTTTGCAGGCCGCGGCAATCTCATCCGTTATGCCTTAGATCGCTTCGCTTGCAATGACACTCATCATTTGAGTTGTTGCAGGGTAATGAGTTTATTATCTTTAACGCCAGTAAAGAATAGCTATCAATTGAAATCAAAAACGTTCACAAGAAGTGTGACGGCGGTTATTATCTTTGTGGTTATATGTGCCTTGACCGCTTACTTTGCACCGGTTGGCGACCAGGATTCACAAACAGGCATACGGTGGTATAGCATTGTTCCCCCTGTACTGGCGATTTTGCTGGCATTTTTGACACGCCATGTCCTGCTCAGTTTGGGAATTGCTATTATGGCAGGCGGTCTGCTCACTCAGGTTCCACATGCCCCATTGAGCGCTGCCGCCTGGTTCGATGGTCTCAAGACGGCCGGCAGTCTTGTCGTAAAAACTGTATGGCTATACACCGAAAAGGGCGAAATAAACTCGAACCTCCTGATACTTGCATTTATCCCGCCCATCTTCGTGATGATAGAGGTCGTCATCGCATCCGGAGGTTTTAGAGGAATCATCCTCTGGCTCTTGAAGTGGGTAAAGGGCAGAAAGTCCGCACAGCTTGCTACCGGCCTGATGGGCGTGCTGTGCTTCATCGACGACTACACCAACGCCATAATTGTCGGCTCGATGATGCAGCCCATCACCGACCGCTTCCGCGTCAGCAGGGAAAAACTTGCCTTTCTTGTCGATGCCACGAGCGCACCTGTCGCAGGACTTGCAGTCATTAGCACCTGGATTGCCTATGAAGTGGGCATTCTCGGTCAAATCTCAGACAAGCTCGGCATTGATAAGAGCGGATATTCATTGTTCTTTGATGCACTGATTTTTCGCTTCTACTGTTTGTTGATGATTGCTTTTGTCTTTTTGCATATCATTATAGGCCGGGACTTCGGCCCGATGAAAACTGCGGAAGATTCGGCTAAGGCAAAAGGTCACGATGAAAAAGCCCAAGCCAACCCATCCCAAAACACTTCTGATTCGAGTCCACCTGACATCGCTCAGCAATCCTCTCGGGCTATCAATGCCCTTGTGCCACTGGGTGGACTTATTTTGTTTCATATCACCGGGCTTTGGCTCGATGGCGGCGGACCGGCCAGACTCAGGGAAGGTGGTTCGCTCTTTAGCTTGCTTTACTGGCGCGACGTTATTAGTGCCGCCGAGAACACCCACCTGATTCTCGACTACGCAGCATTATTCGGCCTGGCACTGGCTTTGCTCTTCTCGCAGCTCTTCGGGACACTACGTATGCCTGTCATAATTAATTGTTTCAAGCGGGGCATTAGGCGGGCCATGATTCCCTTTGTAATATTGATTCTCGCCTGGTCGCTTAAGAGCTGCTGTGACAGTTTGAAGACCGGAGAGTTTATAACAACAATACTGGCAGGTAGAGTATCACCTCATTGGTTTCCGCCGGCAGTTTTCCTTGTTGCCTCCGTGACCTCATTCGCCACAGGCACAAGCTACGGAACGATGGCCATCCTCATCCCCACTGCCATTCCAGTCGCCTTTGCACTTGACGGGAACAGCTACGGCCTGACCACAATGATAAGCGTCGGCGCAGTCCTCGACGGCGCAATCTTCGGCGACCACTGCTCGCCCATCTCCGACACTACAATTATGAGCTCTATCGCCAGCTCCTGCGACCTCATGCATCACGTCCGCACACAACTGCCCTACAGCCTGTTTGTCGCCGGTCTCGCCTTGCTCTTTGCTTACCTTCCCAGCGCTTTTGGCGTTGCGCCGGGATGGAGCTTTGCCCTGGCGATATTAGTGATGGGCTGCTTTTTTGTTATCCTGTCTCGCAAACAGGCACATTCGCGCTAAGCATAGTGCAGGAGAGTCACCACAATAGCCGCCTTTAGTTCTGGACAGTGGTTTCGTATCGAACACCATCGGGCACCGGCACCGGGACGGCAACAGTGATGCCATGGTCGCCGGCGGTTTTCCGGGACGAATCGACGGCGATGAAGGCTGTGTAGGCCGACATCAGGCCATACTCAAGGGCTACCTGCTTGATTTCCTGAGGAAGGTCCGGGCTATTGTCGTAGGTGGCTTGATTAGCTAAGGTTTCTATTTTTTTACGCGCCCATACGCAGGCGATGCCCTGATGAGCCGCGGCGGAATCGTCGAGGTTGACGGGAATCGCGATTTCCTGTGTCAGGTCGCCGACTTTGCCTGTAACATGAATGGTTGTTTTACTATTGCCTTTGAACCTGCCGGTGATAATTACAGGCCGACCGACAAAAAGGTCACGAATGTGGTCGGGGTACATATCTGTCACCTGCATATTACCCCAGTCGATTGTTACGTCGGTAAGGGCCGGATGGCTGATGCGCTCATAGAACAGGTCAACGACGCCTCCGGCGCTGTCGTCCAGGCCGATATAGGCGACGGCGCCTTTTCCGAGTTTGGCCATCCTGTCGAGCAGGTATCGGTTGACGGACGAGCCGACACCGAAACTGAAGATTCGGCTCGCGCCAAGACGCTGATGAATAGCTGCGAGGATTTCTATCTCGTTGCCGATGTAGCCGTCTGTCATAAAAGAGACCAAACGAAATCTGTGCGGGTCGTGCTTGAAATCCAGAGCGGCCTTTATGCCCTCAATCATCATAGTCCCTCCGCTGCCATGAAGATTTTCAACATATCCTATAGCTTTGCGAATATTGTCCGGCGTCGCGGGAACAGGGTCGGGCCCGAACTGGGATGCGTTATTTGAGAAGCGAATCACCTGGAAGGTGTCGTTCGGCTGAAGTTTTCGAAGAGCGCGTGTCACCGCCTGCTTGGCCTTGGCGATTGGTTTGCCGTTCATACTCCCCGAGCAGTCCAGGACGAATATCATCTCCATCGGGGCACGCTTTAGATACGAAAGGTTCTCCGGCGGATACAGCATCAGCGTGAAGAAACCGCCTCGTTTGTCGTGGTGAGTTACCAGGGCCGACTTTACAGTTTTGCCTGCGACCTTATAGCGAAGGACAAAGTCCTTGTTGGGGATACTGTCGAGACTGCTGAGCTTGACCGTCAGCTTTTCGGGTGCGGCAAAGGTCTTGGTGATAACGTGATTAGTACAGGCCACTTCTTCAATGACCACGCCAGCATCAACGTCAACCGTAACGGCGATATCATGGCCGCTTCGCTCACCGGGTTTTAGGTACTGGACCTCGGTACTCTGTCCGGAGATGCCGTTTTTGCCGCGGGTGACCGCGCCGACGCCGTCGGTATATCCGGGAGGATTAAATCTCGGCCCGACGACCATAGGAAATACAAACTCATACCAGCCGTCCACATAGGCTAAGGTGTTGAAATACTTGATATTGACGTCGATGTTTTTTCCCGGCTCGATGTTGGCGACCTTTTGTGTGAAGATATTTGGCCGCTCCTGTGTAAGAAGTGAAGCGACATACCCCTGTCTCCGGGCTTCCCTGTAGATTTCCTCTGCCTTTTTACGCTCCCGTATAATGCCGCGGATTCGCCGTTCGCCTATTACCATAATAAATTCATTAATGGCCGCATTCTGCGGCAGTGGAAACACATACACCGCCTCTATCTTCTCATCGTACGGATTATGGAACTGCTGCGTAACATCAACAGTGGCGATATAGCCACTGATTTGACCCTTCACGTCGGTGTGCTTTAGCGGCAGTGGTATTTCCTTGTCTTCTTTCGGCAGCTTAGCTAACATCGTCCCGCAGCCGGGAGTGTCCTCTCCTGCTGGAACCGCCTGAGTTTCAGCCCGGGCAATTACCCATATTTCGTCTTCCGTGACACTGAGTAATCCAGCATATATTCGCTCCCCTTCAGAACGCTGAGCCTCTTCCGATAGTCGACCACGTAAAGCATCGCGTCGTGTAAGTCCCCGAAGAAATTGACGCGGCCGCCCCGCAGACGGTGCAACGCGGGAAGAACTACTGGATCGGCCCATGCCGCCACCGTATCGACCCGTAAGGCCGTTAGAACGACTCTCTGGTTTATCGCCCAACACCGGCACCGGACCTCCTACGAATTCATGAAGCCGTGACTCTTCGCTTTTTGATTTAAGGTCGCCCAAAATTTCCTGCTGGCTTTTAGAGCTGGTAATATCTTCATTGCGCATCATTGTATCCAGTTCAGGCATTATCGCAGCAGGAGCTGTTTCTTCCGCTTCCTTTGCTGGCTCCAATTTCGTTCGCAGGTGAACCTCTTCTTTTGCCATCTCCTGTTGTAGCTGAACCATAGTTTGGGGTTCTGGGAACACTTGGACTTCGGTATCAGGCTTATCAGTTACTTCGCCGATTGTTATGCCTCCCTCTTCGCTTGGCTTATCTGCTTCTGTTTGTGAGGATACAGTATCACTTTCTTGTTGGCTGCATCCGAAATAGCCGACCAGGACTATTGCCGTTGCGGCTAAAAGGATTGATGCGATTAGTATTTTCTTTTTCACTTTTATTCTCCTTTTTCGAATGAGATTTTAGCGGGTATTTCTTTCGCATCCACATCGGCGGCGACAGTGAGCTTTAGTTCATAATCAGGCTCGGCCTCGTCGATGATTTGCAGATGGATAGTGGCGATTCGGGTACGCCCTGTGGGTAATTCGCGGCCGGTGTTAAATGCGGCGATGATTATACGGTCATTGGCTAAGGCGGCGGGGTCGTAATAAGGCGCTTCTTTGAATGCTTTGTGCTGTCCTCCCTCTACGCCGACGATTTTAATTTGTCCGGCCGTAGCCTTAAGCTCGAACTGATAAGCGGCCAACGATTTGCTACCGGAATCAAGATAAATATGCAGCGGTGCGAAACGGACTTTTGGCTGAACAGTCGGAATATCCTGCTCTGACTGCTGGGCCAAAACAGGAACGATTATGCTTATGCTCATCAGAATAATTGCGGTAATCTCTTTCATCATAAAACTCCCTTATGTTTATCTAATCGGACAGCGGATAAGGCGACTAAATCAACATCATTACGATCGACAAGACCATCACCGTTAATGTCCCATTCCTGCTTTCGCAGAGCCTGCCCCGTACTTGATACGGGGGACAAGCTTTTGTTGGTACTCTCAGCGGATTCGATGAGGCGAGCTAATTTGAAGGCATCGAGGATGTCCACTCGACCGTTCCGGTCAATATCAACCGCCTGGGTTTTAACAAGGACAGTGCGACTCGTACTTGGTCCGGGCTTTTGCGTTAGATTCAAGCTGAATGCAAAAATAATAACGGCCGCAGCCGCGGCAACCCGCCAGATACTGATATGGCGGAAAATCCTGTCCCGCCAATGTCGCTGTACAAAGCGACGATTGGCCTGGTCCATAATGGCCCTGTCTAATTCGGGTGGCACGGAAAACTGCGGCTTAAAGAGGGTATTTAAATCTTCTGAGAATTTTGGACTAACACTCAAATCCAAATCCTCATCAAAATGTCCTTTTTTTTCAGTCATAATCTTAGCTCCTGTATATTAAGCAAACAAACCGCCCGAAAAGTTCAAAGTTTTTGAGAATTTTTTCCGCCAGGGAAGATTTCTTACTCATTCGAGGAAATAATCTTGTGTGCGGCGGTCCTGGCGGAGCCTCTGTAAGGCGTGATGCAGTCTGGACTTGACCGTGCCTAACGGGATATTGAGGGCTGTGGCTATTTCCTGCAAAGTCATATCATCGACAAATCTCATCAGCAGGACTTCTCGCTGCTCATCGGGTAAAACAGTCAGGACGGCGGCTAATTCCGAACGGCTGCTTTGAGTATCTTTCAATGCCGGTGCAGCTATTTCGCTCAATATTTCTTCATCGGAGGTAAAACGACGGCTTTTGCTGCGGACGGCAATAGAAAGATGCTTGACGACCGGATAAAGAAACGTGGTCATTGAGGCGGTAAGGCTAAAGCCGGGGAATTTGCCAAGCAGGTAGGTAAAGGTCTCCTGGAGGACGTCAAGGGCATCTTGCCGGTTGCCTGTAAATCGCCAGGCTAAACGGTAAACCCAATCCCGATACCGCCGGTAGAGAGCTTCGAAGGCATCCGGATCGCCTTGATTTACCAATTCGATTAGTTCCTGGTCAGAGTCCATAATGAACCCGTTTGGCACTAACTGGTATCTGTTGCGGAAAACAAAAACTGACGATGTCACCCCTGCGAAAGCAGGGGTCCAGGACAAAAAAGCTGGATTCCCGCTGAAGTTTATCCCGCACACGATGCGGGGCGGGAATGACTAATATGGATACATACGTTTCTAACAGGTGTACTGTTTCCGCAACAGTAACTAACTATATAGTTTGCTCGTGTCCAGTTTAGCTCTTTTGGCTGCTGTTTTCAATCTGCTCTTCAAAAATCATTGTCCCACCACTTGTGGAACTTTTTTCAGAACCAGGTTTATTGCGCCCTATGGATATTTTTTAGTTTGCGGATCGCAGATTTGAATTTTGGTCGAAGTTCATAAGGCCCCTGCAGGAGCCGCATCGGGAGTATGAAGCTAACCGCTGTAAACGGCATGTCAGGACGAAATATCCGAATTTAGAAGGAAAATTACTGAACCTTTATCCGCTTATCACGTAAAGACTTACAAGGATATGCAAAAGTTTAATTTCGGCTTTTCGAAGAGAAACCGCCTATTTTCGTTTAAAGTGTGATTGCGCCGCTGCCGATAATAAAAAGAAGATAAAAAACGATTTTTTCTCCCCTCCGGAAAACATCGAGTGGCGATTCGTTGCTCGATGTTTTCTTTTTTACAGGTTTTTTCCGCAGCATTTTTTGTATTTTTTTCCACTGCCACAGGGACAGGGTGCGTTACGGCCGACCTTGGGCTGTTCCAGTCTTATCTGTTTTACTCTCGGCTCGCCCTGTGGTGCCTGGGCGGCGGCCCGCTGTCGCTCGGCCATTGCGAACTGGCCGACCTCATCGTGGCTCGTTGCACTTACGTTCCAGACATTCCTTGCTCTGGCGCCGGCTTCAAGGTGAACCTTGAAGATAATATCCGTAACGCGGTCCTCAATAGTATCGAGCATCTCCTCGAACATTCTTGAACCTTCACGTTTGTATTCGGTCTTGGGGTCTTTCTCCGCCCAGGAGCGCATCCAAATGCTGTTTTTCAGATGGTCCATCGAATAGAGATGGTCCTTCCAGGTACCATCGTAAACCTGGACTAAAACATATTTTTCGAGGTCGCTAAGCTCGGCTCGCAAAAAATCTCTTGCGACTTCAGATAAGTTATCTTTGAGCTCCGGTCCGTCGCCGGCCAGGTCCTCCTCGGTCAAAGAGGCCTGGAATCTTTCGTTGGCCCAGCTCACTAATTCATCTCTGTTCAAGCTGGTAATTTTATCGCCCAGTTCCTCGTCCAATTTGCCGTTGTTAAAGCTTTCGCTTAATTCGAGCAGTTGTTTTTGCAAGAGGCGGGGTTTGGTGTTTTGTATTCGTTCAACAGAAAGGTCAGCGTTATATTTTTTGTTTGCCCAGTCGGCGAGCGCTTCGAACGCATATACGTTAGGACCCTGCGGGCCGTAAACCATATTCATCGCAAATTCAACAGGATATTCAACCTCTCTTTGTTTGTATTTGGCTGCGGTTTTTTCCTCGAGCTGCTGACGGATTTGTGAGGCAGTGAGGTCTGTTAATTCTGCGATGTCCAATTGTACATCAAATTTGGCTCGTGCCCATTCGGCAAACGTGCGGAGGGGGAAATCATCCTTCAGAAATTCGATTAGCTGTGAACAATCTTTTTTGTCGATTTGCTCTGCAGCGGCTGATATCAACTGCTCTTCAATCTCTTCGGGCGACTGGTGTTTAATTTTGCCGGGGCTTAAACTGACCTGAAAGGCACTCATAGCCCATTTACATAATCCGGCGATGTCCCAGGTTTGCGGGTTACTGTAATCTTCCAGGTATTCGCCCATGGAAAGCGATATATTATTGGCGGCGTTATCCTTTGACCGCTGCTTTATTAATGTCTCAATCTCCTGTACGCTGTTGCCAGCAATGTTTGAAAGCTTCAAATCAACGCCGAAGTTGGTTCTCGCCCATTCGCTAATGCACTTAAGCGGGTAGTCCTTACTGAGTATCGTGCTGCAATTCGTTACGATAGTCGAGTCAATCATTTCCTGAATGACTTTTTTGAGCCCTTTTCCGCTCAGGATTTCGCGTCTGCGAGAGTAAAAGATTTTTCGCTGGTAGTCCATTACCTCGTCGTACTCGAGCAGGCTTTTGCGTACCTCGAAGTTTCGTTCTTCCACTTTCTTTTGTGCCTTTTCGATGCCCTTGCTTATCCTCTTGTGGTAGATAGGCTGTCCCTCTTCCCAGCCGATCCATGAGAGCGCCTTGACAGTCCATTCAGGAGCAAAGACTCGCATCAGTTCATCGTCGAAGCTCAGGAAGAACTGGCTGGAGCCGGCGTCCCCCTGTCTGCCGGTTCGTCCCCGGAGCTGATTATCGATTCTTCTGGCCTCGTGCCGTTCAGTGCCGACTACGTGCAGTCCCCCGATTTCGGCTACACCCGGTCCAAGTACAATATCCGTGCCTCTGCCCGCCATATTTGTTGCGATTGTAATATTACCTCGCATTCGGCCGTCCCGGCCTTTGTGCTGCTGGCCGGCTTTGGCAACAATGATTGCTTCTCTTTCGTGGTACTTGGCATTGAGCACCTCGTGTTCGAGGCCGAATCTCTTCGTAAGAGCAGCCGAAAGTGCTTCGTTTTTCTCTACGCTGACCGTACCAACAAGCAGTGGCCGGCCGGAGGAGCTAATATCGTTTATCTCTTCTACTATCGCGTCAAACTTTTCACGCATCGATTTATATATTGCGTCGTCCCGGTCTTCCCGGATGCAGGGCTCGTTGGTGGGTATTACGACGACTTCAAGCTTGTAGATGTTCATAAACTCTTCAGATTCGGTGGTGGCGGTGCCGGTCATTCCCGCTATCTGGTCGTAGAGTTTGAAGAAGTTCTGGAGCGTGATAGTGGCGAGCGTTTGAGTTTCTTCTTTTACGGTAACAGCTTCTTTTGCCTCGACCGCCTGATGGAGCCCATCGGACCACTGCCGTCCCTGCATCAACCGGCCGGTAAATTCGTCAACAATAATGACCTTGCCGTCCATAACGACATAGTCTTTTTCTCGCTCAAAAGTAACGTGGGCACGCAGGCTCTGCTCAAGAAGATGCGGCCATTCCATATTTGAGCCGGTAAAAAATGAACCCACACCGGCTATTTCCTGTGCGGCCCCCACTCCTTCATGTGTAAGATGCACCGCTTTTCTGTCAAATTCAACTTCGTAATATTGAGTGGCCCCTGTCAGCTTAGCCTGGGCGATTTCGTGCTCATCACGGTTTTTCCCGATTGCCTTCTGGGCTTTTTCAATTCGCTCGTTGTCCTTATCTTTTTTTGCATCCGCCAGCTCACCCTGGGCGCTGGCTATGGCCCGCTCGGCAGAATCAATTTGCCTTTTGGTGCGGTCGTAGCTGCTTTGAAGACTGAGCAGCTTTCTTGAGACCTGGTCTGCTTTTTTATATCGGCTGACATCATCAAAGGCAGGGCCTGATATAATCAGCGGCGTCCTGGCTTCGTCAACCAGTATCGAATCAACCTCGTCAATTATGGCATATTGCAGAGACCCCTGTACCATTTGCTCAAGTGACGTTTTCATATTATCGCGAAGATAATCGAAGCCGAATTCGTTGTTTGTGCCGTAATTTATGTCGCAGGCATATTGGCTTTTACGCTCGTCGCCGGCTGTGTCCATATCCGCCTGAATCGCTCCGACAGTCAGGCCCAGAGCCTGATAGACCGGCCCCATCCATTCCGCATCGCGCTTGGCCAAATAATCGTTGACCGTAACTATGTGAACCCTTCTTCCGGTTAAATGTACGAGATATGTCGCCAATGTTGCTACGAGGGTTTTGCCTTCGCCGGTAGCCATTTCAGCGATTTTGCCCTCGTAAAGAACGTTGCCGCCGATAAGCTGAACGTCGAAATGGCGCATCTTGACATTCCGCCTTGCCGCTTCGCGAACAACTGCAAAGACCTCGGGCAGAATATCCTCCGGCCTGGTTCCGGCTTGTATAGCAGCCTTGAACTCGGCAGTTTTCGCCTTTAAGGCCTCGTCGTCGAGCATCTTTGTTTGCTCTTCAAATTCGCCTGCTTCCTGGGCGATTACCGAATAAGCCTTAATCAATCGCTCGTTGCGAGAACCAAAAACCTTTATCAGAATTTTGCTTAGCTTATCAAACATCAATTTAAAGTGTAAAGTGCCTAAAGTGACACTTACGTGTCATCCTGAGGCGAAGCCGAAGAGCCTGCCCTGAGCTTGCCGAAGGGATCTGGCCAACGAAAAAGAGATTCTTCGCTGAGCTTGTCCTTGAGCGCAGCGAAAGGCTCAGAATGACAGCTTTGCTGTCACTTTAGCTCACTTTAGGCACTTTAGCTCATTTTTATTACTTCACTCGTGTTACATACTCGCCGGTACGGGTATCGACACGGATAACCTCGCCGAGTTTGATAAAAGGCGGCACCTGCACAACCAGGCCGGTTTCGAGCGTCGCGGGCTTATTTTGGTTTGTCGCCGTGGCGCCCTTAATCTCAGGCGGTGTGTCGGTAATTTTCAAATCCACTGTGTTGGGCAGAGTCACTATAAGGGGCTTACCCCGATACATAATGACCTGTAGCTGAGTATTCGGCTTGAGATACTTCGGCCCATCACCGAATGCATCATCATCGAGGCTAATCTGGTCGTAGGTGGTAGTATCCATCAGGACATGTTCACTTCCGGATGAATAAAGGTATTCGTACGTTCCTTTGTCCAGATACGCTTCTTCGACGATTTCCTCCGAGCGCAAACGGACATTTTGAATTGAACCGTCGATCAGACTTTTTAGCTTTGTTTGATAGACCGCACCGCCCTTGCCCAGCTTGACGTGCTGATAATCAACAATTGCGTACAATTTGCCGTCGATCTTAACGGTCTGACCTTTTCTCATCTCAGATGCTCTCATTTTTTACTCCAAAAATCAATTATTAATAATCAATCAGTATATCTGGTATTTTGCAAAATTGCCACAAAATGTCAACAAAAGGAAAAATCCAATGTTTGCCCCAACGATTGTGAGACATGTTGGAGCGTCTAATGTATTGTTGCAAGTTCGATGGCTCGAGCCACAACGGACTATGGGCAAAATACTCATCCACACATTTCGGGACAGTTGCAACGCTAATATGGATTTGGTAATCTAATAAAGTCAGAAGTTTTAGCAGGCTATATCATCCGCGCGAATCAATGTCCTCACACTATCAGATTCGCTGATAAGATAGCTGAAATGGCCCGGAGAACTTACAAACTGAAAACTCAAACGGCTGTTTCTTTATTCTATTTCTTGGGCTTGAACAAGCCTTTAACACCATCTATCAGGCCCTTGCCCGCATCTGCTCCCTCTTCCAAAATCTTTACACCTCCTTCGGCCGCGGTCTTTCCCAATTCTAACGTCACGCCCAAAGTTGTTTTCAAAGCGTCTGTCATCTCATCCGGCAAAAGCCCGGCACCCTGTTTTGCCACGCCCGTGGCAATAGCCAAAAGAATTTTACCTGATAACTTAGCCACATCCAGCTTATCATCGCTGCCCAAGTCGGTCATACGAATAGGGTCTAATTTCAGCGTAACGGTATCTGCTTTACCAGGAATAGGTAACAGCTTTGCCCTGACTGTGATATTGGTAAGTTCCAAATTGTCTATGTGAAGCTTTTTAGCGGCTTTCTTTGTTTCGTCTCCAGGCTCTGCCTCCTCTTCTTTAGGAATTGACTTGATAACATCCTGTAGATTGTTACTTGAAACTCCTCTTTGCTCAAGCACAACATTTACGTTATCAAGCATAATTTCTTTTATATTGACGGTATCTTTCAAAAGTGAGCCTGTACTAACGGCAACACGAGCATCACCAACTTCGAGCAGCCTGTCATGTTTATAACCCGGCGGATTATCAATTACGAGATTTTGAAAGCTGATTTTTCCTCCTAAAATTGAAAAGTCCATGTCGTCTATTTTAACGCCGACATTTAACGTTTTGCTTGCAGCAGTTTCAATCCCTGTTTTCAGAAGGCTTTTACCAAAAAGATGAATCAAAACCACAATACAAACAATCAAAACTACAATCGCAAGCAAAACAATACGCAGGATTTTACGTAAACTTTTCATTGTTCTATTCCCCTAAAAATCACTATTTCCAGTTTTATTGCATTGTAATAATCCACACAAGCCCCTACAATCAACTAATCATTGTATATCAATGGGTACAACCGAGCAGCTCTCAAGAGAAGAGAATATATCGTTAAAAGTTGTAGCCGATACCCCAAATGTACTTAACGTCCGTAGCGCCTGTATCAATAGCAGGTGTAGCGTCATAATCAAAGATGACCTTAAAATTTGTGAACATTGTTTCGGTAAAATTAGCGCGAACCTCAGCTGTTGACGTGAGAAAATAATCAGAGAACTGCTCTATGCTGGGATAGTAGGTAAGTTCGTGAATGAACTTGACGTTCTTCATCAACCGCTTGTCAAAATTGTATCCAGCCTGGAAAGATATTTCACTGTTGCTGTCAGTTTGGTTGTCAAACTTTTCATAAAGAGTGGCAAAACCAGCTTCGGTTGAAAAGTTCATATCCTCCGACTCAATCCATTGATAACCGCCACCACTTCCGACTATCACCCTGCGGTCAAGCTCGGCAATAGCATCCTTTTCATACCGGCCATCCAGATATCCATACAGCTTTTTTGTAAAGAAGTAGTCATACTTCGCTTTTGACCGCCACCAATCCTCCGTAGTATTTTTCTCTCCGGTGTCCGGGTCTTTTTGCTGGGCCTTTGCATAATCTGCGCTTAGCTTTGTGCGGTCCTTCTCGGTTCTTTTGCTGAGATTAACACTGGCACTAATGTTATCGGTTGTTGTATTGCCGTGTGTAGAAGTGAGTCCAGCCGAAATATTTCCTGTCCACTTCGGCTCAGGCTTTGGCGGAGGATTTATCGAAGAGATAGCAGTAAGATCAAACTCCTGAGCCTTTACTGTACCTGCTCCTTCGATAGCAAACTTGCCGGGATCTGAGCTCACTATCTTCTGTAACAGAACGTTATCGTCTCTGAGATGAACCGCTATCGGGTCATCAGTACTGAACGTCTTTATCTTGGATATGTCTATGGTTACATCGCCGATAGCATCCGATTTGAAAAGCATCTTGCCTTCCACAAGGTGGGCAATTTTCCCTGTAAGACGGTCTCCATTGGTAAAGATGATCTCGTCGGCATGAATTGTCTGAACAAAGAATACAAGACAGAGGGTCAATCCCAAGATTTGCCATCGCATAATAATCTCCTTTCAAAAAAAACTAATAGAAAAACAACTAAAGCGATCCTTATTCCCTATAGAAATAAGCCTTTCAATTCCTCTAAACGTCTCAGAAACTTTGCCGAGACTCATTCTTAATATGTACATCCCGCTGAGGAAACGGTATCGTTATATCATTCTCGTCGAGAGCGAGCTTTATTTTCGCAGTCATATCGAAATATGCAGCCCAGTAATCCGTCGAATTGACCCATGGACGAACGACAAAATTAACACTGCTGTCGCCGAGCTCAGAGACAGCTACGGTAGGAGCGGGGTCATTGAGAACCCTGTCATCCGAGGCCAGAACACCTTCGATCACTTTTTTAGCCTCTTTCAAGTCAGCTTCATAGGAAACCCCGACTACTAAATTAACGCGCCTTGTTCCATTGGCAGTGTAATTCAAAACATTACCACCTGTTATCTGAGCGTTAGGGATTATCACACGAATATTATCCGGAGTATTGATAATCGTGTTGAAAATCTGAATTTCTTTAACTGTTCCCTTCACCCCTGCTGCTTCGATAAAATCTCCGACCTTAAAGGGGCGGAATATAATCATTAGAAAACCCGAAGCAAAATTAGCAAGCGATCCTTGTAGAGCTAAGCCTATCGCCAAACCCGCCGCACCAACAACCACCGCAAACTGAGTTGTCTCAACTCCCAGAGGTGCCAAAGCAGCCATAACTACAAATACTAACAAAACTATTTGGCTCAGATTCTTGACAAATTTAGCCAATGTCTTGTCAACACGCGATTTGATGAGTGCTTTTTCTATCCATCGAGAGATGATTTTTACCAGCCACCGGCCAATTAGAAAGATTATTAAGGCCCCTATGACCTTAAATCCATATTGGGCTAAATATTCATAGACCTTCTGTAAGATAGCTTCGATATCTATATTCATTGTGATTACCCCTTCAATCTGTGGATACATTCACAGACATTCTTGCTTTTGAGTCGGCACACAAGACAATGCAGGAAAACCTGCTGTAACAACCCCTAGTACTCAAACGATGACAGCAAACACTTATTGATTCCAGCTTATACCTGAAGACCAGACAGGTCACCACCCTGCTCTTTCAGCTTCTGGTAATAGACCTCAAATCGCTCTTTGAGCGCAGATACGGACTTGTTTAGATTGTCAATATCGGCCTTTAGTTCCTTAGCTTCATCACCCATCATTTCTGTGACTGGGATGTCCTTGAGTGTAGCAGTCAGTTTCTCAACCTCGCTGTTCTTGGCCGCGATTGCCTTTTGGTACACCATTGCCATAGCTCTTAATCCATCCGTGTCCATCTTTTCGGCTTCGGCCTTCACCTCACTGATAGGTTTGTTCTCGTCAGCCTTCTTGCCGCATCCCAGGATAGCAAATAGACAAAGTGCAATCAGACAGCAGAGAACAGCATTTCTCACAGTCTTCATTTTTCTGTCCTTTCAAAAATCTTAAATTTCCATATCTCAACTCAAGTGAAATTATATGACTATTGAGCAACTTATCAAGAGGAAATATTAGAGAAATTTCATGCTTTTTAGTGTTTTTACCGACCTTCACCGCACACCAGCCCGTTAGAAGTCCGTACTGAATATAGCACCTTACTTATAACGAGACCAGTAACTAAAATCATTAACTTACTCAAACTGACCGATTTAGGATTGAATATTAATCATAACTGTCTTATTGACAATAACATAGGATGGTTTGTCATTCTGAACGAAGTGAAGAATCTCTTTCTGCACAAGTCCCGATTTATCGGGATTATTCTCATTTGTAGGCCAGATGCTTCGCTTTGCTCAGCATGACAGTAAAAACAGGTCAGTTTGAGTAACTTAACTATATGAGGAAAACATCATGGAACAGGCCCGGAATTACCCTTGTAAGGCACAGTGAGTTTCTTTTTCTCACTACGCACCGCCCAAACCTCGCGTGAATCTATCCTAAAGAGAATCGCCATAATGGTCGATAAAAAAATGAGGAACAGTGCAAAGTGAAAAAAACAGGCAACAGTAATAAAACAATCAAATCCAGGCTGTCGGTATACTATGGGCTCAATCCTCACAAATGGGCCACCAAAATGGAAGTAAGAACTCTTCTTTCAGGAAAGCCCGACCTCGTGCTAAAAACAGACCCCAAAAAAACTTAGAGCTTATCCGAATAACCGGGGCGTTATGAGGCCGAGCGAAAAGTTCGAGGCCAAGGCGGCAGGCCAAAAATGCTCGGAGGCGTGGTTTTCTCCACGTCGAGAACATTTTTTCACCGACAACGCAGGCATCGGGCTTTGCAGCCGGCCGCAATAGAACGGGTTATTTGGATAGGCTCTTGGTAACCTTTGGCCAGGCTGAATTGTCCAGCTTTTTCACATCAGGTTCGCTTTGACCACACCGCGCAATCACCCCGATATGGAACAACTGCTGTCAATTTAGAGCTTATCCGAATAACCGGGGCGTTATGAGGCCGAGCGAAAAGTTCGAGGCCAAGGCGGCAGGCCAAAAATGCTCGGAGGCGTGGTTTTCTCCACGTTGAGAACGTTTTTGGCCGACAACGCAGGCATCGGGCTTTGCAGCCGGCCGTAATAGAGCGGGTTATTTGGATAGGCTCTTAAAAGCTTGTTTCGAGGTATATTCTTATGACAGAAGAACATTTCTACGACCACTTTCACCAGGACAGTCCCACCGGTATAGGCAGTCGGATTACTGTGGCCTTTTCTAACAAAATCTTTAAATACGTCAAAATAGAGCCGCACCACAGCGTTTTGGAAATAGGGCCCGGCCGGGGCGTCTTTGCCGATATTTGTCTTGAAAAAGGTATCAAATATTTTGCTGTCGAACCCAACGAACAAATGGCGGCTTCTCTTGAGAAAAGAGGGGCCAATGTTGTTCGCGCAATGGTCCCTCCGCTGCCTGACTTAGGCAAAGAATTTGATGTTGTTGTCATGATAAATGCAATGGAACATATGAACAGTATGCAGGATGCGCTGCAGCTCGCCGGGCAAATAAGAGATGTATTAAAGCCGGAAGGAAAGCTCGTAATATGCTCGCCGGATTATTTGAACCTGCGGCACAACTTTTTTAACTGCGATTTCTCTCACAACTATGTAACCACCCGGCGCAGGCTCAGACAGCTTTTGCTCAGTGCCGGCTTCGAAAATATAAAGAGCTGCTACTTGAGCGGCCCGCTGACAGGATTCATTTGTTTTATCGTTTCAGCTTTCGCTGGCCGATTACCTTTCGGCACGCTTAATGCGTGGTTCCCGGACAATAAAATTTTCTACAAGCTCTACAAAATACAACTGACCTTTTCGAGAAAGGTGCTGATTCTCGCCGAAAAGCCCGGCTAATCCCAGACAGGACATGACCGACCGCAGCAAAAAATTCGCCAAACTCCTTATCAGAATTCTAATCACAACCGGATTACTGATATGGGTCTTTAGCAAAATCGACCTTGAGCAATTCCGGCAAACTGTAAAAACGGCAAAGTGGTGGTTCCTGTTCGCCGTTTGGGTGCTGGTCGTAATAATCTTCTGGATTAACTCTATAAAGATGCGGCTTATCTTAAAAAAACAAGACTGTAATGTAAGTATTGCAAAGTTGTTCGGCGCCAGTGCAGTTACCCTATTTTACAGTATGATTATCCCCGGAATACTCAGCACAGGGGTAAAATGGTACATTCTCAAAAAAGATACCGGAAAGTCAAGCAACGTCCTTAGCAGTATGGTATACAACCAGATGTCGATAATGGTTGTTATGATGGTGTTCGGACTTGCCGCCTTAATGATTACGAATCCCGCATCGCTCTTGAAGTCAGATTCAAATAATCGGTGGCTGCTGCCCGTCATTAGCGGAATATTCTTGGCCGCTATAATACTTGTTTCCCTGCTGCTGTTGAACGGCAGAACAGGCGGAAAAATTATCAAAGCTTTCACCCTTCTGCTAAAGCCTCTTCCGGCAAAAGTACGCCAAAAAGCCCAGGAGATACTCGAGCAGCTTGCAATCTTTCAAAGTGCCGGCGGCGGGTTCCACTTGACTATTGCATCTATAACCATAATAGCCAACCTAATCGGCGGTGTGTTGATATACTTTTTCTCTGCTAAAGCGGCAAATATAACCGCGCCTGTGGGTGTATTTGTGTGGCTCTGCGCAGCTATATATGTCCTGGGAAGAATCCCGATATCGGTGGCTAATCTCGGCGTCAGAGAGTTTACATTAGTCGGACTTTTAGGCATCTACGGCGTGGCAAAACCGCAGGCGCTGCTGATGTCGATGATATTATTCTCCGCTGTAATTCTTATGGCCGCTATCGGCGCAATATATCAACTCTTCTGGGTTTTAACTGCAAAAAAATCGAAGTCCTAAAGTGACAGCAAAGCTGTCATCCTGAGGCGAAGCCGAAGAGCCTGCCCTGAGCTTGCCGAAAGGATCTGGCCAACGAAAAAGAGATTCTTCACTTCGTTCAGAATGACAAATTGACTTATGTTATTATCAATAAAAGGTTTATAATTAATATTCAACACAAATCGGTCAGTTTGAGCACTTTAGCTCACTTTAGTCACTTTAGCTCACTTTAGTCACTTTAGTTACCGCAGAGGGAACCTGCCGCACAGTTGTTTTACTTTGTCTCTTATATCGTTCCGAAAGGATTCATCCATCTCGTATTCCCTATCGCTTATTATCTTTACCTTCCTCAATACTGCATCAATCAACTCAGATGCCCTGTCCATCTCTTTACCCCCCATCCCATTCTTTGTCACAATAGGTGTGCCCAATCTGATACCGCTGGTACTTAAAGCCGGCCTTTTATTGTAAGGCAGCTTCATCGCATCGACTACTATACTGCAATCTTCGAGGCATCTTTGTGCTATAGCGCCCGTCAAAGTCTCTCTGGAATTCTCCGTACTTATCAGAACCATATGGTTGTCTGTCCCCTTCGTCAGCACATCATACCCCAAATCCAGCAAATTACCTGCCAGTCTTTTTGCATTTTCTATGATTTTGAATTGTCTAACTTTGTATTCATCGGAAAGTGCTTCCTTAAAGAAAACCGCTTTCGCCGCAATATGATTAAAATAAGGCGTCCCCTGTACGCCCGGAAACGTCGCGTCCTGAACATGTTTCCATAACGGCATGTCCCTGCCCGAGGCCTTTGTTTGCAAATCAAAGTCCTTGCCCATCAATATCAGCCCGCCCCTCGGGCCGCCCGCCTTGTACGTACTTGTCGTTGTAAAATGCGCATAATCTATGGGTGACAAATGAGCACCGGCTATCACCAGGCCAGCAATATGTGATATGTCCGCCAAAAGATACGCCCCCACTTCATCCGCAATCTCTCTGAATCTCTTAAAATCTATCGTTCTAACGTAAGCACTGGCACCACACATAATCAGCCTGGGCCTGACTTTGACTGCCTGCTCTCTGATAGCATCATAGTCCAGAAGAAAACTTGTTGTATCCACAAAATAGTTTTCTATCTTGAAGAACTTCTCTGTGAGCGACCCCGACCCTCCATGTGATGGATGTCCCCCCTGGTCCACTCCAAGGCTTAATATTGTATCACCTTTGTCCAATATCGCGGTAAGGACGATTTGGTTGGCCTGGCTGCCGGAATGAGGCTGGACATTTGCGTATTGGGCACCGAAGGCCTCTTTCGCTCTGGCCAAGGCCAGTCTTTCCACATCGTCAACAATCTCACAGCCCCCATGACACCTGGCCCCGGGAAAACCCTCGGTCGTCTTATTCTGAACGACCGAGCCAAGAGCCGCTAAAACGGCTTTCGAGCATTGGTTCGCCGCAGCGACAAGTTGAAGTGTGCTTTGCAGTCTTTCGTACTCTTTTGCTATTAACTCATAAACCCGGCTGTCCTGTTCCTTCAGAGCACTGAATATATCTTCGTGATACGCCTCTGAAGATAGTTTTTCCGGCAACATTTCCAAAACCTTCGAATCCTTTCTTCAACCAGCAGGAACATCCATCCATAACCCGCAGCTATTTTGTTCCTGTTGCGGAAACAGTATTTGTCATTCCCGAGGAAGGGCCTGTTGAAAAAGTCGAGATTGCTTCGTCGCTACACTCCTCGCAATGACGCAAAGTGCGTTTTCAGGTCATTGCGAGCGATTCGAAGAATCGCGCGGCAATCTCAAAAGGTTCATTTTGAACTTTGGCAACAGACCCGGAAGCGGGAATCCAGCTTTTTCGCTCTGGACCCCTGCTTTCGCAGGGGTGACATCGTCGGTTTTTGTTTTCCGCAACAACAGGAACTATTTAGCCCCCGGTTTTACCGGGGGTTCTTCTCTTACCCAAATTATTGGGTACGATGGGTGGCAGCCTCAAGCGAGTCCTGCACCAATTAGGCGCGAGACTACTCGTCTCTGCGAAGTGCTTCGCCAAAGCAGGAAGCTCAATTGGTGCGGGACGAGCTTGGGGATGGCTTGAAGCCGTACAAGATACTAACTAAAAAAACTCCTGACAATATCGTTAAACGTTACGTACAAAACAAGTGTTCCTATAAGCGCCCAGCCGGCATAAGCTATAACTCCCTGCACCCGCTCGCTCAGCGCCGAACCCTTGATTTTCTCAACAAACAAAATCACAACCAGTCCTCCGTCAAGGGGCGGCAAAGGCAAAAAGTTAAACACCGCAATTACCGCGCTTATAAGGCCGAGAAAATAGACGTAATAAACCAACGGCTGCTCGGAAACAATGCGATAGCTGAATGTGATAATACCCACCGGGCCCATAAGATTCTTGGGACTGACAAGTCCTCCAATCAGACGCTTTAATGTTACGTAGGTCTGGGCGACAAACATAACGGTTCTTCTGTATCCCATCACGACCGCATCAATGGGGCCGCTGGCCTTGTAAAGCCTTTCCAATTTCGCAAATGGAATAAAATCAATTTCAGAAAAAGCTGATTTAACAGTGACGGATTCTTCGTTTGTCTCCACATTTAATACAACGTTACCTGCTATTTCCTCATTGAGCCGATATTCAATCGAGATTCGTTGGCCGCTGTATTTTCTAATTTCCCTGATTACATCGTAAAAGCTCGATACCGGCGTCCCATCAACTAAAGTTATCGCAGCGCCGCTTGGAATTGCCAGCCTTGACGGCCCACCTTCAGCATCAATAGTTTTGGCAACAACCGGATGCTTCTCATCCAGTGTCAGGAAGACGCCGATAGCAACCCTGTCCTTATCAGCCTGCCTCTTAGGCTTGACTGTGACAGTAAGAGCCTCTTCTGTGCCGTCGCTATTGGCACGCAGAATCCTGACCGGAAGCTCTTTATCTTCGTGCTTCTCAACAACCTCTCGCATCTCGCTATAAGTGGGATTCTCAACATCGCCGATCGCAAGAATAACATCATCAGGCTGCAATGAAACCTCGTCCTCGGCCTTTGGCGCATACTCTTCTGAGACGCTGATGATACACATGCGCGGAACCATAGAGTAAATATGGCTCAGCTCGGACTCAGACTCAATATTCTCTTTATTGGTCATGCGCCAATTCAAACGAATTTGCGTTCTGACTAATTCAACTTCTCCCCTGTCGCCGATTCGCTCAACCTCTAATGCTACTACCGGCGTAAGGGCATTGCGAATCACTTCATCCAGCTCCCAGGAACCATAAACATCCTTGCCGTTAGCAGACTTAATTTTATCGCCGACAAGCAAGCCGGTTTTCGAATACAGGTCGTTAGCGTCATCTTCAGAAAGCCTTCCGATGGTCAGACTCGTTGGAATCACGACACCAAAAAGTCTCATCGGCTCGCCGGGCAGTTGTTCGGCCATAAGTGTCAAATCTTCTTCAGAGCCGTCCGCGTGTCTTACTCTCAGCGGAATTTTTTCATCTCTGCCGGACAAAGCCGCCGCTATCCCGATATTGCTAAAATCGAGGTCGTCCTTCTTGCCTGCAACCTCAATTACCTCGTCACCGGCCTTGAGGCCCGCACGCGCCGCCGGTGAATCCGGAACCACCCCCCCGACCACAGCAGGTGTCAGATTTATGCCGATTAGGAAGACTATCATAAAAATAATGACGGCGCTGATAACGTTAAAAACAACCCCCGCTGCTAAAACCGCCGCACGAGTACCAGCCGACTTATTGGCAAAAGAACGGGGGTCATCGCTGGTCTTAACCGACCCGGTGTCCTCCTGGCCCAACATTTTAACAAAACCACCAAATGGAATAAGGCCCAGCCGATATTCCGTCTCGCTGGCCTTGCCCTTGCCCTTGCCGCCGACAGTAAAACTTAACGCTCCTTCACCGGACTCATCGCCCTCTTTGGCGAATATCTTCGGCAGTATCCGAAACTTAAAACCATTTTCGGTCCTCTGAACACCAAACAAAGTCGGCGGCATAAAGATTGAAAATGCTTCAACCTTTATGTCCGACAATTTGGCAACAACGAAATGTCCGAACTCGTGAACCAGAACAACCGAACCAAAGCCGAGCATGGTCAGCAGTATGTTGCCGAAAGTATTGATATTTTGGGCAATTAAAAAAACAACCGCCACAAATGCAACAACAACAAAGAAAATCACACGAAAACGCTTATTAAAGACATCTTTCAGTTCCGACATTCAATAATCTCCATACACTGACTTTTGCTCTTGGTTTAAGTGAGCTAAAGTGAAAAAAAATGAATAATGAATTCCAAACAAGGAAATCCGAATCTCAAATTTCGATATTCATCATTCGATATTCCTTTTTCAAACTTTAGACACTTTAGCTCACTTTCTATTGCACTTAAGTTCTTATGCCCTTGCGCACTTTAGCTCTAACTTCTTCCCTGGCCCATGCGTCCGCCTCGAACAGCTCTTCGAGGGACGCGCTTCTTTTAACATCATGCTTATTCAGGCAATGTTCGATAAGCTCAATTATATTAACAAATTCAATCCCCCCCGCCAAGAACTCCTCGACAGCCGCCTCATTCGCAGCGTTGAAAACGGCCGCCGCCGCCCCGCCAGTTCGCGCAACCTCATAAGCTAACGGCAGCGCGCGAAACATCGCAAAATCAGGCTTCTCAAACGTAAGCTTACCTATCTCCTCCAGCCGAAGACGCCTGGCAATACCTTCAACACGCTGCGGATACGTCAAAGCATACTGAATCGGAAGACACATATCCGGCTCACCGAGCTGCGCTATCACCGAGCCGTCAACAAATTCTACAAGCGAGTGAACTATCGACTCGGGATGAATCAGAACCTCTATTTTATCGACCGGCATATCAAAAAGCCAGTGGCCCTCGATAATTTCAAACGCCTTGTTCATCATCGTCGCCGAGTCAACGGTGATTTTCGGCCCCATATCCCAAACAGGATGCGCAAGCGCCTGCTCCAACGTTACGTCTTGTATGTCCTCAACGGCAGCTCCTCTGAAAGGCCCGCCCGAAGCGGTCAGGATAATTTTATCAACTTCCTCGAGAGTGCCCGACTGCATAGCCTGAAAAATCGCCGAATGCTCACTATCCACCGGCAAAATAGTGCCGCCGTTTTTCTTCGCCTCGCTCACCAGCAGTTGGCCTGCGACAACAAGCGGCTCTTTGTTCGCGATAGCAAGCTGCTTACCGCATTTAGCCGCCGCAAGAACCGCGGGCAGACCGGCCGCACCGACTACCGCCGTAAGGACGATATCAACCTCTTCAAGTTTCGCAATCTCTGTCAAGCCATCCGGCCCCGCCAAAATCTCGACTTCCAGCCCACCGAGAAATTCGCGAAGCTGCTCCGCATAGTCGGAGTTTGTAACAGCAACAAACCTAGGCTTATAGCGCCCGGCCTGCTCAGCCAACAGCTCAACATTACTGTGAGCACTCAGCGCATAAACCTGGTACCCCGGGCCAAGCGCGTCGATTACACGCAGAGCATTTCTGCCTATCGAACCTGTTGAACCCAAAATAGCAATTTGCTTTGCCACAAATATCAATCCCGGCAATTTATAGTACTCAGTGATAACGCCTTATATCGTTCCCAACAAACACAGATAGTATGATAAGCACTACCAAACTGTCAAGATAAGAATACCTGCCTGTTCGAAAACTGCTTACAAGAGCAAAAGTCAGTGCAAGTCAGTGTTTCAGTCAGTGTCAGTCAGTGTTCCTTATAAAGGTGCGGAAATCTTTTCTTTTCGCTGGTTCCTGGACTTGAACTGCCGCGGCGTCATCCCGACAAGCCCCTTAAAAGTTCGAGTAAAATAGCTCTGATTATTATAGCCGACCTCAAAGCAAATCTCCGTGCAGTTCTGGTCCGTCGCCAACAATAATTGTTTCGCCCGCTCTATCCGAACACTGGTCAGATAATCTATAATAGTAATGCCCATTTGCTCTTTGAATATATGTGCCAGCCGCGATATGCTCAAATGCGAAACCTTAGCCACATCGGCAAGGGTTATCGGCTTATCGTAATTGGCGTCGATGTAATTTATGGCAGGCCTGATTTGGCTCACCTTCCGGGCATCCTGCGAAGAATAAACCAGCTCGATAAATTCGTTCAACGCCGTACTAATCCACGCACACAAATCTTCCTGGTTGTTAATCTGCATCACTTTGTTTACGTACGTCAGATTCTTTTCGAGCATTACACCAATATCGACTCCGCCTTCCACTGCCGACCGGCTCAGAATACTAAGAAGCTCCAGCAGTCTTGCCTTAAGGATTCCCAGCTCTCCGATAGTCTTGAACAATATCGTCCCGAGTATGGAATTCAGAATCTCCTTGGCGCCTGTTCTGTCGCCGATTTTGACCTTGCCCATCAGCTCCCGCTCACTCTCCAGAGGATAGTGCCACTCCGTGCCGAGTTTTTTTCTTTCCTGGATAAACTCGCCTATTTGCGACTGCTGTTCCGAACGCTCACGGCGCCATCTGATAACCCGCGGATCGAACGCGGCAACTTCATAAAGCAAATCAAACAGGAACTGCGCCGCCTCGTTGATTTTCCGTCCCTGGATAAACGGCAGCTCGCGCAACGCCGCCGTCAGTTTTTTTCTATTCACACGAATACCATCTAACCGTTTCTCGACATCGTTGATTAGGATTTGTGTCACGGGCTCCCAAAGGCACCTGCCGAAAAATATCCCCCCCAGGGCCCTGTCCTTATCCATAATCGGCACACAAACTAACACTACACCCGCATGGCAAAGCGAAATATAAGATTGTCCGGTCTCTATCGCTATCTTAAGACTTCGCCGACGCTCTTTGCTACACCTGCTCCGGCCAGCCGTGCTATTTTGAATAATTCCGCAAAACATCGGCTGACAATCGGCACTGCACAACTGCTTTAGTCCCTTGCCCTGGATATTCCCCGTCTCCAGACCAAGCTGGAAATGCTTGCGAAAAATACGCTCGATTCTCTCAAACTTTTCTTTGCCAAGAAGTTTTGTTAGCGGCACAGTATCATTCCTTTACAATACCCGTTATTCACAATACGATATACGAACATAGCAAGATATAGTGATATTATAGCAAATAGCAAGATAAGAACAAAAACTATTTCCCCCCGGCGACTGTCCCCCAGTCGTACAGAGCGCAAGAGCCTGCCCTGAATTAGCCGTAGCCCTGAGCGTAGTCGAATGGGAGGATTCTATCAAAATTGTCATTCCTGCGAAACCTGTCTTGAGCAGAGCCTGCCCTGAGCATGGCCGAATGGGTCGAAGGAGCAGGAATCCATTCCGTTGTCATTTCGACCGAAGTGAGCAAAGCGAACGTAGTGGAGAAATCTGGCAAATGATATTAGGCACTTGTAAATGTTATGAAAGCGCAGTGAAGTGTCTCATTTCGAATTTCATATTTTTCTAATTCGTGCATGTTAAGTATTTGGTGATTCGAATTTCGTGTTTATACCTGATACGCTTTACCCTGTGAGATAACAAAGTTTATCTCACCGGGCCTGCCTTCCGCCACCGATGTTCGTCAAAACAAGTGGATTTACCTAATCAATTCGGATACTATAATGCTCAGCTTATTACCCTGAACAATTACCAGATAGAGGACCGTTACCAATGAATCACCTCCGACTAAGATTAACGATAATATCCCTGCTGACCTTGTGTGTGCCGAGTATTTGTTCCGCTGCGGAGCTGTTCTCATCGCCCCAGCAAAAAGCCGGCTTCCTCAAGGCCCTGAGCGAGCAGGATGCCCATTACGACCTCGCTGAAAAAATGATTCGCCGGCCCTTTTCTTCTCCGGGCTACCACACAACACTCAAAGACGGTTATGTCCATCCGCCGCGCGATTCGCTCAACTACGCCGTGGCGCTGCTCGACAGCGGCGAACCGGCCCGGCTCAAGCGGGCACAGGACATCCTCCGCAAAGTCATCTCCCTCCAGGACCAGGACCCCAACAGCCGAACCTACGGAATATGGTCGTGGTTCGCCGAAGAACCTCTCGAAAAGATGTCACCGCCCGACTGGAACTGGGCCGACTTCTGCGGCACACAACTGCTCCAGGTCGCCCACGACCATATGAACCGCCTGCCCGATGAGCTTCAGCAGCAGGTCAAGGATTCCATCATCCACGCTGCATATTCCATCAAGCGCCGAAACGTCGGCCCGGGCTATACCAACATCGCCATTATGGGCACTTACGTTACATTGACAGCCGGTGAGCTCTTCGGCGTCGATGAGCTGACCAACTACGGAAAAAAACGACTCAAGAGATTTTACGATTATACCTTCGAGCAAGGCTCATTCCGCGAGTACAACAGCCCCACCTACACCGTCGTTGCTATAAAGGAACTCTCTCGCATGCTTCGGCACGTCAAGGACCCCGCCTCACAAAAACTCCTGCGCGAGCTTAACCGCTTCGCCTGGTACCACCTCGCCCGACACTTCCACCCGCCGAGCCGCCAGTGGGCCGGCCCGCACAGCCGATGCTATGCGACACTCCTTCGCGACAGCACGCTTGCCTTCATCCAAAGAGCTACGAACAACAGGGTAATTTTCCTGCCCGAAGGTGAAATTTTCGAGTCCCTCGACGCCCACCGCATCGACGCCGAATGTCCGGAGGAATTATTCCATTATTTCACAGACCTGCCGAGCCCACGTCTCGAAGCAGAAACCTTTTCCCGGAATGCGCCGGATAAACATGACATCATCGGCACAACATACCTTCATCCCGATTACACGCTCGGCTCAGTCAACATCGGCGACCTCTGGAACCAGAGACGCCCCCTGCTGGCCTACTGGAACACCGACACCGGCCCGGTGGCTATGCGCCTGCGCTGTCTGCACGATGATTACGATTACTCATCGGCGAGCATTCTTACCGTCCAGGACAAATCCGACGTTCTTGGTGCCGTCGTTTTCGCCACCGACCGCGGCGACACACATATCTCACTCGACCGTTTGAAAAACGCCACAATAAAAGCCAAAGACCTCCGCATCCGCCTGCAATTCGAAGGCGCTATTGATCACCTGAAACTCCCATCGAAGACTGCCCTCAACCGCACGCTCCGCTTTTCCTCCGGGCCGGTATCCTGTGATTTCCAAATTCCCCACGCCGTCTTCGGCGACTATCCCATCAAAACCGAGACCGGCCGTGACAGCAACAGCGCCTGGCTGGATGTGATTTTATACCAGGGTGAGGAAAAAGATATTAACTTCGCCGAAATATCCGACGCAGCCGTTATTTTTGCCCTGTCAATAGCCACCCAGCAGAAAGTTCGGACATCAAGTATCGAGCATCCAGTCAATACGAAACACTGGGCCCCCGGCCGAACCACCGCAACCTGGCATAACATGTCCCTGACCATCCCCACCAATCCTATGAAAACCTCCGCCCAACGAGCAGCCGCATCGGCTGAAAAAAATGGACAAAATCTCTGGAAAACCGAAACGCAGTGAAGTCCCGAGCAAAAAAAATCTTGCCTTGAGCATAGCCGAAGGAGCCTGCCCTGAGCGCAGTCGAAGAGACAAGAGAGCAGCCGAAGTCGAATGTCCGCCTGCAGCGGAATCAATAAAAAAAGGGCTTATACCGAATCAATTGGTATAAGCCCCGAATTGGCACAAATCTGCTATATCGATCACACAATTCTAATTACTAACTAAAATCTCGGCTTAAAGTGCCGGTGGATACAAACGAATATCATCAATGTACATTGTACCTGAACCGCCGGCTACCGGATTGTTCTTGTTACCAAGACCAATAGCAATCGTATTGACATTGGCAAGGTTCACGCCCTGGTCGGCAAACGCCTGCAGGTCGATAGTCCATTCCGTCCAGGCAGTTACCTGTGCTGCATCAGGATTATCATTAGTAACGATCGCATTGCCGTTGAGAGCAACATACAAAGTCTCAGCAGCGTTATCCGAATTGCCTCTGAACCAAATCGTCAGCGCGTTGACACCTTTCTCGGTCCAGTCACGCGGATAAGTCAGCGTTAAAGTTGCCTCAGAGTACCCAACACTATTGTCGTAGAATAATGGCATCGACTGGTTACCACTGTGAACGATAGTTTGCTCGGCAAAGGGAGGATTTTCATAACCAACGAGAGAGCCGTTCGTCGGGATGCCGTATCCGTCTATCCAGGCGTTAAATATCCTGTTGCTCCCGGGGTCTTCAGGATTAAGGTCATTGTAGCTCTCAAAATCGTCCACGATAAGGAAGTTAGCCGTCGTAAAGCTCCATACATTGCCTGTCCACGGACTGTCGGCATTGGCGTTATTTAACTCGTCAATACGCCAATAGTAGGTGGTATACCACTCAAGTTTTCCGGGTTCATAGCTCTGGGAACCGAGGTCTCCTGCGCCTTTATACTCCGGCGAACCGGTATCGGCATTGCGTACGGCCGCTTGGTCGTTGCCGAAGTATATCTGATGCGAAGCGGCATAGACTCCCGGCGTCCAGGTAAGAATCGGTGTCTGCTTTACATCCACAGCGCCGTTAGCCGGGTCCGGGCTTCCGACGCCGCCCTCAGTAGTAAAGCTCCAGACATCGCCTTTATGCGTTTCGATGGCATCAAACTCATCGATACGCCAGTAGAAAGTCTTGGCCAATGTAAGTGTGCCGGGAGTATAGGTCGTAGCCCCCTGTGGGATTCCGCCGGCGGCATTGTCCACCTCGTCAAAATTGTCACCGAAGTAGACATAATGAAATTTCGAACCGAAACCTTCTGTCCAGCTAAGCTGCACATTCGGGTCTACCTGCTCGGCACCATCAGCCGGGTCGGGTAAATAGGCGGTCTTGGGTGGAACCGTGAAGCTCCAGACAAAGCCTTTGTGTTTTGTAGTGCCGTCGGCCTCAACCTCATCAATTCGCCAGTAATATGTCGCCCCCGGAGTAAGGCCGTCCGGATAAGGAAATCCGGGAAAGCCAAGAGTATATTCCGTTAAGGTCTGGTTGGCTTGGAACGCCTCGGTGGTGCCGGCATCCACATCGTCAAAATTCTCGCCGAAGTATACATCGTGCGAGACAGCAGTCTCTCCCGGCCTCCAGATAAGGCTCACCCATGTATCATCAATATATACACCATCCTTCGGGCTGGGTACTATAGCTCGTTTACTCGAAAATTCTATATGCAGCATCGTAGCGGTTCCTGTTCCGGACGTAGCAACCCTGACTCCTTTGGACGGATTGTCGGGATCGTCGCTAATTATTATTGCCATGGCATTGCCGCCGGCCCAGCCGGCCTGGTTGACTATCTCACTGATGACAGCAGAGATATCCGAGGTCTGTTGTTTTCGATTTGGCGTTGGCCAAGCCTCCGGTTGCCACAGCGCCTTCGCCGCCGTTCTGGCCCTTTCACTTACATTATAATCACTGCTGGTAAACGCAGGAGCGTCGGGACTCAGTTCACCATCGATGATTAGATTAACGGCTTCAGAACCGGATTGGTCATTAACCGTGAACACGATATAAGCTTCAAGTATGTCGGCTCCCCGAGGAACCTCGACATTCATAAATCGCAGACCTATGACCTGCAAACCGCCATCATTTGGAAACTCCAGGTCGCTGCTGCTCGTATACATACCCCTTTCAAGCTGGTCTTCAACGGAATCATTGCCGCCACGGATTCCGACCTCTACGACCATGCTGCCAAAGACGACATTTGTACCGGCCAGGCTCAGCACCAGAACAACAGAAACCAGACAAATCAATTTTTTAGACATAATAGTCCTCCTTCACTCCGTCCCGTCTTATACGGGCGGGATTAAAAAAATAAAAATAGGTTGTAAATTGGGATGTAAGAATCCTCACCTGCGAAGCGCACAAAACCCGTCCCAGCTCTGTGCCTCGCATGATACGCAATAACCACTCCTCTGTTCGTAAAAGAACAACGATTTTGACCGTTTGAAGACCAAAATCCAAAATTTTAGCCAGTTTCATTTATACCAAATCAACTACTCCCCCGTCAAGGGAAAAACTGATTTTCAGAGGCATTTCTCGCTCCCAACTTATTTTCTTTGTGTTTGGAACCTGCAAGACCTGGTCCTGTCAAACCCATTACCCATCATAAGCCGAGGAGATGGAGCGCAGCGGATTTTTGACCTTAATGCGTAAAAAAACGGGGCCAATACCGGATAGTTCGGTATAAGCCCCGAGTTAATACAAATCTGCTATATCAACATCAACCACGTCCCGTCTGCAACGGGCGGGGTCAACCACGCCCCCATATCTTGCTTCGCAAGAAGCAATGGGGGCTATTTAAATCCAGACTTACGGTGTCGGCTCCGGCGGACGATACAGCCGAATGTCGTCAAAGTACATTGCACCTGAACCGCCAAGTTTCGTCGTATCGCCTTTGGTGCCGAAACCAATAGCAATCCTGTCAACATCGGTCAGGTCCACGCCCTGGTCTGCAAATGCCTGCAGGGGGATAATCCACTCCGTCCAGGTGTTTATCACTGCTGCGTTGGGATCATCGTGGTAGACCGCCGCAGTCGGGCCGGTGCTGTTGGACAAAGCCACATACATCGGCTCGGCAGTGTTGCTCACCATGCCGACGTCCTGGTCGGTCCACTGCGAATCAACACTCGTGTCGGGGAAGCTCACATTGGAGAATTTGGCCTCACACGTTAGAGCAGTGTTATGGCTGGTCACTGCCAAGCCTACGTACGCGGGCATGTCCATCCGAATCTGTATCAAATCGAACCGCACCCACGTAGCACCGTCCTCTGAATAATACCCCCTGACGAGTCCACCTGCTGTACGCTCCAACTTTACCCACTGAGGTGCGGTAATGCCCTCCATGAGAAACCTTTCTGTGATACCCCCGGCGGTGTTACGGTACTGGAAGCGGACCCCGTTTTCAGGAGTTATGAACACCGCCACGTTGCGCGACCCCGGCTCAAGCGTATCGCGAATCATCACGCCGGCCTTGGCAAAAGGATCTGTGTTCTCCAGACTCTCGACTTTTGCAATAATCGCGATTGCACCGGTGACCTGCTTGAAGGCGAAGTGGAACTCATCGGAGGCGGCCCAGATGTCTGCGCCGGAGCCGCTCACTGTGTAGATGCCATCCGGCGCCTCGTCGAAGCTGCCGGCATACGGGGGATTGCCCCTAAACCACAGCGATAGCTCTATTACACCATCACCGGTCCAGTCCCGTCCCAAAACTAAAGGCCTCTCTGCTTCTGAATATTTCATGTTATTGTCGTAGAAAAATGGCATCGACTGATCACCGCCGTGGATAATCGTGGTCTCAACGAAATGCTCTCCAGCGCCAAAATCCGGTTCATCATAACCAACCATAGCGCCGTTTGTATCGTCGTCATATCCGTCTGTCCATGTACTAAATATATCATCGGGTGAATAGTCGTTGTAGTCCTCAAAATCGTCCACAACAATGAAGTTGACTGTCGTAAAGCTCCAGACGTCACCTTTATTGACCGCGGCCTCGGGCGGTGCATTGACGTCATCGACACGCCAGTAATAGGTCCGGCCGAATTCGAGAAGACCGGGCGGAGCATAAGTAGTATCATCCTGGTTTTCACTGACCAGTACGCCCCGCGGATCGGTTATGCCGGCTTCGTTGACATCGTCGAAAACTGTTCCGAAGTACACATTATGCTTGTTGGCCCTGTCTCCCGCCATCCAGCTAAGAACCGCGTCTCGGG
This sequence comes from Sedimentisphaerales bacterium, assembly GCA_035528395.1. Lineage (GTDB taxonomy): Bacteria > Planctomycetota > Phycisphaerae > Sedimentisphaerales > Anaerobacaceae > NIOZ-UU13. The sequence goes on from DATKYR010000112.1 coordinate 84,904, forward strand.
GAACTTCTGTTGCCTGATTAGCAGGTTCCGGCAGCGCCGCCTTAAGACTCAGGATTTCACCACCTGACATAACTATCTGAATCTCATCGGCTGTCAACGCCCCGCCATAGATTTGCACATCGTCGAGTAAACCTGTGTAAGTACGCCCGCCATCCGCCATCCGGCCCAGATAAATGTTCGTAAGCGGATAGCTGGGTGTTGTGTAGGTCGCTTGTTGCAATAGATTGCCGTCCAGGTACAGGTTCACATTACCATCTGCATCGCCCCAGGTGCTCACAACATGGTGCCATTCACCATCGTTCATCAAAATCGGGTTGACAGGAGGATCCCCAGGAACACTCGCATCGCCTTTTTCGGGGTCGCAATGGAGATGAACGAGAGGACCATGCAAAACCCGGAAGCAAAGCTCACCGCCTGTCCAAATGTTTGCCACCGGACTTTCGATATGGATGTGCATTTCATTTTCCGGCCCCATGCCGCCACCGGTGGTGTTATCGCCGCCCCACCATATCGTATTTATATTTCCTGTTAACTCCGCCATATTCATCCAAAATGCTACCGAACCGGTGTCCGAACGCAGCCCCATTGTGCTTGCCGGCAGAGTAACAGAGAGGCTCCCGTCGAATTGCAGCGCCCCGTCCATCCAGCCGGCTACCCAGTTCGGGTCACCGACGATTGTGCCGTCGTTGCCTTTGCCACTGGAGTCGGAAGCGACGGCACCGGAAGTCTCATCGAGCTTATAGTGCACTAATATCTGGGCTGAGGCGTTACCCGCCACGCCCAGTATGAGAACAAGGCAAGTCAAATAAATCAATTTCCTACACATAATAATCCTCCTTCACCACGTCCCGTATTTGCCGCAAGGCATCCTGCGGACGACGGGCGGGGTAAAAAAAATGAAACAACGAGCTATGCTTTGGCCACACACCAAAACCCCAACCTCTCGTGACTATTTTCAACAGTCATCGAATATAGAAAGCAGAATTTAGTATATACAATAATTTTCAATTCTGACTTCTGGTTATGGAGCCGGAGGATACAGCCGAATATCGTCAAAGTACATTGTACCTGAACCGCCAGCCTGCGGGTTGTTCTTATTGCCAAGACCAAGGGAAATCGTATTGACATTAGCCAGGTTCACACCCTGGTCTGCAAAGGCTTGCAGGTCGATAGTCCATTCCGTCCAGGTAGTTGCCTGGGCTGCATCAGGATTATCATTAGTAACGATCGCATTGCCGTTGAGAGCAACATATAAAGTCTCAGCAGCGTTATCCGAATTGCCTCTGAACCAGATCGTCAGCTTGTTGACACCATTCTCGGTCCAGTCACGCGGATAAGTCAGCGTTAAAGTTGCCTCAGAGTACCCAACACTATTGTCGTATAATAATGGCATCGACTGGTTACCACTGTGAACGATAGTTTGCTCGGCAAACGGAGGAGTGTCATAACCAACGAGAGAGCCATTTGTCGGGATGCCGTATCCGTCTATCCACGCGTTAAATATCCTGTTGCTCCCAGGGTCCTCGGGATTAAGGTCATTGTAGCTCTCGAAATCGTCCACGATAAGGAAGTTGGCCGTCATAAAGCTCCATACATTACCAGTCCACGGACTGTCGGGATTGACGTTATTAGCCTCGTCAATACGCCAATAGTAGGTGGTATTCCACTGGAGTTTTTCGGGTTCATAGCTCTGGGAACCGAGGTCTCCTGCGCCTTTATACTCCGGCGAACTGGTATCGGCATTTCGTACGGCCTCCTGGTCATTGCCGAAGTAAACCTGATGCGAAGCAGCATAGACTCCCGGCGTCCAGGTAAGAATCGGTGTCTGCTTTATATCCATAGCGCCATTAGCCGGGTCCGGGCTCCCGACGCCGCCCTCAGTAGTA
>DATKYR010000113.1:0-11590 GCA_035528395.1 Sedimentisphaerales bacterium
GATGATAAAATATTAGGTCGTTGCTACTTGTCGGAATATTTACGAGGCGCCAATGGGATATGTGATTTGCGAGAAGTGGTTTGAAAGCCAGAGTTTAGGGCCTACTCTAAAAAGTTCTGCCACGATCGCTGGGACAGTTATTGCTACGCTCATCGCAGCAGGGAAGCCCGTGCCACGTCAGTCCGCAGGACACCTAACGGTGGAAACTGCTGATTCAGTCCACAGGATGGCTTGCGCCATTGTCTGGCCAAACACATACCCTGAATAGGCTCGATTCCCGAGGCGCCAAAGCATGTGGCAAGAGCTCTTTGTCACGCTTGTTAATAGTGCTAATATGAGAGCTTCTCCCTACACTGTAAGTGACACCAATTCGAAAGACTCTTTTTAGCGGTCCAAATATCCGTATTAGCTTCCACTCAAAAGATCCGCCTTGAGTGCCTTTATCGCTCTGTCACAATGGTATTCGAAATTGTCGCGTGCCTGGGTTATAACCGACCCCACGATGGCTCCTGTTTCGCTGTCAACTACCCGAACACGCAGCTTCTTTCTGCCGGCACCCAAAGTTCCGTCGTAGTAGGTACACATGATAAGGGCTTCAACGCCGAGAATCTGCTTTACCTTGGCCCGGGTTCTGTCATCTAATCTTCCTTGCAGCAAATCCTGCTCACCGATTATTTCTTGCAATCGGCTCCTTTCAACAAACGTAATAATTTGTCCGGGAAAGGCCTTGGTGTAGGAAGCCATGAATATCTGTTCCTGTTCAGGGGTCAGACCAAATACTGCCAGCCGTCCAAATGTGATGAGCTCGGGTTTGGTGAATAACGCCTGCGTTTTCCGAGCGCACCCTGTTGAAATGGCCAAGCCTGCTACCACAAAAAACGCGGAAATACTGCAAAGAGATATGATTCGTATTCTCATTGTGTTACTCCCTAACAGCGTTTTAGAAAAACCATTCGCGCAAATGAGGTGGGTATCGAGCCTGGCATTTAGTCCCTGCCAACGGCAAGTATCAAATACTTATGCTTCTATAACTTCTTAGATACTTACAATAAACCACCTCCCAACAAGGTTGTATTAGAATAAACTACTATCACTACTTTGGCAAGGACCATTTCGCATCTTCGCAGGTGTTCTTAAAAACGACAGCTGGACGAAACGGCCGGCGCCGTAGAAATCTCGTTAAAATTATTTAGATTCGGTAACCAAGTTTTTTTGCAGGGGGTAATTACCCTGATAAAGCACATATACTTCTTTTGTTCCGTATTACATCAATTACATTAAGTCAATAACTGGGTAGGCACAAGAGATTATGATACGGTTTTTCTTCACATCACGAAATTTGACAACACCTGGAGATTATATCGGATTCTTCAATAAGATTCTGCTGTCCGCCACAACGCATCCTTTTCTTTGGGGATAGACAATCAGTGGATTGATATCCAGTTCGGCGATCTCAGGGTGTTCAGTGACCAACTGTGAAAATGGTAGCTGTTATGGCTATCTGTCTGGGCTTGGTTAGCCAATATTCCTGCTTAACAACTCAGGTATTTTGAGATACCGGTTCCATATTAAGTCTTCTCGGACAGGAGTTTTGCGATCTCTCCGAGCAGAATACCAGGTTCTACCGGTTTTTCCAGAAAAGCATCGACAGGACACCATGTAGGGTCACCCGCCGTCTGTTTGAAATCTATGCCGGTTTCGTCCTTAATACCCGTCAGCATAAGGATGGGCATATCTTTGAACTCTGGGTCTTTCTTCAATTCCCTGGACATTTCGAAACCGTCCTCCCAGGTGGACATCATAACGTCCAGTATGGCTAAATCAGGTTTTTCAGCCCTGATTTTTTCCATACCTTCATCTTTATCGGCAGCCGTAACAACAATGTACTGCCGACTTTCCAAAATAGCCTGCAGTGACTCTCTGATATCCGGGTCATCATCTGCAATCAAAATCTTTGCTTTTTCCATAATTTACCTCATAATATCCGGGCCAATATTCCCATCACAAAATTGGCTCAGCTACATTCCCGAGCGCAGGTTGGAATAAAGTACCACATACGTCCCGAGAACACAACTATCTTGAGTATACCTTTGTGGATTTTCCTTCTAAGCGTTCGAAGGCTTTGTCTATTGCCCTGCAAAACCAGATTCGCAATCAGCCGGGGGCGGAATTGTTTTTGGGCAACGTGACGGTAAATTTAGTTCCCTGGCCTTCCTGGCTTTGCGCGGAAATTTCGCCACCATGTCTATCTACTATCTGCTTTACTATCGAAAGGCCAAGGCCTGTACCGTCTTTTTCCCTCTTCTTGGCATTGCTGGCTCTGAAAAACTCCTCAAAAATGTTTCCAAGTTCATTCGCAGGTATCCCAATTCCCGTGTCGGAAATCTCTATCTGGACAGAATCATCATGGCTTTTGGCTTCAAGGTGCACAGATTTATTTTCAGGGGTATATTTGACTGCGTTAAAGAGTAGATTTGTGATCATTTCATTAATCGAGAATTCATTGCCAACTATTTGGCCCAGTGACGGTTCGACATTGGAAGTTACGGTAATCGATTTCTCCTTAGCTCTGGTGGCAACGCTGGCCAATGCCTTGGATATATTATCCGGCAGAGAAAAAGGTTCCATCTGTAACTGACCGCTGAGCCTCATCTGTGTCAGATTCAACAGTTCCTTTACAAAATTAGTCAGTTGTACGGTTCGGTTTCGCGCTCGGCCAAAGAAATCAGCTTGCTTGTCGTTCAGTGAGCCTGAAGACTCATCACCCGCTATGTAAAGGCAACTTTGTATTGCGGCCAGATGGCCTTTAATATCGTGCGTGACGCGCGCGACATACTCATCTTTTATACGGTCCTTTTCTTTGAGCTGAGCATTTGCCTCTTTGAGCTGAACATTGGCCTCCCTGGCTGCTTTTTCCTGCTTTTTTAACTCAGTAAAGAAGAGGTTTTTCTGCGTAAAATTGACCTGTCTTGCCACCGCTTCAATAAAATCAAACATCTCCTTCGTGGATTTATCCTGCAGGATATCAATGTATAAGGCATCGACAGTTTCACCCAAATCGTTTACACGAGCAGAAAAAACAAGGTGAGGTTTGTGGGTATCAACAACCGTCAACACAAGTTTATGGTCTGAAGACGGACCGCTGCTTGCCATTACGGGAACATCTGTTGTCCGAACTGCGTCAAGCACACGTTTCGAAAGATGCAGATGAGTTGTTTGCAAAATGGAGGCATCTGTTATGTCCGCCCCTAAATTGCAGGCAAGAATCTCAGGCGACTTCGATAAAGGTTCAGAACCACAAGGTAGTCTCACGATGGCAACAAGCGTATCGAACATCCCGGCTAAGCACAAACATGCTTCGGAATATAACTCTGAGGGGTTGGACAATTTCAATAAGTGAGCCGTGAATTCGTTGAGACGACGCATCAGGTCTGGAGATAGAGCGGTAACCGGGCTGGCCTTGTAGGATACGATATCTTCCTCCATGCCCTTGTCAATAACCGGGATTGTCGTTCGCAGAGACGTTCCCTGCCCCGTCTTCTCGTCAGGCTCTTCCAACAAGTGGAGTGTGAAGGGATGGATGCTAATTTCCTGGTTGGGCAAAACCGCCTGTGCTTTGATGTGCTGCCCTTCGACTAATACACCGTTGAAACTGTCCAGGTCTTCTACTATCCATCGACCAAAGGGATCTTGAGAAATCCTGGCGTGCATTCGCGATACATTACTGTGTTCGAGCACAACATCACATTTCGAGCCTCGTCCCAAGATTATGCCCTTTGGGTCGAGCGATACCTCTTTGGTCTCTTCCGGTCCGGATATAACGAGCTTCGTCTTAGTCATATTATTTTTTACTCCTTATCGAACTGCCTGGCCCATTTGATTACGAAGATTTCACAGGCTGGACATACCTGGCCTCACCGCGGGTCTCTTTACTCATAGGACATAAAACGGCGGAAGCCGGAAAGCTCATTCGTTAGAACAGCAGATTTGTGTACAAAATACATAATACAGGAAGAATAGACAAGTTCTTTGTCAATTTTTTGTTATCGTAGCTGTCCCGACGGCTAAGTGTAGTTTTCTGCCAAATAAAGCCCAAAAAGCTGGTTTCTAACACCGGCTGTCACTAAATCGTGACATTTTTCTGCTTTTTTCTTTACCTTCCGTAATCATTTATTTACAATTTTACATTGGAAAGTTGGTGTTCTGTCACTCGCGTTTTGAAGGCAGGATTCTTGCCCCTGCTTTCGAAGGGGCAACAACCTTTTGCAGGAATGAAATCAACAACCGCGCTATAACAGAACGCCAGGGCTTGGAGTACATAACACGGATGACATCTTACAATGCTTAAGAGATTTGTGCCCAAACCCAGTGGTTTTTTTATGCTTCTATACCCAAGGGATTGGGGCGTCGCAATCGATTGATTTGAAGGGGACTCATTTGCGTTTGGCAACAAGGATATGCTTTGTCTTTTTTCTACTCTGCTTAGAATCCGTTGTTTGTATTGCAGTCAATAAAGCAGCGGACGATGACGCAGTCCCTCGTGAGGCGAAGGTCCAAACTGAGCTGGCCAAAAAGGCCGGAGTGCCCGAAGCGGCCGAAGCCGAGCAGGAAGCTGCCACGGAAGTTTCAGCCGAACAAAAACCGGAAATCGAGCAACTGAATCTGCCCGAGGATACGAGCCCACGTTTTACAGTCAGGGAGTTGCGCATCAGCGGCAATACCTTGATATCTAATGATGAATTGCTGAAGAATCTGCCTCAGGTATATAATACCTCTGACAAACCAATACAACAGGCTGAGCCCGGAGACCTCTACGACTTTAGAAGCCTCTGTGATATAGTTTTACATCCCGGCCAACCTCGTGAGGTTTCAAGAAGAACCATGCAGGGCCTTGCTCAGTACATCCTCTCTGTTTACCAGGGTCATGGTTATGCAGGTATATATGTGTATATAGCGGCACAGGCCATTCAGGGTGGTGTTCAGCTGCAGGACGAAATCTTACCTGTAGAAGTTGTCGAGGCCAAAATCTCTGAGATTAACATAACCAGCTACAACACGGAACGTGAGCAGGTCGAAAAAGGGATTCTCCGCAGTTCTGTAATCGAGACCTGGTCCCCAGTCAAAGTCGGGCGGGTGGTCAACAAGGAAGCACTGGATTATTTTGTCAATCTGCTCAACCTCAATCCTGACAGGCATGTCTCTGCGGTCATATCCAGGGGTTCCGAACCAAACACGCTTACGTTGGGATATGATGTTTATGAAGCGGACCCATGGCACTATTACATCCAGGTGGATAACTCTGGTACTGAGGAAAGGCAATGGGCTCCACGAGTCGGTCTGGCCAACACCAATCTAACAGGCATAGACGATAGACTTAGTGCCCTGTATCAAGCCCCATGGGAGTCCGGCATAGAGGATAATTATTTATTCTTCGGCAATTATGAATTTCCTCTCTTCACGCCTCAGTTGTCTTTTAGTGTCTTTGGCGGCCGCAGCAAGTTTGATACAGCCCCGGAGGGCGGCATATTAAGTTTTCTCGGCAGAGGCTCATTCTATGGCGGTATGTTACGCTACAATGCCCTTCAGATGAATGGCTGGTTCCTGGATATCACAAATTCACTCAGCTACGAAAAAAGCGAAGTCACCCCTTCATTGTATAAAACTCTGGAATCTGATATTGAAATGGACCTGTGGACAATGGGCATTGACCTCTATCGCTCGGATGATATCTCAAATGCATCTGTTAGATATAGCTGGGTGCAGAGTTTGGATACTTCCAGCAGAGAGGACTTTAACGATGCACGCCAGAACGCAGAACCTGACTTTGAAATTAACACGCTCTCCGCCGCTTACTCTCAATACATCGACCCGAATAAGATTCAGAGATTCAGCGGTTCCTTCCGATGGATAATGACTGATGAAAGATTGACCCCTTCAAAAATGACCACTTTCGGAGGATTGTACTCTGTCAGGGGCTATGAGGAAGATGAAGTAATTGCGGACAGGGGAGCATTATTCTCATTTCAGTATGAGTTTGACATAGTGAAATGTTTCGAGCTCGAAGAAGGTCGCGAAAATGAATCAGATAAGGTGCAAAACAGCGAATTCAAGCTTAATAAACTGGCTCCGTTGGCCTTTTATGATTATGGCCGAGCCAAAATAAAAAATGCAGTCGAAGGTGAGATAAAAACCCAGACACTATGCTCAATAGGTATGGGCCTGATTGTTGATGCCGGAGATGACTTCAGTGCAGGTATATATTATGGTTGGCCGCTCAGCTCAACCGAAGACACCGATAAAGGAGTTGGCCGATTTGGATTCAGCTTTATGAAGCGATTTTGAGGGTTTTGCTCCATACCCGGAGCCTGGATGGATACTTGTTGGGTGACAATGGCTATTCAAAGTGAAAAGGTGGGAATATGGGACTCTTAAGAAAATTTACAGAAAGACACTATTTCAGGCGTGTCATTATATATTTCTCGATATGCTGTCTGATTTCCAATGTAGTACCTTCGGTTACGCTGGCAGGGCCCGAAGGTGCGGAGGTTGTGCACGGTCAGGTTTCGTTTCAACAAAGCGGCCTTAATACCACCATACACGCTTCAGATAAATCAATCATAAACTATAGGAGTTTTGACATCGCTCGTCCTGAGGTTGTGCAATTCATGCAGCCCAGCAGCAGCGCTTCTGTATTGAACAGAATACTTTCCGCTAATCCAACGAGTATTAACGGGACTTTGCTGGCTAACGGCAGGGTCTTCTTTGTAAATCCAGCCGGAGTCATTATCGGCGGCGGAGCCAGGATCAACGTAAATCAGCTGGTCGCTTCCGGCCTTAATATATCGAACGACAGCTTTATAAACGGCCAATATGAATTTGTTGGTGGTGGTGGCACCGTGGCTAACTACGGCGATATATCTGCCCGGAGCGTTTACCTCGTTGGAAAACAGGTCACTAACGCAGGTAATATAAATTGCCCGGACGGATATGTAGTAATGGCAGCTGGTGACAGGGTATTTCTTGGTCAGCCCGGCAGCAGCGTCATTGTCGAAATAGGTTCTCTCGAACCCCCGGACCAGTCAGATGCTCAACCATCAGCCGAGATTGCAAACGACGGCACAGTAAAAGTTGCCGGCGGGACAATAATTCTTGCTGCTGCCGGCGATGCCTTCTCCAGACCGATAATGACAAATACCGGCTCCTTATCAACCTCGAATGCAAAGGGAGATGCCGGAAATATTAGTCTTCAAGCCGGCGATGGCCGGTTCGACAATGCCGGCACAATTACAGCCACAAGTGATTCAGGTGCCGGCGGAACCGTCACAGCCAATGCGAGCGAAGTGGTCAACACCGGAACCATTGACGTCTCAGGTGCTCAGGGCGGAATAGTCGCCCTTGATGCGATCGGCCGTCTGGGTCAGTTTGGCACAATCGACACTGATGGCATTGAGGGCGACGGCGGCAACATCAATCTGACTGCCAATGGAATAGTTGCTCTTGGCACGGATAGTTTGACTACTGCAAATGCAGGTACTAACGGTGACGGGGGTGAGGTCATAGTGTATTCACCGAAAGCAGCGTTTTTTGAGCCGGATGCACGAGTTGAGGCCAAGGGAGGTAGTGAGTCTGGCGACGGGGGTTTCTTTGAGGTCTCAGGTCATGAGTACGTCAAAGTAGAAGGCCAGGTTGACTTGACAGCAACAAACGGAGCGACTGGTAACTTTCTTATCGATCCAAGAAATATAAAGATTGTGTCTGATGCGTCTCAAGGTATAGGCGTAGGTTGGGGCGACTGGAATCATACTACAGGTGAGCTGTTTGCTAGTGGTTCTAATACAAAAATAAGAATTGGTTATTTAGAGACATATCTTGATACAACAAATGTAATAATGAGTACAGGTCTTGGAGGGAGCGATGGCAATAGTGAAGGCAACATTACCTTCATGGCAGACAGATATCTTAAAAGTGGAAAGTATTGGACAGGTAACCCAGGTGATCCCACCATCCCCTCCGACAACTCCTTGACCATCATTGCCAACAACAACATTATTTTTGAGCCTGGTAGTGGAATTGATTTTACAGGTAGTGGAAGCGTGACATTAAATGTTGTCAATAACGTGGTAATAGACGCCGATATTAGCTTGAGCGGTGGCAATTTCACCTCAACACACATCGAATCTGATCCCGAGAATCCCGGCACATTAGGTATTGACTTCGACAATCACTTCGAAAGCAGCGGCTTGATTACAACGTTAGGAGGCGATGTTGACATCGACCACGCAGGTGCTGTGACTATTGGTGCCCTAATTGACACTGCCGGCGTTGCGGGAAGGGGCTCGGTTGAAATTGCCGGTTCTTCTATCATGGTCAATGACAATATTATGGCCGGTAACAACATAACATTTTATAACGCGGTTACCGCTGCCAGTGCTAATTCCCTTCAGGCGTTCGATGCTGGTGGAACTTTGACTGCTATGGGAGACATCATAAAAAGCAGCAGTGGGGAGCTGGTGCTGAACAGCGGCAGCGTATTACATCTGGGTCATAATGTCAAAGGCACTCATGTAGACGGCAGCAGCATAACATTTAATGGTGATATTATTGCTGATGGTGTCGGAGTAATCCAGGAGTTTAGTGCCACCGGAACTTTGACTGCAAACGGCGATATTGAAAAGAGTACTACGGGGACACTTACATTGGGCAGCAGTGTTGGAACATTATATCTCGGTCACAATATCAGAGGTACTGATCCTGCAGGCAGCAATATTGTATTGAACGGCTATGTAATCGCCAATGGTGTTGGAGACAACAGTGAACAGGAGTTCTATGCTACAGGGGATTTGACGACCAACAATGACATCGAAAAGAGCACTGTGGGAATATTGACGTTGGGTTGCGACAGTGGAGTATTACTTCTGGGTCATAATGTCAAAGGCACTCATGTAGACGGCAGCAGCATAACATTTAATGGTGATATTATTGCTGATGGTGTCGGAGTAATCCAGGAGTTTAGTGCCACTGGAATTTTGACAGCAAACGGTAATATTGAGAAGAGTACTGCCGGCACGTTGACGCTGGCCAGTGGTGTTGGAACATTGTATCTGGGCCATGATGTCAGAGGTACTTATGACGAGGGCGGCAGCACAAGCAATATAACCTTTAATTGTGACGTTGAGGCCGACGGCACTGGTGCAAATAGCAACCAGCAGTTCAGTGCTACCGGGACTTTGACAGCAAACGGTAATATTAAGAAAAGTACTGCAGGTACGCTTACGCTGGGCAGTGGCGGTGGAACATTATATCTGGGTCACAATGTCACCACCGGTGATAATGCAGGCAGTAATATAACATTTGCCGATAGCATTATTGCTAATGGTACCGGTGCAGGCGGTGACCAGCAGTTCAGTGTCGCCGGGACTTTGACGGCAAACGGCACTATAGAGAAAAACACCGAAGGCAGCTTGACCCTTGGTGGAGGTACGTTAATTGACCTAAACGGCGCAGTAAACGTGCAGGACGGAGACTTGAATTTGTTGGACGGTGTGGTTGCAGCTTCGGGAGTGAAACTAAGTGCCGGTCGGGATGTGATTTTGGCAAATAGCAAGACCTTGACAGGAGAAGGCACCTTGACCGTTGAAGCGGATCGCAACATCATGCTTGGAGGAGATACTCTGGCAGGGGATTTAATACTTACGGCGGACAGAGACAATAGCGGGGGTATCGATGGTGGTTCGATGCACGCCTTGGGCACCATCATAGCGACTAACGGTGACATAGTGATTTCGGCATCAGATGATACGATAATTCTGGATGGAGATGTTCATGCTGATGTTACAGATGATGGAGATATTCTGCTCAACAACAACACGTTGTTGGCTGATGGTGTGGCACTCTGGGCCGGTCACGACATAATCTTGGCAAATGGCAAAAGTATGACAGGTGATGGAGAACTAACCTTGATCGCCGATTATGATGGAGATTCCGATGGCACAATTAGGCTGGGCGGCAATGTCATGGGCGATGGTATAATGTTCGGAGACTCGACCATAGTTCGTAATAACTCGGTCATCGCCGATGGCACCGATCCGGTTGGTCAGATATTTAATGCCGGAACAGGCGTTCTGAAGGCGAACGGCACGATAACGAAGAACGGTACAGGCAATCTTACGCTCAGTGGCGGTACTCTGGTTGACCTTGATGGAGCAGTCAATGTTCAGACTGGCAGCCTCACAGTTAATGCTGCTAAGGCCTCCCTTGGTGACAACATAACTACACTAAAAAATCAGACATACAACGCTGATGTTGAGCTGGCTGCCGATGTGATTACCAAATCCACTGACAACGGTAATATTGACTTCCTTTCTACTGTGGATGGTATTACAAATGGTGGTCAGCAGTTGACTGTTAAAACCGGCGGGGTTACGAAGTTCCACGATGAATTCGGGGGCATAAAGCCTCTTGCGGCACTCGTAACGGATGCAGGCGGCCATACGGAAATAGGTTCTGTTACTATTAATCTTAATGGGTCCTCAGCAATGTTCGGCGACCCTGTACTGTTGACAAACAACCTGACGGTCAATGAGGCTGGTGGAGGCAACATAAAGTTTGCCGGTACAGTTGACAGCCAAGAAGGCAGTAACTACACGCTGACGGTGAACACCGCTGGTGGTGGGTTGACCATCTTTGGAGATGCGGTTGGTAGCGATGCTCTGGATGTGTTGTCTGACGATGAAGGTTTAGGTGCTGTGACCACCGATGCTTACGGTACTACACAGATTAACGGTGGTTTAGTTACGACCACCGGTAACCAGACTTATTGGGATCCGGTGACCCTTGGAGATAATACGATACTGAACGGCACGAACGTGACATTCGCCCAAATTTTGGACAGTTATTCGCTTAACAACTGGAATCTTCTGGTTAACGCCAGCGGCCTGACGAAGTTTGAGGGTTTAGTCGGCGGCACAGGTCCTCTTGCAAGCCTGACTACTGACGATGTGGGCAGTACCTGGCTCTGGACAAATGTGACGACCACGGGTGCTCAGACTTATAATGAGGATGTAGACATTATGGGAGATGTTACAGCCGAGTCGACCGGCGGTGCTGATATTACGTTTGCCGAGACGGTAGATGGCGCTCATAACCTTATAGTTAATACTGCAGGCCTGACGAAGTTTGAGGGTATAGTTGGCGGCACAGGTCCTCTTACAAGCCTGACCACTGACGGTGACGCGGGAATCACAGACAGTACGCAGCTTTTTGACAATGTGACGACCAGCGGTACTCAGACTTATAATGATGCTGTAGAGCTTATGGGAGATGTTACTGCCGAGTCGACCGGCGGTGCTGATATTACGTTTGCCGAGACGGTAGATGGCGCTCATAACCTTATAGTTAATACCGCAGGACTGACGAAGTTTCAGGATTTAGTCGGCGGAGGCGGTGGTGCACTTACGAGTCTGCTTACTGATGGTTCAGGCACAACCGAACTTAGTGATAATGTGACTACCACTGGTGCTCAGACATATAATGATGATGTTGACCTGAAGGGCGATGTAATTGCCGAATCGACCGGCGGCTCTGATATTAC
>DATKYR010000114.1:0-3076 GCA_035528395.1 Sedimentisphaerales bacterium
TGCTGGAAGCATAGCTGCGTATTGCATGAAAACTGGAATAAAGGAAAATGACAGGGTATTTCCGATTACACGCATCAGGGCATATCAGATAATCAGCAAAGCTGCGGAAAAAACGGGAATAGAAAAAGATAGACGACACCCACATGTGTTCAGGCACGGGTTTGCGGTTAATGCCGTGCTGTCCGGTGTGCCTCCTATGGTTCTCAGGCGGTGGATGGGGCATGCCAGTATTGATACCACACTTATCTATACCGAAGTTCTTGCACAGGATACAAAGGGGTATCTGAACAAAATGAAATTTTAATAAAGCCTGGAAGAGAACGTCAGACATGCGAGAAGGTGAGTATCGAGTAGCAAAAGAAGAAGAACTCGCTGAAAAAGTCCTGAATTCGCATGTTGTAATGATATTTCTTGCAACAAGCTGGTTTGTAATCCTTTTGCTGGGACTGTAACTATTTTTCTTGTTCGGCCAGGGGACGATCAGGCTTGCAGTTTTTTGTAAGTATTTTTCTTGACATCATATCGAATATAACTATAATTCTTGTATTATAATCGTTTTTCCGGAGGATGCCATGTCTGAAAACGGGCAGGATAAATCGACACACAGACTTGCAGGATATTCGGCGCTTATTGATCTGTATGGCCTCGACATTATTTCGAACTGGCACAGATCCTTTGTAGCGGTCACTGGAACCCATCAGATTTACTCGACCGGGGGCGTGGTCGAGGAGGTCTACCCGTCCAAGTACTGGCCGGGGGACACCCTGGGCGGTCATCTTGAGTTCGCGCTTAAGTACGACGGAACGAATCTCGCAATACTCACCAGCCTGTTTCAGGAAGCCGCCGAGGAAGATTTCCTCGAATATGTCCGGTCCAAACCGACCGGCAAGTATGCCAGGCGGTTATGGTTCCTGTACGAGCTCCTGACAGGCAAAACTCTTCCTCTGGATGACGTGAAGCGGGGAAACTACATCGACCTGCTCGATCCGGCTAAATACTACACTGTCACCCCTGTCCGCCAGGTTCGCCGTCAGCGGATCAACGATAATTTGCCGGGCGATCGCCGATTTTGCCCGACGGTTCGCCGCACAGATACCCTTCGCGACTTCGAAACGGCCGACCTTCCCAGGCGATGCCGTCAAGTCGTGTCTGTCTACTCACCGGAATTATTGAAGCGGGCACTCGGCTACCTCTACACTAAGGAGACGAAATCATCCTTCGAGATCGAACACATCAAGCCCACTTCGACCCGAACCGAACGCTTCGTTGCCCTTCTTCAGATGGCGGAGAGCGAAGACTTTTGCGAGAAGACGAAATTGATCGACCTGCAGAATCGCATTGTCGATCCAAGATTCTCCGAATCCGACTACCGATTGAGCCAGAATTATGTCGGCGAGACGGTCGCCTGGGAGAAAGAAAAGATACACTTCGCATGTCCGAAGCCTGAAGACCTGGCCGACCTGATGGAGGGCTTTGTAGCCGCCCACAGGCGCATGGACGCAGGCAAGGTGTCCGCCGTGATTCACGCTGCCGCCATTGCTTATGGATTTGTTTTTCTGCACCCGTTCGAGGACGGCAATGGTCGAATCCACCGTTTCCTGATCCACAACATACTTGCCCGGCGAGAATTTACACCAAAGGGAATCATGTTTCCCATATCGGCATCCATGCTGAAAAACCCTGCCGACTATGACACCTCTCTTGAAGCGTTCTCCCGGCTGCTCATGGCCTTGGTGGAATACTCGCTCGACGAAGAAGGCCGCATGACAGTTCATAATGATACGGCTAGATGGTACCGCTATATTGATATGACGACCCAGGCGGAGGCGCTCTTTGAGTTCATCAAGCAAACCATCGATATGGAACTCGTCTGTGAATTGACGTTTTTGGCCAAGTATGATGAGACCAAGAGGGTCATACAGGAGATCGTGGACATGCCCGACCGGCAGATCGACCTCTTCATCCGGTTCTGCCTGCAGAACAATGGCCGGCTCTCAGAACGGAAACGTGCAAGCCACTTTGATTACCTGTCGGAGGATGAAATCCATCGCATGGAGCAGGCCGTTCAGTCTGCTTACGGAAGCAAAACCTCTAACGATGAATGACGAGTATGCGCATGCGATTTATATTTGATAAGCTATACCCATGGAAAACTCGAGTCATCATTGAGCTGGCCGCTTATAATTGCGCCGATGTGGTGATACGCAGAGGACTTCGGCACTCTGATCCCAAACAAGAGAATGAAGCGGCTGTCATGGCTGCCGCAAAGAGTTTTTGTTCGATAAATTACACGAAAATATACTCAAATGCAGCCCTCAACATTTTGTTTCGAGCTTTAGAAAAAGCTACCGGTCCGAGACAGATCGGCTGTGGAGAAGGACGCTGGTTCTTCGATGAGGCAGGACCGATAACCATACAGCTGTAGCGGTTGTTATCGGAAGTTCGGTAGAGAGCATCAAAAAAATAGGGCGATCCATGTGGCATAAAAATGTCAAACAAACCGCCCTTTATATCATTTAAACAGCCTCTTTAAGTTTCTTTCCAGCCTTAAATGTCACAGCATTCCTTGCTTTAATTTTAATCGGATCACCTGTTTGGGGATTGCGCCCTTTACGAGCTTTCCTGCGCACTTTTGCAAAAGTACCAAATCCAACCAGCGTCACCTTTCCATCTTTTCCCTTGAGAGCCTTTGTTACATTGGTCATAAAAGAGTCCAGCGCTGCTCCTGCGGCAACCTTTGAGGTTCCTGAATCTTTTGCCATTTGTTCAATCAATTCCGCTTTTGTCATCTGTTTCTCTCCTTTTTAGTTTGTAATCATATTTTTTCATTTAATGAAAACGAACTGCTACACTTTTTTGAGATTTATCTATTTCTAATGCTGGGGCCGATTTTGATAATAAATACCCATAACTGTCGAACATTTAGAAAAAGAGAATGCTTACAAAGTGAGAGCGGTACGGGAATTTCTTATGATAATGCCATAAAAGAGACTTTTCTTAAAACTCTTCTGGCAGAATTAACTTATCATGTCAATTTTAAAGATAGAAATGATGCACGCAAAGAGATATTTAGTTA